>NZ_JHWJ01000002.1 GCF_000687555.1 [Clostridium] aerotolerans DSM 5434 | reverse complement strand
CGTAGGATATTTGAGAGGAGCTGTCCTTAGTACGAGAGGACCGGGATGGACTGACCTCTGGTGTATCTGTTGGTGATCAACACCATGGCAGAGTAGCCAAGTCGGGAAGGGATAAACGCTGAAGGCATCTAAGCGTGAAGCCCCCCTCAAGATGAGATATCCCATCGCAAGAGTAAGACCCCTTGAAGACGACGAGGTAGATAGGGCAGAGGTGGAAGCATGGCAACATGTGCAGCTGACTGTCACTAATAGGTCGAGGGCTTAACCAGGTTGGTTTAGGTAAGAGGAAAGAACGGATGAAGATATATAACAATGTGTGGTTTTGAGGGTATATGCCTAAAAAAAAGAGAGTAAGCGCGAGTGGCTCAGTTGGTGGAGTACGACCTTGCCAAGGTCGGGGTCGCGGGTTCGAGTCCCGTCTCGCGCTCTTATACGAAAGATAAAGGCGGATTTCCAGAAATGGAGGTCCGTTTTTTTTGTGTATTCATATGTTTTGATTAGTAAAATAATGCAAGAGATAAAACATAACATAGAGAAAAGTATGAAAGAATCAATAAAAGAATATAAGAGGATTGAAAAAAGCATTGAAAGATCAAGAAAGAGTTGCAAAAGATTTATAATGTATAGAAAGAAGAATCAAAAATCAAGATATGAAAATAATAACTTGATTATAACGATGATATTTTAAATACTGGAGAGAATCATAAATAAAGAAATAGAGATAACGAAATAAGAATATAAGAGATAGTAATGGAGATAACAGATAGAAATATCAGATATAGAAATAACAAATGGAAATAACAGATATTGAGATAGAAGAAGTAGAGATAACGGAAATACAAATAACAGAAATAGAGATAACAGAAATAAGGTTAATATAAATAAGGTCAACATAAATAGGATTAATAAAAATAGGGATAACAGAAAAAGAAATAATGATGATAGAAACAGGAATAACAGAAACAAGAATAACAGAAACAGGAATAACAGAAACAGGAATAACAGAAACAGGAATAATAGAAACAGGAATAACAGAAACAGTGATAAAGGAAGCAGGGATAATAGAAACAAGAATAACAGAAATAAGGATAATGCAATAGAATTAATAAAATGAGAAAGAAATAAGAAAATGAAGTTGAAATAACAAAATGTAGTTAATAGAAATAAGGTATACAGGAATTTTTAAATGTGGTAAAATTCGGGTAAGGAGAGATTTTGAATCCCTTTGGCAAAAGAGGAGGAGATAATATGTTGGAAAAGGTAATAACCATAAGCAGAGAGTTTGGAAGCGGCGGGAGAGAACTGGGAATACTACTGGCAAAAGGACTGGAGATTCCTTTTTATGATAAGGAACTTATAGCTCTGACTGCAGAAGAATGTGGTATGACAGAAGAAAGCCTTTTACGCTATGATGAGAGAATACCAGTTATTAAGGAATCTCTTGAACAGCAGATTTATACTCCATTTTCAAATTATTATGAGATACCAATGTCGGATCAGGTATTTCTTACCCAGACTAGTATCATAAGGAAGCTGGCAGATCAGGGGCCATGTATTATTGTTGGTCGTTGTGCGGACAGAGTGCTTGAAGATAGCGTAAATCTTTATATTTATGCGGGAATAGAAGAACGAATACGAAGACTTAATACTTTAAATACAGGAGTAGACCCTAAGGAAATGGAACAGAGAATCCGGGATATGGACCGGAAGCGAAAAGAATATTATCAGTATTATACTGGATGTGAATGGGGGAAGGCACAAAATTATCATTTGTGTCTTGACAGCAGTATGATTGGATTGGAAGGCTGCTACGGTACGGTAATGGAATATCTGAAGTCTCTTTCCTGAATTCTGAAAATTGTAAGAATAATGTAACCCATCATTTTCCAGAAAAATGATATAATGTTAGAAAAAGGAAGGGATTAGAGTAATGAAATGGTTTAAGAGAAAAATCAGAGCCTTAATAGCGGGAGTACTTATTATGGTGACAACGGTTTCTTTTAGTGGTGCTACACTCGCAGAGCAGGCTGCAGGGCCAGGGGCAGGAAATCTTCGTTCCACCAATGGAGTGACTATATATGTAAGTAAAAGATTGAAGATATTGACTTTAAAACAGAATGGCGTCCTTATTAAAGAGTATCCCGTTTCCATGGGAGCTTCTTCTGCAGAAGGGAATAAGAAGGTAGAAGGAGATATGAGAACTCCAAGCGGTGAATTTTATGTCTGTACCAGAAATGATAAAAGTGTGGCATATCTTTCCCTTGGACTTTCTTATCCAGGAATAAAGGATGCGGAAAGAGGATATGCTGACGGTATTATTACAGAGGCCCAAAGAGATGAGATTATCAGAGCCAATAAGGCAGGCGAACAGCCGCCCTGGGATACTCCTCTTGGAGGAGCGATTATGATCCATGGATGCAGGGTTCCTGATGGGGATACTCATGGTTGTGTCGCAGTGGACAATGATGTGATGGATGTATTGTGGAGCTACTGTAATTTAGGTGTGCCCGTTACCATAGGACCATAGGTAAAAGTGTCCCCAATATACGGTTTTAAGCCGTTTTTGGGGACTTTTTTAATGGGTATCCTTGTATTATAACAGGCTTTGTAATATAATAACTTACATTATGAAAATTACGAAAAGACAGAGGTGAGACGACCAATGCAATTTTCAGAAAGAATGAATCAATTTGGAGAGGGAATTTTCTCCAAGTTGTTGGAGATGAAACAGCAGAAGGAAGAAAAGGGAGAAGAGGTAATTGATTTAGGTGTGGGAACTCCCAATATCCCACCCGCGGCCCATATCAGACAAGCCTTATGTGAGGCTGCTGCAAAGCCGGAAAATTATATCTATGCCATACGTGATCAGAAAGAGCTTTTAGAGGCTGTGGCTGTCTGGTATAGAAACAGATATCACGTAGATCTTGATCCTGATTTGGAAATCTGTTCCCTTCTTGGTTCTCAGGAAGGACTGGCACATATTGCATTTTCTGTTATTGATGATGGAGATATCGTCCTTGTTCCGGATCCCTGCTATCCTATTTTTGCAGACGGACCATTGTTAGCTGGAGCAAGCCTTTTTTATATGCCGCAGAAGAAAGAAAATGATTATATCATTGATTTTTCTGATATTCCAGAAGATGTTGCAAAAAAAGCAAAATTCATGTTAGTTTCTTATCCCAACAATCCGACTACTGCTATGGCTCCGGATTCTTTTTATGAGGAGCTGATTGCATTTGCAAAGAAATATAATATCATTGTTTTGCATGACAATGCTTATAGTGAGCTTGTTTTTGATGATAAAACTTGCGGAAGCTTTTTGCAGTTTCCGGGCGCGAAAGAGGTTGGAGTGGAATTTAATTCTCTGTCAAAGACGTATGGGATGGCAGGAGCTCGCATTGGTTTTTGTGTTGGAAATCAGGAGGTAGTGGAAAAACTAAAGACTTTAAAGTCCAATATGGATTATGGAATGTTTCTCCCAATCCAACAGGCGGCAATTGCAGCCATCACAGGAGATCAGTCCTGTGTAAAAGAGACCAGAAATGCCTATGAAAGGCGTCGAGATGTTCTTTGTGATGGCTTTAACCGCATAGGGTGGAAGATGGAACGGCCAAAAGCTACCATGTTCGTGTGGGCAAAAATACCGGATGGGTTTTCTGATTCCATGGAGTTTGCTACAGAACTGATGGAGAAAGCTGGTGTTTTAGTCACTCCTGGAAGCGCGTTTGGGCCTTCTGGAGAGGGATATGCAAGAATGGCCCTCGTACAGGATGAAGAAGCTCTTCGCAGAGCGGCAGATAGGATAGAGAAGAGTGGTATTTTGAGGAAGTCCGAATGAAAAGAAAATATATATGGATATTGATCGTTGGACTTTATGTTTTGTTCATTTTTTCAAATTCCATGAAGATTGCTGACACTTCATCAAAAGACAGTGGCAGATTATTGTATCTCATACAAAGTGGTTTTCGTTATTTTGAATTAAGTGGCTATTGGCTTACGGAGCATGTGATACGTAAAATGGGTCATTTTGCAGAATACTCTATACTTGGAATGCTGCTTTTTGGGTGTCTGGGTGCTCAGGGGCTCAGTGAAGAAAAACGCTGGACTTACCATGCAGCATCAGGGTTTCTCGTGGCGTTTTTTGATGAAACCATTCAGTTGTTTGTAGAAGGACGCTCTGGTCAGATCTCAGATGTTTGGCTGGACTCGGCAGGAGTTGCTTTTGGTACCCTGGTAACGATGGGAATCTATCTCATTTACAAAAGATCGGAGATATTGAATGTTAAAAAATTATAGAATGGTACTGGAGTATGATGGAAGCCGTTATGATGGCTGGCAGAAGCAGGGAAATACGGACCGTACCATACAGGGAAAGCTGGAAGGAATTCTGGAGCGGATGGCAGGTGTTGCGGTTGAAATACACGGATCAGGAAGGACAGATGCAGGGGTTCATGCTCTGGCTCAGACGGCGAATTTTCATCTGGATACAAAGATGACTGAGGGGGAAATGAAAGATTATCTTAACCAGTATCTTCCGGAAGACATTAGGGTGATTAACCTGGACCGAGTAGAGGATCGGTTTCACAGCCGTTTGAACGCGGAGGAAAAGACTTATCTTTACCGGATCGAGACGGGGGAAAGAAAGCAGGTATTTGAACGTAAATATATTTACGGTTTTGGTAAACCTCTTGATGTGAATGCAATGAAAGAGGCTTCCCGGCATTTTCTCGGAGAGCATGACTTTAAGAGCTTTTGTTCCAATAAAAAGATGAAAAAGTCTACTGTCAGGATATTGAAAGCGATTGAATTTGAGGAAGAAGGAAGCAGGCTTTTTATACACTATACCGGCAATGGCTTTTTGCATCATATGGTTCGTATACTTATGGGCACTCTGATAGAAGTTGGAGAAGGTAAGAGAAGTCCCAAAGAGATGAAAGGAATATTAGAGGCAATGGACCGCAGTGCGGCAGGGGTTACAGCGCCTGCGGAAGGTTTGTTTTTAGAAAAGGTCATTTATAAAGATTAGAGTAAGGTCAGAAGGGAGAAGCATGACTGAATTTTTAGTAAGGACTTTTGTAAAGAACTACAAAAATACGAAAGACGTCCAGGTACGTACCAGTTATGGTGTTATGGTAAGTGTGGTAGGGATTTTGTGTAACATTCTCCTGTTTGTTGCTAAAATATTTGCCGGGCTTTTGGTAAACAGTATTTCGGTTATGGCTGATGCGTTTAATAACTTATCGGATGCGGCTTCTTCCATTATTGGATTTGTGGGAGTCAGAATGGCTGGCAAGCCGGCGGATGAAGATCACCCCTTTGGTCATGGAAGGGTGGAGTATATTGCAGCATTTATTGTAGCGTTCCTGGTCATTCAAGTAGGTTTTTCTCTCTTTAAAACTTCGTTTGGGAAGGTAATGAACCCGGAGGAGATGTCCTTTCAGGCCGTGACGGTTGTTATTTTGATCCTTTCTGTCTTTGTAAAGCTGTGGCTTGGATTTTTTAACCGCAAGCTTGGAGAAAGAATCCAGTCCTCTGTCATGAAGGCCACGGCTGCGGACTCTCTGGGGGATGTGGTCACTACCTCGGCTACGATATTATCGGTTGCTGTTTATGGTATTTGGGGTCTTAATATTGACGGAATTGTTGGACTTATTGTGTCAGTAGCTGTTATGCTGGCTGGTGTAAAGATTGCAAAAGAAACACTTACTCCCCTGATTGGTGAACCCATTGATCCAAAGCTTTATCTGGAAATTACAGAATTTGTGGAAAGCTATGAAGGGATTATAGGAAGCCATGATTTAATTGTACACAATTATGGGCCTACCAGGAGTATGGCTTCTATCCATGCAGAGGTACCTAATGATGTAAATGTGGAAATCTCTCATGAGGTCGTGGACAGGATTGAACGGGAAGCTTTAAAAAAGTTCGGTATTTTTCTGGTTATCCACATGGACCCGGTGGAAACAAAAAATTCCAGAGTGATGGAATTTGGGAGCATGGTTGAAAATGTAATTCACGGTGTGGATCCCAGGATATCATTTCACGATTTTCGGTTGATCGATGGGCAGGAACAGATCAATCTGATCTTTGATCTGGTATTTCCCAGGGAATATGATAAAAAGAAACGAGAGCGGTTAAAGGAAGAAATCATAAAAAAAGTGACTGAAACTGATAATCGATGCTGTCTGGTCATGACAGAAGAAAGTGGCTTCGCAGTGGAAAAATAAGGTAATAAATAATTTTCCATTTTATGCAATAAGATGACAGTATTCCGCATTAACTTAGTAGAAAGGAAATCCAAACCATGCTATTTATGGGATTGATGAGCCTTGACCGGCCGGAAGATTACGGCCGTTTGAGCGATGAAAAGCTTCTTAATAAAGTCGCAGATGGTGACCAGGAAGCCTTTCGACAGCTATATCAGAATACGGACCGTACGATGTACAGTTTTATACTGTCCATTGTAAAGAATCCCCAGGATGCAGAAGAGATTATGCAGGAGTCTTACTTAAAGATCTGGACCTCTGCAAAAAGCTATAAATCTCAGGGGAAGCCGTTGGCCTGGATGTTTACAATTGCACGGAATCTATGTTATATGAAGTTTCGGGAACAGAAACATGATTCGGATGTTACAATAGATGATTTAATGGGTCTGGAAGCAGGAGAGGTTTGTAAGGAAATTGAGATGGCAGCAGACAAGATGGTACTTCTTGCGGCTCTTCAGATCTTAAAAGAGGAGGAGCGGGAGATTGTTCTGCTTCATACTTCGGGCGGTATGAAGCACAGAGAGATTGCTGCCAGTCTGAATATTCCTTTGGCAACTGCGCTTTCCAGATATAACCGTGCCATGAAAAAGTTAGAAAATTATTTAAGAGAGGAGTAGGCTTTGATATGAAACAGTCAGATCAGAGACAAATGAATAAAAAACAAATCGAAGCCTGCATAACCACTGCTGCCCGGGATATGGTACCTGATGTTCTAGACCGCATTGATTTAAGTACCCCACAGGAAGCGATTGAAATACATAAAAGGTCTGTTTTCATGATTCGGCGTAGGGTAATTGCCTCTTTGATAGCTGCCTGTTTTTGCATGATTGCTCTTGCCGGAGGTACCTATACGTACCAAAACGGGAGAGTTGACTCTGTCATTGGAATTGATGTAAATCCAAGCGTTGAATTGTCCGTGAATCAAAGAAATAAGGTACTGTCTGCCAAAGCTCTGAATGAAGATGCTAAAAATATCATGGAGCAGATGGATCTAAAGGGCGTGGATTTAAATGTGGCAGTTAATGCAGTGATCGGAGCCTTGGTCACCAATGGTTATCTAACGGATTCCGATAATGCTATTTTAGTTACTGTTGCCAATGACAGTGTAAAAAAAGCAAAGAATCTCCGGTCAACCGTTGTGAGTGATATTAAGACGGCATTAAAGGAAAAACAGTTAGAAGCTGTTGTATATGACCAGCAGGTGATTGATGAGGAACAGGTAAAAGGGTTTGCATCGGAGTACGGAATTTCTTATGGAAAGGCCTACTTTTTAAAGGAACTGATGGATCAAAATCCCTCCCTGACCTTAGATGACATAAAGAATTTTGCCTCCCTTAATATGGAGCAGATTGCAAAGGTGATTACGGAACGGTCTTATGCAGTAGGTGGAAAGACCGATGTAACGGAGGAAGAGACAGATACAACAACGAAAGCCACTACGGCCCCCACGGTAACTGACCCTACAGCGGAATCAGTTACAGATCAGGAAACTTCTGCTGTTCAGACATCTTCGGAGACAGAAAGCCAGACGACAGCACATAAGGATCCATCACAGGCTCAGACTACTTCAGCCTCACCATCTTCTTCCTCAGAAGAAACAACATCTGATCAGGATAATGTTAGCGGTGAGAAAATTAAGATTGATTATGTGGATTACGATGAAGGTGTAGTCTCGGTTTATTTTAAAACAAAGGTTAAGTGGAAAAACCCCACAGTTTCTGTGAAAGATGAGGACGGTATTACGTATTCTGCCAAGTTTTCCGATACGGGTTCGGAATCCTGTGAAATAGAAGTTACCGATCTTCCTCAGGGGAAGGAATATACCTTTATCCTTGGGGGCATATCACCGAAAATTGGTAAGCAGGTTACAGTGAAAGGAGTTTTTGAAACCCCGGTTATTGGTAGTGAAGATTCTGAATCAGAGGAAACCACCCAGGCGGAGACAACGGTTCCAGCCAGTACGACACCTGCTGAGACAGAGAAAACAGAACATAGCACCGAGAAAAACGTCTCTCAGGAACAGACATCCCAAAAGGAAACCGCTCACTGAGAGGCGGTATTTTCTTTATTCGGAAAAAACTATAATTAGTGCTTGACCAAAGATAAAATTGGTAGTATAATACACTCGTTGTGTTAATGGGCTATCGCCAAATGGTAAGGCAACGGACTCTGACTCCGTCATTTTCAAGGTTCGAATCCTTGTAGCCCAGTTTTATAGGAAGCTTTGGTTTTCTAAGATTTTAGAGAATCGGAGCTATTTTTTCGCAAAATTCGGCACAATAGAAAATTTTGGGAAAAATACTTGACACATTTTGTAGTTTCATGTATAATGAATCTCGTTGTAGTGATGGGCTATCGCCAAATGGTAAGGCAACGGACTCTGACTCCGTCATTTTCAAGGTTCGAATCCTTGTAGCCCAGTTAGTAAACGGAACCTGGATAGGTTCCGTTTTTTGCATATATAAGTAGGATGTTTTTGGTTTGTCTGGACAAGAACATAAAAATGCATTATAATGTTATATAATTTTGGTGAGAGGTGTAAGATGTATTATTTCGGCAGCAGAGTCCGTTACAGTGAGACAGATGAATATGGAAAACTGACATTGACTGGTATTATGAACTATCTTCAGGATTGTTCCACATTTCAGTCTGAGGATAACGGATTAGGTCTCTCTTACCTGATAAACCGTCACAAAGCGTGGTGGCTTTCTTCCTGGCAGATTGTTGTGGACCGCTATCCGGTTCTCGGGGAAGAGATCGTAATCAGCACCTGGCCTTATGATTTTAAAGGCTTTTACGGATACCGGAATTTTACCATTAGTGATAAGAACGGAAACTATCTGGTGAGGGCCAATTCCGTTTGGTTTCTCTTTGATACGCAAAAGGGCAGGCCAGTGAAGATTGAGCCTGATGACATCAAGGGGTATGGAGATGGCTGGGAAGAGAAGCTTGCCATGGATTATGCTCCAAGAAGGATTGAACTGCCGGAGGAATACAAGGCACTGGATCCTGTGACTGTAAGCAAGCATCATATTGATACCAATCATCATGTGAACAATGCAAAATATGTAGAGATTGCCAGGGAAGTGCTTCCGGATGATATGGAGGTTACGGAACTGAGGGTGGAATATAAAAAAGCGGCAGTCTTTGGTGATGCTATTTATCCCCGCATCAGCCGGACAGAGGAAGGTTATACGGTTTCTTTGTGTGATGGAGAGGGGAACGCCTTTGCGGTCATTTGGCTGCAGGGAAAAACAGAGAGGAAATAAGATGATAGAATTAGGAAAGATGCAGACCCTGGTAGTACAGAGGGTCAAGGAATTCGGTGTATATCTTGGAGAAGATGGCTCAGGTGAGGCCTCTGTCCTTCTTCCTAAGAAGCAGGTTCCGGAAGATACTTCTCCTGGTGACAGAATCCACGTTTTTATCTATAAGGATTCTGAGGACCGGCTTATTGCTACCACAGCTGAGCCAAAGCTTAAGGTAGGGGAAACTGCCGTACTTAATGTAAAAGAGGTTGGAAAGATCGGTGCATTTCTGGATATGGGGCTTGAAAAGGATCTTCTTCTGCCCTTTAAGGAACAGACATATAAGGTTTGCCAGGGTGAGCAGGTGCTGGTAGCCCTTTACATTGACAAGAGCAAACGTCTGGCTGCAACTATGCGGGTATATTCCTACATGAGCAATCAGTCGCCTTATAAAAAGGACGATCAGGTTACTGGCATCATCTATGAAATAAGTGACACTCTCGGTGCGTTTGTAGCCGTTGACAATCAGTATTACGGTCTGATCCCACAAAAGGAATTATTTGAAACTTACAAGGAAGGTGATCGTGTTACCGCCCGGGTAATGAAGGTGCGGGAGGACGGAAAGCTGGATCTAAGTCCAAGACAGAAAGCTTATATTCAGATGGATCAGGATGCTGCCCGTGTGTATGAAATCATAGAGACTCAGTTTCAGGGAAGTCTGCCATTTACAGATAAGGCAGATCCTGAGATAATTAAAAGGGAATTTTCCATGAGCAAGAATGCATTTAAGCGTGCCATCGGCCATCTTTTAAAAGAAGGAAAAGTTAACATAACAGATAGCAAAATCGATAAGATTAAATAGCGGGTAAGCGGATAACAGGAGGATTATTTTGGACTCGATAGACTATTATAATAAGTATGCGGCAAAGGAATTTGAGGAAACTGTAAATCAGGATATGTCAAAGATCATGAAGGAATTCACTGATCTTCTCGAGGAGGGGGATACTATTCTGGATTTAGGCTGCGGATCAGGCAGAGACAGCCTGACCTTCTACGACCTTGGATATGACGTAACTCCGCTTGATGCATCGGAAGAGATGTGCAAGCTGGCAGAGATCCACACTGGTCTGGAAGTGCTTAAGATGACATTTGAGGAAATGGATTTTGACAACGTTTTCGATGGTATCTGGGCATGCGCATCATTACTTCATACTCCAAAGAAGGAACTGTCTGACATTCTTACAAAGATAGCAAGGGCCTTAAATGACAGGGGAATCCTTTATATGTCATATAAGCTTGGAGATTTTGAGGGGTTTCGGGGAAAACGGTATTTTACCGATTATACGGCTGATTCTATCACTGAGCTTCTAAGGGATAACGGTCGATTTGAAATTGTTAAGATCTGGGAAACCGAGGATATCCGTACTGGACATTCTGACGTTAAGTGGTTAAACGTTCTTGTTAGAAAACGATAAAATGACAAAAAATTACACAAGGCGGAGTCGATAATTGCGACTCCGCCTTGTACTTTATTACTAAATATCATGAAAAATAAGCGGTTGCTATCGAATATAGACAGAAAAAGCCAGGCCATTCTTTTGTTATTTTGACGTTTCAGTCAATTTTTTTGTATGTTATACAAATTAGCCAAAAGCCCTAAATCCTTTTTGGTAAATAACAATATGGTAAATAAAATTCAATTCATGTATGATTATTTTAAGAAACATGAGCCAGAGCTGTGGGGGCTTTTGGCTATTACAAGTGGTTTACATTATATTTTTAGGAGGATTAGTAAGATGGCTAGTTTATCATTGAAAAACATTGTCAAAAGATATCCGAATGGATTTGAGGCAGTTAAGGATTTTAATCTGGAAATCGCAGATAGAGAATTCGTTATTTTCGTAGGACCATCCGGATGTGGTAAGTCCACAACCCTTCGTATGATCGCAGGTCTGGAAGACATTTCTTCCGGTGAACTTTACATTGACGGAAAATTGATGAATGATGTTGAGCCAAAGGACAGAGATATCGCAATGGTATTCCAGAACTATGCTCTTTATCCGCATATGACTGTATACGATAACATGGCGTTTGGTCTTAAGCTTAGAAAAACTCCAAAGGATGAGATTGAAAAGCAGGTTCATGAAGCTGCAAGAATTCTTGACCTTGAGCATCTGTTAGACCGTAAGCCAAAGGCTTTATCCGGTGGACAGAGACAGCGTGTTGCCATGGGACGTGCCATCGTACGTAATCCTAAAGTATTCTTAATGGATGAGCCCCTGTCAAACCTTGATGCTAAGCTGAGAGGCCAGATGCGTATTGAGATCTCCAAGTTACATCAGAGACTTCAGGCAACTATGGTTTATGTAACACATGATCAGACAGAGGCTATGACTCTTGGTACCAGAATCGTAGTTATGAAGGATGGCGTTATCCAGCAGGTTGACTCTCCTCAGAACTTATACGACAAGCCAGGCAATAAGTTCGTTGCTGGATTTATCGGAGCTCCTCAGATGAACTTAATCGATGCTACTGTTGCTAAAAGCGGCAGCGATGTAACACTTACTTTTGGCGGCAATACAATTGCTCTTCCAGAAGCAAAGGCTAAAAAGTTAGAGGCAGCAGGCTATGTTGGAAAAACTGTAGTTTTAGGAATCCGTCCAGAAGATTTACACGATGAGGAAGCATTCCTTGCATCTTCTCCAAGCAGTATCATTGACGCGACCATCAGAGTTTATGAGCTCTTAGGTGCAGAAGTTTACTTATACTTTGATGTTGATGATGCAAGCTTTACAGCAAGAGTAAATCCTCGTACAACTGCTAGACCTGGCGATACAATTAAGCTTGCACTTGATTTATCCAAGGTACATGTATTTGATAAGGATACAGAACTTATTGTTTTAAACTAAATTATATGAAAAATTCAGCAGGCGGGTATGATACTCGCTTGCTTTTTTTTTCTTTTTGCTTTAATATAGAATAAGGTAAATTTACGAAAAAGGAGAATATGCCATGATTTCGAATCAAATACTTCAAACGACCATTGAAGGATTAAAAGGAATTACAAGAATTGATCTGTGTATTTGTGATACAGAAGGAAAGGTATTGGCTACCACATTTCCTGATGCGGAAGATTATGAAAGTTCAATCCTGGCTTTCGTGGATTCTCCGGCCGACAGCCAGGTAATCCAGGGATACCAGTTTTTTAAAGTGTTCGATGAACACCAATTAGAATACATCCTTCTTGCAAAAGGAGGAAGCGATGATGTATATATGGTCGGCAAACTGGCTACGTTTCAGATTCAGAGCCTTTTGGTTGCATATAAAGAACGTTTCGATAAAGATAATTTCATCAAAAATTTACTTCTTGATAACCTCCTTTTGGTGGATATTTATAACCGTGCAAAGAAACTGCACATTGAAACAAATATCAAAAGGGTCGTATTTATTATTGAGACCCAGCATGAAAAGGATGTAAATGCACTTGAAACTGTGCGCAATTTATTTGCGGCTAAAACAAAGGATTTTGTTACTGCTGTAGATGAGAAGAACATTATTCTCGTAAAAGAAGTAAAAGAAGGCGAGACATATGAGGATTTAGAAAAGACAGCGAATACCATCCTGGACATGCTCAACACAGAAGCCATGACCCAGGTTCACGTTGCCTTTGGTACCATCGTCAGCGAAATCAAAGAAGTTTCCAGATCTTATAAGGAAGCTAAGATGGCTATGGATGTTGGCAAGATCTTCTATAGCAATAAGAACGTGGTTGCTTACAGCAAGCTTGGCATTGGCCGTCTGATTTATCAGCTCCCACTTCCATTATGCCGTATGTTTATCAGAGAAATCTTCGACGGCAAATCACCAGATGATTTTGACGAAGAGACTTTAACAACGATTAACAAATTCTTTGAGAATAGTCTAAACGTATCAGAGACATCCAGACAGCTTTATATTCATAGAAATACTTTGGTATATCGTTTGGATAAGCTTCAAAAGAGTACAGGGTTGGATCTTCGGGTGTTTGAGGATGCGATTACATTTAAGATTGCATTAATGGTAGTAAAATACATGAAGTATATGGAGAACCAAGACTATTAACGCCAGCCATGAGCAGTGCGAAAAGAGGCAGCAAAACAGCTGCGTTACGCTAGCGTAAAAGCAGATGATTTGCTGTCTCTTTTCATAGGGCGAAGCCCGTAAACTGAGATGAAGCGAAGCGGAATCGAAGTTTCACTGCGGGTTAGAGGGAAACACACAAAAACTCCGCTAGTATAAAAGTAGAAGTTCCACCACAAGCCAAAGCACTACAAGCACCAATCCTTCCATGCAAAAAGTACGTAAGCACAAAGACTTAGAGGACTGAAATGATAGAATTATGGAATGTAAGTAAAACATATGAAGCCGGTAACAAAGCCCTTCGCAATGTCAGCATCAATGTGGAAGATGGAGAATTTGTTTTCATCATCGGCCGCAGCGGATCAGGTAAATCAACTCTTCTAAAAATGCTGTTAAAAGAAGTGGAACCAACCTCCGGCAAGATAATAGTAAATGATATGAATTTAGGCAAGATGCCAAGAAAATTTATTCCAAGATACAGACGAAAGCTAGGCATGGTCTTTCAGGACTTCCGTCTTTTAAAAGACCGTAATGTTTATGAAAACGTTGCTTTTGCCCAAAGAGTCATTGGCGCATCCACAAAAAGCATCAAAGAGTCTGTCCCAGCCATGTTAAAGATGGTAGGCTTATCGTCAAAATACAAATTTTTTCCTCAGCAGTTGTCCGGTGGTGAGCAGCAGCGTGTTGCCATTGCCAGGGCTCTGATTAACCGACCGGAAATTCTTCTTGCAGATGAACCCACTGGAAATTTAGATGGGCACAATTCCATGGAGATCATGAAGCTTCTAAACGAGATCAACAAGCAGGGAACTACTGTAATCGTAGTAACTCATAGCCAGGAGATCGTAGACCGGATGAAGAAGCGAGTGATTGTGATGGATCGTGGAGCCATCATTAGTGATGAGAAAAAAGGCGGTTATACATATGAGAATTAGTACATTTTGGTACTGCTTAAAGCAGGGCGTTATTAATATATGCAGGAACATCTTGTTTTCCCTTGCCTCTATTGCTACGGTATCCGCATGCATTTTTCTTTTCTGCCTGTTTTTTTCCATTGTGATAAATGTTCAGCATGTCATTAAGAATACAGAAGGCACCGTTGGAATTACCGTATTTTTTGAAGCCGGACTTGATAAGAATAAGATAACGGCAATTGGAAATCAGATTAAAGCCAGGGAAGAAGTAAAGGAAGTGAAGTTCATTTCCGCAGAGGAAGCCTGGGAAGAAGCAAAGCAAGCGTATTTTGGTGATATGCAGGATCTGGCAGAAGGGTTTGAAGAAGATAATCCACTGGCCAATTCATCCTCCTATACCGTATACTTAAAAGATTTGGTGGATCAGGATAAAGTCGTGGACTGGTTAAATGGAATTGAAGGAGTCAGAAAAGTCAATTACTCCAGAACGGCTGCAGAAGGCATGAACAGCTTAAATAAGGTCATTGGAGTGCTTTCCATGCTGATAATCGGCATTTTACTTGCAGTAGCTATTTTCCTAATCAGCAATACCATATCTGTGGCTGCTGCCTTCCGTAAGAATGAAAATCACATCATGAAGCTCATTGGAGCCACGGATTATATGATACGGGCCCCCTTTGTAGTGGAAGGTGTTATTATAGGCCTGATTGGAGCCTCCATTCCTCTCATTGCCATTTATTTTCTATACCGTTCCACGGTTGAGTATGTTGTTACAAAGTTCAGCATTTTATCGGGACTGTTTCAGTTTCTCCCGGTGGAGGCCATTTTCCCGTACATGGCGGTAACTGCCCTTTCTTTGGGACTGGGAATTGGTTTCTTTGTAAGCTTCTTTACCATTAGAAAGCATTTAAAAGTATAAGGGGATATGCCCATGAATTTAAAAAAGAGGCTGTTTGCAGCAGGACTATGCAGTTTGATGGCAGTATCATGCATATTTCCTTCTTATGCGACTAAAACTGAAATGGATGAGGCAAAGAAAAAGGCCTCTTCTTTAGAAGAAGAAAAGAAGGAAATAGAAACAACCTTAAAGGAACTGGAAGGGTTAGAGCAGGATGCTGCAAACTATATAAAGACCCTTGATACCAGTCTTGATTCATTAAATAAACAGGTAAATGCACTGCAGTCCCAGATGAGTGCAAAGGAAGAAGAGATAAAAGCAGCCAGTGAGGAACTGGAGGCTGCAAAGACCACGGTCTCTCGCCAATATGAGGATATGAAGCTGAGAATTCAATATATGTATGAAAAGGGTGAGACAAGCTATATTGACTTATTATTTAAGTCTGGCGATCTCACCCAGCTTTTTAACCGGGCGGAATATATCAGCAGCATTGTCGCATATGATAGGAGAATGCTGGAGAACTACAAAAGATCGAAAGAAGAGGTAGAGCAGCGGGAACAGGTACTTTTGGCAGAGCGGGAGGAGCTGGCCGCCTTTGAGGCAGCAACCAGCAAAAAACAGCAGGAGGTAGAAAGCCTCATCAGTAAGAAAAATGCTGACCTTGCCGTTTACCAAAATAAGATCAATGACGGCAGAAATAGTTTAAAAGAGCTCAACCAGGATATCGCTGAACAGGAAAAGCGCATTGAAGCTATGGAGGCGGAGATCCGTAAAAAGGAAGAAGAAGCGCGTAAAGCAGCCCAGAAAGCAGGAAAAACGTATAATACGGTTGCGATCGGGAATATTAAGTTTATATGGCCCTGCCCTTCTTCAAGTAAGATTACTTCTGGCTTTGGTGACAGAGATTCCCCGACAGAGGGTGCATCTACCAATCATAAGGGAATTGATGTGAGCTCACCCACGGGAAGCGGCATCGTAGCGGCGGCGTCTGGTACAGTTACCATATCTACATACAGTTATTCTGCCGGCAACTATATCATGATACATCATGGCGGCGGTGTTTATACCGTCTATATGCACTGTTCGGAGCTTTTGGTGTCCGCAGGGCAGGAGGTATCTCAGGGGCAGGTAATTGCAAAAGTGGGTTCTACCGGATATTCTACCGGTCCTCACCTCCATTTTGGAATCAGGGTAGATGGAAGCTATGTAAATCCGGCGAAATACGTTAGCCCATAAGGAGCTAGATAGGAGAATGACAGTGGAGAGTAAAAATAAATTTTGGAAGGGTGCCCTGGTCGGGGCGCTGTTAACTGCATTAGCAGGCCTCGTGATTGTGGGAATGTCCCTGGGAATATTTTTGATTGGGAAAGCCGCAATTGATGGAAATGGACAGACTGCGGAATCAGCCCAGGCAGAAAATCAGCAGGGAAACTTAGACTTAAATCAAATTACTTCCAAGATACAGACGATTCAGGCGGTAATAGACAAATATTATCTATTTGACGAAGACACCAGTGATGTGGAAGACTGGATCTATAAGGGGATGTTAAGTGGACTTGGCGATCCTTATACGGTTTATTACACCGCTGACGAATATAATAAGCTGAAGGAGGATACGTCCGGAGAATATTGTGGAATTGGAGTCATGGTCAGTCAGAGTGCTGAAACTGGCATCATCACCATAACCAAGGTATTTGAAGGAACTCCAGGCGCCCAGGCAGGTATTTTGCCGGGAGATCTTCTTTATAAGGTGGGAGATCAGGAAGTTACAGGCATGGATTTAGAGCTTGTAGTCAAGGATCACATTAAAGGGGAAGAAGGAACACCGGTCACCATTACCGTTCTCCGTAAAGATACAGGGAAATATATTGATATGACCATGGAGCGCCGTCAGATTACAGTTCCTACGGTAGAGCATGAGATGCTTGCAGATAAAGTAGGATATATTTCCGTAAGCCAGTTCGATTCAGTGACAGCAGACCAGTTCAAGGGTGCCATAGATGACTTAGAAAAACAGGGAATGAAAAAGCTGGTGGTGGACTTAAGAAATAATCCGGGAGGAATTGTGGACTCCGTAGTTTCCATGCTGGATTATATTCTTCCTGACAACCTGGATATTAAGGGAGATCCAAACCTTGTAAGAAAGAAAAAGGATAAGACGCTTCTTGTTTATATGGCAGATAAAAATGGCAAGGGCGAGCAGTATTATGCCAAGGACGGCCACCAGATCGATGTACCAATGGCTGTTTTAGTCAATGGTCAGTCAGCCAGTGCTTCTGAGGTATTTTCCGGTGCATTAAAGGATTACGGAAGAGCCAAACTGGTGGGAACCAAGACATTTGGTAAGGGAATTGTACAGACATTATTCCCGCTGGATAAAGGAACTGCCATTAAGATGACAGTAGCTCACTATTATACACCCAATGGTTTTGATCTTCACAAAAAGGGATTAGAGCCTGATGTACCTGTGGAATTAAAGGAAGAGTTAAAGACCAAGATTAAAATTGAGCATGAGGAAGATAACCAGCTTATGGAAGCCATTAAAGCGCTGAAATAAGACTCGATATAAGTGAAATTAAATATGTAAAATGAAATATAATGTGTAAAATAAGCCTCCTGGGTCGGTGCAGCACCGGCGTTCAGGAGGCTTTTGTGTCCTGCAGGAAGGGATTATTCCTGGATATTGGCTTTTAGTGTCTTGATAAATTCTCTGCAGGCCTCTTCTTTCGTTGCCCATGAAGTCACCAGGCGGATGGCAGAGTGGTTATCATCAAAGCGTTCCTGAATGGAAAATAGAAAATCTCTTTCAAGCTTTTCAATCAATTTATCAGGAAAAATGGGAAAGAGCTGGTTGGTCGTGGAGTCTGAATAAAAGGAGAAACCACAGGAAGAAATACCGTCTCGAAGCAGGGTTGCCATCTCATTGGCATGTGCAGCCAGGTCAAAGAAAAGGTTATTTTGAAACAGCTCTTCAAACTGGATTCCAAGAAGCCAGCCTTTTGCCATCATTGCGCCGCGCTGTTTTATAAGGAAACGCAAGTCCTGCTTTAAATCTTTATTAAGGATAATGAGGGCTTCCCCAAAGAGGGCGCCATTTTTGGTTCCTCCGATATAAAATGCATCGGTAAGTTTTGCGATATCGGAAAGTGTTACGTCGTTGATTGGGCTTGTCAGGGCAGAGCCTAAGCGTGCACCGTCAAGGAACAGATATAAATTTTTCTGGCGGCAGATATGATGAAGGGACTCTAATTCAGCTTTGGTGTATTGAGTTCCTATTTCTGTAGAGTTTGAGATGTAGACCATTTTAGGTTGTACCATATGTTCTGTGGTATGGTCCTCCAGTGCTTTTAAAATATCAGCGGGTGTCAGCTTGCCATCGTTACTTGGCATGGCAATGACCTTATGTCCTGTGGCTTCAATGGCGCCGGTTTCATGAACATTGATGTGTCCCTTATCTGTTGAAATCACAGCCTGCCAGGGGCGGAGAGCCGCAGCAATGGTTATTAAGTTGGTCTGGGTACCACCTGTGATAAAATGAATGTCACTATCTATTTGGCCAATTTCCTTACGGATGAGTTCTCTGGCATGGCTGCAGTGCTCATCAAGGCCATATCCTCCATTCTGGATTAAGTTAGCCTGGATCATGGCTTCCAGTATCTTTGGGTGTGCGCCTTCGCTGTAATCGTTATTAAAGCTGTACATAAAAAGTCCTCCTGCTGTTAATCTATATGAATAGTATCATATATCAAACCGGTATGAATTGCAATCCAAATGAAAGAATGGAATATTTGTATCAGGACTGGGAGATTCTGAAAGATATATGGAAATATTTCTATAAAGAACTGATGTTCTTTTCGCCTATACATTTTGTTATGGCTATGATATAATTGGCATTAAGAGATTTTGGAGGTGAAACATTATGGAGTTTAAACTACATTCAGAATATGCCCCTACTGGTGACCAGCCGCAGGCCATTGAAAAGCTGGTAAAAGGATTTGAGGAAGGCAATCAGTTTCAGACATTGCTTGGTGTTACCGGCTCCGGTAAGACATTTACCATGGCCAATGTCATTCAAAGAATACAGAAGCCAACTCTGATTATTGCCCATAATAAGACTCTGGCGGCTCAGCTGTATGGAGAATTCAAGGAGTTCTTCCCGGAAAATGCAGTGGAGTATTTTGTATCTTATTATGATTATTATCAACCGGAGGCTTATGTTCCTTCTACAGATACTTACATCGAAAAGGATTCTGCCATTAACGATGAGATTGATAAACTGCGCCATTCCGCAACAGCGGCTCTTTCTGAGCGGGAGGATGTAATTATTGTTGCTTCTGTATCCTGCATTTATGGTCTTGGAAGCCCCATTGATTATAAGGAGATGGTTATTTCTTTAAGACCTGGGATGATAAGGGATCGGGATGAGGTAATTCATAAGCTGATTGAAATCCAATATGACAGGAATGATATGGATTTCAGGCGTGGTACGTTCCGGGTGAGGGGAGATGTTTTGGAGGTTTTCCCAGCTTATTCAGGAAGTGAAGCATACCGTATAGAATTTTTCGGAGACGAAGTGGAGAGAATCACGGAAATTGATACTCTTACGGGTGAGATTCGGGCAGAGCTTGGTCATATCGCTATTTTCCCTGCCTCTCATTATGTAGTTTCCAGGGACAAGATGGAGCGTGCTGCGGAAGCGATTCTTTTAGAGCTTAAGGAGCAGGTCTCTCATTTTAAAAGTGAGGACAAGTTATTAGAAGCTCAGAGAATTTCGGAACGGACCAATTTTGATGTGGAGATGATGAAGGAAACTGGTTTCTGTTCTGGAATTGAGAACTATTCCAGACATTTGACGGGAAGCCAGGAGGGAGAGCCGCCCTGTACCCTGATTGACTATTTCTCTGATGATTTTTTGATTATGATTGATGAATCCCATATTACACTTCCGCAGGTCAGAGGAATGTATGCAGGTGACCGGTCCAGAAAGACGACTCTTGTCAATTATGGCTTCCGGCTTCCTTCTGCTTTGGATAACCGTCCTCTTAATTTTCCTGAGTTTGAATCAAAAATCAATCAGATGCTGTTTGTTTCGGCGACCCCATCTGTTTATGAGGCAGAGCATGAATTATTGCGGGTGGAGCAGATTATACGTCCTACCGGGCTTTTGGATCCGGAAATTGATGTAAGACCGGTGGAAGGCCAGATCGATGATCTTGTATCTGAGGTCAACAAGGAAATTGCAAAGAAGAACAAGATACTCATTACCACGCTGACCAAGCGTATGGCAGAAGACTTAACCGATTATATGAGGGAAATAGGCATTCGGATAAAGTACCTTCACTCGGATATTGATACCTTAGAGCGTTCGGAAATCATTCGGGATATGCGTCTTGATGTGTTCGATGTTCTGGTTGGTATCAACCTTCTAAGAGAGGGACTCGATATTCCGGAAATCACTTTGGTTGCCATTCTTGATGCGGATAAGGAGGGATTCCTTCGCTCGGAAACCTCACTCATTCAGACCGTAGGACGTGCGGCCAGAAACTCAGAAGGCCATGTTATCATGTATGCGGACCACATTACAGATTCCATGCGTGTGGCAATTGAAGAGACCAACCGAAGAAGGGCAATTCAGCAGCAGTATAATGAAGAACATGGAATTACTCCAACTACCATAAAAAAATCCGTCCGGGATCTCATTGCCATTTCAAAGGCTGCGATTGAAGATGAGAAGGACTTTAAGAAAGATCCGGAGTCCATGGATGCCAAGGAGCTTGAAAAGCTTTCCAAGGAGCTGACCAAAAAGATGCATCAGGCGGCTGCAGAGTTAAACTTCGAGGAGGCAGCAAAGCTGCGTGACCGCATGGTTCAGATAAAGAAGATGCTTCAGGAGATTGACGACTAAAAGGTTAATAAATTGTACAAGTAACCTCCATTGACATTGTTTCTCAGTAATAGTAAAATCTCTATGGATACCAGGAAGTTAAAGTGTGGCATCCGGAGGAGATAATCATGAAGCTGCATGAAGGAGAGATCGGGAAGACATATATTGTGTACAGCGTTATGGTTAAGGATGCGATTACGAGGCGGCTGGAAGCCCTGGGGGTCACGGAGCTGACACCCATAACTCTGATGAATAAAAAGGGAAGCGGTACTGTAATTATTAAGGTAAGGGGTACCAGGCTTGCACTTGGTAGAAAGATATCAGAGGGGATTGAAATAAGGGAGGCAGCCAGCCATGAATGACGGTAATCAGGAAATACGCGTTGGATTTGTGGGAAACCCCAACTGCGGAAAAACCACTTTATTTAATGCATTCACGGGAGCCAGATTAAAGGTGGCTAACTGGCCGGGAGTTACGGTTGAACGAATGGAAGGTATGACCAGTTATAAAGGCATACCCATACGTGTCATAGATACGCCTGGAATTTACAGCCTGTCCTGCTATACCCTAGAAGAGAAGGTAACAAGAAAGTGCCTGGAAGATGGAGAGGTTGACGTCATTGTTAACGTTTTAGATGCTTCGTCTCTGGAGAGAAACTTATATCTCACACTCCAGTTATTGGAGCTTAATATTCCTGTGGTACTTGCCTTAAATATGATAGATATCGTAGAAGAGAGGGGAATGGAAATAAACCTCCCTAAGCTGTCTGATATGCTTGGTGGAATTTCAGTGGCAGCTGTTTCTGCAAGAAACCGGAGCGGACTAAAAGAACTTTTATCCGCGGTGGTAAATCCCAATAAGAGTATACGGAAAATACCGGTAGTCGCTTATACTCCCAAGATTGAAAATAAGATTTCAAAAATACAAACCATATTAAAATCCAATGATAAAAGCCTGGATAATATAAGATGGTATGCTATCAAGTATTTAGAGCATGATGAGAAGATTATGACGGAGCACCCGATTCAGCTGGACCATATGATTGACCAGAACTATGAAAAGGAGATTATCAGCCAGAAATATAACCGCATTGAGGAAATAATAAAAGCATGCCTGGTAAAAAAAGAACAGGGAGTGCAGCGAACGGATGCGGCTGACCGGTTTTTGACACATCCGATTCTGGGCGTACCTATTTTCCTTGGGATTATGGCACTTGTTTTCTTTCTCACATTTACGGTGGGAGATTTTCTTAAGGGGTATTTTGAAATTGCCCTGGATTATGTTTCTGTGTTCATGAGACAGCTTATGATTGGGATTCACGCTTCTGGCTGGATTACTTCATTGGTGGTGGATGGAATTATTGCCGGTGTTGGTGGTATCCTTACATTTCTGCCCAATATATTTATCTTATTTCTTGCCCTGGCCTTTTTGGAGGACAGCGGATATATGGCAAGAGTGGCTTATGTCATGAATGAAATCATGGGACGGGTGGGATTATCTGGCAAAGCATTTCTTCCTATGCTTCTTGGATTTGGCTGTACCGTGCCTGCTGTTATGGCAGCCAGAGCCCTTCCAAGTGAGAGGGACAGAAAGAGAACCATTCTTATTACGCCTTTTATGTCATGCTCAGCCAGGCTGCCTATTTATGTGTTATTTTCTGAAATGTTTTTTCCGGATCACGCATTGATGGTTGCCTATTCCCTTTATCTGGTGGGGCTTTTAGTTGCCATTGCCATTGCTTTTGGATCCCGCCGTCTGCTTGGAAGGGGAGAGGAAGATGTACTTCTTATCGAGCTTCCGGAATACAAAGCTCCCAATGGAAAAACCGTTGGGATTTATGTATGGGATAAGGTGAAGGATTATTTAAGCAAAGCGGGAACAACTATATTTCTTGCAACCATTGTTTTGTGGTTCGTATTAAACGGAGGTCCGTCTGGTTTCGTAACAGATGTGGAAAATAGCTTTGCAGCCATGATCGGGCGTACTCTTGTGCCTGTACTTCGACCGGCAGGACTTGGAGACTGGAGAATCGCTGTAGCCCTCATCTCAGGACTCTCTGCCAAAGAGGTAGTAGTATCAAGCTTTTCTGTTTTATTTGGTGTCAACAATATAAACTCGGCAGCAGGAATGAGCAATCTGCTTGGAAGCCTTGGAAGCTTTGGTTTTAATGGTGTGAATGCTTATGCGTTCATGATCTTTTGCCTGCTTTACTCTCCCTGTATTGCTGCAGTTGCAACAATTAAGAAGGAAACCGGCTCTTTAAGCTGGACGATTGGTATGGTTCTCTTTCAGATTTTCATTGCCTGGGGAGCCGCTGTACTGGTATTTCAGATTGGAAGTCTTATCTTATAAACTTAACACTGAGGAATCCATGAATGAATGATAAACTGCTTGTGGAAACTGCCGTACTGGCAGGTGAAATCATGTTGATAAGCGGTGCGGAAATTTTCCGTGTGGAAAATACCATTGACCATATTTTGCGAAAAGCGGGGCGGGAGACGTCTGAGGCAATTGTTTTTTCTACAGGCATTTTTGCTTCTCTCAATGACCTTTCCATTGAGGCAATTACAGTTGCCAGGAGAGTGACGGGGAGATCCACCAACTTAAACAGAGTGTATCTGGTAAATGATGTATCAAGAAAGCTATGTGAAGACCGAATCACGGTGGAAGAGGCATATGGGAAACTGAAAGAAATTCGTACCACGATGCAGTACAGCAGATGGCTAAAGGATGCAGGTATTGTTGGGGTCTCTGTATTTTTCACTCTGTTGCTGGGAGGAGGAGGCAGGGACTTTTTAGCAGCAGCCATAACCGGAGCGGTTCTTGCGGTTGCAATGGAGGTATCCAGCCGTCTCAGGCTCAATGATTTTTGTATGAATGGAATCAGCGCATTTTTGATTGCATTTACTGCTTTGTCCGTGGAAAAGCTCCTGCTGCCGGGGATCAGAAGTGATATCATTATTATTGGAGCTATAATGCCATTAGTTCCAGGGGTTATATTTACCACTGCGATCCGGGATACGTTAAATGGAGACTATGCTTCAGGAACAGCCAGAATGATGGAGGCAGTCGTCATCGCGCTTTCCGTAGCAGCAGGGGTAGGTGCTGGAATCAGGCTGTTTCAGTTTATGGGAGGACAACTATGGTAATGCAGACAATTGGCGCATTCTTTGCGGTTATCAGCTTTGCCCTGGTTCTGGAGCTGCCGAAGAAGTATGTGGTATTAGCAGGAGGAATTGGTGCTGCAGGCTGGCTTTCCTATCTTATGGTGGACACCGCAGCAGGCTCGGTCACCGCTGCGGCATTTTTATCCACGCTTTTGGTTGCTCTGGCAAGCCATGTATCGGCCCGCATTTTTAAAGCCCCAGTCACAGTATTCTTAGTGGCAGGTATTCTGCCTTCTGTGCCTGGAGCTTCTATTTACAGGAGTGTTTCTTATGTAATTAGCAATGATCCGGAGCTTTCCAGTCATTATCTGGTTCAGACACTGCAAATCTCAGGTGCCATTGCTATGGCGATTTTTATTATGGATTCTTTGTTCCGATTGATACAGAAGAAGTAAAGGCAACAGACAGCTGGTCCGTACTTCTGGAATAGAAATAGATGTGATTGGAAAGACGGTCTTCTACCGGGACCTCTTCCTGGTTGATAGCAAATACGGTTTCAGCCAGTTCTTCGATAGAAACATTTTTACTGTTAGGAATGATTAGGACTTCGTGAATGCTGGAGGGCAGAATGATTAAATCACTGTCGGTGCATGCTGCGAAGTCTTTTAATATGCCATCATAAAACATGCAGGCAGCACCACTGACTCCGGTGTGGTTGGAGAGAACGTACATGGGAGGGGAAAGGGGCTCTGTTTCAAAGAAGTCAAGAAGATCATCTTCGCTTATTTCTTCCTGGGAAGATTTTATAGCGATATCCTTTATGACCTCAGAAAGTGACCGAATTCGTGCTGGAAACAGACGGGGAGTATTGAGTTTCGCAGCCTCTTGCAGCTCCCCAAATGACAGATTCCAGGTTTTTAAATGGCTATTGAGAATGAGGGCTGTTAAAAGATTGTCCTGGGCTTCATGAACATAGATGCTGAAAACAAGACATAAATCAAGTGCTGGATATGAGATGTGTGGGATTTGGGAAAGCTGAGCCTGATTGGCGGATTCATTGATTAAACGGTAAATAACACGGCTTTTTATGTGGTCAGGTGAAGTGAGATCGGTTAGATGGACTTCATCTGGCAGCTTGTTTGCCTGATAGAGCAGTAAAATATCATTAATAATTTCATCAAGCGGGACACCCTCTTGGTGGCAGTTGTAAAATTGATTTAAGTAAAGGGTGGGTGCCGCTTTTTCTCCGGTTCTTCCGATGCAGATTCCGTCCAGGCTTAATCCATTGTTCTTTGTTATGGGCTGAATGCTTAGAGTATATTCAGGGCCAAGACTTTCTTTCAGGGATTGTTTGATGGTTTCAAGAAATGTTTCGTATACCATAGTATACCTCCTTAGATATGATGTATGTAAATTGCTTTATGCAGATCTACAACGAATGAAGATGTGTTAATCCTCTAAATAAAATAGAGGGATTAAGAAGTGATATAAGAATTAGAAGTGATATAGACTTGTTTCTATCCATTATACCGAAGCAGGAAGAAAATAACAACTAGTTTATTTCTTTTCCCAGATGGTTTTATGGCTGGATGGTGACAAATGGGAGAAAATTAACATATTTTAACAGTATTTTGTGGTATAATCAAATTATCAAATAATACGAGGGGGATAAAAAAAATGATTAGAAAATTTCCTTATTTTGTACTGGGTATTCCGATTACTTTAATTGCAGCCTATGGAATTTTTGTTATCCTGGCAAACAGGAATCAACTCTCGCAGCTTATTGTTTTTATTGGTCTCTTTGCTTTGGGCATGGGGCTGAATATTTGGGGAATGAAGTCAAAGGAAGTAAAAAGACCAGAATTCCAGGCAGGTATTATTAATCTAAACGGAGAAAAAAAACTACATGAACTAGAGTATTAAGGTACATGAGATAAGGGAATCTCCTGATTAAGGGGTTTAATTAATTAGTATGATAAAGTGAACGTTTACAGGAATTGTTGCTGGCTGATAGTATCACCGGGGGCGATTCCTGTAAGTTTTTTTAGGGATATCAGAGAATGGCTTCGGAAAGATTTACTTGTATTTGAAGGAGGGATTTTTTGAATAATGATGAGAAAGGCTAATGGAATTAAAGTGATAGACTTGATGTTCTAAGTGTTTTAGTATATTGGAAATAGTTGACATTATGCTTTTTATTGATAAAATAGATTGGTGTCTATTGCATTCTATGTACAGGCAAACGTGTATCCTGTGCCATGGCATGATTTTTACAAAAGTATAGCATCCTTTTTTGGCATTTTAGCTACGACATGATACGAAGAGAGAGAGGATAATAATAATGAGATTCAGCTTAAATGAATTTTTGATTTCCGTTTCTTTTGCACTGGATTTTGTGGAAATGGATCGGTTGGGAAGACAATCGAATCACGGGAAAAGAACGGCATTTATTTCTTTATACATTGCTAGAGAATTGGGATTATCAAAAGAAGAACTTTACGATACGGCAGCTTTAGCTATGCTTCATGACAATGGGTTAAGTGAATCCAGTTTATATGAGGTTTCGGCGGGAGAAGAGCTTTCTGTTAATCAATTTGAACGGTCAAAGGCTCATTGCGTAATTGGAGAGAAGAATGTTAAGGGTTATCCTTTTCTTACAGCTCCTGAAAATGTGATTCTTTATCATCACGAAAGGTATAACGGAAGCGGATTCTATGGATTAAGTGGTGATGAAATTCCTTTGATTTCTCAGATCATTGCAGCGGCAGATGGATTTGAGGACAGATATCAGCCAGACGAAGCAGGGAATGGGAAGGAAATACTAGTGCAATGGATTAAACAAGAGGAAGGCAAAGTGTTTTCTAAGGACTTGGGAATTGCACTTCGTAAGATGGCGGAGGATTTATCTATTTGGGAGAAGATGGCGGATGAGAATGTGGGGAAGGCTCTTTCTGATGTGATACCTGAGTTTGACTGCCAGCTGTCCTTTGAGGAAATTCAGAAAATTACTAAGATTTTTTCCAGAATCATTGACTCTAAGTCTCATTTCACTAAACGTCATTCTAGCGGGCTTGCGGAAAAGGCAGCAGCAATGGCGGATTATTATGGAAAGGATGAGGAGGAGAGGACAAAATTAATCATAGCAGCTGATTTACATGACCTGGGGAAGTTAGCGGTGCCTAATAGTATTTTGGATTGTCCAAGGGCACTTACGGATAAGGAATTTAAGGTTGTGAAAAAGCATGTGTATTATACCAGGGTTGCACTTGAGAAGATTAGTGGATTTGAGGATATTACGGAATGGGCGGCGAATCATCATGAGAAGCTGAATGGGAAGGGGTATCCGTTTGGGAAGAAGGGTGAGGCGCTTGATTTTAATTCGCGGTTGATGGGGTGCCTTGATATTTATCAGGCGCTTACGGAAGAGAGGCCTTATCGGAAGGGGATGGCTCATGGGGAGGCTATGAAGGTGCTTGGGAATATGGCGGGGATGGGGATGATTGATGAAGGGATTGTTAGGGATTTGGATGGGGTGTTTGAGGGAGTGAGTTAGAGCTATCATTAGTTTCTAGATGTTTTTATCTGGGAATATAAGAGTAATCCCCTTATATTCCCTAAATGAGTATGTGAAAGTTTCTCTGTAAAATAGGGTCTTCTATGATAAAATAAAAAATCATAGGAGGCCCTTTATTATGGCGAGAGAAAAGAAACCAGTACACAAAGTACAAATGACAGATGGGAAACGTAACATTATCCGGCAGCTTCTTGAAGAGTATGACATTGAGTCTGCTCTGGATATTCAGGAGGCTCTTAAAGATCTTCTTGGCGGCACAATCAAAGAAATGATGGAAACAGAGATGGATGACCATCTTGGTTATAACAAATCCCAACGATCGGATAATGATGATTCTCGTAACGGCTATAAAACAAAACAAGTTAACAGTAGTTTTGGAAGCATGAAGATCAATGTCCCCCAAGACCGCAAATCTAATTTTGAACCACAGGTGGTGAAAAAGAGACAGAAAGATATTTCTGATATCGATCAGAAGATCATATCTATGTACGCGAAGGGAATGACTACCAGACAGATTTCTGACACTCTTTATGATATCTATGGCTTTGAAGCTTCTGAGGGATTTATATCGGATGTAACAGATAAAATAATTCCACAAATCGAAGACTGGCAGAATCGTCCTCTTTCCGATATTTATCCAGTGCTCTATATTGATGCCATCCACTACTCCGTAAGAGATAACGGCGTCATTCGTAAACTTGCAGCCTATGTTGTTCTTGGAATCAATCTCGATGGACGCAAGGAAGTTCTAACCATTGGAATAGGGGAAAACGAAAGTTCAAAGTACTGGCTATCTGTGTTAAACGGGCTTAAAAATCGTGGAGTGAGCGATGTCTTACTTATCTGTGCAGATGGCCTGACCGGAATCAAAGAAGCAATTTCAACCGCCTTTCCCAAAACTGAATATCAAAGATGTATTGTTCACCAGGTACGTAATACGCTGAAATATGTGGGTGATAAAGAACGGAAACCATTTGCAACAGACCTAAAAACAATCTATCAGGCGCCGACGGAGGAAAAAGCATTGGAAGCTCTGGAGCGAGTTACAGAAAGATGGTCAGAAAAATATCCCAACTCTATGAGGAGCTGGAAACAGAACTGGGATGCTATTTCTCCTATCTTTAAGTTCTCTTCTGATGTTCGTAAGGTTATCTATACTACAAATGCCATAGAGAGCTTAAATGCTACATATCGTAAGCTTAACCGCCAAAGAAGTATATTTCCGAGTGATACGGCCTTATTAAAAGCCTTGTATCTGTCAACCTTTGAAGCCACAAAAAGGTGGAGTATGCCTATCCGTAACTGGGGCCAAGTTTACGGTGAATTGAGCATTATGTACGAGGGACGCCTACCGGAATAATAGTTTGACATAAGAGAAAAAACAGACGGAAAGTTCCGTTTGCCCTTGACATGCCCAGCATGTGCTGTTATATATAAATCAAGGGCTGAACCTACTTTTAGAAGAATTCAGCCCACTCAATATCATAGAAGATTCACATTTACAGAGATTTCTTCATATGCTCCCCTAAATAGTTTTTATACTTCAATGCCTCTAGTCTAAAATTTCTTTAACTTCATTTTTTGATTTTTTTAGGAATGTCTTATATGTAATTCTGTCTTAAAACTCGCTTAAATTAAGTCTGCATATAAATATGGTGTTGTCATTATTTATTTCCCTCCATATTTATGATTTTTTACTAACATTTTTTTAATAACTTATGAAACCCAAATTCTGTAAATCCAACCAATCCATCTGTCTTCATAAGACCAATACCAACCAGAATCATCATCACTAGAACTGTAATATTCACCGGCATGCCCAATTTCAAGTCTGTACGTATCAGTAAAAGATAAACCATTTAGTGGGATCGAAATGGTATATGATCGATTGTCGCCTCCTGTAATATATGTTCTTCTATTTTGCGATGTATGTTTGGATGGTATTATTTCGGCACTAACCCCATAATTTCTATAATTATAAACAGTACTGTATTTAGTTTCAAAATATATTTCAATATTGATGTAATTGTACCGTTCGAAATTAAATGGTGTACTTGTATATAAGTATGAAGAGGCCTTTTCGACTCTAATACCTCCACTTTCAAATGTTGCTTTTCCGACACCATAATAATTAAGACTAAGATTAGCAATATTATTTCCACGATAATATAAGTCGGTGGGCTGTGGAACCCAACCTTCCCATGTCCCAATAACACCGCCGATATTAACGCCCTTTTTAATATTTTCTGGACGATACGTAGGCACGTCATATCGAACCCAGTTTACACCGTTAAGATAATAACCATTTCGCACACCGACATTAAATGTTCCAGCCCAGTTTGATGCTGTGGTGGCCCAAACGCGATCACCATCCGTTTCTGCATTTTGAATTGGCATTGTACCATTTACTTTTACACCATTTACATAGGCTGATCGGCCAGTTAATATTTGTGAAGATTGGGCATTTGCATCGGAAGTAAACGTCCCTGTTAATGACGCCTTCTTTCCTCCGACCTTAACACCTGCTTTAATATTATTTGGTAATAAATTTGGGATATGAACTCGAACAGCATCATTATCAAAGTACCCATGTAATGGATAATCAAAAGCACCTACTGCATTATTGTTTGCTGCTCCAACAATAGGAGATGTGTCAAACGCTGTTTCATCAGCTCCACCGAAAGCGTTACCACCAAGAGTAGGTATGGTTCCTTCATTTACTTCATCATTACTATCTTTTGTTATAGCAGTATAACCCATTAACACTTTATTTTTTGTTGCAGTACAATCATCTGAGCTAGCTGCTCCACCACCACTAATATTAGTAATTCCGCATTTAGCCATCTTTTCTCATCACCTCAATTTCTCTAATATTCAAAGCACTTTTGGGCAGTTTATTTGCTTTTAATACAAAGTTCCCGGCGCCTGTATTTTCTTTCACAACAATAAATGCTTTCGCAGCATGGAACATGCTTTCAGAGTTAAAAAACACATTCACTCTGTCATTTTCCAAAATCTTATCAGATGAATAAGTATAAGTTAAATTCTCATCCCATGCGCTTACCGGAATTTCTACATTGGTGGCAATGGTGACACCGGTTAAATAATCAGTTTTCTCTGCGGAGTAAGCATTTCTTTTTTTGTCCTCACCCTCAGCAGAATCATTAATCCCAACTGTTTTCTGAGCAACTGTTAAAATCATTTCATCGACTTCTTCTTTAAAGAACTTCTGCGTTGCCTTGACTCCGTCCAACAGGACGTTAAATTTATCTGCATTAAATAATGATTTAGTCAGATTTGGATACTGATTTGTCAGAGCGGCCATTTTGTCCGTATCATTATTCATCCATGCCTCATTATACTGTTCAATTACAGGGCGAAGGGTGGCAGATGCGTCCTGCATGTTTGGCAGGTCGCAGATTGTTTCTGGGAATTTACTATGTGGGTATTCTGAATAGCTCACTTAATTAGCTCCTTTCTTTTTTCTTCCATATACATAGGAATAGCTCTCTAAAAATTTATAAAGAGTCATACTCATTGTTCCGTCACCGGTTGACCAGCTTAGATTTTTAACAATATACTGGCTGGTTTCTTTATTGTATCTGGGAGTGTATTCGAGTTTTGTGTTTACTTCCAGCCAGGGGACCACTAAGGTGCTTAAGTTTATGGTATCCAACATGGCGGTTGACTTATAGGTTAAATATTCTGCCTGATTATAGCAGGCGGCATCGTCGCTTAAATTACCGTAATCCACCGACTGTGAAATTTCATAACCAATATTTTTCACTGAGTAGGGACAATCCGGTGATTCCTCTACGTATCTTCCATAGCACTGAAATTGACCTAACAGGAACAAGGCGGTTTGGTCAGGTGTGAGACGCCGGTAACGGAAGACGTAAATATTATCCTTCTTTAGTACCCCTGGCTTTAATGGATTTCCATCGCCGTCATAAATAGGAATGGCGGGAGAGAAGTTGTTGATTGTAAATTTGGGAGCAGCAAGATTGGTGTCACTAACTTTAAATGCCAGCTGAGTCAGGTTATCTACGCTGTCCCAGGCTGTGTACATACTAAGGTTAATTCCATACGTATTGTTGGTATAGCTGGAAGTGTCTGCGTATCGGTCTTCCTGCTCCAGTGTTAATACCTTGCCCCAGACTTCAGTGACATTATAGATTCCGTCAAATATGGAATCCGCATTTTCATTTACTACGATGTTCTGCATGACAGTATCGTTTAAAATGACCGGGTCTTCCAGACAGGTGGGTATCTGACGCCAGATAAAGGTTCCGTCTGCATCAAAATAAAATTCCCAGGAATCGTATAGATCCCGGATTTTCTGCCAGATATCAGCGTATGTGCTTCCGGTTGCAAAGGTCAAGTCATAGGGAATTGGTTTTCCAATGTCCTCAACAATATATTTTTCGATTTCTGCCTCTTTCATGGTTGCAATAACAGAAGCCCGGATATCCTCACCGGCTGGTATGGTGAGGTTTTGAACGGCATAGTCAGGGGCGTTGTTGGAAGAGCCGTATCCATGGAGATGGCCATTTAAAGTACCATCGTATAGGGACATTAAGTCACCGCAGGAGACGGATAGCTTTTTTTCGGTATTAGAAAAGGAGTACTTCATGCTCAGATAGCAGAATACTCCCAATTGATACCAGATGATTTCTTTTGTCTTTACGGATTTGATTCCGTAGAAGACCCGCAAGCGTTTGTCCAGCCATATTTTTTTATCTTTCCCAATAATAAAGGAAGAGTTTAATACCACTAGATCAAACTGGTAGCTTCTGCGCTGTATGGATTCGCTGTCCTGGCTGTAGCTGTCATTTATGATTTGTCCTTCCAGGGAATCCAATGTTTTAAAAGTGGAATCCATTAACTCAACTTTTAAGTAAATTTCCTGGGTGCCTTGCTTTAATAAATCCAAGTCTTTTTGAGTTACTTCATATGCCATTATTTCACCTACCTGTCAATGTCGGCGTCAATAAAGCCGTTGTCATAAAGGTCTCCGGCCTCATAGGCACTGCCGCATTCCGCAACGCTGAATTTCGTGGTTACGTGCTCATAATGATCGGATTCTTCTGTGATATCACTGCTTGTGACTGCCACCATATAGACATTTCCAAGAAAATCTTTCAGGATCTTTGGCTGGCCGTTGGTAAGGAAATCATAGATTCCATTTCGGTATTCCCAGGATGAATGAGTTTGCCAGCCATCTTCTTTTAATTCGATAAAGGTACAGGAGATATCTCCGGAGAAATATCGGATTTTTCCACCCTTTAATACCACTGGCTTTTCTCTTCCTAAAAGCTCAATCAGATTGGTGCGCTGAGTCAGCTTTTTATCAAATCTCGTGTCCAGGACCATAGGATAGGAGATATCCTTTTCACAGATAAAATAGGAGTCAAACAAAGATTCTACGCGGTTTGTAATATAATTATTTTCACCGCCGGAAATGACTGGTACATAGGCGTACTCCACCGTTCCTACTGGTTCATAGTAATCCATTAATTCTATTTTAAAATCTTCATTGGAGCGGATGGGCTTTTCAAAGATTGTTTTGAATTTTTTATCGCCCTTTACCTTCTTTTTAATTCGTATGGATTCTACGATGCTTTCTGTAAAGCTGACATTTCCACCGTAGAGGGTTCCCTGAAACAGGGCGTGAAGCCTAGTATCAAAGCCCCAGACAGAAGGAAAGGTATAGTCTTCTTCTGACAGTTCAATCACCTTTTCTGTTGCAAAGATTTCATCATAGACTGCTGATGCTATGGTTAAGTCGGAAATGTCAGAAGCTGAGGCTGGTGATGAGGCCAGGGATTCCTTGCTTGAGGCAAAACAGCTTCCTAAAAACATAATATCACCGCCTTTCTATTTGTTTACCAGATCAGCTTTTATTTCGTAATAGCTGCCGGTTCGGTTAATGCAGAGTACAAATTGCTGGGTATCCTTGGGGATTGGAAGGTATTTGGTAAAGAGGATATATTTGCTGCCGGAAGAGATTGCTTCCAGCTCGAAAAATGCTTTTTCTCCTCCAGAGTCTGAATAAATACCTTCCCTGTAATAAATGTTTACATGACATTGATCTTTATTGGTAAAATGAATGATTTTTGCATTGCACACCGGTCGATGAAAGCGAAATGCCTTGGTAAAGTCTCCTATTACCTCAAAACCTATATCATAGGTAACGGAATTTTCTCTTAAGTCAGCGTACTCATTTTCCAGGTATATGACATCTTTTTCTGGGATGCCAATGGTGGAAATGATATTGCTTTTTATTTCTATGGCGCCGTGTTCGGCTCTGTTGTTTAACTCAAGTGGATTGAAAATCTGAGCTTGGGTATAGGATACGGTAAATAAAATATAGCCGGTATCCAGGCTCATGTTGTGAAGGGTCTTTCCGGTTGCTCTTATGTAGTACTGTTTTGCATTTTCAAGACCAGATATGAGATACGTTAATTCACTGGTATCGTATAGATCGCCAGAGGTCTGAAGCTCAGTTTTCTGATAAGTGTAGAGGGTAATGCAAAAGGAATTTAGGGGCTCATTCTGCTTCTGGGAATAGACGAGCCCAGTTTGAAAGGCTGATGATTTTAAAATATCACCAGGATTTACGGATAATTTAAATTCCGGTGTTTCGTAGCAGTAAAATGGTGTTCCTATGCTTTGAAGGGTGGACTCTTTGTCGTCTATGTCAAAAACGGACAAATACGCTACGTAATAGCCTCCGTTTTTTAGACCGGAATCGGCTGGAAGAGAATAGCTTTGTTTCATGGTGTTAATCGTTTTATCGTATACGGTTGTTCCAGAAGCATTGTCTTTAATGAGGCATCTTGCTTTGTAAATTTGGTTCCCCTGCCAGGAAAAATGAATGGTAGAACCAGTTGACGAATCAAATGGTTCTATGGGGTGTATGGTTGCATACATATTTTGCTCCTTTTCTTATAAAAGTGGTTTCGCCGGTTCTGTTTTGGTCAGGAACTCTCTTGTGGCTCTGTTGCCTGAATAAATAAGGAATTCCAGTCATTACAGGGAGCACAGACCCAAACGGTATCGTTTGGGTGAAGATTTTGGCTGCATTTGGCTGTGAGCGTTCTATTCTTATAGGAAATGGTATATTTCCCTTTGGAGGCTGGGCCGATGACCTTAGCACGGAATGTTCGGTCGAATTTCATGGTTTCTGCCGCGTTTTTAAATAAGTAATGAATGTCCTCCACCAGCTTTTTATAGACATCTTGCAGGTTCAATTGTATTCACTTCCTTTCTATTTGCTCCGCATTTGTTAACGTTTTCCTGTATGCTGAATCATGGCATTTCTCAGGCCGCCATTTAAGATACCTTGTGCCAGTTCATCTGCATTGCTGCATGACTCAATGCGGATATCTCCAAATTCAAAATTCGTGGTTGTCTGTCCCGTTCCATTTGATACGTCTGTGAGAAATGTTGAAGCAAATGGTGTATAGTTCCAGGCCTGTCCCAAGTTGGAGAGAAGAGTATCCTGCTGCTCGGTGTTGAAAACAGCTTCATTTTTATGAAGAATTGTTGGAAATTCGTCGAGTTCCAGTTTCTTAAGACCTAAGAGCTTCATTTTTGCTTCACGGTTAAATGGAGTGCTGTTACCAATTAGTCCGCCTTGAATGCCGATTTTGAGGGAGTCAACATTTTTGCCGCCAAGGTCACCTGGTCCTCCGCTTACCCAGTCATCGCCTATGTATGGCTCGCCATTAGACTTCTTATTACTCTTTTTATCCTCATCGTCATCGTCTTCTGTGGATTTTAAGTTATCTCGGACTTCTTTTAATACACGAAGCATAGACGCTACATTATCCGTCAGCTGCTGCCAGCTGGAGGTGTATTCGGAAATAGCTCCGTAATTTTTGTTATACTGTTCCAGAGATTTTAAAAGATCTCCGGCAGTGGCGGCTAAGCTTTTCTGAATCTCAGAAAATATGCTGTCACCGTTAGCAGCAGTTCCTTTTATGGCCCCGTAATAATCGTATAAGTTTTGCAGGCCATCGGCAGCAGGCATCTTTTGGTTGAGTTGGGACAAGAGGTCATTGATTCCAGTCAGGGCCTGAGTATAGCTTAAGGTTCCATCTTTGTAGGAGGCAATGTAGCTTTCAAGGAGAGTAGAAATCTGATTGGTGGCATCGATTTGCTCTTTATACTGTAGGATTTGCTCTGAGATACCTGTATACATCTGAGTGATGTTCTGAAAGAGCTTTGTATCATTGCCGGATAAGATTTTATCCTTCCAGCCTTTTCCCAGAATTTCATCGGCTTTGGACTCATTCTGTGCCTGAGAGATTTTGCCGTTGATCTCAGACCATTTATCAGATATTTTCTGTAAGGATTCCAGCTGCTCCTGGTAGGTATCGTTTAAACCATTAAGGGTTTCCTGCAGGTTGTCGATTTGGGTCTTTAGCTCATTGGTTTCCAAGTCGAACTTTGCATCCTGGACCGCTTCTTTTGCTTGGCGTAGCTTGTCAGCATCCTGCTCATATACCATCTGTCCATTGCGGATTACTTTTTCAGTCGCCTGTCGGTTGATCTTTTGAAGATCATACAAGGATTGTTCGTATCTTTGCTGCAATTTAAGCTTTTCGTTTTGTTTGCTTAATAGATCTAATTTATCCTGTAATGATTTTTTGGATGCTTCGTATTCCTCATTGACAGCCTCTTTTTGCTCATTGATGGCCTTGACCTGATCGTTAATGGCACCTGTTACAGCGCTGATGATGGTATCATATTCTCCTTTTACGGATTCCAGGCCGCTTAATAGCTTTTGCAGATCGGAGGAATTAGCGGTGATCTTCTCCAGTGGCATTTTTAAAAGTGCTTCGTTCCATTTATGGAGATTTTGGACCATAGAGGACATTTCTGAGTTTACATTTTGAAGCTTGCTATATAACTCATTCCAATTGTCAGTACCGGCTTCGTATTCATTCATGACATCTTCAATTAATCCAGCCTGCTTTTGGTATTGATCCATCAGGGTGAAGCCGTTTGAAATTAACTTCTGATAGTAGTTGCTGTCAGCCTTTTTGCCGGAAGCTTCCAGTTCACTGTTCCAATTTTCCATGGCAGACTGGATGTTCTTGTACATTCCAGCGACTGTCTCCATGTGCTCGATTGGCATTTTTAGAAGCTGGAAATTGTATTCTTCCTGAGATTTCTTCAAGTCCAGAATAGAGGATTCTAAGTCACTGACTTCCTGATCAAGCTTTTGATATGATTCGGAGTTTTCGGAGTTTAGATTTTGCTCTCTTAAATCCTGCATTTCCTTTCGCTTGATTTCTATCAGCCGTTGGTTGTTTGCTTCCTGTTTTTCTGATTGCTCGATCAGCTTGTTATAAATGGAAGCATCTATGAGTTCACCGGCTGATTTCATGTAGGCAATCTGCTTTTCGATGAGTGAACTAGAGGCTTTTAGTTCATCATTTTCCGCTTTAACGGCTGCTGCTTGATTTTCATAGCTGGCCATAAAGCTTTCGGTATAATTTTTTTGTAGATCAATTTGTTTATTTTTTGATGCTTTTAGCTTATCGTATGCATCTATGGCAGACTGTACGTTTTCTGCTTCCGCTCCTGAAAGATTTTCGGTGGACAATTCTCCTGTCTCTATTTTACTTCTGTAATTGGGGTCTATTTTTGAGAGGGCAGCGTCATATTGAGACTGATACTGGTCAATTATTTTTGTCTGATCTTCCAGGGCAGCTTTATCGTGTTCCACTAGCTGCTGTAATGCGCTTTGGCGGGAGGCAGTCCAGGTTCCGCTTGTTAATGTGCGAGTTAGATCATTGATGGATAGCCCTGATTTCTCGGCCATGTTTTTCAGTTCTTCTAGCTGCTCTATGGTGGGAGCTTCATTATCTAAGATTTCCTTGCCACGTTTAAAATCATTTTCTGATATACCCAGGTAGTCGATGTAGGTATTTGAGGAGGCATCTTTTAATTTGTCACGGGCGTCATCTCTGTTTTTCTCATAGCGCTCGGTCCAGTCGAATTCGCGTGTTTGGGCAGGAGCGCTTTTTGATGCGCCGTTTGATGCTGAATTTGTGGAAGAATTGATTTTTGGAGGAACTATAAGGTCTTTAGCTGCTTCACCAATTTTACTTTTGGATTCATTTGCTATTTTAATCTTTGATCTTAGTGAATCACTTTGGACCTTACTTATTGCCTTAGCACCTTCTTCGTCTAAAGAATAGAATCCGTTCTCATCTATATTTACATATCGTTCAAAAAGGTCTTCCTTACTGGTGGCGTTGGCCCCACTACCTCCGGTAATATTTGCAACGTCATTTTTAAGTACTTCTTCAATACCAGATTTCGCTCGTACCAGATTATTCCAGTTTTTTAGATCCTGGCCATATATGATAGCTAAATCTTCAAATAGTTTTTGGTTACGATCTCTGACCGTACTGAAAAATGTTTCGTCATTTTCCAATTTAAGGAGCATATTCATTTGATAGGTTTCTGTATCATTACCATATGCTGCCTTTAACTGTGCCATAAATTCGTCAGATTCAATTAATCCTTGGCTATACTCAAGAACTGCATTTTGTAGCTCAGGGAATTGTTTGGTAATAGCGCTTAAATTTGATGTGCCAATTTCGCCTGTTTCGTCAAACTCCTGCTGCACATTGCCCATGAGTTGTGAGAGATTTTCCATTCCAGACAATAATTCAGGAGTAGTGACATAGCCTTTAGACGCTTCTTTAATATTTTTAATCGCATCTTCGGCACTGATATTGGTGTCGCCCATAATCTTCTTTAAGCTTTCAAACGATTCAATGGACTTTTCGTTAAGATCACCTGAATTTAGGAGGTTAACGTATTTTTCCATCTCATTTGCTGGTAGCTGAGAGATGGCATTTTTGAACGTCTCATCCTTTTTCTGGTCGATTTCATCAGAAAAGATACTATTAATATACTCCACTAATTCTTCCGCAGTTTTACCCGATACTTCTTTCAGCTTAGCAAAATCGACGTTTTCATCAATGTCTTTAGCAGTTAGAGTTCCGGACACTGCTTTTGATTCTAACTCCGCCTTTGATTTTTTAAATTCTTCAGAATTCCATTGTTTATCAAATTTTTCGGTTGGGGTTAGACCATTAAATTTAAGAATATAGGAATCCATAACAGCAAAAGCTTTTGTAATTAAATCTTTATCTTTTTCTGGATCAAGATTTTTACTGGAATCGTAGATATCCTGAACTTGAGTATCAATACTTTTTTTCATATCCGGAAGAAGGCGTCGCATTTCACTAGTAGTTGCAGTTAATTCCATGTAAGTATTATTACTGCCGTAGTTGGAATCTGATTCTTTTATTCGATCAAGCTCTTTTTGGTTTGTTTCTATTTTTTGCTTGATACTTTCATATTCGTCCATACTACTTTGTAATTTTTCAATTGGATTTCCTGTATAATATTTAGGACTTATATAGGTTGAACCCATAAAGCCATCAGATCGAGGTTCGTATATAACATCATCTACAACTTTGTACTTTTGCTCTGTATTAAAAAATTTACGGGAGTCTCCTTGGGCTTTCTCTGAAGCTTCATTTTCCATCGCCCTAGTAATACCAAGCTGACGTTCCAGCAATTCATTATATGTTTTTAGATTTTCTAATTCTTCTTGTTCCACAAGAGACAGATTATCTTTGCTATTTAACAGATCTATCTTTTCCGCTGTACTGGATAGTTCACTGTTAATGGATTGGATTTTTGACTGAATCTCTGAAAGTGCTTGTCCTGATTCTCTTGCTGCATCTGCAGCAACTTCCATTTTATGGGTATTTTCATAGATGGCCTGGCCTAAATAGGCTAAGGCAGCAGTAGCTAATTGTACTCCAACCGCAATAGCTGCTGAATAGACGCCACCAAGCAAAATAGATTTAAGACGTAAAACATCAGTCTGTACTCCTGAATCCTTTAGGTGTTTTTGATAACTTTCTAAGGACCGGTCACCCTCCTTGACTTTGGAAAAATAATCTTTAAGAGTCGATTGATTCTTAGCAATAGATTCGGCAAATGAATCGGTTGAATATTGGCCTTTTATTAGTTTCTCTTCCAACTCATCAACTGATTTAGATATATCCTTAAAATCATTGACAGAACCTTTAATCGAATCGAAACTAAAAGCGTTTTTTATGGAAGCTGTTTTTTTCTCTGAGGAATCAATATTATCATTAGAAGAAGATATCTGAACCGAATCAACGGAAGAGAGTGACCCATTAATCCCTTCTAACATCTGAGGTATCTGTTTCAAGTTTTCTTCAACCGCTTCTAAGCTAACAAGCGTTTGCTCCAGAAATAACCCAACTCCCGATGACTGATCTTGACTAGTCAATGAGTAAATAAATGAATCCCATGAATTCTGAAGGGAAATAAGCTGACTTTCCCAAGTAGAAGCAGAAGAGATGGCTGCTTCCATGGCTGCTTGACTGCCGTTGGAATAATTAGAAAGAAGCTGTTCATACAGACTCCATTGTTCTAACAATACTTTAATAGGATTAGACATTTCCTGACTATCTATATCCCCAAACATAGAAACATCGTTCTGACTGGAGATAGAAGAGTAGGCATTTGCCATTTCTTCCAGGCGTTTGATTGGCTCTGTCAGCTGCTGTGATGACTGATTCATACGGTTCAGCTGGTCTAAAACGGATTGAATGGATTGCCCCACGAAAGCTCCTGACTGGCTGGAGGAGGCAATAAGAGTTGCTTCTGCAGCAGTCAGCTGGTCGATTCCAATGCCTGCCTTTGCAGCTGATTCGGCATTTGCTTCCATAGCGGTGGTAAGTTCAGACAGTGGTATCTTGCTTTGCATTGATACAGAGATAACGCCCTCAAGAGCCGTGGTAAGTTTATCTACACTGCCGCTGTATTGGTATGCAGTATCCATAGATTTAATAAAGCTGTCAGCAGCCGCTGCAGAAACAGACCCCAGAGACTGGGCTAACAGGGATAGTTCTCCCAGTTCTTTGGAAACAGAGCCGTACCCGCTTTTTGCCATGGAAAGGACGTTTAGGAGATAGTCCTTGGCGGAGGCTCCATAAGTTCCGGCAGATTGAAATGATTCTTTTCCTAACTTTTTAATTTCTTCCCGGCTCATTCCAGCTGCTTTTGAAATATCGTTTAGAATAGAAGAAATTTCTTTTAAGGTGGCCGTAGACTGCTTAAATTTAACAATTCCGGTCCTTGCCAGTTCAAAGGCTGTAGTCACGGAGTTTATTTTACTTTGAATACCAGTAAGGTCCTTTTTGAACCCCTCTGGCTTTAAATCGATTTTTGGTAAAATGGTATATTTAGATAAAACAGAGTTTAGACTCTGGGCGATTTTCATAGCCGAGACTTTCATTCCCTGTTCGCTGATTTTTATCTCTTTTAGTGAAACATTGCTTAATGCATGGTCTAAATCTGCTTTTAATTTCTTATTGTCAATCTCTGCTTTTAAACGGATGACATCTACTTTTTTTTCCAGTTCTTTTATGGAAGCATTTAATTGCGTTCTGCTTTCCCCTTGATAGAGTTTTGCCATCAGGTGAAGCTGGTTGATGGTTTTCTCTATGTTTTTTATATCCTGATTCAGCTGCTTTGTACTCTTGGCTTTGTCCAAAGCAGCGGTAAGTTTTAACATAGAATCATTGTCTGCCATAGATTTTCCTCATTTATATATAGGTGGGAGATTTGGTGAGATACGGTTTTGTTACGGTTTATTTTCCTGCCAGCGCTTATAGATCAGCTCGCTCTTTGCCTTGTGGAACCAGGCGACGATTTTTCCTTCCTGTCGTTCCGATTCCCAGATGAATTCTGGCTGAAGTCCGTTGGAACAGTAAAATATAATCTGTTTTAAGGAGGAAATAGGAATTAAGGATTCCTCTCCATAAACGGATTTTGCTTCTTCTAAAGAATAAAATTTCATAACGTCTCCTTATGCAAAAAAATAGGGAATAACGATTGTAGCGGACTCGTTATTCCCTAAGTGTTATAAATAACACAAACTACAATCGGTTAGACCTGAATTAATTCAATCGTGAAACGAAAACCTTATGCTTCCACTTCCATGTACTCTACCATGTCAGCAACGTTGCCATCCTTATCTTCTAAGCAGGCAAATTCAATTTTTACAGTAGCTGCGTCACCGCTGGAAGAGAAGCTTAAGTCCAGGGCCTTTTTCGGCTTGCACTTATAGCCTGTAATGAGGTAAGGAGTAATCACGCCGCTTTCATCTTTTTCTACTGTTTTCATGGTGATGTAGTAATCCTGTGGATTCTTTTTGTTGTTAAAGCTGATTTTCTGAACGCCGGTTTCTTTGGCGATTAAATAACCTACTTCATAGGAATTGCCAGATAAGATGCCGGCAGCGCTGAATTTATTACCTTCCAAAGTTCCCTGTACGGCTTTACCGCCAAAGTCACCTTCCTCGTATACAAATACGGAACCAGATTTTACGCCTTCTGGAAGAGTGAGTTCTCCAGCAGTAGTACTGGAAATGGTCTTTCTCTCTGCAACAACAGCAGTGGTATCAATGACACCGTCAGATAATAAAGCGTAAAGCTTAAATGGTTTTACCTGTGCTTCAATTGTCATTGTGCCGTCCATTGGGTTTGAGAAAGCGATCTTCTTCGCACCTTTGCTGGTAGCATAGGTCTCGTCTGCTGTAAAACCAAATGTGGTTACGTTTGCGTCCTCAAAGAAGAGATATGGAGCCAGTGTCTTTAACACTCTGATATCCACGTCACAGCAAGTTCTGTTGGCTTTGTTCATGTTTGTCATAATAAAATCCTCCTGATTTTTGAAATATAAAAAAAAGACTTACAAATTTGCAAATCTTAATTTTCGGTGTTTAAGTTTTTGTACCATTGAGAAGGGTCGAAATTGTTCTTACTATCTCCCCATGCGGCCACTGACATGGATTGTATGTCATAGAGTGTGTTATTTTGCAGCCGCTTAAACTGATCGTATAGCTGATAGACTGTAATATCCCATATGTTTAACATGTTTAGGGAAGGGTGTCTGGCAGCAACCGCAGATAAAATATTGGGCAAGTCCATACTTGCACTGTTATCTCTGCTCTTTTCTCGTTTTTGTTCTGCCTCTTTGGCCCGGTAATATAGTTTTTTTGCCATTTCGCTTTTAAATTTTGGCTTTTCTATGACTGTTTTGGAAGGAAAGATGCCATTTCGCTGCAAAATGAGCTCTGTAACCAGAGAATAAATCTCCCTTGGCATTTGGCAATCAGACCTCTTTCCATCGATTGCAATAAATCCCTTATGTTCATGGGAATAGCTTAGGCGGCAATCCAGAAAAAAGGACAGTGCCTCTGTTACGCTTTTTAAAAGCTTTGTATCATAGGAGAAAATGTCTATGGGCAAAATTCCTTCCTTTTCCTCCAGGGTTAAATGATTATATTCCTCTCGAATCTGGCAAATGGTTTGCTTTTCCTGGTGGGAATAGTTTGTAAAATAATCCGGCCCATTTTTATCCATCCCACTGTAATAGGATTCAATGTCCAGTAGTAAAACGCCAAGGAAGGATTGGTAAACCGGAAAGGTGAGGGCCCCAATTTCTCTTAGCAGGGGAGAGCGGATGCTCAGGCCATTTTTTAGCTCCAAAGGTGATATGCTGATAAGTGTTCCGTAATCTAATTTCATAGAACTATTTTTCCTCTTCATAAATAAATTCAAATTCTAACATAGGCTGTTCCCTGTTCTTTATTACGAATGCGCTACTGCAATCGGAATGGACATAGGTTAAAATTCCATCCACCCATAAGTATCCTTTGTCATTCTTTGCTTCCTGACACCATATTCTTTTGTCAGATAAAGTAAGTATGTATTCGTCTCTGTATCCATCCACATGGAAATCGCTTAGCTTTACGTTGCAGAGCTGGTAATCGCTGTTTTTCACGATTGCATTTAATATAGAGCATAGAGGTACGTATCCGGCTACAATATTAATTTCCTGAACAGAAGGGGAAGAAGAATCAGCCAGTGAGATTATTTCACTTATCAAATGATCCACGTTTGGAAAAATGCGTTTTTTCATGGTAATACCTTCTTTCTGATAAATGTACATAATTCCATAATTTTAGTCATACTCTCAACCGGTACAAATAAACGGCAGTCCGACGACAAGGTCAATCGGACCACCGGTGCCAAGGAGTGTTATGAGAAAGGAATGGATTCTTTGTACCTTTCCATATTAGTAAAATTACAATCGAACGTATGTTCTTATAAAAAGCCGCAAAATCAATGGTTTCGTAATGGTATTTTTAGGAGCTCCTCTAAAATGAGCTGGGTTACGCCATTGTTTTGCTGCGATATCGTCTCGTTTTCATCTTTTGAATTTCTCTTTTATGGTTCAGCTTACATGGTTCACATCTGCATTCTCTGCTGGCAGCCCCGGCTTCAAACGTGGCTCCACAGTCCATGCAGGTTATCTTTTTAGTTCCAATGGGAGAGTAATAAGGATTTTGTTTGGTACAGTCGGTGCAGTACTTCCTATTTAAAGAAGTTCTTCTCACCAATATGCCGCACTTAACACATCTGATGTAATTCTCACCCTTCATAACTCTCCATTCATACCCAAGCTTTCTAAAATCCCCAATGAATACGCTGCCTTTTTCGGACTCATCTGCAAACAGTACACGAATACTTAGATTATCTATCTTCTTAGCAAATTCAATGAGTCCCAGCTCTCTTAGCTTATGAAATCGGATATCCTTGTCATACGCCTTGGTGGTAATACAGGCCATCTTATAAATCTCACTGTCGCTGTTTGTCACCCAGTTATTATTTTCCTTATTCCTAAAATTCCCGTACTTGGCAAGGCATAAAAGAGTAAAAGCCAGCCTCTCCAATACCTTGTCGGAGATGCCTTCAATGGTGCTAATCTCCTGATCTGTAATCCAGATGCCGTCACAAAGACATAGGGGATATTTGGGAGCACGGTTCACACAGGATTCTATTGTTTCAGACCAGTCAACCGGATTATATTTAGGATAGTGAGCTTCCATAAATATATGAAGCTTTTCCTTATTCCTTTTGTTCTCCAGCCTCTTCATATGAAAATAATATCTTGCCAGCATACTTAAGGTCTGATAGGTTTTTGTTAAGTCTGGCCGGTTTGTTTCCAGTAAATGTTCCACATATTCTTTTTCATTTAAAATAATTATGACTCTTCATCCTCCCTTTGCTTCCTTTGTTTCATAATAAATGACTCCCCGGCGTACTCAAATTCCCCATGACCTTCCGTCAGCACCGGGTAATTGATAACGTAGTCGTTCTTTTTCAGCAAGTTATTAATAATGGTCTCTCCGCAGTTGTCCCAGACGAACTGCTTCGATTTATCGGTGGTATAGCACATATCCAGCAAAATGTCGCAAAGCTCTTTTTCATTGGGGCAGATGACTTCACAGGCTGCTTTGAATTTTTGAATGAGCAAAGTTCGGTTCATACTTACTTCATCTTTATCCAATCGCTGTGTCTTCGCCTGTTGCTGATAATTTTTCACCTCCAGGTCATATTCTCCTTTTATTTTCTCAATCTTCTTATAATCCCCTTTGCTATAGGGTGCTCCCGATTTTAAGATGGAATAATTAAAAGCAGATACAGCTCTTTGTTTTTGAAGAACATCTTGAAATTCCTGCTCAAAGAGCCAGCAGATACGGTTTACGGTACAGGACTGATTTCCTACTGGCAATCCCTCCTGGTGATATTTAAGAAATTCTAATGCTTCCTTTGTTTTAGCAGGATTTTGTTTGAGTTCTTCCAATGGCATTTGGAACATACGAATGCATTTCTTATTGCTGTCATTGATATACTTTTTGTGTTCAGCCATGAGTTCAGGATAGATGTATCTCATAAAATAAGGCTTTTTATTGGCACAGATTTCAAGACATATCTTTTTATATGCTTTCTCTTCCTCGCTGTTCTCCGGGAGGGCTCTGCAGGCAGACTTATCATACCAGTGCTTTGGCATTGGTTTTGACAGGATACCTTTGGCCTTATCAATGGAATTCTGCTGATAATGTTGGCCGCACATAATTCGGTATTCCAATGTCTGATATTCCAGACTGTCTTTTGGGAAACCGGATTGCAATTCAATCATGGCAGTAATTTTATTGGTAGTGGAACCAATCTCATCTCCAAAAGCAAGAAAATTTGCCTGCACCAGATGGGATTCCTCTGGAATTACTTTCTCGGCTCGTTTCTGGACGCATTCAATGGTGGGAGCATTCTTTGTGTTCTTTACAATAATCGGATGATTGGTAGTAAAAAAGGCATCGCTGTCTTTATCTGCACCATTTAAGGCATCACAGGTGGAATCCCAGGAATTAAGAATCATTCCGGTTTGTATATATTGATACCAGTAATCCATTTCACTGTTATGTACAACCTTTCGCCTTCTGATGTTATTATGACAGGTCATGGGAGCACGAAAGCAGGCAATCTCATCGACACCCCTTTGATTCCAATAGGAATGGTAAACCTCTCCCTGCCTTAAAAGTCCGGATACTGGAAGCCCGAAGATGGACTGGGCAAGAGAGTAGGGGTCCCCGCATACCATGGCAAAGTTTCCGGGCAGTTTAATGGACCCTTTGGCAGCCATCTGGATTCGCTTTCTTATCATGCTGTGGATCTTTCCTACTACAAATGGGTCCTCTGCCATGCGCTTATCTATCATAAGAGCTTTTACAAAATCATGCTCCCATTGTTCGGACTGAAGCTCATTTAAGTTCATTCCTTTTAAAAATACAATGGTTTTTCTCCAGTCATCAAACAATACATCTTTAATTTCTCGGATGGTAGGCTCGCAAAGCTGATACAGCTCATCGTCCGTTAATTCAAAGGTCTGCAGAAACTGATAGTTGGCATTTCTCACATGTTCCAGCCTGTCTGGAGTTGTCTTTGAAACGGAAAACTCATAATGGTTTTCCTTGGAGCATTGTAAAAAGTGTTCCAGGCTGTCATAGGAATCCCATAGCTTTACCATCGAAGTAGTGAGTAAAACATCATAATCCCTGACATCACGTAACGTCCCCCAGGCATCCTGAAAGGTAAAATCTCCGTAGTTCACTTTCTGAGCAAACTCATTAAAGTCAAAGGTAAAGAGCATTCCTTTGGTCCAGGCAAAGCGGGTGTTGATTCCGGAGATGGTATTCTCGTTTGAGGAATCTCCGGAAAGCTCCTTATTTACAATCCTGGAATATTCTGGTGACATCAGTCCATAGCCGTCGGAATCGCAGTAATTTATTTTGTAGTCTTTTTCGCGGCTCATCTCTGGTTCGTCACTGTTTCCGTCCTGAATCAGAATTACATCTTCCTTAAAGGTTACATTGCAATCCTTTACTACGGCAATCCGTGGCATGGAGACAGGAGTAGAGCTGCTGCAGATTAAAGCCTGATAAGCTTCCAGCTTGGCGGGGATCAAAGGTTTACTTAAATCCCTTCCATTATCCATACGTTTTTTTATTTCTTCGTATATGGGACTTCCTATATAAGTGATGGTGGATTTTTTTATGCCACCGTTTGTTCCCACCAGTCTGCGGTAAGGGTATTGATTGATGGTGAATCCTTTGTTTGCTCTTACGTAGTCTTTTTTGGTATTCATGATCATGCAAAAATAATCCTTCTGGTATTGAAGGGAATACAGCTTTTTGTATAATTCTTTGATCTTATTTTTGGATTCCTCGCTTTTTGGTAATTTCTTTTGATGTTTTATTTGTGATTGAGTATCTCTTACTTCCTGATCTAAGTCCTTGATACCATTCAGTTCACAAATCCAGCGCAAAAGCTGGCTGTCACCAAGTGCTACTACATCATTTTTATTCCTGATTGCCGTTTGCAGCGGCAGTGATAATTTCCAGTCCGACTGAGAAAGTCGTTTGCTGGGTATTTTATAAATAAATTTATGGCATGATTTTTCCTTTGCCAAGAAGATCCCCCCTTGATTCATTTGTTATTGGTTATAGTTAATAAATTCGTATGTTATGGGCGTAGTTTTTTACTCAACGACTGAAGCTTTCGTTCTTCCAGAGTATAATGGGGAACTTTACGTTTTTTCGACCGATGGGTGCAGAAATCATCTATGCTTATATCACCGGCATACATTCTATGAAATTCTTCCCTGGTGGGAACCTTTGTTTTTCTATGATAGTCCATAATTGTGATTGTTTCTCCTTTCCATTTATATTGGCAGCATCCGAAGGATACCTGTACGGTACATTCCCTTAAGGATGTAAATGGCATGGGAGAGAGAATTGAGATAGAAATTTGTGAATGGGAGGAAACAACAAATTTAAAATACAGTTAATATTTTCTTGTGATGCCATACTATCATAAGGAGAATCGTTTGTCAACAGGGATGAAATAATCGCAAACATTCAAAAATATTAACCGTATTGACATACAAATCATCTTGTGTTAAGGTTGAAAAAATGCGTCATTTCACCGGAGGTCACTATGGGATATCAAAAATTAGCAAATTTATGTGAAGAATATGGTATTGATATTCAGAAAAAGATTTTGGGAGAGATATCAGAAAAAGATATTTTATCCATGAATGAAGATGATTGGCTTTCCCTATTTCTTACTATGGGTCTCGATAACATGCAGACAATTCAAAAAACAAGGACCTCCCTCCGTAAGCTTTATAATGTATTCCAGTCAATCGGTGATACAGATTATAATCCTTTTGATTCTTATAAGCTGGAAGCTAAAAATATTTATCAATCGGCGAAGAAGAATATTTATATTACCCCTTTGGAATTGGATATTGGAATTAATCAGCTGAAGAACAAGGAAATAGGTGCCTGTATCCTACGCCTTTTCTATGAAGGAATACGGGAGTCAGGGGATTTATATCACATTACCATGGATCAGATTGATTTAGAGAATCGCAAAATTTATTTTGAAAATCATACTATGGATATGTCAGAAGACTTATACCATTCTATGAAAATCTACTTAGATACCTGGGATATGGATAATTTTAAATTAATAAGACCATATGAAAATAGCTTTGTAAAGGTGAATCAATATAGGAGCACAACTGATTTTTATATCAATTTTTCCAATACAGCTTCCAGGTTTGTCAGCAAGGCAGGTTTTAAAAAGATTCATTTATATGGATCAGGATTTATTAATTATTTATATAAGAAAAGTGGCTCCATTGATAAAATGGACGAGTTATTCTACGCAGATGATAAGGTTAGAGGCCTGATGATGGAGCTGTGTGATGAGATAGAAACCTATGGGAGAGAATATGGTCTCTTTTTGGAAGGGAAATATATTAGATATCGTTATAAAAGTTATTATGAAAGTTTTAAACTTAAGAACAAGTGAGCCGGTGATTCCGGCTTATTTTTTTGCACAATATTTTAAATCAATAGCCTGATAAGAACATACGTTCTGATTGGGCTTGACGAAATTAATTTCCGGTGATATGATACATACAGAACACGCGTTCGAATATTGGGGAGATGATATGAGAATAGAATTTGTGGAAGCGCTGCTAATGAGCAGACAGGACAGTAAAATAACAGTTAATATATTTTCTTGTCGAGGAGGAGAAGGCTTTAGGGCTTGCCAGACCATTGAAAGGGCCTGTATCAATAAACAGGATTATGATATAGGTCTGGAAATAAAGGACAAGGAAGATGGAGAGGCCATAGTTATAATCGGCTATCCCAAATTAAGAGATGTCGGAATTATGGAGTTGGGAGACTTGATTCTGACTTTTACATACGATACGGTTCGGATTGAACTGGCTATAAAAAGAAGAATACAATCTGCCAGAAACAGGTACAATGAAGATGTAATTGAAATAAGGGATTAGATTATGTTATGTTTCAAAATTCAAAGCAGGTAGTCAGGCACAATGAAGTAAAAATCTTCATAACTTAGGTGTAAACGCCTGAGTCAGATTATCTTGCACATGCTTTACAAGTATAGCTGCGATATCAGATCCAACCGGGCAGCTATGGTAAAGTTTTATGATATATTTTATATAGAGCAACTTTTTATAATCACCCTGGGTGTTTTCATAAATGAAAAGGTTAAACAGAATCTTGGTCTAAATGATATTTAGGCAATTTTATGGATGCACCACGGCTAGGTAACTAATAGCCGTGGTGAATAAAAGTAAGGGTGCTTTAAATCTTTTATTACCAGAGTAAAAACTTCTAGAATTCTACAGATACTTTTCTTACATATAGATTAAGATTGAGTGCTGTTGAAAATACTTATGAATCCTTAGATTTTATATTATCTTTCTATTATTTCATAAAGTCTGACCTTTGGATTTGATTGAACTAAGCAAATAGATGATTTAAGAATTACTAATTAGAATCTTCTTGCTATACTATAAGCTCCGCCAGTTGGAATTCAAGATTGCGAAACAAGCTTTGATTGTATGTCTTAGCTTCTTTCCTGATTCACTTAAATGCAAGATTCCAATAGAGATCAAATACACAATCCATTATAAGAATAAAGAATACTTATGAATCTATAATTTCTATTATAATTTTTAGAGAGTGAATAATGTTCCACTCTCTTTTATTTTATTTGCTTTAATGTAAACAAATACGTTTTTGTAGAAATATGTCAGTAATAATAATTATGTAGTTTACTTGGAGAAAATGGAATAAATTTTCTATACGAAAGAGGAATAGGGGCTTAAATGCTAAATTAAGGAATATAATGAGGACACAACAAAATATACTTTAAAAGTGGAAAAGCATCTGACTAGTTAGTTGTCCTAAAATGACTACTTATATCTCAAAAGTAATTGAAAAATTCAGTTGGAAACTTCAAATATGGAAATAGAAGAATTAAATAATAGATAAATACAAGAATTATTTTCGGGCAAAAAAATAGTGCATCTGATAGGAATCGAACCTACGCACACGGCTCCGGAGGCCATTGCTCTATCCACTGAGCTACAGATGCATCTTTTATATTCTACTATAAGAAGTTTTAAAGCGCAAGAGTTTTGTTGATTTTTATCGCATTTTTTGCTAAAATGAAAAGGAGATTCATTCTCCAGGAGGTCAAGCCCATATGAAGCACTTATTGGAAAAATGGAAAAATGGTACCATGGACGTTTTGAAGCGTTACTGGAAATTTCTTGCCATTCCATTGGTAGTAATTATACTTATGATCACGGTAGTTATCCTCGATAAGCCGGGTCAAGGGGAAAAGGATTTATCATCGAAGACAGGAAATTCTGTTGGTGCGGAGGATAATGGATCAGGTGAAGTTCCAAAGGCAGAGATCGTTTTAAAGAAGGATGCAGTACCGGAAATCAAGGAATTAATGGAAGCATATTTTAAGGCCAGAAAAACCTGTGATAAAGAAGCTCTTTCTGCGGTATATGGAGGAACTAGCTCGACAGAGGAACTGAATCAGCAGATTACCAGAATGGAAGAAGAGGTAAAATTCTATCAGGATTATGAAAATCTGGTTTGCTATACAGCTCCAGGCTCAGAGGAAGGCGATTTGCTTGTTTACACAAGGTTTGATGTAAAATTCCGTCAGGCGGAGTCCCTGGCACCTAGTCTCATCGTTTGCTATGCTAAGAAGAATGCAGACGGAGCGTATTATTTGGTTGCCGAAACGGATAAAAAGCAGTCTGAGCTAATGGAAGAGGCCAACCAGTCAGATGAAGTTCAGAAGCTGGCTAAAGAAGTAAATGAAAGCCTTGATAAGGCATTAAAGTCTGATGAAAATCTTTTAGCTGTTTATCATACCTTGATGAATCAGGAAGAGGAGACTGGGGAAAGCTCTGAGAGCGAGTCAGAGGCTGGAAAAGAAACAACCAGTCAGGAGACAGAAGCAGCCAAAGAGTCTGCCAGCCAGAGCAGTCAGGCGAATTAATATGTAAGAACAGATGCTTCTCTGCGTGGCACCGTGCAGAGGGGCATTTTTATCAAAGGAGATAATAAATCATGAACGTGAGAGATTTTAATTTTGACTTACCCCAGGAGCTGATCGCCCAGGATCCCCTGTTAGATCGTTCTTCTTCCAGGCTTTTAGTGATGGACAAGCAGACAGGAGAAATCGAACATAGGCATTTTAGAGACATTCTTTCCTATTTAAAGGAAGGCGATTGTCTTGTAATCAATGACACTAAGGTAATTCCAGCCAGACTATTTGGAGTAAAGGAAGGAACGGAAGCAAAAATTGAGATTCTTCTCTTAAAAAGAAGAGAGAATGATATTTGGGAAACCCTTGTTAAGCCTGGGAAGAAGGCGAAGGAAGGAACCGTTATATCCTTTGGTGACGGACTTTTAAAAGGAACTGTCATTGACGTTGTGGAAGAAGGGAACAGGCTCATTCAGTTTAGCTATGACGGGATTTTTGAAGAAATTTTAGATCAGCTGGGACAGATGCCTCTCCCTCCTTATATTACCCATCAGCTTCAGGATAAAAATCGCTATCAGACGGTGTATGCAAAGCATGAAGGATCTGCGGCTGCACCAACTGCCGGGCTTCATTTTACAAAGGAATTGTTAGAGGAAATCGAGAAAAAAGGCATTTCCATTGCTCGGGTAACGCTTCATGTTGGACTGGGAACCTTTCGCCCGGTGAAGGTGGATGCTATTGAATCCCATCACATGCATTCCGAATTCTATATGGTAGAAGAGGCGGAGGCAAAGAAGGTCAACGATACCAAAAAGAACGGCGGCCGAATCATCTGCGTTGGAACCACCAGCTGCCGCACGGTTGAATCTGCTTCTACAGAGGATGGAATTTTAAAGGCAGGAAGCGGGTGGACTGAAATTTTCATTTATCCAGGATATCGTTTTAAGACATTGGATTGTCTGATTACCAACTTCCATTTGCCGGAATCGACTCTAGTGATGCTGGTTTCTGCACTGGCAGGAAGAGAGCATGTGCTTCATGCTTATGAAGAGGCAATCAAAGAGCGTTATCGTTTCTTTAGCTTCGGAGATGCCATGTTCCTTACAGACCTTACTAACAATCAGAATGGGAGGAGGCCTTTGGAATGAAGACTTCCGGGGATTTAAAGCAATTTCTCCGTTCCATAGACGGAAAAGGATATCCTGCTTATAAAGGGGCAAAAGGAGAATATCAGTTTCCTGGCTATGTGTTATCCATTGACCATGTACAGGGGGATCCTTTTGCCTCCCCCTCACGGATCAGCATACAGGTACAGGGTAAAAAAGCAGCATTCCCAGCTGATACTTATAATTTGAAACATAAAAGAATTGCTCTTTCTGACGAGCTGTTAAGACGTTTTGGAAAAATGCTGGAGCCATACTCCTTTCAGGCAAAGGGATCTGGAAAAAGCGGGCTATTATCAATCAGTCGTCCTGGACAGGAGATTTTAGAACGGACCGCCTGTCAGGTGGATGGAATCAATGGCAGTCTGACTTTTCGCCTTGAAGCAGGATTTCCTGCCAATGGAAGATCCATACGGTCGGAAGAGCTTATTAAGATTCTGTTTGATTTTCTGCCAGCATGTATTTTAAAGGTCTGTTTTTACGACGCTTATAACCAGGAGGAAAAGGCAGGGATAACATCGGTAATCGAGCTTTCCGAAGACCAGGAAGCCTTAAAATGCAAGTTATCTGACCTTGGTCTTATTGCATTTGTTGCCAATGGTGCCATTCTTCCCAGACAGTCAGGGATATCCAATCGACCAATGGCAAAAGCAGTACCATTTCAATCTCCGTCCTCCATGGAGGTGGAGATTGTTCTTCCTCACAGAGGAGCCATAAAGGGAATGGGAATACCAAAAGGAGTGACTCTTATTGTTGGAGGCGGATATCATGGAAAATCCACACTTTTAGAGGCACTTGAAAAAGGAGTGTATCCACACATTGCCGGAGATGGCAGGGAATTTGTCATTACAGATTCCTCCGCTGTTAAGCTTCGGGCAGAGGATGGAAGAAGCGTAAGAAAGGTAGATATCTCCGGATTCATCAACCATTTGCCCAATGGGAAAGATACCAGCAGATTTTCTACTGAGGATGCCAGCGGAAGCACATCTCAGGCGGCTTCCATGGTGGAGGCCATGGAAGCAGGGGCACATGTATTTCTAATTGATGAAGATACCAGCGCAACTAATTTTATGATACGTGACCGTCTCATGCAGCAGGTAGTAAAGCCAAGCCAGGAGCCTATCACTCCATTTATTGAGAGAATTCGGGGACTTTATGAATCAAAAGGAATTTCCACCATACTGGTTGCAGGAAGCTCTGGTGCTTATTTTCATGTTGCAGACCATGTCATTCAAATGGATTCCTATGTTCCAAGAGAGATTACAAAGGTAGCAAAGGAAGCTGCAAAGTCGTTTGGGGAAGCAATGCAGTCTCTTGAGTTTCCTCCTGTCAATCTTAGCCGTATTCCTTCCCGCCTTGAGACGGGAGGAGACGGAAAGCGGTCTAAAACAAAGGTGTTAGGCAGGGATAGTCTTAAGCTTGATTCTGAAACAGTCGATCTGCGTTATGTGGAACAGATTGCAGATATTGAGCAGATTGCTGCCCTGGGGTATCTGATTCAGTATGCAGGGGCCCACCTTATAGATGGTAAAAAGACGCTGGTCCAGATAGTGGACGAGCTGGAGAAGCGGATGGAGTTACAAGGCCTGAATGTTCTGGGAGAAAAGAGTTATCATCCCGGTAATCTGTCGGTTCCCAGAAGACAGGAAATGTTTGCAGCATTTAACCGGTGCCGCAGCCTGCGTTTTTAGAAGGGGAGGTATTTGCTTATGGAAGAAAAGAAACATATGGTGGGAGGAATCTCCCGAAAAACGCTGGAGCGCCTTCCGGTTTATCATCATTACCTGGAGCAAAAAGAGAAGGAAAAAGCAGAAACCATTTCTGCTCCCTTAATGGCCGCTGATTTAAAGCTCAATGAGGTTCAGGTTCGAAAAGACCTTGCCATGGTGACCAAAACTGGGGGAAAGCCCAAGATGGGGTATCAGATTCGGGAACTAATCCGGGATATTGAAGAATTTCTGGGCTATCATAACACCAATCAGGCTGTTTTAGTAGGGGCAGGCTCTTTGGGAAAAGCTCTTTTGACTTACCGGGGGTTTGAACAGTATGGGGTGGAGATTGTGATGGCCTTTGATTCCGATGGAAGAAAGGTGAACACTAAAATCGGAGGCAAGCTTATTTTTCCCTTTGGAAAGCTGGAGAATCTTTGCCAGAGAATGAACATTCATATTGGAATTATTACAGTTCCGGCACATGCGGCCCAGGAGGCCTGTGACCATCTGGTGGCAGCAGGGGTAAAGGCAATCTGGAATTTTGCGCCCATTCATCTAAAAGTTCCGGGGCATGTTCTGGTTCAGAATGAAAATATGGCAGTTTCCCTGGCGGCGCTGTCTAAATATCTTTATGAAGCTGAAAAGGAAGGCAGGTAGCATACAAAGGAGGAAGGCGTTTGAATACGGTACTATTACAATATGCGGTTGAAGTAGAAAAAACAGGCTCCATCACCCAGGCAGCAGCAAACCTTTACATGGATCAGCCAAATCTGAGTAAGGCAATCAAAAGTCTGGAAGAAAGTCTTGGTGCTCCTATTTTTAAACGGACTCCCAAAGGGGTGGTTCCAACGGAACGGGGGAGAGTGTTCCTGGAATACGCAAGGAACGTTCTGGTACAGATTGAGGAAATGGAGCACTTATATAAGCCCGATGAAATCAATGGCATGAAATTTTCTCTTTCTATGCCAAGGGCAAGTTATATCAGCCTTGCCTGTACCAGATTTATAAATGCCATGGATCCGGAAGAATCCATGGCTGTCTGGCTGAGGGAGACCAATACAGCCGAGACCTTAAGGGATGTAGAAACAGGGGAATACAATTTGGGGATCATCCGATACCAGTCTTCATCAGAGGCTTATTACAGGCAGATCACATCAACAAAGGGCCTTAGCATGGAGCCCTTGTTTGATTTTTCTTTAAGACTTCTTTTATCCTCACACCACCCTCTGGCTAAAAAGAAAGAGATAAATTCAGAAGATCTGGCACCCTATATTGAAATCTCCCATGGAGACGGAGTAACCAGGAACAAAGAGACCTTTGAAAGGGATACGCATCTTAAAAATCCGGCCAAGCGGATCTATGTATTTGAGAGAGGAAGCCAGTTCGACCTTTTATGCGAGAATCCAGATTCCTATATGTGGGTATCTCCCATGCCAGACCAGGTACTAAAGCGGTATCATCTGATTGAGCGGAAATGCATCGGAAATCATCGGTTATTTCAGGATTCTATCATATATAGAAAGGGATATGCCTTTACTGCCTGGGATAAGGAATTCTTAAAAGAACTGGAGTCCTCAGAGCCTTTATCCGCCAAGGAGTGTTAAATATATATCAATATATATATACTGATATATACCTTTTTACCTTTGTATTTCCTGTCGAATTATAATACAATATTTTTATAGCAAGAACTGGAAATTCATAAGGAGGGTTATAACATGGCTAGATTTACATTACCGAGAGACTTGTATCACGGAAAAGGTGCCTTAGAAGAACTTAAGAATTTAAAGGGAAATAAGGCAATCGTGGTAGTTGGCGGCGGTTCGATGAAACGATTTGGATTTCTTGACAGGGTTGAGGCTTACTTAAAGGAAGCTGGAATTGAAGTAAAGTTATTTGAAGGGGTAGAGCCTGATCCAAGCGTGGAGACGGTATTAAAAGGCGCTCAGATGATGCGCGAGTTTGAACCAGACTGGATCGTTGCAATCGGCGGCGGTTCCCCAATTGATGCAGCAAAAGCAATGTGGGCATTTTATGAGTATCCTGATGTCACATTTGAAGATTTATGTATCCCATTTAATTTCCCATCCTTACGTTTAAAGGCTAAGTTCTGTGCGATTCCGTCTACTTCCGGAACAGCAACCGAAGTAACGGCATTCAGTGTTATTACAGATTATCAGAAGGGTATTAAATATCCGTTAGCAGACTTTAACATCACACCAGATGTTGCGATCGTCGATCCTGACCTTGCCGAGACAATGCCTCAGCAGCTGACCGCTTACACTGGTATGGATGCTTTGACACATGCAGTAGAGGCTTATGTATCTACCCTTCACTGTGACTATACCGATCCTCTTGCGCTTCATGCGATCAAGATGATACATAATGATTTGATTAAATCCTATCATGGAGATTTAGAGGCTCGTGCACGTATGCACAATGCACAGTGCCTTGCAGGTATGGCATTCTCCAACGCACTGTTAGGTATCGTTCATTCCATGGCCCATAAGACAGGGGCTGCATATTCCGGTGGACACATTGTTCATGGCTGTGCAAATGCAATGTATCTTCCTAAAGTAATCAAGTTCAACGCAAAGGTTTCCGAAGCAGCAACACGTTATGCTGAGATTGCCCGCTTCATTGGTTTAGAGGGTAATACTGACGAAGAACTGGTTGATGCATTGATTGCTGAGATTCGTTCCATGAATGAAAAGCTTAGTATTCCAACCTGTATTAAGGAATATGAAGGCGGAATCATTGACGAAGCAGAGTTCAATGATAAGTTAGCGTCAGTAGCCGAATTAGCAGTAGGTGATGCATGCACCGGCTCCAACCCAAGACCGATTACACCGGCTGAGATGGAAAAACTGTTGATTTGTTGTTACTATGATAAAGAGGTAGATTTCTAAAAAATCTCCTAAAATGAATGCAATGTGAGTCGTAGGCGCAAGACCTTTTGGTTTTGCGCCTACGGTGCGTGAAAAGGAGTTTGACAGTAAAAATCATCTGTGATATGGTAATCAGGAAATATACATATAGGAGAATGAAATGAAAAAAGCGGTTTTAGTAGTGAGTTTTGGTACAACCTATAATGAGAGCAGAAAAAAGACCATTGAGGCCATAGAACAGGCAATCAGAGATGAATTCAAAGACTTTGAAATACGCCGTGCATTCACCAGCCGGATTATTATCGGAATTCTTAAAAATAGAGATAAAATTGAAATAGACGGAGTTTCTGAAGCTCTTCTACAGTTGGAAGAGGAGGGCTATACCCATGTGCTGGTTCAACCCACTCTGGTTATGGGCGGGGAAGAAAATGACCGCATGCTTTCAGCTGTAGAGGAATATAAGGACCATTTTGATAAAATAATTTGTGGACAGCCCCTTTTAACCTTAGAAGAGGATTATGAAAGGCTGACAAAAGTGCTGATTGAGGATACCAGGGAATATGATGAGGCTGGAACGGAAATCATATTTATGGGACATGGCACCGAGCATGTTGCCAATGAAGCATACCATCGACTGGCAGGTGTTTTTTCCAGCCAGAATTTTGACCGTTACCATATTGGAACCGTAGAGGCAGAACCTACGTTTCAGGATATTATGGAAGAGGTAAAGAAAACAGATTCCACCCGTATTATCCTTCAGCCTCTGATGATCGTATGCGGAGACCACGCCCACAACGATATGGCAGGAGAAGAGGATGACTCCTGGAAAGCTCAGTTGGAAGAAGAGGGTTATGAGGTAATCTGCCGGTTAAAGGGCATGGGAGAATTAGATGGCGTTCGCCAGATCCTGGTAGATCATGCAAGGGAAGCTAAGGGTAAGATGGAGGAAATGGAATGATAAAAGGGAAAAAGCTCCTTTTTATTGCCGGATTGGCAGCGTTTTTGCTATCCGGCTGTGACCGGAAGATAGAACCTGTCAGCAAATCCGGTTTTTTACTGAATACGTATGTTACCGTTACCATCTATGATAACGATGATCCTAAGATATTAGACGGCTGCCTGGAATTATGCCGTTCCTATGAAAATATATTAAGCAAGACCATAGAAGGCAGCGAAGTTTACAAGCTGAATCACAGGCCGAAGGATCAGCAGACAATTACCGTATCGGATGATATTAAAAATCTGATTACCAGAGCAGAATATCTTTCAAAGATATCAGGAGGAGGCTTTGATATTACCATAGAGCCCTTGTCTTCCCTTTGGGACTTTACCTCTCAAAATCCTGTCATTCCCCCTGAACATGAGATCAAAGAAGATGTGAAAAAGGTAAATTATCAGAACTTAAAGCTGGAGGGAAACAGTCTCACCTTTTTATCACCGGATACCACTCTTGATTTTGGTGGAGTTGCAAAGGGATATATTGCTGACCGTTTAAAGGATTATTTAAAAGAGCAGGGCGTCAAAAGTGCTATTATTAATTTAGGCGGAAATGTCCTTTGTGTGGGTGAAAAGCCAGATGGGACACCATTTAAAGTGGGGCTTCAAAAGCCTTTTGCAGATCGGAATGAGACCATAGAAACTCTTAATATAAATGATATGTCAGTGGTGTCTTCCGGTGTTTATGAACGTCATTTTATAAAAGACGGGGTCAATTATCACCATCTGTTAGATCCTAAGACCGGATACCCCTATCGTAATGGTCTTGTATCGGTTACCATTATATCAAAGATTTCTGGTGACGCTGATGGTCTTACTACCGCCTGTTTTTCCCAGGGACTGGAAGGAGGACTTAAATTAGTCAATTCCTTAGAGGATGTTTATGGGATATTTATTACTGATGATTACGAGGTTTACTATTCGGATGGAGCCAAAGACTTTCTGGAAGTCAAGCCCTAGATTCCCTTTACAATTTTCCTTCCCTATAATACAATAGAGGAAATGTAATTTTACAGGAGAAAAAGAAATGTTAAAGAAAATATGGCATAAATTCATGAGCCGTGAAGTCATTTCTTATTTGATATTTGGAGTCTTGACAACCCTTGTGAACTGGGTAGTCTATGGCATGATGGTAAAAACCGGCGTAGATTATCGAATCGCAACAGCAGCAGCCTGGGTCATATCCGTTCTGTTTGCCTATGTTGTAAATAAAATTTTTGTTTTTCAAAGCTATGACATGCATCTTAGTTTTGTGATAAAGGAAGTCATATCCTTTACCACGTGCAGAGCAGCATCAGGCGTCATAGAATTGGTTCTGATGGTGATTATGGTTTCCTGGCTCAATATGGATGAATATGTAAGTAAAGTACTGGTATCCGTAGTAGTAGTGGTAGCAAACTATGTATTCAGCAAACTTTTCATATTCCGAAGCAGTGAGGAAAAACCCCTGTAAAGAGAGGTAAATGAAATGGAACACGATGACGAGATTGAGAAAATATCAAAAGAACTTGAGAATATGCTAAAGATGACATCAGATGAAAAAGAAAATACAGCAGGGGAAACAGATTTGAAAGAGAACGAGAACAACCAGAAGATGGATCCAGAGCTTATAGATCCTCCCAAAATCCATTTGCTTGTGCCGGTGGAAGGTATGGAGGAATTGTATGAGGAAGGTCCATCAGAATCTGATGATAATGAAAACGATTTAAAAGATACGAAGAAGCCTTTGGCAGAATCAGAGGATCCTTTTGAAGAGGATACTTATGAAGAAGATATGGCAGAGGATTTCATGGAAGAGGACATTATAATAGAAGAAACGGATATGGATGATGAAGATCAGAGACCGGAGCGGAAAGGCCTGGTAAGGGAAAGACGGTCTAGTACTACCCTGGTGCGGCCTGTGGATGGACTTTTGGCTGCCTTTTTTGTGCCCATGATCGTTATGGTCATCATATTCGCCCAGAGAGGGATTTTCCCTTTTGGGGAAGAAAGCTTTTTAAGAACGGATATGTATCACCAGTATGCGCCGTTTTTTTCTGAGTTCCGGTACAAGCTGACCCATGGAGGCAGTCTTTTATATAGCTGGGATATTGGAATGGGTGTGAATTTTGCAGCCCTTTATGCTTATTACCTGGCAAGCCCATTAAACTGGCTGTTGATATTCTGTCCGAAAAATTCGGTCATTGAGTTCATGACCTATATGATCGTACTGAAGATCGGTCTTTCCGGTTTAAGCTTTTCCTGGTATTTAAGAAAGCACTTTAAAACCAATGATTTTGGAATCGCATTCTTTGGTATTTTTTATGCTCTTTCCGGATATATGGCAGCTTACAGCTGGAATATTATGTGGCTGGACTGCATTCTTTTATTCCCCATCATCATGCTGGGACTTGAGAGACTGGTAAAAGAAAAGAAATGCTTTCTCTATTGTATAACTCTTGGCTTATCAATTATATCGAATTATTACATATCGATTATGATATGTATTTTTATGGTCTTCTATTTTGTAGTTCTTCTTATTTTAGAAGGAAGACGGCCATGGAAGGAAGTCTTTGTTAACGCCTGTCATTTTGCCTTATTTTCTCTTTTGGCCGGAGGTCTTTCCGCGGCTGTCCTGCTGCCGGAGATTTATGCCCTTCAGATGACCGCTTCCAGTGACTTTAACTTCCCACAGACCATAAGTTCCTATTTCTCCATCTTTGATATGATTGCCAGACATCTGCCGGCAGTGGAAACGGAGATCGGACTTGACCACTGGCCCAATATATACTGCGGCGTTGCAGTTCTTATGTTCTTTTTATTGTATCTGGGCAGTTCAAAGATTAAAAGAAAAGATAAGATTGTTATGTGCTCACTCCTTCTTTTCTTTTTTGCAAGTTTCTCAGTCAATATTTTAAACTTTATCTGGCATGGATTTCATTATCCCAACAGCCTTCCATGCAGACAGTCATTTATTTATATATTTCTCATGCTGGCTGTGTGCTACCATGCTTATACTCACCTTCATCAGACACCGTGGAAACATGTTGTGATATCCTTCTTTGCTTCCGTGATCTTTGTATTAATGGCTCAGAAGCTGATTACGGACGATGCCTTTCATTTTTCCATCTTTTACGTGGCCCTCTTATTCCTGGGGGCTTATGCAGGGCTGATTCATCTCTACCAGAAAGGATTCAATCGTAATGTACTTGTTTTGGTAGCTCTTGGCGTAGTAGCCCTGGAAGCTGCGGTTAATACTACAGTAACCAGTGTGACGACCACAAGCCGGACCAGTTATGTAAAAGACAATGAATCATCCATGAAGCTGGCTGCAAGCTTAATGCCAAACGATACCTTTTACCGGGTGGAAAAAGTAGACCGTAAAACAAAGAATGACGGAGCGTGGCTTCACTTTCCTACGGTTTCCTTATTCTCCTCCACAGCCAACGCGGATTTATCCAAGTTCTTTAAAAAGATTGGCTGTGAAAGCTCCACCAATGCCTACAGTATTACGGGTAGTACCCCTTTAGTGGATGCCCTGTTTGCAGTTAAATATGCCCTCTATTCAGAAGAACCAGAAGAGGGAGATACCATTTCTACACCGCTTTCTAACGAAGAGGATATGTATTTGCGCCAGAACAATTATGCATTGTCCCTGGGCTTTATGATGCCTTATGATGTGGAAAATAACTGGCAGCTGAATCTCACTAATCCAGCAGAGGTGCAAAATGATCTCTCCGTGGTCTTAGGAGCCAGTCCTGTGCTGACAGAAGTGCCGAGTGAGATTAAAGGAACCAGCTTCTCATTTACCCCTGAGGAAGAGGGAGATTATTACGTTTACGTCAGCAATAAAAAGGTGGAAAAGGTAAATGCATTTATCGGCGAACGATCAAAGAGCTTTGATAATGTAAGCCGTGGATATCTTCTGGAGCTTGGAACTGCTAAGGCAGGAGAAAAGGTCACCATTAATAATGAAGACAATGAGCAGGATCTGATTGCAGTTGCCTATCGCTTTAGTCCGGAGGGGCTTAAATCGATTTACGATATCTTAAATAAGAATTCCTTAACCCTTACGAAATGGTCTGATACTCAGATTAAGGGCACTGTGAATGCTGACCGGGCAGGTCTTTTGTTCTTAAGCATTCCTTATGATAAGGGCTGGACCATATATCTGGATGGCAAAAAAGTGGATTCCTATAAAATATTTGACACCTTTTTAAGTGTGCACATGACAGCAGGAACGCATGAAATCACACTGGAATATATGCCTCAGGGCTTAAAGCTTGGCGGAGCCATAACATTGGGAAGTGTTCTGATCCTTCTCGTGATCGCAGGCATCTCCTTAAGAAAAAGGAAGAAACATCATCCCATGCGGGTACACAATTAACTTACAGCGAAAAGAGGAGATTTGATTATGAAATTATGGGGCGGACGCTTCACAAAAGAAACCAATCAGCTGGTACACAACTTCAACGCATCCATATCCTTTGACCAGAAATTCTACCACCAGGATATTGAAGGAAGCATGGCACATGTGAAAATGCTTGCAAAGCAGGGAATCCTTACAGAGGAAGACAGGGATGCCATTGTTAACGGGCTCATGGGGATTCGGAAAGACCTTGAAAATGGAACTCTTTTAATTACAGCAGAGCATGAAGACATTCATTCTTTTGTGGAAGCTGTTTTAACAGAGAGAATCGGAGAAGCCGGAAAGCGCCTTCATACCGGACGCAGCCGTAATGATCAGGTCGCACTTGATATGAAGCTCTACACCAGAGATGAGATCGATGAATTATCCGGTCTGGTAAAAGGCCTTTTAACAGAGCTTTTAAAGGTGATGGAGGAGCATATTGATACTTATATGCCTGGCTTCACCCATTTGCAGAAGGCTCAGCCAATTACCCTTGCCCATCATATTGGTGCTTATTTTGAAATGTTCGACCGGGACTTTTCCCGTCTTTCTGATATCAGAAAGAGGATGAACTACTGTCCTTTAGGTTCTGGTGCCCTTGCAGGTACAACCTATCCCTTAGACAGGGAATACACGGCAGAGCTTCTTGGCTTTGACGGCCCTACCTTAAACAGTATGGACTCTGTTGCAGACAGGGATTATCTCATTGAGCTATTAAGCGCTTTGTCTACCATTGCCATGCATTTAAGCAGATTTTGCGAGGAAATCATTATCTGGAATACCAATGAGTATCGGTTCGTGGAGATCGATGATTCCTACAGCACAGGAAGCAGTATAATGCCTCAGAAGAAGAATCCGGATATTGCGGAGCTGATTCGTGGTAAGGCAGGAAGAGTGTATGGTGCTCTTGTTTCCATTCTCACTACCATGAAGGGAATCCCTCTTGCATATAACAAGGATATGCAGGAAGATAAGGAGCTGACCTTTGATGCCATTGATACAGTTAAAGGTTGTCTTGCCCTGTTTACAGGCATGATTTCTTCCATGTCCTTCCGTAAAGATGTTATGGAAGCCAGTGCAAAGAATGGTTTTACCAATGCTACCGATGCAGCAGATTATCTGGTTAACCACGGTGTTCCTTTCCGGGATGCTCATGGAATCGTTGGTCAGTTGGTTCTTTTCTGTATTGAAAAAGGAATTGCGCTTGATGATATGACTCTGGAAGAATACAAGGCAATCAGCCCGGTATTTGAACAGGATATTTATGATGCTATCAGCTTAAAGACATGTGTGGAAAAGAGAATGACCATCGGCGCTCCTGGCCAGGAAGCAATGAAAAAGGTGATTGAAATTTATAAAAAGAAGCTGGAAGCATAGAGATTAAAAGAGTAGAGGATTAATAGAGTAGAAGATTAAAATTGTATGAGAGGTATACGCTATATGCGCTATATGCGGTGGTACTTCTAAGCAGCTTTAAACCTACATGTATAAGACAATATTTAACACTATATAATAAAGATAAGAAATAAAAGATAAGCGATATAAGAAAAAGATATATGATAAAAGCCTGCTGGAGTAAGGAGTTTGAGCTGTATCACAACAAGTTAGACCTAAGAATCTAACTTGTTGTAGGTAAGTTCAAAAATTCCTTTCCAGCAGGCTTTTTTGTATTAATAGTAATTAACCAAAAATCTTTTTACAAAGTCTGCATCCAGTAGGAGTAGCGGCAAGTCCACCTTCTGCCGTTTCTCTAAGAGACGGTGACATCTGTTCTCCTACCTTTTTCATGGCCATGATAACTTCATCGGCAGGAATCACGCTTTTAATTCCGGCCAGCGCCAGCTCAGAGGCGGTAAAGGCATTGGCAACTCCCATGGCATTTCGTTTAATACATGGGACCTCTACCAGTCCGGCCACCGGGTCACAGACAAGTCCCATGGTGTTTTTTAGAGCAATGGCACAGCTGTCGGAAACCATCTCCGGTGTGCCGTCAAAAATCTCTGTAAGAGCCGCAGCAGCCATGGCTGATGCAGAGCCTACTTCGGCCTGACAGCCTCCTTCTGCACCTGCAATGCTGGCGCATTTGGCAATGACCATACCGATGGCAGAGGCGGTGAATAATCCCATGACAATGTCACGTTTTGGAAGCTTATATTCCTCCAGGACAGAAATCAGAGCCGCTGGTATGACACCGCAGGAACCGGCAGTTGGTGCCGCAACAATCTGTCCCATACAGGAGTTGTATTCTGTTACCGCAAGAGCCATACTGATGGCATTTCCAAGGAGATGGCCATAATGATTCCGGCCTTCATCCACTGCTTTTTTAAGCTTAGCAGCAGCTCCTCCCGATAATCCGCTGGGAGAGCGGAGATCCGCATCCATTCCATTTTCAACGGACTGCCTCATGACATCGAAGCTTTTTTCCATGGTTTCGTAAACCATTTCCTCGGAAAGCTCCATATCCTCCGCCTGTTCTGTAAGAACGATTTGTGAGATTTTTTGGTTGGAAGAGAGTGCTGCGTTAACCAGTTCTTCCACAGAGTTGTATTTCAGTTTCATGAGTTTCTCCTAAATGACTGTGTCCCTGTTAGGTTTGATAAAGAAACAGAGATCAATTTAATTTTAATAGTATGGTATTATATACAAAAGGAATGGCTTTCACCTGTTTGACCAGAGAACTATCGAAATCAGAGTCCATTTCAAGGGTCATAATGGCCAGGCCTCCCTTTTCTTCCCGGTTTAAGCGGAAATTGCAGATGTTGGCATTTCCTGCTGCCACCAGGTTGGTCACGTGAGCAATGATTCCTGGGACATCCTGGTGCATGACGATTAAGGTTGTCTTCTGCCCGGTAAAATAAACCTCCATATCATTTACCTTGGTGATAACAATGTTGCCTCCCCCAATGGAAGCCCCCTGTACGGAAATGGTTTTTCCTTTCTCCGAAGTCAGGGTAATCCGTGCTGTGTTTGGGTGGGCATTTTCAATGGTTCCGGTCCGAAAAATGATTTCAATGCCCATTTTTTCTGCGGTTTCAATGCTCGTTCTGATTCCCGGATCCCAGGGATCCATTTTTAAAATACCGCCGACGATGGCTTTATCCGTACCGTGTCCCCTGTAGGTTTTGGCAAATGAGCCGTGAAACAGGATATCCGCTTTGGCAATGGGAGCGCCTAAAAGCATAGCGGCTGTTTTTCCGATCCTGGCAGCGCCCGCAGTATGGGAGCTGGAAGGGCCGATCATAACAGGACCAACGATGTCAAATACATTCATAATTTTTCTCCAATTCTGGTTCTCGTATGTTTATAAAGGCTTAAATTCCGGCCTGCGTTCTTTAAATTCCGTATAATAGGTGAATCCGGCAGAACGAAGAAGCTCTTTTGCCCTGTGAAAATCTGCTCCTAAATCCTCCGGTATATGTGCGTCCGAACCGATGGTTATGATTTCTCCCCCCAGCTCCCGGTAGCGCTTTATAATTTCTGGTGCTGGATTTGGCTGGTTAATTCCTTTTCGGTATCCGGCTGTGTTGCATTCAATTCCTTTGCCATTTTCAATGATGGCTTTTAAAATCTTATCAAAAAGATTCTGATACGTATGATAGCTATAAAAATCAGCCTTATTAGGGCCATACCTGACAATATAATCCAAGTGCCCTGCCACGTCAAATGTACTTAAATTCTTTACATTATCCAGTGTGACCTGGAAATAGTGAAGATATGCTTCTTCCTCTGTTCTTCCCTGGAAAAATTCCGGGTAGACGGCGTCCTTCCGATTGACGAAATGGGTGGAGCCGATGACAAAATCAAAAGGATAGGCTGACAGCAGATTGTTAAAATACTCTTCTAAATGAGTCTGGAGTCCAAGTTCGATGCCAATGCGAAGCTCCAGCCTGTTTTTATATTCCTCTCTTAACCGGATCATGGTCTCAAAATACCGGTCTAAATCGAGGGTAAAATCTATGGGGGAATCCACATCATAGTCATGATGGTCTGTAACACAGAGGGATTTCATACCAAGCGCAATGGCCTGATTCAGCTGTTCCCTCACCGGTGTTTCGGAGTCTCCTGAAAAAATAGTATGAAAATGATAATCTGGAAGCATGAAGGTCTCCTTTCAAAAGTAAATTAATTATAATCAATGAAGGGTAGAAAAGCAACGGACAGAACCGGCTGTTTTATTTAAATTAAGACAAAAGTTTACAAATATTGCAAAAATCAAAAGAAAATAATAGTTAGGCTAAAGGAATAAAAAATATGTGTTTTCATAATAATATGTATAATTAAGAAAAGCGGATTTATAATAGGATAAGATAAGTCTTTTTATCATATTTATCCATCACTTATGGGAATAAATGATCTTTTTACAAGGCTTTTTCCCCTATTTAGGAAGAGGGCAAACAGCACTTGAGGAAAAGATAAAAATAAAAAAAGGACTTGCTATTTATTGGGATGTTAGGTAAAATAAAAGGTAGTTGATTATTATTTAACAATCACATTAATTTTATTCTTAGGAGGAATTGAATTATGGCAGTAAAAGTTGCAATTAATGGTTTCGGACGTATTGGCCGTCTTGCTTTCAGACAGATGTTTGGCGCAGAAGGCTATGAAGTAGTAGCAATCAACGATTTAACAGATCCAAAGATGTTAGCACATTTATTAAAATATGACACTGCACAGGGTGGATACGCTGGATACTACGGCGAGAATGCTCATACAGTTGAAGCTTCTGAAGATTCTATCACTGTTGATGGTAAGAACATTAAAATTTACGCTGAGAAAGATGCTGCAAACCTTCCTTGGGGTAAAATTGGTGTAGATGTAGTTTTAGAGTGTACCGGTTTCTACTGCTCTAAAGCACAGTCTCAGGCTCATATCGATGCAGGCGCTAAGAAAGTTGTTATCTCTGCTCCAGCAGGCAACGATCTTCCTACCATCGTTTACAGCGTAAATGAGAACGTATTAACAGCTGATGACAAGATCATCTCTGCTGCTTCCTGTACAACTAACTGCTTAGCACCTATGGCTAAGGCTCTTAATGATTATGCACAGATCCAGTCTGGTATCATGAGCACCATTCATGCTTACACTGGTGATCAGATGATCCTTGACGGACCTCACAGAAAAGGCGACTTAAGAAGAGCAAGAGCAGGAGCTGCAAACATCGTTCCTAACTCTACTGGTGCTGCAAAAGCAATCGGTTTAGTTATTCCTGAGTTAAACGGCAAGTTAATCGGTTCCGCTCAGCGTGTTCCGGTTCCTACAGGTTCCACTACAATCTTAACAGCAGTTGTTAAGGGCGCAGACGTAACAAAAGACGGAATTAATGCAGCTATGAAGGCAGCAGCTAGTGAGTCCTTCGGCTACAACGAAGACGAGATCGTATCTTCTGATGTTATCGGTACAAGATTCGGTTCTCTGTTTGATTCCACTCAGACAATGGTTTCCAAGATCGGTGATGATTTATATCAGGTACAGGTTGTTTCCTGGTATGACAACGAGAATTCCTATACAAGCCAGATGGTTCGTACAATTAAGTACTTTGCTGAATTAGGCTAATGATCCAAGAAGGGTCCGGTCGTTGAGGACCGGGCCCTTTTATTATTTTGTAATTATATTGTATACACCATAATGGAAAGGAGCATTATTAGCATGCTTAATAAGAAAACAGTTGACGATTTATCCGGATTACAGGGAAAGAAAGTATTAGTTCGTTGCGATTTTAATGTACCGTTAAAGGATGGAGTGATCCAGAACTTTAACCGTATTGACGGAGCTATTCCGACCATAAAGAAATTATTGGACCAGGGCGCAAGAGTCATTCTCTGCTCTCATTTAGGAAAACCAAAGGGAGAGCCACTTCCAGAGTTATCATTAGAGCCAGTAGCTCCTGCATTAAGCGAGAGACTTGGTGTGACAGTTAAATTTGTAAACGATCCACAGGTAACAGGACCTGAGACTCAAAAGGTTGCTGCTGAATTAAAGGACGGTGAAGTTCTTTTACTTCAGAATACCCGTTACAGAGTGGAAGAAACAAAATATGGCAAAGACGAGAGTGCAGAAGCTTATGCAAAAGAACTTGCAGCACTCAGCGACGGCATTTTTGTTAACGATGCATTTGGTACCGCCCACAGAGCTCACTGCTCCAACGTAGGGGTAACAAAGTATACATCCACCAACGTAGTTGGTTACCTGATGGAAAAAGAGATCAAATTCTTAGGTCAGGCAGTTGAGAATCCGGTACGTCCTTTCGTGGCTATCCTGGGAGGAGCTAAGGTTTCTGATAAGATCAACGTAATCAATAACCTGCTTGATAAGGTTGATACTTTAATCATCGGCGGTGGTATGGCTTATACCTTTGCAAAAGCCCAGGGCAAAGAAATCGGCAATTCTTTATGTGAAGAAGATAAGCTTGATTATGCATTGGAGATGATTGAAAAAGCGAAAGAAAAAGGCGTAAAGCTTCTTCTTCCGGTTGATAACGTAATTGGTAAAGAATTCTCTAACGATACAGAGAGAAAAGTAGTTGAGACCATTGAAGCAGGCTGGTCAGGCTTTGATATCGGACCAAAGTCCATCGAACTTTTCAAAGACGCATTAGCAGGCGCTAAGACCGTTGTATGGAACGGACCGATGGGCGTTTTCGAGTTCTCCAATTTCGCAGAAGGTACCTTAGAGGTATGCCGTTCTGTTGCAGCACTCAGCGATGCAACTACCGTAATCGGCGGTGGTGACTCTGTAAATGCAGTGAAGAGACTTGGATTTGCAGATAAGATGACTCATATCTCTACTGGTGGCGGTGCATCCTTAGAGTTCCTGGAAGGAAAAGAACTGCCAGGCGTAGCAGCTGCTGACAACAAATAAGAAAAGATACCGGCCCGGGCGGTGAGCGTCCGGGCTTTGAGTGTAGAAAAAGGAAGGGTAATCGTATGTCTAGAAAAAAAATCATAGCAGGAAACTGGAAGATGAATATGACGCCAACCGAGGCGGTTGAGCTTGTAAATACATTAAAACCTCTGGTAGCAAACGACGAGGTGGATGTTATTTTCTGTGTGCCGGCCATTGATATCATTCCGGCCATGGAAGCAGCAAAGGGTTCCAATATTAATATTGGTGCTGAGAACATGTATTATGAGGATAAGGGAGCTTACACCGGTGAGATTTCTCCTGCTATGTTAAAGGATGCAGGAGTTAAATACGTGGTAATCGGTCATTCCGAGCGAAGAGAATACTTTGCAGAATCCGATGAGACGGTAAATAAAAAAGTATTAAAGGCATTTGAATATGGCATTACACCAATCGTATGCTGCGGAGAATCCTTAACCCAGAGAGAGCAGGGCATCACACTTGACTGGATCCGTCAGCAGATCAAGATTGCATTTTTAAATGTAACCGCAGTTCAGGCAAAAGAAGCAGTCATCGCTTATGAGCCAATCTGGGCCATTGGTACCGGCAAGGTAGCAACGACTGAGCAGGCTCAGGAGGTCTGCAGTGCCATCCGTGTCTGCATCGGTGAGATTTATGACGAAGCAACCGCTGCTGCCATTCGAATTCAGTACGGCGGTTCCGTATCTGCAGCCAGCGCACCTGAGCTGTTTGCACAGCCTGACATTGACGGCGGTTTGGTTGGAGGGGCTTCCTTAAAGCCAGAGTTTGGTTCCATTGTTAATTATAACAAATAAAGAATGCTGCCGACTCCATATGATAATGCCATGAGTCGGCAGTTTTTTTCTCAACATCTGTTTTGTGAAAGCATAATGAAAAGGAGAAACTAGTTATGAGCAAAAAACCAGTTGTATTAATGATACTTGATGGTTATGGATTAAATGATAACTGTGACCATAATGCTGTCTGTGAAGCAAGAACTCCCATCATGGACCAGTTAATGAGTCAGTGTCCTTATGTAAAAGGATATGCAAGCGGTCTTTCTGTTGGCCTTCCAGATGGACAGATGGGCAACTCAGAGGTAGGACATTTAAATATGGGTGCCGGACGCGTCGTATACCAGGAGCTGACTAGAATAACAAAATCTATCGCAGACGGCGATTTCTTTGAAATAAAGGAATTTTTACAGGCTGTTGAAAACTGTAAAAAGAATAACTCCGCTCTTCATATGTGGGGACTGGTATCAGACGGTGGTGTACACAGCCATAATACCCACATTTACGGCTTACTTGAGCTGGCAAAAAGAAGCGGACTTGAAAACGTTTATGTACACTGCTTCTTAGATGGCCGTGATACTCCTCCTGCTTCCGGAAAAGGCTTTGTAGAGGCACTGGAAGCGAAGATGAAAGAGCTTGGAGTAGGCAAAGTAGCATCTGTATCTGGCCGTTACTACGCCATGGACCGTGATAACCGCTGGGATCGTGTAGAGCGTGCTTACCGTGCGCTCACTAAGGGAGAAGGAAATCATGCTGAATCTGCAGTAGCTGGAATCCAGGCTTCTTATGATAAGGAAGTTTACGATGAATTTGTTGAGCCCCTTGTAGTAACAGAAGGCGGAAAACCGCTGGCAGTCGTATCAGACCATGATTCTGTAATCTTCTTTAACTTCCGTCCTGACCGTGCAAGAGAGCTGACAAGAGCGTTCTGTGACGACGAGTTTAAGGGATTTGAGAGAGAAAAACGCCTTGATCTGACCTTTGTCTGCTTTACCAACTATGATGAGACCATTAAAAATAAGCTGGTGGCATTTAAGAAGGAATCCATTAATAATACCTTTGGACAGTTCCTCGCTGACAACCATATGACTCAGGCTAGAATTGCAGAGACTGAGAAATATGCCCATGTAACCTTCTTCTTTAATGGCGGTGTGGAAGAGCCAAACGAAGGAGAAGACCGGATTTTAGTTCCGTCACCAAAGGTTGCCACCTATGATCTACAGCCTGAGATGAGCGCTCCAGTTGTTTGTGAAAAGCTTACAGGTGCCATTCGTTCCGGTAAATACGATGTGATCATTGTAAACTTCGCAAATCCGGATATGGTTGGTCATACAGGAATCGAGGCTGCTGCCATTAAGGCCATTGAAACCGTGGATGCATGCGTTGGCGAGACGGTTGATGCCATTAAGGAAACTGGCGGCGTATTATTTATCTGCGCGGATCATGGAAATGCAGAGCAGCTTCTGGATTATGAAACCGGAGAACCATTTACGGCTCATACCACAAATCCAGTGCCATTCATTCTGGTAAATGCGGATCCTTCTTATAAGCTGAGAGAAGGCGGATGCCTTGCAGATATTGCTCCGACTCTCATTGAACTTTTGGGAATGAAGCAGCCAGAGGAGATGACAGGAAAATCATTGCTTGTAAAATAAAGCATAGCATAGTAAAACAGAGGGCTTTCCAGGGGAATCTGGAGAGCCCTCCTTTCACTGCCTGGAAAATTATATCTGTCCAGATTCGTTTTGGGCTTCCATTTCTAACAGAAATACGATAGAATAGATAAAGATATGTTAGGAAGGGTTTCAGATGAGTATTCGTATCAGATTTACTTTGGAACCAAAGAAAAAAATATTTTCCGGGGTGAACTGGAATGCCCAAAATGCGGAGCGAATGACGAAAAGCCTGATAAAGGAAATGGGGTATCATTGCTATCGGATGGAAGGTTTTTTACTGGTCCAGCTCTGTCCGGAAGGTTTCATCTGGTTTCAATGGAACAAGAATAAGCTGCAGGGGGAAAGCCAGACGAATATTGCCGGACCAGGCTTTCATGTTGCTGTCATAGAATTTCTGGAGCGGCTTGCAGGGAAGGAAAAACTTAAGCTAAAGGTTGAGGACCGTACGGGGTATTTTGTAAAAAGAGATTTTCTTGCCATGCGCCAGAAATATTTCTATCAGTGGTTTTCGGATCTGGTGGATCTTGTATCCAGATGGGATGAAGACGAAGAATATTTGTTTTGCTGGCCTGCGGTCTATTACATACCGGAGAGACAGGAAGAAAAACTGATTACCCATATCCGGGCATTTTCATTCAAAGAATTAAAGGGCATGGCAAACTCCGGCCTAAGCGTTGCATTTGCCAGAGATTTTTTTGTGTGGAACGAAATAGAAAAGGATGCCTGGTTCTATCGAAACAGTGCACTGGTACTGCTTAATCAGTTTTGCTATTATATGCCTTCCGAGCGGAGCAGGCTGGATAAACAGATCAACCGTGAGATTATAAAGCTTCTGGAAACAGCCAGATCCATGGATGATAAAATTCCATTTCCCAAAGAGGAATATTTAGAGGTATGCAGCCTTGATCACCATACGCCGGTGGAGGTTACGGATGCAGTACTTTTGTCTGAGAATTCCATTGGATGCAGGAAGCATATGGTTTACCGTAAGATTGGAAGCATGACCTTTGGATTGCCTGGAAATTTCTTATACGATGAAGTGGATCAGGGAATCATGGATCATTATTATGATGGTCCTAAGTATGGGGGACATGATTATTATATTTATGCTGCCGTTTTTGAAGGACGGGAGGCGGAATTTAAAAAGCAGTGGTTTGAACAGGGAACGGTAGAAGAACTCATGGATTTTAATGTGGGGGAAGCAAGAGCCCGTGCTGCATTTTATGAACCGGAGGATCAAAAGGGAGAAATTCTCTATGGGGTGTCAGCCCAGGTAATTTACGGGGATCAACGCATGAACATAAATATTATCAGCAGAAGCCCGGGAGAAAAGGATTGGGCTTTGAAACTGATTAATAGCATTCGAATTACAGAGTAGAGGATTATATGAAAGAAAATGAGATGAAGACAGGCGTATTGCTGAAACGCTTTGTGCCTTACTATAGGAAATATACGAAAGTGATGATTATGGACTTGTTCTGTGCATCACTGACAACCATCTGTGAGATGGTATTACCGCTTATCTTACGCTACATTACAAATCAGGGCCTTCGGGATCTGGCTTCTTTATCTGCTAAGACCATTGTAACCATTGGCCTCGTTTATTTTGGCCTTAGAATCATTGATGGGTTGGCCAGCTTTTATATGGCATATACAGGTCATGTTATGGGAGCCGCCATAGAGACAGACATGAGGCAGGATGCCTTTTCCCACTTGCAGAAGCTATCTGATAACTATTTTAATAACACAAAAATCGGACAGATCATGTCCAGAATCACCAGTGACTTATTTGAAGTAACAGAGTTTTCCCACCATTGTCCGGAGGAGTTTTTCATTGCATTTTTAAAGACAGTGGTTTCATTTATTATTTTATCAAGAATTAACCTGCCGCTGACTGTACTTATTTTCACTTTGATTCCAGTCATGGGGGCTTCCTGTATCTACTTTAATCTTCAGGTAAAACGGGCCTTTAAGCATCAGAGAAATCATATTGGTGAGCTGAATGCAAGAATTGAAGACAGTCTTCTTGGTAACCGGGTAGTCCGGGCATTTGCCAACGAAAAGATTGAGATAGAAAAGTTTACTCAGGACAATATGGAGTTCCTTAAAATCAAAAGGAAAACCTACAAATACATGGCTGCATTCCAGAATACCATTCGCATGTTTGACGGCCTGATGTATGTGGTAGTTATTGTTGCAGGCGGTCTTTTTATGATCAAGGGCCTGATTGAACCAGGAGATTTAGTGGCTTATACTCTTTACGTGACCGCTCTTCTTTCCACCATACGAAGAATCATTGAGTTTGCGGAGCAGTTCCAGAGAGGTATGACAGGTATTGAGCGGTTCATGGAGTTAATGGATGCAGATGTGGACATTTTTGATGAGGAAGGAGCTTTTCCTCTTCATGACGTAAAGGGCAGCATTGAATTTAAAAATGTTTCCTTTGAATATCCCGATGATCACAATCCGGTACTTAGCCATATTAATCTGTCCATTAGACCGGGGGAAAAGGTCGCTTTGGTCGGCCCTTCCGGCGGTGGAAAGACTACATTATGCAACCTCCTTCCCCGCTTTTATGATCCAACAGAAGGAAGCATATGGATCGACGGTCAGGAGATAAAAACAGTGACGCTGGAGAGCCTGCGTAATGCAGTGGGTGTGGTCCAGCAGGATGTATACCTGTTTTCCGGTACTGTTTTTGAAAATATTGAATACGGTCACCCAGGTGCGTCCAGGGAAGCCGTGTATGAGGCAGCGAAGCTTGCAGGAGCCCATGAATTCATTCTGGGCTTAAAGGATGGTTATGATACTTACGTAGGAGAGCGAGGGGTTAAGCTCTCTGGAGGACAGAAGCAGAGAATCAGCATTGCCAGAGTATTTTTAAAGAATCCTCCGGTTCTGATTCTTGATGAGGCTACCTCAGCTCTGGATAATGAAAGTGAGCACCTGGTATCTCAGTCCCTGGAGCGTTTGTCAACAGGACGTACCACTCTTACCATTGCCCATCGCCTCACAACCATACAGAATGCTGACAGGATCCTGGTTCTGTCAGACAGCAGAATTATAGAAGAAGGAAGCCACGAAGAGCTTCTTGATAAGCAGGGCATGTATTATCAGCTTTATACCTCTGTAAAGGATGCAGGGGCGGAAGCTGAGTTAGAGGAATAAAGGAGAACGTAAATGAAAGTAGCAATATTAACGGACAGCAACAGCGGAATCACCCAAAAGCAGGGAGAGGAAGCTGGAATTCATGTGATACCAATGCCTTTTATGATGGGCGGAGAGACATATTATGAAGATATCACATTAACTCAAGATGAATTTTATGAAAAGCTGGAGGAGGGAGTAGATATTTCCACCTCACAGCCGTCTCCTGCAGACCTTATGGATGTCTGGAATAAGCTTTTGGAAGAATACGATGAAGTGGTTCATATTCCCATGTCAAGCGGTTTAAGCAGTTCCTGCCAGACTGCTATGATGCTTGCGGAAGATTACGAGGGTAAGGTGTTTGTCGTCAATAACCAGAGAATTTCCGTTACATTAAGAGAGTCAGCCCTGGAGGCAAAAAGAATGGCGGATGCTGGAATGAGCGGCAGCGCCATTAAAGAAAAACTGGAAGAAACGAAGATGGAATCCACTATCTATATTACTCTGGATACCCTGGAATATTTAAAAAAGGGTGGGAGAATCACCCCGGCAGCCGCCCTTCTTGGTTCATTTCTCCGTATCAAACCAGTTCTTACCATCCAGGGAGAGAAGCTGGATGCCTTTGCAAAGGCAAGAACCACAAAACAGGCTAAGACCATGATGATCACCGCCGCCAAAAAGGATATGGAAGAACGCTTTGGAGACCCCAAAGGGATTCGTACCAGCATAGCTGTGGTTCATTCCCATAATGAGGCAGCTGCCCTGGAGTTTAAACAGGAGCTGGAAGAAATTTTTCCAGAGACTGGTGAGATTTATGTGGATCATTTATCCTTAAGCATTTCCTGCCATATTGGCCCTGGTGCTCTTGCTATCACCTGCACAAAAAAGCTGGAACTATGACAGGAGATCATATAGGAGGTGCGGGACGATGTTTCCGTTAAAGTTTTTTAAAATGAAACACACCATTAGCCTGAGAGCCACCTTAATTCTTGCTTTTTTGCTCATTGGCAGTATACCTGTATTTATTCAGAGTCCGGTGATGCTGGGCTCTTATAAGCAGAATCTCATTGATTCCAGAATGCAGGATATTCAGAACCAGTGCTGGATTTTAAGCAATAAGATGACCAGGAGCGGATATCTTACCTCGGAACCAAAGGATCCTCTCCTGGATAATGAGATGTCTGTGAAAGCAGACATGTTTAATGGAAGAATCGTGATTGTAAACCGGAGCTTTCGGATCATTGGAGATACATTTTCCTTATCTCTTGGTAAGATTAATGTGTCAGAAGAGGTGATTCGGTGCTTTGGAGGGGAAAACAGCAATAAATACAATTCTGAAAAGCGATATTCTGCTCTTACCATTCCAATCTATTCCAACAGTCAGGATAAAGAGATTGACGGTGTCATGATAGTAACTGCTTCCACGGAAGATCTTCTTAACCGGGTTTCCCAGGTATCGGAAAAAGGATCCTTACTGAATATAATGATTATATCCATTCTGGCCATTATAGCGGTCATTTTGGCTAAGCTTGTTATGAAGCCATTTCGTGACCTTCAACGTCTGTTAAATCGTGCTTCCGAAGGAAATATGGATGAGCCAATCAGCTCTCATGCATACAAAGAGACCATGGAAATTACAGATTCCATCAATCAGACCTTAAAGAAGCTAAAAGCAGTGGACCAGTCCAGGGAAGAATTTGTATCTAACGTTTCCCATGAGCTTAAAACGCCTATTACCTCCATTCGGGTGCTTGCAGATTCTCTCATAGGGATGGAGGATGCTCCGGTGGAGCTTTACAGGGAATTCATGGGTGATATTTCTGTGGAAATCGAGCGGGAAAGCAAGATCATCGACGACCTGCTGGCTCTTGTTCGAATGGATAAGACATCTGGGGGGAATTTGAACATCGCCCAGGTGAATATCAATGGGCTTTTGGAGCTGATTTTAAAAAGGCTGAGACCCATTGCAGGAAAACGAAATGTGGAGCTGATTTTTGAGAGCATCCGTGAGGTGACGGCTGATGTAGATGAGATGAAGCTGTCCCTGGCTCTCAGTAATCTTGTGGAAAATGCCATTAAGTATAATATTGAAAGCGGCTGGGTTCGTGTAACCTTGGATGCGGACCACAAGTTTTTCTATGTTAAGGTGGCTGACTCCGGCATCGGTATCCCGGAGGAATTCCAGGAGCATGTATTTGAACGGTTCTACCGGGTAGATAAAGCGAGATCCAGAGAAACCGGCGGTACCGGCCTTGGCCTTTCCATTACGAAGAAGATTATATTAATGCACCAGGGAGCCTTAAAGCTACAAAGTAAGGACGGAGAGGGAACAACCTTTACGGTGCGAATTCCTCTTACCTATATTTCATAGAAACAGGAGGAGTCATATGAAGAAACAAAAATTTATGGTATTTCTCCTCCTGGTCTGCCTTCTCATCTTGACAGGATGCAAGGGAAGAAGGGATATAGGAGGAGATACTACTGGTAATGTATATAAGATTTATTACTTAAATTCGGCAATGACGAGGCTGGAGCCTCAGGATTATACCATGCCGGAGAAAACGTCTGAAAGTGATGATACCCAGTTAGATTGGGAAATCGTAAAACTCATGGAGCAGTTAAAAACGGTACCAAAGGATTTGGACCGTCAGGCCGCTGTTCCGGACAAGGTAGGATTTGAAAAATACAAGCTGGAGGATAAGGTCCTTTATCTGTATTTTGACAACAATTATTCCATGATGAACAGCACCAGGGAGATTCTTTGCAGAGCGTCCCTGGTAAGGACACTGACCCAGATTAAGGGAGTAGATTATGTTGCAGTCTACACCGCAGACCAGCCCCTTATGGATAGCGCAGGAAGTCCAGTCAGGCCCATGGCCAACTCAGATTTTATTGATAACATCAGCAACGTGAACTCCTATGAAAAGACAGAGCTTGTGCTGTATTTTGCAAATAGCACAGGGGATAAGCTGGAAAGGGAGACGAGAGAGGTGGTCCACAGCGTGAATACCTCTTTGGAGAAGCTGATTGTAGAACAGCTCATTGCCGGTCCCAGCCGTGTGGGAATGAATCCCACGCTGCCCAAAGAAACAAAGCTGTTAAATGTATCAGTAAACGATAATGTTTGTTATATTAATTTTGATTCTACATTTTTAAATAATACTTTGGAAGTGAAAGAGTACATTCCGATTTACTCCATCGTAAACTCGCTGGCTGCTGTGACCTCTATAAACAAGGTGCAGATTACGGTAAATGGCTCTCAAGAATTTATGTTCCGGGATTCCATTTCCTTAAATCAGCTGTTTGAGCGTAACCTTGATTTTAACGCGGAGAATGCAGGAACAGAGAAAGAAGGGGAAACGGAAACCGAAACAGGAGGAAAACAACAATAAAACGCCCATTATGTCTGATCGCAGGGGGATTTGTACTTGGAGAGACTGCCGCTTTGCTGGCTCTGACATCATGGCTTTTGATTCCGGCTTTTTTTGCTGCCGGAATGATTCTTTATGGTTATTGGAGAGGCAAAGATACCCGTTGGGTGTTTGTGCCTCTCATTTTTTTCTATCTGGGTATGGCCTGGACTTGTAAATATGACAAAGACTGGACAAGGAGAGAGGAATGCGCCAAAAGCCTTTCGAAGGCATTTGTGGAAGCGGAGGGAAGAATCACAACTCTGGAAGAAAAAGATGGAACCTTAAAGGTCATATGTAAGGATAACCAGGTCTGGAAGCTGGGGGATAAAGGGAAACGAAGCGGCGAGGGCTTATCCGTGAATGGCCTTATGGTGACGGTAAAGGATATCTCTGAGCGGGAGAAACGAGGCAATTGTGCTGGCCTTCAGACACTTTTAGTGGGACAGAAGGTCTTGATTCGAGGTGAGGGAGATCTTTTTTCCAGAGCCAGAAATCCAGGTGAGTTTGATTCTAAATCCTTCTATCAGGTAATGGATCTGGATATGAAGCTATATGGCGAAGGAATTTTCATCCTGGATAGCCGAAAGGATCCTGTTCTTGAAGGAATCCGTCAGGTAAAGCTGTGGATCATTGAAATTTTCTACAGACTTACAGGGGAAAAGGAAGCCGGAATTTTTGTAGCCGCTGTCATTGGAGATAAGGAAGGAATACCAAAGGAGATCAATGATCTTTATCAGAAGAATGGCATTGCCCATCTCTTAGCTATCAGCGGAATGCATATGTCGGTAATCGGACTTTTCTTTTACCGGATACTTAGAAAAACTGGACTTTCCTACGGTTTTGCCGGAGGGATCAGTTCTGTGGTAGTCATTCTTTATGGAATCCTGACCGGAGGTTCACCTTCTGTTTTAAGAGCCGTAATTATGATGGTCATAGCATTTTTAGCATCTTATCTCGGAAGGACTTATGATCTTCTTTGCTCTGCAGCCTTAGCCCTCCTTCTTTTAGGGCTTCAATCTCCACTAATGCTGATGCAGGGAGGTGTGCAGTTATCCTTTGGAGCCGTGTTTGCCATTGGAGGAATCATGCCAATGATGGTCAAATGGGTGGGGGATGACAGACCACTTGTGAAGGGGATAGCCACATCCATTGCCATACAGTTAGCCACACTTCCGGTTATTCTTTATCATTTCTATCAGCTGCCCCTCTACGGTATCTTACTAAATTTTATAGCCATACCTCTTATGGATGCGGTGGTATATTCTGGTCTGGCCGTCATCTTTATAGGCAGTATCTGCCCCATTCTTGGAACAGCGGCGGCAGGTCTGGGAAATTACATTCTTATTTTTTACGAGTTTGCTTGCAGATGTATGGAAAAGCTTCCCTATTATAATCTGACCTTTGGAAGACCAGATTCTAAGCGGATTCTAGCCTATCTTTTCTTTTTATCAGCTCTCTTTATTCTCTTTTCTATCACAACTAATACAAACCTTGGGGAGAAGGAAGAAAAACCAAGGTTTCGTTCTACCTCAATACGCCTGTTGCTTTTATTCTTTATCTATGGACTTGGTATCCTGTTCTTTAAACCTGCGCCCGTAAATGGTTTGGAAGCTACTTTCCTGGACGTAGGGCAGGGGGATGGCATTCTTCTTCGCACCGGAACCTCTTCCGTGCTCATAGATGGGGGAAGTTCATCAAAAAAGGCTCTTGGTCAATATACCCTGGAGCCGTGTCTTAAAAACCTGGGGGTTCCAGCCATTGACTATGCCTTTGTCAGCCATGGAGATCTGGATCACATCAGTGGTGTCCGTTTTCTGCTGGAAGAAAGCAAAGATATATCCATTAAAACCATCCTGCTTCCTTACCACGGAAAAGAAGATGAAGCAATACAAAACCTTGAGTCACTGGCAAACAGGAGAGGAACGAAAGTAGGATATATAGCTGCTGGAGAGACATTTCAAGTGGAAGGGTTAAAGATTTCATGCCTTTATCCAGAAATTAAGGATACTCCTGATAATGTAAATGAACAGTCTGAAGTACTAAAGATGGACTTTGGGGATTGTCATATGTTATTTACCGGAGATATGGGAGAAAAAGGAGAGATGCAGCTTTTGGAGCGTTACACGAGCCAATTATCTCAGATCAATGTGCTGAAAACGGCTCACCATGGATCTAAATATTCATCTTGCGGCCCATTTCTTGACGGAGTTTCTCCCAGTTGGGCAGTCATTTCCTATGGGGAAAATAATACGTACGGTCATCCTCATCAGGAAGTAATGGATCGACTGGAAGAGAGGCGGATCCGTGTATTTGAAACGGCTAAAAGCGGAGCAGTTCGTCTATGGACTGACGGACAAGACATACATTTTTCCGGCTTCGTTGACGAGGAGTAATTCTATGGGTATAATAATAGAAGGAAAGAAGAGAGGATATACCATGCAGACGTTAGCTCAGGATATGAAAGAAAACCGTTTTAAACCGGTTTATTTATTATATGGGGAAGAAGTATTTTTAAAGAACAGCTATAAAAATCAGCTGAAGGCTACCATCACACAAGGAGATACCGTTAATTTCAACCAGTTTGAAGGAAAAGGAATTGATGTGAAGGAGCTTATCAGCCTGTCAGATACCATGCCTTTTTTTGCGGATAAGCGGTTGATTCTTGTTGAGGACAGCGGATTTTTTAAGAGTCCTTCAGAGGAACTGTCCTCTTATCTGCCTCAGGTTCCGGAAACCACCTGTATTATATTTGTGGAATCAGAGGTGGACAAGCGAAGCAAGATGTTCAAAAAGGTGAAGGAAATCGGATATGCCTGTGAAATGGAGCGTCAGGATTTAAACCAGCTTTCCAAATGGGCAGGCACCATTCTTGCCAGAGAAGGGAAAAAAATCACTGGAAATACCATGGAACTGTTTCTCCATAAAACCGGAGATGATATGGAAAATATCAAGATGGAATTAGAAAAGCTGATCAGCTATACCTTAGGCCGTGAGGTCATTGAGGCTCAGGATGTGGAGACGATTTGTACCGAGCGGGTCACCAATAAGATTTTTGATATGGTAGCTGCCATCGTAAACAGACAGACAAGAAAAGCCATGGATTTATATGAGGATCTGCTGACCTTAAAGGAGCCTCCGATGAGGATCCTGTTTCTCATCGCAAGACAGTTTAATCAGTTATTACAGGTAAAGGAGCTGATGGGAAAAGGGCTTGATAAAGCCGGTATTGCCTCCAAGCTTAAGATTCCTCCCTTTGCCGCAGGAAAGCTGATGCCCCAGGCAAGATCATTTTCCAAGGAGGCGATTCTTTCCTATGTTGATCTTTGCGTGGACGCGGAAGAATCGGTAAAAACCGGACGTTTGGGAGATCGAATGGCAGTGGAGCTTTTGATTACCAGTAAATATTAAAGAAGTTCACAAAAAATACGTCTTGATTGGTCTTAGGTATGTAGTGCTCTTTTGATTGGGAGCATACTACTTTAAAGTTCCGCTTCAAGGCGTATTTTCGTGTCGGTGGTATTATATTTAAGTATTCATTGCTATCACAATTTGTTTTGTAACAGCTGCTTTTCAGGCGTGTTCTTATCGACACAAGCCTCTAGTCTTAATCTTCACAACAGCAAGGATCGTCATCATCGTCATCATCATCATTGCAGCATAAAGCTTCCTGCGCGGAGATTGTTCCCAGGGTGTCACCAAGCTGTGAAAAAATGCAGCTCAGCAGTGCGATTTCCTCATCGGTCTTGTCTTTGGCAATACAACACGCCAAAGAGGATATGAACAAGACAAGTTCACAGGACTGCATAAAGACATCACCTCGGGATAGTATATGTAGCGAAACCCTGTGAGGAGAGAGAACATGCCTCAATCCATTAACTTATAAATATTAAATGGTTCAAAAAGAATCAGGTAATCGTCCTTTTGGAACCCCTTGCCGTACTTTGCCTGGTAGCAATGAATGGCTTCATATAAAAAATCTTCGGTTACATCTAAATATTCTGCAATCTCATAACCATTTCGGCATCCCGCATCCTTAGCCGCTACCAGTTTGTCTAAAGTAATCATCTTATTATAGGCCCAAAGTCTTGCAGTTCGTTCCTGCTTCTGATTGGAAACTTCAGACTGATCTGAAATATCTCCTACGGTGGTGTAATAATGTCCAAGTTCCTCTGCCAGGACGCAGGCCTTTTTGCAGTCCGGCATATTCTGCCGGATCAGGATTTTCTCCCCCATGATCCGGCCATCATTGGCCTTTAGCGGCCTTTCTTTAATCGTAATTCCAACTAATTCAGCTTCTTCAATCAATGCTTCATAATTCAAAATAAATCACCCCAGCGAGTTAATTTTATTCATCAAAAAATGCATCATCGTGTCTCTTCATGTCTTCGGTCACTTCTATGTCCGTTCTTTCATGAGAGGCCACGGGTAAAAGATAAGACTTGTCCTTAGGACTAATGGTTCTTATATTACTTGGCTCTTTGATGTATTCAGGTATGTGTACCATTTCCCTGACACGCTTTAACGCTTCTTTTTGACCCTTTTCATTCATGCGGTTGAAATTCTGTAACATCTCACCGGCATCGGTACCAAAACAGTTATTGACATAATCGAACGCAGAAGCAGTATCATTCTCCCAGCCCATTAAATAAGTGGGGGTGGTCTTTAATGCTTTTGCAATCGCTTCTATCTTTGACTGGGGAAGACCCCGGCCGTCGACCTCGATTTTATTAATGGAAGAGCGGGATTTGTAGCCTGCCTTTAACGCCAGTTCCTCCTGGGAAATGCCAAGCTCCTCGCGCCTCCGTTTAATGATCTGACCTATTTCCATAGGATCACCTCCATAATGATATTATACCACATTGTAGATAAAAGTTCAACAAATTTATGAAACACTGTTGACAAAAGTGAAACATAGGAGTATTATAACAATGTAGACGAAATGACTACAGCAAGGGAGGGCAGGTATGACGGATACGGTTCGGCTGAAAGAAGAAATCAAACGGTCCGGTCTGAAAAAAGGGTGGATAGCAGCGGAGCTGGGGTTATCCAGCTATGGTTTTCATCGAAAGATGAACAATGAAAGCCAATTTAAGGCCGGAGAAATTAAAAGCTTGTGCCAGCTTCTTAAGATTACGTCGTTGAAAAAGAAAGAGGAAATTTTTTTTACTGACGATGTAGACAATAAGACTACATAAAGTTAAGAAGATGGAGAACAAAAGGCCCGAATAACAAGTGGCAGCATGGCAAAGGAGGGCATACGTGTATAACGAAATTTTGGATGCAGTTATGAAAAAGCTTGGTGACTTATTCCCAGAAACAAAAGTCTCAGCAGACCCCTTGGGGGAGGGGGAGATCGGTCCTTATTTTGAGGTAAGGATCACCCAGGCAGAAGAAAAGCCGGTCAATGGAAATCGCTATTTACGAAACATCAGCATTTCCATCATGTATTACCCCAAAGAGTCCCGAGATGCTATCAGAGAAAGAAACAATGTGCTGGATGCATTAATGGACAACCTGGAATACATAACAACAACTGACGGTTCTTTAATCAGAGGAAGTATGAGAACAGCAAAAAATGAGGAAAGATACTTAAACTTCCTCACAGAGTATCAAATACATGTCTTAAAATCTGCCAAGGCAGAAGAATCCATGGAAGACATAGAACTAAATTGAAAGAGGTGCAGTTTTGGCAAAGAAAGAAGTAAAAGTAACAAATCAGACAGCCAGCGAACGTTATACCAAAAAACAGTTGGTCTGCTCCGAACGGTATTGCAATCAAAGTGATCTTTTATGCGCTCTGCTGGAAGATGGGAAGCTATACTCCCTGTCAGAAGCAGATGAGATTATGAATCGATTTATGAAAGGAAGGGTGAAAGTATGTTAGGTGGAGGAAATTTTACAGTTCAGAATAAGGTGTTTCCAGGTGCGTATATCAATTTCGTAAACAGCGTTTCAGCCAGAGCATCTTTAGGAAACAGAGGAGTAGCAGCGATTCCCATGATTCTTTCCTGGGGACCGGAAAAACAGGTATTTGAGGTGACCTCAGAAGAATTCCAGAAGAACGCAAAGGAGATCTTTGGTTTTTCCTCAGATGATGAAGCCATGCTTCCAATCAGAGAGCTTTTCAGAAATATGACTAAAGGTATCTTCTATCGTTTAAATGGCGGCGCCTATGGTTCCAATGACTATGGTACAGCTAAATATTCGGGAGAACGGGGCAACAGCCTTATGACTGTCATTGCAAAGAATGTAGATGACGGAAAGAAATTTGATGTGAAAACATTATTTGACGGCAGAGAGGTAGATTCCCAGACCGTATTAACCGCATCTGAATTAAAGGACAATTCCTATATCACCTTTAAAAAGGAAGCGTCTCTTGCCGAGACAGCCGGCAGTGCATTTGTTGGAGGCACCAATGGAAGCAATGTAACAGGGGAAGATTACGCAGCATTTCTTGAAACGATTGAAAGCACTTCCTTCCAGGTTCTTTGCTGCCCATCGACCGATGATAAAGTAAAAGCACTGTTTGCAGCATTTACAAAACGTCTGAGAGATGAAGCAGGTATTAAATTCCAGACTGTGTTACATCAATATGCAAAGGCGGATCATGAAGGAATCATTTCCGTGGAAAATGAAACAGAGGAATCTGCCTCTGGGCTTGTCTACTGGGTAACAGGTGCAGAAGCTGCCTGTGAAATCAACAAAACCAATGAGAACAGAATCTATGACGGTGAGTACAGCGTAAAGGTTCCTTATACACAGACTCAGCTTGCAGGTGGTATGAAGGAAGGTAAATTCCTTTTCCACAGAGTCGGAACGGATATCAGAGTTCTCACTGATGTGAATACCCTGGTTACCTATACTGCGGAAAAGGGAGAGGATTTCTCCAATAACCAGACCATCAGAATTCTGGACCAGATTGGAAATGACATTGCTTCCTTATTTAATACCCGCTATCTTGGAAAAATCTCCAATGATGCAGCAGGCAGGGTAAGTCTTTGGAATGATATTGTTACATACGGAAAACAGTTGGCGGTCTTACGGGCTATTGAGGCTCTTGATTCAGAAGCGATTACCGTGGAAAAGGGAGAAGGCAGACGTTCCGTTGTTGTTAATTTCCCGGTTCAGCCGGTTAACTGTATGAGCATTTTATATATGACAGTCGTTGTATCTTAAGAAGGGGGTAATGGATTATGAGCAATATTACAATGAACGCATGGGACGCAATCAGCGCAGCGAAAGCAGAATGTTTTATCACAATTGAAAATGAGCGTTACAATTTTATGCAGGCATTAAAGCTGGAGGCAAAAATTGAAAAGGTAAAATCCGAAATCCCGATTTTAGGACGAGCCATGAAAGGAAACAAAACGGTTGGAATGAAGGGGACTGGCTCCGCTACCTTCCATTATAACACCAGCATTTTCCGTGATATTTTGTACAAGTATCAGCAGTCTGGCAAGGATGTCTATTTTGATATCCAGGTGACCAATGAAGATCCGACCTCCAGCGTAGGCAGACAGACCATTATTTTAAAGGATTGTAACTTAAATGGTGGCCTTTTAACTAAATTTGACGCTACCGGCGAATACCTGGAAGACGAGTTTGAGTTCACCTTCGAAAGCTGGGAAATGCCAGAACGTTTTGGAAAAATCGCAGGAATGCAGTAAGAATAAAAGGAGAGTAAAGTTATGGGAGATTTAAGTTGTTTTTTAAGTCAGAATGCAGTAAAGGCAGATCGTGAAAAATATGTGGCATCCAAACGTTTCCTGGGAGCGGATAAAAAGCCGGTAGAATGGGAAATCAAGGCCATTACCTCTAAGGAAGATGAGGATTTAAGAAAAGAATGTACAAAAAGAGTTCCAGTATCCGGCAAAAAGGGCCAGTACACTCAGGAAACGGACTTTAACTTATATCTTGGAAAGCTGGCGTCAGAATGTACCGTTTATCCAAATTTAAATGATAAAGCATTACAGGATTCTTACCACGTCATGGGCGCTGATGCGCTGTTAAAGGCTATGCTGACAGCCGGGGAGTACGCTGGCTATCTGGAGAAGATCCAGCAGGTCAACGGCTTTGACAGCACCATGGAAGAGCAGGTAGAAGAAGCAAAAAACTAATTGAAGGAGGCGATATGGAGGCCAATGTAGCCTACTATTGCCTTCATAAAATCCACAAATGGCCTCACGAGTTTTTGAGTCTTGACCGGTATGAACGTGCTTTTGTCATTGCAGCGGTGCAGTTAAAGCTTGAGCATGATAAGAAAGAAGCGGATAAGGCAAAGGCAGGTAAATACAGGTAACAAGGAAGAACGTCTATGGGGACGTTCTTCCTATCATAATAGGAAAGGAGGAGATAGGTTTGGCTTCAGTGGAATATTCTCTTGCCATCTATGATGGAATGAGTACCGCTTTAAGTGTAATAGATGATTCAATTAAGAAGACGACAACGTCTCTTATGAATTTTCAGAGATTAAATACCTTGGCCGTTAATGTTTCATCTTTTGAAAACATGGGAAGAAAACTTGATATTATAGATGGCGAGTATAGAGAAATAACGGATACAGTGGCTGGTGTTGAACAAAAACAGAATGATTTAAATAAAGCTACAGATGAAAATGAGAAAAAAATAAAAAAACTTAAAGAAGTCTGGAAAAGCTTTATGGGTGGACTGGATAAAATGGGAATTGATCATAATCCGCTGGATATTTTATCTCGGGCAGATAGTATAAATACTTCTGGTAATATCATACAGGCACAAACGGGAATGAAGGGCCAGGATCTTGAACTTACGAAAGAAAGCACCAAAAGTCTATTTGCTGATAATATGAGCAAAAGTCCTCAGGAGGCAGCACAAAGTCTGTCAGCTGTAAATCAGTTAACGGGGCTGACAGGTGATGGCTTGGAATCAGTTACCCGGGCAGGTCTGCTTTTACAGGACACCTTTGGCTATGGTCTGACAGATAGTATTAAGTCAGCAGGAACACTACAGCAGCAATTTGGACTTCAGGGAGCGGAAGCATTTGATTTAATCATACAGGCGACCCAGGCAGGGCTCAATAAAAATGGGGATTTACTGGAAACCATAAATGCCAGCAGTGACAAATTTAAGTCTCTTGGAATTGGCGGGCAGGAAATGTTTAATATGCTGGTGAACGGGGCACAAAACGGCAATGTTTCCATCAGTTCATTAGGCAATGCAGTCAACGAGTTTTCAAAGAAGGCTGTCAGCGGAGGAAAAGATGCATCTGAGGGGTTTGCTGCTCTGGGACTTGATGCAGGAAGGATGACAGATGCATTCGGCAGTGGAGGAGAAGCTGCCAAACAGGCATTTTTGGAAACGGTAAATGCTCTAAATACCATGGATGATCCGGTAAGTAGAAATATTGCTGGAACTAAGTTGTTTGGTAACTCATGGGGAGAGTTGGGGCAGCAAGGTTTAGCAGCATTGTCTGAGTTAAATGGATCGGTAAGCACATCCTCACAACATTTAGAAGAATTAAATCAGCTAAAGTTCGGCAACGCCAGCAGTGCGATAACCTCACTTGCCAATACAATAAATACAGGCCTGGCTGGTCCAATGACTGGGGCAGTCATGTTTATAACTAATATAATCAATGATTTTACAACTGGTTTACAAGGTAAAGTGGACGAAATTAATGGAATATTTGGCATGTTGGGACTAGGAATCGGGATTGTGGGAGGTTTTATCTCTGATAATTGGGCCATTATAGCACCAATTATTTTTGGAATTATAGCAGCTCTAAATGCAAAAGCAGCCTGTGATTTAGCTTCGGCTGCAGCAACTATGGTTCTGACAGTAGCACAGAATGCTTTAAACGCAGCGTTTTGGACATCTCCCATTGGTCTTATAATTGCAGCAGTTATCATATTAATTGTAGTTTTTTATGCAGTTATTGGATTGATTAATAAATTAACGGGAACTTCATTAAGCGCAACTGGATTAATATGCGGTTTCTTTACCACATTGGGAGCAGTAGTTATGAACATTTTTACATTTATGAAAATATTTATTGAGGCAATCATTTCAGAACTTAAACAAATATTTTTCAAACTTGCTAATTTTATAGGAAATGTATTTACTAACCCTGTTGGCACTGCGGTTGAATTATTTTTTTCCATGACTGATACAATTCTTGGAGCACTTCAAAAAGTGGCAAAAGCAATTGACAAAATATTTGGTTCAAAATTTGAAAGTATGATAATAGTGCAGAAAGAGAATCTCTCTGCAATGAAGTCGGATATTGAGAAGCGTTTAGGGGACAAGAAATACGATGCTAATAAATTCTATAAAAATAATGAAGATGCAAGTTTTAAAGAATTATTAGAGCAGGCTAATTTTATAGACATAGAAGGAGCGGCAAAGAAAGGTTATAATTCGGGTGATAATTTATCAAAAGATCCCTTTAAGGGAATGAAAGGTTTTCTCAATGAGGGAAACAACCCATTGGACCCAAACAATTATGGTGGCAATTTAGGTGAGGATAATCAGCCTGATACATCAGCGCTACTAAACAACTTAAACAACAACGCAACTGGCGGAGCTTCCGGATTCCAGGATATTTCAAAAAATACCGGTGACACCGCAATGAACACAGCAGCAATGTCAAACTCCCTGGATTCCATGGATGAAGAATTAAAATACATGAGAGATGTGGCAGAGCAGGAAGTGATCAACCGATTTACCCTTGCGGATCTAAAACTGGATATTAACAATAATAACACAATCCGAAGCGTTGCAGATGCAGATATGGTCTCCAACATGTTAAAAGATTCAACATCCGAAGCACTGTTTGCCTTTGCGGAAGGAGTGATTGGATAATGGCTTATGAGGTATACATAGATGATATGCGGCTTCCATTACCACCAGAGAAAATCCCTGTAAAATACAGTGGCCAGAACAAAACAGCCAACTTAATAAATGGGGAAGAAATTAACCTCTTAAAGCCCTCCGGACTGGCAGAAATCAGTATTGATGTGACCATTCCCCAAATGGATTATCCATCAGCCGTATGGGACGGGAGCATTGAAAATGCAGAAGATTTTCTGGGCAAGCTGGAAGCCTTAAAAAAGGAAAGAAAACCTTTTGAATTTACTGTTGTACGAGAAGACTTCGGTGGAGACAGCCTGTTTGATACAAGCCTTGATGTGACTCTGGAAGACTATAAGGTGTCAGATGATGTCAGCCAGGGGCTTGATCTGCTTGTATCCATTTCCATGAAAGAATACAGGCACTACGGAACTCACATCATGAACTTTGTCCTGGTAGATAAGGAAGAAGCTGAGGCAGAACAAACAGAAGGCGAGCGTGAGGGAGAGGCACCCAAAGAAAAAAGCTATACCGTAGTAAAGGGCGATTGTCTTTGGTCCATTGCAAAAAAACAGCTTGGTAATGGCAGCAGATGGCCGGAAATTCATCAGCTGAACAAAGACAAAATAAAGAACCCGAATCTGATTTATCCAGGGCAGATTCTTACATTGCCATAGAAGGGAGGGGAACAGTGGAAGCTCATTTATATATTCAAAATGGCAAGACCGTTTACGAGCCGGTTGTCCAGGGAAGTATCACCTGGGAGACACAGCGCAGCGGTCAGCCGGGAAAATGTACGTTTACGCTGATCCCTGACAACATCCTGAACATTGAGGAGGGCAATGCCCTCCGACTGGATGTGGATGGGACTCCAGTCTTCTTTGGCTTTATATTTGAACGAAGCTGGAACAGTAACGGCCAGGTAAAGGTCACCGCCTATGATCAGCTGAGGTATTTAAAAAATAAGGACAGCTACAATTACATTGATTTAACAGCTGGCGACTTAATTAAAATGATAGCCGGAGATTATAACCTGAATGTTGGAGAGCTGGAAGATACCGGTGAGAAACTTACCAGAAATGAAAAAGATAAAACCTTATTTGACATCATTAAAAACAATCTGGATCTTACTATGATAAATAAGAAAAAGATATTTGTATTCTACGACAATGCAGGAAAGCTTGTATTAAAAGATGTGGAGAACATGAAGTTAAATGTGGTCATTGACAATAAAACCGCTCTTGACTATGACTATAAGATCAGCATTGACAGCAACACTTACAATCAGATCAAGCTCTACCGCGACGATAAGAATACCCAGAAACGAGAGATTTTTCTCACAAAGAGTACGGAAAACATTAATAAATGGGGCATTTTGCAAAAAGATGAATCCATTGATGAAGGGGCTGACGGCCAGTCCATTGCAGAGAATTATTTAAATTTATATAACCGTCCTTCCAGAAGTCTGTCTATCAAGGATGCCTTTGGAGATATCAGGGTACGTGCAGGCTGTATTCTTCCTGTTATTATGGATACCAATGACATTGAGCTTAAAAATTTTCTGCTGGTAGAAACAGTGACCCATAAGATTGATACGGGAACTCATACCATGGATTTAACGTTGAGAGGAGCTAATATTTATGGCTGATGTTGAGTGGATTGATAATATAAAAAGAATTGTAATTCAGGCGGTAGAAGCCGGAGATCCTTGCGATGTCATTCCCGGTACCGTAGTCAGTGAATCACCAATTGAAATACGAATCAGTGAGAAGATCGTTTTGTTCCCCTCCCAGATCCTCATCCCAGACCAATTAAAAGACCACAACAGGATAATGAATATTCCTGGGGTAGGAGAAGTTACGGTTTTAGTAAAAGGTGAAATAAAAACAGGGAAAAAGGTGCTTCTTCTTCAAAAACGGGGCGGACAGCAGTATGTAGTTATAGGCACTTGGTAAGAAAGGAGGAATTTGATGCTTCCCACGACAGGTGATATTTTACAGAAGAATTTAAAAATTGTACAGAAACCATCAAAAACATTTAAGCTGGATGTGGAAAATAAAAGAATTATCGATATGGTAGATGGCTTGGAAGCCGTAAAACAATCTGTATATTGTATCTTGTATACGGAGCGATTTGAATGGCTCATCTACAGCTGGAATTATGGTTCAGAATTAAAGGACCTATTTGGAAAGTCATCGGGGCTTGTTAAGGCTAAAATAAAAAAGAGAATACGGGAAGCCTTAATTCAAGATGACAGGATTTCTGATGTGGATTCCTTTTTCTTTGATATAAATGAGCGAAAGCTCCATGTAACATTTACCGTGCATACCCAATGGGGGGAAATTGAGGCAGAGAAAGAGGTGAGTATTTAATGTATGAAGACATGACTTATGAAGTCATTATAAAACGAATGCTGGACCGTGTTCCAAAAGGTCTCGATAAAAGAGAAGGATCACTTGTCTATACAGCACTTTCCGCTGCTGCTGCAGAAATGCAGGTTATGTACATAGAGTTTGATACGATTCTAAAAGAAACATTTGCACAGACTGCTTCCAGAGAAAACTTAATCCGCAGGGCAGCAGAACGGGGAATGGAGCCAAGACCTGCAACAAAAGCGGTGATAAAGGCAAAAGCAACACCCTCTGATGTTACTATTTTACCAGGTCAGCGTTTCCGGTTGGGCATTTATTATTATACCGTCACTAAAATTGTTGGAGATGGAGTGTTTCATTTAGAAAGTGAAACAGCAGGAGAGGCAGGTAATCGGCTTTCAGGCCGCCTGGTACCAATCGAGAGTATTTCAGGACTTACCTCTTTGGAAGTTACTGATCTGCTGATTCCGGGCGAAAATGAAGAGGATACAGACGATTTTCGTGCTATTTATATGAGTTCTTTTAGTGAAAAGACATTTAGTGGAAATCGAAAGGATTATCTAATCAAAACAAATGGAATTCCTGGAGTAGGAGCCACAAAGATTACAAGGGCATGGAATGGCCCTTCCACGGTTAAGCTGACCATTCTGGATTCTAATTATAATAAGGCATCAGACCTTCTTATTCAGACGGCACAGGAAACTATAGATCCTTCAGGCACCGGAAAGGGAGATGGACTTGCTCCAATCGACCACGTCGTCACAGTGGATACAGCAGAAGAAGTAAAAGTGCAGATAGCTTGTACTCTGGAATATGAAGAAGGTTATGAGGCAGAGACCCTGAAAGCTCTGATAAAAGATGCCGCGGAAGCCTACTTAAAAGAATTGAGGGCGTCCTGGGAAGGTCTTGGAGAACGAGGCTGTATTATAAGAATTTCTCAAATGGAAGCCAGGATTCTTGCGTTGGAGGGAATCTATGATATTAAAAATACTCTTATAAATGGAGCAGCAGAAAATCTGGAATTAAATCAATATCAGATTCCAGTGTACGGGGGTGCTGAAATTGATTCGAGAAGTTAATTTGCTGTCCTATATTCCTGATTTTCTAAAGGAATACGAAGAAATGAGAGTCATTCAGGAGGTCCTGCAGACGGAAATCCAGCACATGGAAAATGAAACAGAAGTGCTGTTTGACAATCAGTTTATCATGAGCTCCGATTTAGGGAACATACGCCGATATGAGCAAATGCTGCGTTTACAGGCATCCTCAAAGGATACGCTGGCAGACCGGAGATTTAAGGTCCTTTCCAAATGGAACCGGATCATCCCTTATACAAAAGTGACATTAAGGCAGAGGCTTGCTGTGTTATGTGGGGAAGACGGATATACGCTGGAGATTGATCCGGAAAAGAAGGTTATTGTAAGAGTTGCCTTAAAGAGCAAACGAAATTTAAACGAAGTGAAACGTATGCTGGAGGAATTTGTGCCTTGCAACATGGTAATCGATTTAGACCTTCTTTATAATCAGCATCATTTGCTCAGCGAATACACACACAAACAATTAGGAGCCTGGACTCACAGGCATATAAGAAATGAGGTGCTTATCAGTGGCAAAAAAAACCAACAATTATAAACTTCCTAAGCCGGAGGTTGATGATTTTTACGATATATCAGAGTATAACAAAACCATGGATATGTTAGATGATTCGCTGACGGAAATGGATCAAAAGAAGCTGAATAAGAATGGGGACGCTTCAGAGGCAGTCACTGAATTTGAAGAGGAGATTTTAAGGGACAATATTGAGTCTGGGGAGACATTGTCATCTACTTTTGGTAAGGTGAAGAAATGGTTTTCGGAGATGAAAGATGTGGCGTTTTCAGGCCATGCAAAAGATGTTGCGACAGATTCGGTGCATCGGTTTGTTAGTGATGCGGAGAAGAGTAGTTGGAATGGGAAGGTTGGGGCTTCTGGGGGAGATATTTCTGAAACTATGATTGGCTCATTAGAGTCTATTGCGACTGAGTTTCCAATTCCAAATCAGGGAGAGACATCTAATGTATTTTTGGGAAAAGTTAAAAAATTCATGCAAGATTTTAATAATTTTAAAACTGGAATTATTACTGTAGGAAAGCTAGCAAATAACGGAAATACAACGTTTGAAGGATATGCTTTAGATGCAAGGTATGGAAAAACATTATTTGATTTATATTCTAAATTAAATAGTGATTTAAGTTCTTTAACCACCCCTATTCCTCTAACAGATACGGCTAGTATTAATTTAGACAGCGGGTTATTTGTCGAAAACAAAATATACTTTCATACAATATCATCAGAAAGGCCAAAAAACACGAAGGGATTTCCGGCCGATGCTTACGGGTATGGCGCTTTGATTACCGGCAAACATAATTATGCTTGGCTTTCTTTTCAAATTTATATACCCCATAATAATGCCACTAATGCGGGGTGTCCTATATATTTCCGCACCTTTGCGGATACAGCTGCCAACAATTTACCAATATGGCGGTACATTGAAGCTAAGATGGTTCAAGCAAATACTTAACTGATTAGCTTGCAAGGTATGTAAGTTCCAAGGTGCAAGCTAATCCAGCAGGGGCACCGTTATCATTTTGACTGAAATAGTCCCAGAAGGTCTTACAAAATACTGAAATAGATATGTTGAACCGTTATAGGACGCGTATTTTTCACCGTTGAATTCATAAGATGATTTAAATTATGTAGGTAAATTAACCAAAGTATACTCGTTCCAATCATTTACTTGTTTTAATAAAACAAAATGACAATGAAAATAGACCTCCTATCCCTTACGTACAATTTTATTAACTGTCCAACTATCAAATCTGAAACGTGAGGAATCTGCAGAACTTAGAACACTAAGCAAGTTAATATTTAAATCACTATTATATTAAGCAAAACCAAAAGTTATCTTAAACACAAATATACTAATAATTTAGCAACAAAAATATTGAGGTAAATAATATGAAAAATATAATATGCACAACAACAGGCCTAACAGGCAGCATCATAGCATCACTATTCGGAGGGTGGGACACAGGTATCGCAACACTAATCCTTTTCATGGGCATCGATTTTTTCTCCGGCCTGGCAGTCGCCGGAATCTTCAAAAACAGCAGTAAAACAGAAACCGGCGCATTGGAATCAAGAGCCGGTTGGAAGGGACTTTGCAGAAAAAGCATGACTCTGCTCTTTGTCCTAATCGCCCACCGTCTCGACTTATCCATCGGGACAAACTACATAAGAGATACCGTAGTCATCGGTTTTATGGCAAACGAATTAATATCAATCGTGGAAAATGCTGGCCTCATGGGCTTACCCCTCCCAGCCGTATTATCCAAGGCCATTGATATCCTAAATCAGAAATCAGAACCATCAAAATAACATCGCTATTACCATCACCCTAGCCATCCCACCAAACAGCTCTTTCCAATTTTCTTCTTCATCTACACAAAATAACAAAGAAAAAGAGCCAGCCCACCCACCCATTTCCCACCCGGGACATTCTACCTTGCCCTTTCATATCATAAAATGTAATAGATATAGAAAGGACAAGGTGGAGGGTATGGTAAAAAGCGAAGCAACGATAGATATGTCGCGTCTGGAGCTCATAGGAATCCAGGAGAACCTAGAGGATGCCGATTACTCAGAAATCAAACGTTTCCGGGAATCCTTTGACCCGGATGATATGGGTTTTTCAGGCAGAAGGGAAGGAATCTAATATGGAAATTCATCAATTGTTAACACCATATAACTATTCAAACGGCGAGATCAGCCGTATTAAATATATCGTAATCCATTATGTAGGAGCCCTGGGCGGAGCAGAAGCCAACTGTAAATACTATGCCTCACAATATATCGGAGCAAGCGCCCATTATTTTGTAGGCTTTAGCGGTGAAGTCTGGCAGTCCGTAGAAGACAAAAACATTGCTTGGCATTGCGGTGCCAAAACCTACAAACACCCGGAATGCCGTAACAGCAACAGCTTGGGAATCGAGCTGTGTGTCAGAAACAAAGGCGTTCAGTCCGATACCAGCCGGGATTGGTATTTTGAAGATGCAACCGTAAGAGAAGCTCAAGCGCTTACTAAGATGCTGATGGAAAAATACGGCGTCCCAGAAGATCACATCATCCGCCATTATGACGTCACCGGAAAAATCTGCCCCAATCCTTATGTATACAATCACACAAAACATACCTGGCAGGACTTTAAAGAAAGTCTGGTAACAGCAGCTGAAATAAAGTCAGGCTGGGTAGAAGAAGAAAGCGGATGGAAATTCTATCTGGGAGATACTGGCAATCCTGTAAGAAACGACTGGTATAAAGACGGTGAGAAATGGTACTGGTTTGATGATGCAGGCTATATGGTAAAAGACACCTGGAAAACCGGTTCCGATGGAAAATGGTACTACCTGACCAGTGACGGCTCCATGGCAAAAGATCAGTGGGTCATCTGGAAAGATGAGCTATATCGTGCCACAGAAGACGGCAGTATGCTGGAAGGAACCATTTCCCTGAGTACCGATGACAAAGGTGCATTAAAAATGGTATAGTAAATTGATGTAGAATCAAAAACGCACTCCCACATGTGAATGATACAGATGATTAAACAAAAAAGACTAAACAAAAAAAGATTACAAAAAAGTAAAGAAATACAAGATAGATTAAAAACAGATTATATAAGAATCCTATATGATTAAATAAAAGCTTATATAGAAAATCAAAAAAAGATTTATTAAGAACTTATGCAAAAGGCGGGAGTCTGTTTGAGAGTTTGCCTCATGTCTAATAACTAGAGAGCAGATATCTATAACAGCCCCGCCTATTATATTTCCTCAATCAATAAAACCCAAAAAAGAATTAAAACACAACAAAAAATCCCACTCAGCGGGTTAGTCTGAATGGGATCACGTACTATTCTATAATTTAAGCCATTGCGTTAACAGCTTTAGAGATTCTGGATACTTTTCTGGAAGCGTTGTTTTTATGATAAACGCCTTTAGTTGTAGCCTTGTCAATCTCTGTGATAGCGCTGATTAAAGATGCCTGGGCAGCAGCCTTGTCACCGGCAATAATAGCAGCGTCTACCTTCTTAATAGATGTCTTCACTTTGGATCTGATCGCTTTGTTTCTTGCAGCCTTAGTCTCGTTAACTAAGATTCTTTTTTTAGCAGATTTAATGTTAGCCAATCTGTACACCTCCAATATACTGATATATGATTATTCTTTGTTTTGCATCAAAGTCTGGACACGGACAGTTCAATGTAAACATACCTTTGTATTCTAACGAATTTCGTCCCATATGTCAATACATAATTCCTGCTTTTTTGCAGAAAATACCCTATAAAAGCTGGAAAGGAGGAAAAAATGGAAAACACATTTGAAGTGCGCACAGACCTCGCGGTAGAGGAGAAGGAAAGCTTTCCTGGTGACGGCGGTGAAATATCCGGCGTTTCTCTGCGGGAATGGCATAGATCCGGCAGCCGTATTAAAATGACAGAGGTTAAAATTTTAGACAAAAAAGGCGAAAAAGCAATGGGAAAGCCCATTGGCACCTACATTACTCTGGAGGCAGACGAGCTCTCCATGAAAGATGAAGATTATCACAGGGAGGTGTCTGAAGAGCTGGCCTCTCAAATCGAACATCTCCTGGAGGGGAAAAAATACAGGAAACCAGATTTTCATGTCCTGGTGGCAGGACTTGGAAATTCTTCCGTAACACCAGATTCCTTAGGCCCAAGAGTTCTTAATAATCTCCAGGTAACAAGACATTTGAAGGTTCAGTACGGAGATGACTTTTTAAAAGGAAGAAGCATGCCAATCATCAGCGGCATTGTACCAGGCGTTATGGCTCAAACAGGTATGGAAAGTGCTGAAATATTAAAAGGAATCATCAAAGAGACAAAACCCGACTTAATCATTGCCATTGATGCGCTGGCAGCAAGAAGTGTCAAACGTCTTGGAACCACCATACAGCTTACGGACACAGGCATTCATCCTGGCTCTGGAGTTGGAAATCACAGGCACAGCCTGACGAAAGACAGCCTTGGTATCCCTGTCATGGCAATTGGTGTTCCTACGGTTGTGGGAGCCGCCGCCATTGTTCACGATACCGTCTCCGCAATGATCGGAGCATTATCAGAAAGCATGGAAACAAAGGGCATGGGTGATTTTGTTGGAAAGTTAAGCTCCGATGAACAGTATAATCTCATTAAGGAGCTTTTGGAACCAGAATTTGGCCCACTTTATGTAACACCGCCTGATATTGATGAGACAGTCAAGGAACTGAGCTTTACCATTTCAGAAGGAATCCATCTGGCATTTTTGGGACAGGAAGATTCGTAGTAAAAGACAGGCTTTCTGCATAGGATATTAAGAATGATAATGCAGGAAGGCGGCTATGAATAGGAGAAACAGTTTCATAAACCGGATAATCAAAAACATGATGATCGCAGTAATCTTAATTCTGGCTGCTTTCTTAGGCATAAAAGAAGCTGCCGAAGTTGGAAAAAAGGCAGATTTAAGTAAAGCAGAGTCGCTGGTAAAAGAGGGCGCTGGCTTTGGTGTCTCCTATATCTGGAGACACCAGTATCCTGCGGTCGTGTGGGACGAAGAAAATAGTAAAAGCAGTATAGATAGAAAAAATGAATCCATAGGAAGCGCGCTGTTTCATTTTTTAGTAAGCCAGTCTCCTCTTTACCGCTACTCCGGTGATACGAAAAAGGGAGACATTGACTATGAAGAAGCGGATCCGTCCTATCGAGGCTATATAGAAAGTGGTAAATTCTATGAAGAGCATGGTTTTCTTCTTTATGACGGAGGAGAGGAAAGTGGTGAAGACGGATCTGTAAATCCCGGTATACCGGCTGCCAATGCAGGAGGAGAACATGCAAATGCAGGTGATAACAGTGGAGGAGCCGACCAGGCAGCCGCTTCCCAGGAACCAGCAGGAAACACTGGCCCGGTGAAGGAGCATAACCCTTCGATAACGAAAAATGACGCACTAACCTGTGCCTCCAGCAGTATCTGGCCCATTGTAGGAACTACATATTTAAAAGAGCAGCTGGTTGATTATGATTATATGATGAAGCATTTTTACAGCGTTCATACCTCCACCACAGCAGGCAGGGACCTTATGAAGGCAGATAAATTCCTTGCAGAGGATTTCACTTTAAAAGGGGGAAATGATAAACCTCAGATTCTTATCTACCACACCCATTCCCAGGAGGAATATGCCGACCATGGACCAGCAAAACCAGATGCAACCGTTGTGGGATTAGGAAACTATTTAACTAAGCTTCTCACAGAAAAAGGATATAATGTCATTCACGATACTACAGTCTACGATTTGCAAAATGGAAAACTGGATAGAAACAAGGCCTATACCTATGCACTGGACGGAATCACAGCAATTCTTCAGAAAAATCCATCTATAGAAGTTGTTCTGGATGTTCACAGAGATGGAGTCAATGAAAGCCTGCATATGGTCAATCAGGTCAATGGAAAGCCTACGGCCCCTCTAATGTTTTTTAACGGTGTCAGCCAGACGCCGGAAGGCCCAATCGAATACCTGGCAAATCCATATCGGGAACAAAATCTGGCCTTCAGCTTCCAGATGCAGCTGGATGCGGCCGCTTATTTTCCAAATCTAACAAGAAAGATATACATAAAGGGACTTCGCTATAACCAGCATTTAAGGGCAAGGTCTGCGTTAATAGAAGTAGGAGCCCAGACCAATACATATCAGGAAGCGCTGAATGCCATGGACCCATTAGCAGAAGTTCTGGATATGGTATTACAGGGAAATTAGAACATTGAATAAATATAGTAAGGCCGGAAATCTGTATTCCTTTCAGGTTTCCGGCCGTTTTTATAATAGCTGATTTATCACGTTTGTATATAAAAATTAAGATGCCAGAATCTTAGCCTTTTTCATCAGATAAAAGGCATTAAAACAGCAGAAATCTTGTAAAAAATAATTGCACTGAAAAATGGGATATGTTACCATAATCTTATGGAACAATCGTGTCACTGCGAGGGTGTTGGCCTTCCATCACTACATAGATGGGAGGTGGTGCGTATGAAATATGACTTTAAAGACATTATGGCTTTTGGTTCTTTCATTTTAGCATTGCTTACCTTTATTTTTTATAATTGTAAGTAGAGTTTTTCAAAAAGTCCTGGTAACAGGCAAAGAAAAACCACCCTTGTAAACTTTGCCGAGTCATAAGGATGGGATTTCTATTCTTCGTATTTGGTCAACCCCTTGTGTTGGGGCGGTTGTTCCTTTACTTTTATTCTAATACATAATTATAGTATTTGCAAGCGAAAATAGTGGTATGATGTGTATACAAACAATCGTCCTTATTTTTCCAAGGGAATTGCAGGGTGTTTCAACGCTTTCACAGTGGACAATCCGTGATTTTAATGGTATATTTTTAAGGATATCATAGGTTTTAGGCGGTTTGACTCTTAAATCATTAAGAGCGCCGGGACCAGACAGAAACATCAGAAAAGAGGAGTTTACTTTATGGCAGCTGCCCAGCAGAATAAGATTCGCAATTTTTGTATAATCGCTCATATTGATCACGGGAAGTCAACCCTTGCAGACAGAATTATAGAGAAAACCGGACTGCTCACCAGCAGAGAGATGCAGGCTCAGGTCCTTGACAACATGGATTTGGAACGAGAGAGAGGAATCACCATCAAGGCCCAGTCCGTTCGTACCGTATACAAAGCTAAAGATGGAGAAGAGTACGTTTTTAACATGATCGACACACCAGGTCATGTGGATTTCAACTACGAGGTCTCCAGAAGCCTTGCGGCCTGTGACGGCGCAATTTTAGTCGTAGATGCTTCCCAGGGTATAGAAGCCCAGACCCTTGCCAATGTATATATGGCACTGGACCATAACTTAGATGTGTTCCCCGTTCTTAATAAAATTGACCTTCCAAGCGCAGATCCAGAACGTGTCGTACAGGAAATCGAAGACGTTATCGGGTTAGAAGCTCATGATGCTCCTCGCATTTCTGCAAAGACCGGACTGAATGTGGAAGATGTTCTGGAAGCGATTGTTGAAAAGATTCCTGCTCCAGAGGGAGATCCGGAGGCACCATTAAGAGCCCTGATTTTTGACTCTTTATACGATTCCTATAAGGGAGTTATCGTATTCTTCCGAGTGAAAGAAGGAACCGTTAAAAAAGGCGATAAAGTACGGATGATGGCCACAGGAGCCGTGGAAGACGTGGTTGAGGTAGGATATTTTGGTGCCGGACAGTTTATTCCATGTGACCAGTTAAGCGCAGGTATGGTAGGTTATCTCACCGCCAGCATCAAGAATGTAAAAGACACTGCGGTAGGTGATACCATCACTCATGCGGCAAGACCTTGCGCAGAGGCACTTCCAGGATACAAAAAAGTAACCTCCATGGTTTATTGCGGTTTATATCCCGCAGATGGTGCCCGCTACAATGACCTTCGTGAGGCGCTGGAAAAGCTTCAGCTAAACGACGCTTCCCTGTTCTTTGAGCCGGAAACATCCCTTGCCCTTGGATTTGGTTTTCGTTGCGGATTTTTAGGTCTGCTTCATCTGGAGGTAATTCAGGAACGTCTGGAACGGGAATATAACTTAGATCTTGTAACCACAGCCCCAGGCGTAGTTTACCGGGTTTATAAAAGAAATGGAGAGAAGCTGGAGCTTACGAACCCTTCAAACCTTCCTGACCCAACTGAAATCGATTACATGGAAGAGCCCATTGTCAGTGCAGAAATCATGGTGACCACAGAATTCGTTGGAGCCATTATGTCCCTTTGTCAGGAACGCCGCGGTGTGTACCTTGGCATGGAATATATGGAGACAACAAGAGCTTTATTAAAATATGAACTTCCGTTAAATGAAATCATTTACGATTTCTTTGACGCATTAAAGTCCCGTTCCAAAGGCTACGCTTCCTTTGATTATGAATTAAAGGGCTATGAGCGCTCAGAATTAGTGAAGCTGGATATTCTTGTCAACAAAGAAGAAGTGGATGCTCTGTCCTTTATCGTTCATGCAGAATCAGCCTACGACAGAGGCAGAAGAATGTGTGAGAAGTTAAAAGATGAAATACCGAGACAGCTTTTTGAAATTCCCATTCAGGCTGCTATTGGCGGCAAGATCATTGCCCGTGAAACCGTTAAGGCTATGCGAAAAGACGTTCTTGCCAAATGCTATGGCGGTGATATTTCACGTAAGAAAAAACTTCTGGAAAAACAGAAAGAAGGTAAAAAACGTATGCGCCAGGTCGGTAACGTTGAGATACCGCAGAAGGCATTTATGAGCGTACTGAAATTAGATGATGAATAAAAAAAGTTTGGAGATTTACGTGCATATCCCATTTTGCTCCCGCAAATGTGCTTACTGCGATTTCCTTTCCTTTCCGGGAAATGAACGGACACAGAGAGATTACACGGAGAAATTAATAGAAGAAATAGAATACCAGAGTGCCTTTGCGAAAGAATACCAGGTAGTCAGTGTATTCATAGGAGGAGGCACTCCTTCTATATTAAAGACAGAAGATATGGAAGCTGTCTTAAATGCCTTAAATACCCATTTTGACATTCTTCCCGATGCAGAGATCACCATGGAGGCCAATCCAGGTACCTTGACTCAGGAAGCGCTTTTAAGTTACCGCAAAGCTGGAGTCAACCGCATCAGCATGGGCCTTCAATCCGCAGATGACAAAGAACTTCGCTATCTTGGCAGAATTCATACCTATGATGAGTTCTTAAAAAGCTATCAGAGAGTGCGGATGGCAGGCTTTGATAATGTTAACGTGGACTTAATTTCAGCCATTCCCGGGCAAACGGTGGATTCCTGGAAGAATACCTTAAAAAAGGTCACCATGTTAAAACCGGAGCACATTTCCGCTTACAGCCTTATCATAGAAGAGGGGACTCCCTATTATGACAGGTACGGAGATCATGTGGAAATGGAAAGCTATTCCATGACAAAGGAAGAGCGGAAACGTCTGATGGCATTGCCGGACCTTCCTGATGAGGATTCGGAAAGGGAGATGTATTATCTCACTCAGGAATTCTTAATGGAACAGGGATACGAACGGTACGAAATCTCCAATTACTCTAAAAAAGGATATGAATGCCGTCACAACATTGGCTATTGGACTGGAATTGAATATCTTGGCCTTGGGCTAGGAGCGTCTTCCTATATGAATGGATGCCGCTTTCACAATACCACAGATTTAAGTGATTACCGCAATGCCAGCTTCGATGAGGACGAGGGATTTACTCAGGCACTGAGACAGGAATTAGAACGTCTGTCCATTGAGGAAAAGATGGAAGAGTATATGTTTCTGGGCCTACGGCTGACCAATGGGGTATCTGCCCATGACTTCGTTAGCAATTTCGGTCAGAATATCCGCAATGTTTATGGTCAGGTGCTGGATAAGCTGGAGCGGGAGGGGCTGATGGAATTTAAAGATGGTTACTACAAGCTAACTTCCCACGGAATTGATGTCAGCAATTATGCGATGAGTCAGTTCCTGTTATAAGCTTTAATTCAGACCTTAAACCATGTAAGAGCTAATACGAGTTATATGTACATGACATTAACTGGTGCGCCGCATGGGAGGGAGTAACCTCTCATAAAACAGTAGAGCGATTTGGTAATACATTCTTATTAATAAGAATATAGAAGGGGCACAGAACGCAAAGAGAAACCATTCTTTGTGTCCTGTGCCCTTTCTTGACCTCATTATATACTCAAGCAATGTAGGCTAATACCTCACAATTGCTTGCAGTTTATTTCAAAACAACTGGCGTTACTTTCATACTACTGAACCAGAAATACCTCCATACTTCTGGTACCGTAAAAGCGAGTCTCCCCGTGGGTATTGAAGAAGATATCAATATGTCTACCCTTAACGCCTCCACCGCAGTCCTCAGCGGTATAAATAACACCGCCTATCATCAGCTTGCTTCCATAAGGAATGACTCTTGGATCCACAGAGATGGTATGATTGGCAGCAGCAATGGTTCCTGTGCTGGTGCGGCCGCCCCATTTACCGGAGCACTGTCTGCAGGGACAGTAGGCGGTTGTTTTAAACGTACCGATGGAGCGGAGATTAACAGCAGGAACCGCAGTGCCAACGCCGTATACCTTGGTGCCGGAAAGCTTCTGCCCTGATGCGTAGGCCTCAATGAGATAAGTACCATTTTCGTAGGTATCCCAGGGAACGTTCACTTCAAATCCATAATTACCGGTTCCGCTTCCCTGTGCGGCTAAATCCTCCCGGTGTTTGGAAGCGGTGGTTTCAAGCTCAGCTGTCACCTGACCGCTTGACTGGTTGGTGATAATGACCCTTACAGGCAAAGAGGATTCTGGTTCTGAGCTGTTAAAGGCCCAGCCCCGGACATTTTTATCATCCGCCCCGTCGATAATGCCGGTTACCGGATTACCGTAAGCTTTTAATGTGTTTATTAAAACAAAGATTGTCATCAGTAAAATTCCAGAAATCTGGTGAAGGTTCTTCCTATTTTGCATATTACAAATACTTCCTTTCTTTTTTACAAACTGTAATACAAATTAACACTATTATAATTATATGTAACAGTTTTGTAATAAATGAGGTACAAGTATTCATTTTACATATTTTTCCAGAAAAGTCAAGGCTAACTTATTTCATACTATTAGGGGAGAGAACTTTTGGACATCAAAAAAGCACCTCAGAAAGCGAAATCAAATCGCTTTTCTGGGCGCCATTTGGACATGTATTATTTTACATTCACTGCAAAAATCTCTTTTGTCTGTCTGCCGAAGTTTAGGGCTTCTTCCCGGCTTCCAAAGTAGATATCAACCTTATTTCCTCTGATTCCGCTTCCAGTATCCTCCACAGTATAGATGACGTCATCGATCATGACCATAGTGCCGATTGGCAAAATTGTAAGATCCGCAGACAAGGTATGCTGTGCTCTTGGTGTAGTACCGGAGTAGGTCCGGCCGATTTTTCCGCTTTTGCTGGGGCAATATGCAGTTGCAGAAAAAAGTCCCAGTGATGCTCCTTTTTCAAAAACAGGTCCAGTTGGCTCTGTCTCTTGCGGTTCTGTTTCTTTTTTAATACCAGGTCCGATTTCCTCTGAGTCTTTTGTGCCCTCAGTCCCGTTTTCGGTTTTGGCATCGCTTTTTATCGTTTGGACACTCCCGGACTGTGCATCCGCTGTAGTCTGTTCTTTACCAGCAGCTTCATCTGCCATTGCAGATGTAGATAACAGCAGAATACAAAGGATTGTCAGGAGTCCAGTGATTCGTAGTTTACCTGAAAAACGCTTCATGATTTACCTCGCAATCGTGTTGTTATGGTGTATCATTTACTATTATATTACAAAAGTGTTAAAAGTCAAGAAAAAAATGTCAACACCTTTGTAATATATGCTTGTACTATGTTTAAAAATGTAGAAAGTAGTCATAAAAACTTAACGTATTTTTTTTATAGGAATGTATTGACAAATGTAGAAAAAAAGCATATATTATGAAAAGAAGATGTTAGCACTCCCAAACGTTGAGTGCTAACAAAGCAGTAATAAGCATTAAGAAAGGAGAGTGGCAGTTTGAAGGATAAAGATCAGCTGGATGAGCGGAAGATAACCATATTAAAGGCCATCATTAAAACTTATCTGGAAACCGGAGAACCGGTTGGATCCCGAACCATATCAAAGTATACGGATTTGAATTTAAGCTCCGCCACGATCCGTAATGAGATGTCTGATTTAGAGGAACTGGGCTATATTGTTCAGCCTCATACATCAGCAGGAAGAATTCCTTCCGACAGAGGATACCGGTTCTATGTGGATCAGATCATGCTGGAAAAGGAAGAAGAAGTAACAGAAATCAAGGATATGATGCTAAAGAGAGTAGACCGTGTAGAGCTTATGCTTAAGCAGATGGCAAAGCTTCTGGCTCAGAATACCAACTACGCGGCTATGATCAGCGCTCCTCAGTATCAAAGGAATAAGCTAAAGTTTATCCAGCTGTCAAAGGTAGATGAAGGAAAGCTTCTGGTGGTGATTGTCATTGAAGGCAATATTATTAAGAACACCATGATTCCCATTGATAAGGAACTGGATGACGAAGGATTGTTGAATTTAAACATTCTTTTAAACAGTGCCTTAAACGGACTGACCATAGAAGAGATTAATCTGGAAGTGATCAGCAGGTTAAAGGTTCAGGCAGGCCATCACAGTGAAGTGGTAGACCGGGTACTGACCGAGGTGGCAGCAGCCATTCGGGCAGATGATGAAGATTTACAGATCTATACCAGCGGCACCACCAATATTTTTAAATATCCGGAGCTGAGCGAGGGAGATAAGGCGAGCAGACTTCTTGGAACCCTGGAGCAAAAGGAGCTTTTGCAGGAGCTGGTCGATGATGTCAACGACTCGGAGAGCAATTCTGGTATCCAGGTCTATATCGGAGATGAAGCACCGGTTAAGGATATGAAGGACTGCAGCATTGTAACAGCCAATTACGAGCTGGGGGAAGGGTTACGAGGCACCATTGGAATCATCGGCCCCAAGCGAATGGATTATGAGAAGGTTCTCAGTACTCTGCGCAATTTAATGACGCAGCTTGATGTGATATTGAAAAAAGATGAAAGGTAAGGGTAAGAACATTGAGCATGGAAGATGTGAAAACAGAGGAAAAACTGGCAGATGAGATTTTAAATGAGGAAGATGCCGTTTCCACTGAAAATGAGATAGAAGGCACAGAGCCCGCAGCAGAAGAGACTGCAGCTGAGACAGGGCAGAACGAAGAAGAAAGCGCAAAAGGCGATACCGCTAAGAAAGGCTTCTTTGGTAAGAAAAAAGATAAGCCTGATCCAAAGGATGAAAAAATCGAGGAACTGACAGACCGTCTCCAGAGAAGTATGGCAGAATTTGATAACTTCAGAAAGAGAACAGAAAAAGAAAAGTCAGCCATGTTTGAGATCGGGGCAAAGGATATCATTGAACGAATCCTTCCTATTGTCGATAATTTTGAACGAGGCCTTGCAGCCATTCCGGAAGAGGAAAAGGCTTCTGCATTTGCCGAGGGCATGGAAAAGATTTACAAACAGCTTATAAAATCGTTGGAAGAGGCGGGAGTAAAGCCAATTGAAGCAGTTGGCCAGCCATTTAATCCTGATTTCCACAATGCAGTGATGCACGTGGAAGATGAATCCCTGGGAGAGAACGTAGTAGCTCAGGAACTTTTAAAAGGTTATACCTACCGGGATACTGTGGTGAGACATTCCATGGTACAGGTAGCTAATTAATAATAAATCAAAATCAGAAAACATATTACATTTGTTTCATAAATTAGGAGGAAGAAAACTATGGGCAAGATCATTGGTATTGACTTAGGTACAACAAATAGCTGTGTAGCCGTTATGGAAGGCGGAAAGCCAGTTGTTATCCCAAACAGCGAAGGAGTAAGAACAACTCCATCTATCGTAGCATTTACAAAGAATGGTGAAAGATTAGTAGGTGAGCCTGCAAAGCGTCAGGCAGTAACGAATGCAGACCGTACCATCTCTTCTATCAAGAGACATATGGGTACCGATTATAAGGTAACCATTGACGGTAAAAACTACAGTCCTCAGGAAATCTCTGCTATGATTCTTCAGAAATTAAAAGCAGATGCAGAGGCTTACTTAGGTGAGAAGGTTACAGAAGCAGTTATTACAGTACCAGCTTACTTTAACGATGCTCAGCGTCAGGCAACCAAGGATGCCGGTAAGATCGCTGGTCTTGATGTAAAGCGTATCATCAACGAGCCGACAGCAGCAGCTTTGGCATACGGTCTTGACAACGAGCATGAGCAGAAGATCATGGTATACGACTTAGGCGGCGGTACCTTCGACGTATCTGCAATTGAAATCGGTGACGGCGTAATCGAAGTACTTTCTACCAACGGCGATACCCGCTTAGGTGGTGACGATTTCGATAACCGTATTACACAGTGGATGGTTGACGAATTCAAGAAAGCAGAAGGCGTTGATTTATCTGGTGATAAGATGGCTATGCAGAGATTAAAAGAAGCTGCAGAGAAGGCAAAGAAAGAACTTTCTTCCTCTACAACTACAAACATCAACCTGCCATTTATTACAGCAACAGCTGAAGGCCCGAAGCATTTAGATATGAACTTAACAAGAGCTAAATTTGACGAGCTTACCTTAGACTTAGTAGAGCGTACAGCAGTTCCGGTTCAGAATGCATTAAAAGATGCAGGCATCACATCTGCTGAATTAGGAAAAGTACTTTTAGTTGGTGGTTCTACCCGTATGTTAGCAGCTCAGGAAAAAGTAAAACAGCTGACAGGCAAAGAGCCTTCCAAGTCTTTAAATCCAGACGAGTGCGTAGCAATCGGTGCCAGCATTCAGGGTGGTAAGCTTGCAGGCGATGAAGGCGCAGGCGATATCCTTTTACTTGATGTTACTCCACTTTCCTTATCTATCGAGACCATGGGTGGCGTAGCAACAAGACTGATCGAGAGAAATACCACCATTCCTACAAAGAAGAGCCAGGTATTCTCCACAGCAGCTGACAACCAGACCGCTGTAGATATCCACGTTGTTCAGGGTGAAAGACAGTTTGCAAGAGATAACAAGACCTTAGGCCAGTTCCGTCTTGATGGAATCCCACCAGCAAGAAGAGGCGTTCCTCAGATCGAAGTTACCTTTGATATTGATGCCAATGGTATCGTTAACGTATCCGCTAAGGATTTAGGAACAGGTAAGGAACAGCACATCACCATTACTTCCGGCTCCAACATGTCTGATACTGATATCGACAAGGCTGTGAAGGAAGCTGCTGAGTACGAGGCACAGGATAAGAAGCGTAAAGACGGCATTGATGCAAGAAACGATGCTGACTCCATGGTATTCCAGACAGAGAAAGCTCTTCAGGAAGTTGGAGATAAGATCGACGCTAACGATAAAGCAGTAGTAGAAGCTGATTTAAATGCATTAAAAGAAGCCATCAACAGAGCTCCAATCGACGAGATGACAGATGCTCAGATCGAAGATATCAAGGCAGGCAAAGAAAAACTGATGACAGGCGCACAGGCTCTATTTGCTAAGGTTTACGAGCAGGCTCAGGGACAGGGTGCAGGTCCTGACATGAATGCAGCAGGTGCTTCCTATGAAGACGGCGACGTAGTTGACGGAGAGTACAAAGAAGTGTAAAATAGTCTGGTCAGTTGACAGGGCTTTGGAAAAAGTGTTGTAGTGATACAGCACTTTTTCCGCAGGCATGAGTTCTTTTGTATAGCCCGGTAAAAACGAAGCTTACAGTTTGGGCTCTTATGTTCGGCAGGCGATGTCCTACCGGGCTTCCTTAGTTTATGAAAGGTAGACCTAAGATGGCAGAGAGTAAAAAAGATTATTATGAGATCCTTGGCGTTCCAAGAGATGCAGATGATGCAGCGCTTAAGAAGGCTTACAGGGCATTGGCTAAGAAATACCACCCGGATACAAATTCCGGGGATGCTGTGGCGGCAGAGAAGTTTAAACAGGCTTCCGAAGCTTACAGTGTTTTAAGTGATCCTGATAAGAGACGTCAGTATGACCAGTTTGGATCAGCAGCATTTGATGGCAGCGGAGGACCTGGCGGTTTCGGTGGCTTTGATTTTGGCGGAGCAGATATGGGAGATATCTTTGGGGATATTTTCGGCGATATCTTTGGCGGCGGCCGTTCCAGAGGCGGTGCCGCATACAATGGTCCGGCCAGAGGAGCCAATGTAAGAACCAGCGTCCGTATTACCTTTGAAGAGGCGATTTTTGGCTGCGAAAAAGAAATTGAAATTAATTTCAAAGAAGAATGTAATACGTGTCACGGAAGTGGCGCAAAGGCGGGTACATCACCCATTACCTGTACCAAATGTAACGGTAAAGGTAAGATCATGTACACCCAGCAGTCCTTCTTCGGTCAGGTGCAGAGTGTTCAGACCTGTCCCGACTGTGGCGGCACTGGTAAGGTAATCAAGGAAAAATGTCCGGATTGCTATGGAACTGGTTTTATTACAAAAAGAAAGAAAATCAGTGTTGCAGTTCCCGCAGGAATTGATAACGGCCAGTCCATTCGTTTACAGAGCAAAGGGGAACCAGGTACCAACGGAGGAGAAAGAGGCGATCTTTTAGTAGAAGTGGTTGTATCCAATCACCCTATCTTTAAGCGTCAGGATACCAGTATCTTCTCAACCGTACCCATTTCCTTTGTCAATGCAGCATTAGGCGGAACCATTAAGATCAAGACCGTTGACGGCGATATGGATTACGAAATCAAACCAGGAACTCAGACAGATACCAAGGTTCGCTTAAAAGGAAAGGGAGTTCCTTCTTTAAGAAACAGAGCGGTCCGTGGCGATCATTATGTAACATTGGTAGTACAGGTCCCAGAGCGCCTCACAGAAGTTCAAAAAGATGCCCTTAAGAGTTTCCAGGATGCCATGAATGGCACCACGGATGGGGAAAAACATAAAAAAAAGGGAATCTTTAAATAGGTTTCTAGGGGATACATGTAAAGGGGAAGGTTAGGAATGAAGAAGATTCAGGGAAAGTTCATACTTTTATTTTGTTTCCTGCTTCTTTCCGGGATGTTTCCGGGGCGTGCTGCAGCCGATGAGACACAGGCAGTAAGAAAATATCCAGGCTTTCACGGTTCCGGAACCAGTTTTCAGGGACCGGTGGAAGGACCGAATCACTATGACTGCTGGGACGATGACGAAGATGACGATGACGACGACGACGGTCCATACAGCCGCAGCTATGAAAGAGGCTGGCGTTACAGTCCGGCAGGCTGGTGGTATCAGTATGGAGATGGTACCTGGCCTTTAGACAGCTGGAAATATATTGATGGCAGATGGTACCGGTTCGATCAGGGCGGCCATCTGCTTATGGGATGGTATGCAGACCAGACCGGGAACCGGTACTATTTAAATCCAGTTGATGACGGTACCTTAGGGTCTATGCGAATCGGCTGGCAGATCATAGGCGGAAAAGCATACTACTTTAATACCATGTCAGACGGCTCTTTGGGCCGGCTGTTAATCAACACTGTTACGCCTGATGGTTATTCCGTTGGAGCGGACGGTGCCTTAAAGCAGTAAGGCAGAAAGAAAATGATTGGGATATAAAAAAAGCAGAAAACAGATCTGAACATGGATTAATTCCAATTATCAGATCTGTCTTCTGCTTTTTTGTTGCATGTTGTGAAAATAGATTCTGCTTCATTACCAGGCGTTCAGGCGGGTGTGATGGGGTGTAATGCATCAAGGAATTTCGTTTACTTGATATGTTTTTTGCCTTAGTTCCGGGAATGAAACAGAAGTCCTTTTCATCCGTTCAATTAGTTAATGCACTAGGAAGGTTTTTTATTGCATCTTTTTTTAAAATTTTTTGAAATATTTTTTTTGAGCCGAAAATTCTTCCATAAATCCATGATTTTATAAGCTTGCAACCCATTTCATTGTATGTTATGATATCATGTGGTTTAGTTTTGACAGAAGAAAGGAACCCGCATATGTACCAATATTTGATCATATGTCCCCTTGTTTTCCTGGCTGGATTTGTAGATTCCATCGCAGGAGGCGGAGGACTGATTTCTCTGCCGGCTTATCTGGCAGCAGGGGTACCGCCACATATTGCACTTGGAACCAATAAGATGAGTTCTACGCTCGGTACGATTATTTCAACGGCCCGATACGCAAAGAACGGATTTATCAATGTGAAGCTGTCTTTGCTGTCTGCTTTATGTGCTGTCATCGGTTCTGTCATAGGAGCACACCTTTCTTTACTGGCAAGTGAGCAGGTATTAAAGACCATGATGATAGCGGTCTTACCGGTAGTAGCATTTTATGTGTTTAAAAATAAAAATTTAGGCGATACAAAGGAAGAAAGTCTTCCGGAGCGAAAGACTCTTCTAATTAGTATGGGAGCAGCGCTGGTGGTAGGCTGCTACGATGGATTTTACGGGCCTGGTACCGGCACCTTTTTACTGCTTTTACTGACTGGTCTTGCAAAGATGAATGTTAGAAATGCATCTGGAACGACAAAAGTAATCAATCTGTCATCAAACATCGCAGCATTGGTGACATTTTTAATAAATGGTAAGGTCTTAATTCCCCTTGGACTTGCATCCGGAATCTTCTGTATTGCAGGTCATTACATTGGTTCAGGCCTTGTCCTAAAGAACGGCTTAAAGATCGTGCGCCCGGTTGTATTTGTGGTGCTTCTTTGCCTGTTTGTAAAAATTATAAAAGGATAGGAAAATAAAAGCATGAGATGGAAAAAATTTACACTCACTACCACAACGGAAGCTGTGGACTTAATCAGCAGCGCATTTGATGAGATCGGAATAGAAGGAATTGAAATTGAAGACAATACGCCTCTTACCGAAGCTGAGACAAAAGGTATGTTCATTGACATCCTGCCAGAGCTTCCTCCAGATGAGGGTGTAGCAAAAGTCAGCTTTTATCTGGATCCGGATTCCGATGTTGATATCGATGAGATGTTAAAGCGTGTGGATGAAAGCCTTGATGAGTTATCCATGTTTACTGACCTTGGTGCCCGAACCATTGAATCCAGTGAGACAGAGGACAAGGACTGGATTAACAACTGGAAGCAGTATTTTAAACCATTTACTGTGGATGATATTTTAATTAAGCCAACCTGGGAAGAGATTCCGAAGGAGCATAAGGAAAAGCTTTTAATTGAAATCGACCCTGGTACTGCTTTTGGTACTGGACAGCATGAGACGACTCAGCTTTGCATCCGCCAGCTAAAAAAATACGTGACTTCTGATACAAAGATTCTTGATGTAGGAACCGGCAGCGGAATTCTTGGAATCACTGCTTTAAAGCTGGGGGCAAAGGAAGTTTTCGGAACCGATCTCGATGAAAATGCCATCGTAGCGGTAAAAGAGAATATGGAAGCCAATGATATCGCCCCGGAAAAATTCAAGGTTTTAAAGGGCAATATCATTGACGATGAAGAGGTAAAGGCAGAAGTTGGTTTTGAAGCCTACGATCTGGTGGTAGCTAACATCTTAGCTGACATCATTATCCTGCTTCAAAAAGAGATTCCGGTTCATATGAAAAAAGGTGCCATCTTTATTACTGCCGGTATCATTAATATGAAAGAGGAAGCAGTAAAGAAAGCATTTGCAGAAAATGATGCCTTTGAGCTGGTGGAAATCACCTATCAGGGAGAATGGGTTTCTGTAACGGTGAGGAAAAAGTAGAAAGAGGGATAGAATGTATCACTTTTTTATCAACCAGGATCAGGTAGAAGACGATCACATCAGGATCATTGGCCCTGACGTGAACCATATAAAGAATGTTCTGCGCATGGGTGCAGGAGAAGAAGTGCTCATAAGCAATGGAGTGGATAAAGACTACTTATGTGAGGTCACATCAGTGACAGCCCAGGAAGTCACCGCCAGGATATTGTCTGTGGAAGAGGGAGGGCGTGAGCTTCCAGCCAGGATTACCCTATTTCAGGGACTGCCAAAAGGTGATAAGATGGAATTGATCATACAAAAGGCGGTGGAGCTTGGTGCCTGTGAGATCGTGCCGGTAGAAACAAAACGTACGGTAGTCAAGCTGGATAAGAAAAAGGAAGAATCAAAGCTCCGTCGCTGGAACGCAGTCTCAGAAAGCGCTGCCAAACAGTCCAAACGGCTCATTGTTCCGGAAGTGGCAGGCGTTATGAGTTTAAAAGAGGCACTTGTCTTTTCCAAAGAGTTTGATTTGACCGTGATTCCTTTTGAAAATGCCAAGGGCATGGAACGGACCAGGGAGATTCTTTCTCAGGTAAAGCCTGGCATGAACGTAGGGATTTTTATAGGGCCGGAAGGCGGCTTTGAGGATTCGGAAATAGAACTTTCTGAAAGCTTTGGGGCCAGGACAGTTACCCTGGGGAAACGAATTTTAAGAACCGAAACGGCAGGACTTTCAGTCTTATCGGTCTTGTCCTATTTACTGGAACCATAGAAAAAGCTTCCTCATCCCGGGGGATCCCGCTTTTAGAGGAATAGGAGAAACACACATGGAAGTTTATTTTGATAATGCGGCGTCAACCAAAGTGCTGGAGCCGGTAAAAGACATCGTACTTAAGGTTATGACAGAGGATTACGGAAACCCCTCTGCAAAGCATAGAAAAGGGATGATTGCAGAGCAGTATGTAAAAGAGGCGGCTGAAATCATAGCCGACACCTTAAAGGTTGCCCCAAAGGATATCTTATTTACCTCAGGCGGCTCAGAGTCCAACAATATGGCTCTCATCGGGACTGCCATGGCTAATAAGCGGGCAGGTAACCATATTATAAGCACAGGGATTGAACACCCTTCGGTATACAATCCGCTGGCATATTTAGAGGAACAGGGATTTATCGTTACTTATCTTTCCGTCGATGGCAATGGAACTATCTCCTTAGAGGAGCTGGAACAGGCCATCCGTCCGGAGACCATATTGGTTTCTGCCATGTACGTGAACAATGAAATTGGCGCGGTAGCACCTGTGGAAGCCATATCCAAGGTAATTAAAAAGAAGAATCCAGCCATTCTTTTTCATGTGGATGCCATACAGGCATATGGAAAGTTTGTTATCCGGCCGAAACGGCAGGGAATTGATTTACTTTCAGTCAGTTCCCATAAGATTCACGGACCAAAAGGAATTGGTTTTTTATACATTGACCCAAGAGTCAAAATCCGTCCATTGATTTATGGAGGCGGACAGCAAAAGGGGTTACGGGCAGGAACAGAGAATGTTCCTGGGATTGCCGGTTTTGGTGTGGCAGCCAAATTCATGTATACGGACCATGATAAAAAGATGGACGCCATGACCGAATTAAAGGATTATATGATAGAACGGCTTCAGGAAATGGATGGAGTTACTGTTAATAGCTTAAAAGGCAACTTATCATCCCCTCAGATCGTCAGTGCCAGCTTCCTTGGGGTACGAAGCGAAGTTCTCCTTCATGCACTGGAGGATAAGGGAATCTATGTTTCCTCAGGATCTGCCTGCTCATCCAATCATCCGGGAGTCAGCGGAACTCTGGTGGGAATCGGCGTGAAAAAAGAGCTTCTTGATTCCACCCTTCGATTCAGCTTTGGAGTTTTTAGCACAAAGGAAGAGGTTGATACCTGTATCGATACACTAAAGGAACTGCTTCCAATCCTCAGACGTTACCAGAGAGGGTAACGTTTTGTCATTAGGGAGTTTTAACAGAAAGGACAACAGATGCAATACAAATCATTTTTAATAAAATATGCAGAAATTGGAGTAAAGGGAAAAAACCGTTATGTTTTTGAAGATGCCCTGGTGACCAACATCCGCCATTCCTTAAAGAGAGTGGACGGAGATTTCGAAGTTGCTAAAGAATCCGGCAGAATTTATGCCACAGCACAATCCGACTATGATTTTGACGAAGTAGTAGAGGCGTTAAAGTGTATTTTTGGTATCGCAGCGATCTGCCCTATGGTTCAGGTAGAGGATTTAGGCTATGAGGATTTAAAAAAGCAGGTTTTATCCTATGTTGATGAGTTTTACGAGGAGAAAAGCTTTACCTTTAAAGTCAACACAAGAAGAGGAAATAAAAAGTATCCGGTCAATTCCGAACAGATCAACCGGGATCTTGGAGAAGTGATTTTACATACATTTCCAGAGACTAAGGTTGATGTCCATAAACCGGAAGTTATGCTTCATGTGGAAGTAAGAAATAAAATTAATATATATTCCCATATCATTCCAGGTCCAGGCGGTATGCCGGTTGGAACCAATGGGAAGGCTATGCTTCTCCTTTCCGGCGGCATTGACAGCCCGGTAGCAGGCTACATGATTGCTAAGAGAGGCGTTAGAATCGATGCTGTGTATTTCCATGCACCGCCATACACCAGTGACCGCGCAAAGCAGAAGGTCGTGGATCTTGCAAAGCTTGTTTCCAGATATTCCGGCGCTATCCGCCTTCATATCGTAAACTTTACGGATATTCAGCTCTACATCTACGAAAAATGTCCTCACGAGGAGCTTACTATCATCATGAGACGATACATGATGCGGATTGCAGAACGTCTGGCAGCAGAAAGCGGTGCTCAGGCACTGATTACAGGAGAGAGCATCGGACAGGTGGCATCTCAGACCATGCAGTCCCTTGCAGCAACCGATGCATCAGCGACCATTCCGGTATTCCGTCCGGTCATCGGCTTTGATAAACAGGAAATTGTTCATTTATCAGAAAAAATCGGAACCTATGAAACCTCCGTTCTTCCTTTTGAAGACTGCTGTACCATCTTTGTGGCAAAGCATCCGGTCACAAAGCCAGTTTTAAAGCTGATTGAACGTTCTGAGGAAAATCTGTCAGAAAAGATTGATGAGCTGTTAGAAACGGCAATTAATACCGTAGAAAAAGTTTGGTGTTAGAGAAATAAAAAAGGGGACCGGCATCAAAGGCCGGGCCCCATTTTAAAACTGATTTTTCTTATTCTACGATGTATGGAGCTAAAATGCTCAGGATTTCCTCGACATCGCTTTCGGAATGGATGTTTAAATCAATTGGTTTGGATAAATCCAGGCTGAAAATACCCATAATGGATTTTGCGTCGATAACGTATCTGCCAGATACAAGATCGAAGTCTGTGTCAAATTTTGTTAAATCATTTACGAAAGATTTTACTTTGTCGATAGAGTTTAATGATATACGAACTGTTTTCATGGGAAAACCTCCTTTAGCGGCTCTTTATTAATATTGGGGATCGTCCCCTTTTCCCTTACATACTACTGGCATATAATGTAATTGTCAATGGTAATATTAGATGAAAAAAATCGTTATAAACGGATAATTTAGATAGGAGAAAATAAAATGAGAAAGGCAGCCCTGCATAACCTTGGCTGTAAGGTTAATTCATACGAAACAGAGGCCATGCAGCAGCTTCTGGAGAATGCTGGATATGAGATTGTTCCCTTTACAGAAGAGGCTGATGTTTATATTATAAATACATGCTCTGTCACAAACATTGCAGACAAAAAATCAAGGCAGATGCTTCACCGGGCCAAGAATATGAACCCGGATTCCGTTGTCGTTGCAGCCGGATGCTATGTCCAGGCAGCAGGAGAAGAACTGAAAAAAGACGTAGCCGTGGATTTAATTATCGGTAATAATAAAAAGACGGAGCTGGTGTCCATTCTCGATGATTATTTTTCAGACCGGGAAGAGGCATTAGAGGAGACCGTAATCGATATCCGTGGGACAAGAGAATACGAAAGTCTGTCCATCGATAAAATCGCAGATCATACGAGAGCCTTTATTAAGATACAGGATGGATGCAATCAGTTTTGCAGCTACTGCATTATCCCTTATACAAGAGGACAGGTCCGAAGCCGTAAGCCAGAAGAGGTCGTGGAAGAAATAAAGCGTCTGACCGCTACGGGTTTTAAAGAGGTGGTGCTGACTGGAATCCATTTAAGCTCTTATGGGAAAGACTTTCCTGCAGAAGAGAGAATCACTCTTTTAGATCTGATTATAAAGATTCATGAGGTGGAAGGGCTTAAGAGAATCCGCTTAGGTTCCCTGGAGCCAAGAATTGTCACAGAGGAATTTGCAAAGGAATTATCAAAGCTTTCCAAAATCTGTCCTCATTTCCATCTATCCTTACAAAGTGGCTGTGATGCTACCTTAAAGCGGATGAACCGTCATTATTCTGCGGAAGAATTTTATCACTGCTGTGATATTTTAAGAGAGGCATTTCCAAATCCGGCGATTACCACCGATGTGATCGTAGGCTTTCCGGGAGAGACGGAAGAAGAGTTTTCCATTACAAGGGAATATTTGGAAAAAGTACGTTTTTATGAAATGCATGTATTTAAATTTTCAAAGAGAAACGGCACCAGGGCAGCCGATATGCCGGATCAGGTACCGGAACAAGTGAAATCAGTAAGGAGCAATGAGCTATTAACCCTGGAAGGGAAGATGTCTCATGACTACCGCATGTCCTATCTTGGCAGCTCTGCAGAGGTTCTTATGGAAGAAGCCTTTGAATGGAATGGGACAAGATATATGATCGGTCACACCAGAGAATATGTGAAGGCGGCAGTGCCTTATGAAGAGGGCTTAAAGGGAGTGTTGCTTACCGGAACCCTTACGGAAATGATCAATGATGAGGTGTTATTATTAAACCTTAACGGACAAAATTAATTTAAGTCTTGCCGAAATTATGATTATGGTTTAGAATAAAGGAGAACAGTTAAAGGACGTGAGAAACATGGGCGATATTCATAACACACAATTTTTCAAAGCAGTGCAGGAAAATAAAATGGACGTAAGCCAGGTACTGGAACAAGTTTATATTGCCCTCACAGAGAAGGGCTATAATCCGGTCAACCAGATCGTGGGCTATATTATGTCAGGAGATCCTACTTATATTACCAGCCATAAGAACGCCAGAAGTCTGATCATGAAAGTAGAACGTGATGAGATTCTGGAAGAATTGATGCGGGTATATATTGATACGATGTTAAAGTAACGACGTGGATAATCTTAAGTCTAGCTGTCAGATGAAGTGAATGGGCGGAGTCTGGCAGTTTGTTTTTATACAGTTGGCTGCGGACCAGCTTTGTTTTGTTGCATAAATTTGACGTGGAGAATAAAATATGAGAATCATGGGACTGGATTTTGGTTCTAAAACTGTAGGAGTTGCAGTTTCTGACCTGCTGGGTATAACTGCCCAGGGCGTGGAGACAATTACCAGAGAAGACGAAAACAAATTACGAAAAACCTGTGCCCGGATCGAGGAACTGATTCGGGAATTTGAGATTGAAACCATAGTTTTGGGTTATCCTAAGAATATGAACAATACAATCGGTGACCGTGCTTTAAAAACAGAAGAATTTATGGAAATGTTAAAAAGACGGACCGGGCTTCCTGTCATCCTGTGGGATGAAAGAATGACTACCCTGGCATCGGAGCGCATCTTAATGGAAAGCGGCGTAAGACGGGAGAATAGAAAGGCTGTTATCGACAAGGTGGCAGCAGGACTGATTTTGCAAGGTTATCTGGATAGCTTAACAACAGGAGATAAAGAATGAACAACGAAGAAAAGAAAATTACCCTGACCACTGAGGAAGGGGATCGTGTGGATTTTTACGTTCTGGAAGAGACCAGAATCAATAGCATGAATTATCTGTTAGTTACCGATGCAGCAGATGAGGATGAAGAAGGTGAATGTTACATCTTAAAAGATTTATCAAAGCAGGATGAATCCGAGGCTTTGTATGAGTTTGTAGAGGATGATAACGAGATAGATTATTTATTTAAAATATTTTCCGAACTGCTTGACGGAGCGGATGTAGATATCGAAAAATAATGGTGAGCATTGGATCGGCTTTGTACGAAGCGTATGCTGGTACGAAAGCTCTTGATTAGCACCCCGGATAACAACTGGCGGCAGAGGTGATCTGTGATCAGGCCAGACAGAAGTGTCCGGAGACAGGGCTGGTCACGACCTTTTTGACGTTGCAGGAGCAGGTGGATGAAGCAATCATTGACAAGGAAAGCTATAACGATTAGGGTTCCCGCTGAAAGCTGGGGGCTTTGGTCGTGAGTCCTGAATCATCATTTAAAGATATGAAACCGGTGCGGAAACGTATTTTCTTAAAAAGCATACCAAATACACAGAAGCAGACTCTTTTTGAAATGCCCGGGATTTATGGCTCATCAGGAAGTAAGGCTCTGTTAGTATTTCAGGGAATGCAGGGAAAAGTGAAAAAAGAACAGAACGGAAAATGATAAAATGGAGGTAAAAGATTGAAAAAACAAGACAGCAATGCGAAAGTTAAAATTATTCCCTTAGGCGGATTGGAACAGATCGGTATGAATATTACTGCGTTCGAATTCGAAGACAGCATCATAGTGGTAGACTGCGGTCTGGCATTCCCTACCGATGACATGTTGGGAATCGACCTGGTTATTCCAGATGTTTCTTATTTGAAACAAAATATTGATAAGGTGAAGGGCTTTGTCATCACCCATGGTCATGAGGACCATATTGGTGCCCTCCCTTATATTTTAAAAGAGATCAATGTGCCGGTTTACGGAACAAAGCTTACCATCGGCCTCATTGACAACAAATTAAAAGAACATAATCTTTTAAAGAATACAAAGAGAAAAGTAATCAAGCACGGACAGTCCATTAACCTTGGCTGCTTCCGTATCGAATTTATTAAAACGAACCACAGCATCGCCGATGCTTCTGCTCTTGCTATCTTCTCACCGGCAGGCGTCATTATTCACACAGGTGACTTTAAGATTGACTATACTCCTGTATTTGGAGAGATTGCAGATCTGGAGCGTTTTGCAGAGCTTGGCAAAAAAGGAGTGCTTGCACTTTTATGTGACAGTACCAATGCAATAAGACCTGGATTTACACCATCTGAGAAGACCGTAGGCAAAGCCTTTGATAATATATTTGCAGATCATAAGAATAACAGAATCATCGTAGCTACCTTTGCATCTAACGTAGACCGTGTGCAACAGGTCATCAACTCTGCTGCCAAATACGGACGAAAGGTAGTTGTCGAGGGACGAAGCATGGTCAATGTAATCGGCACTGCAAGTGAGCTTGGCTATATCAGCATTCCGGAAGGAACCTTAATTGATATCGATCAGTTAAAGAATTATCCTGATGAGCAGACCGTGTTAATTACCACAGGAAGCCAGGGAGAATCCATGGCAGCTCTTTCCCGTATGGCAAGCAGCACCCATAAGAAGGTTTCTATTAAGCCAAACGATGTTATTATCTTAAGCTCCAACCCGATTCCAGGCAATGAAAAGGCAGTTTCAAAGGTTGTCAATGAGCTGTCCATGAAGGGTGCTGAAGTAATCTGCGAAGATACTCATGTATCCGGTCATGCTTGTCAGGAAGAAATTAAGCTGATGTATGCTCTCGTTCGCCCGAAATATTCCATTCCGGTTCATGGTGAATACCGTCACCTCATGGCCCAGAAGAGTCTGGTTCAGGCAATGGGAATGCCAAAAGAAAACATTATCATCATGTCTTCTGGCGATGTAGTAGAAGTAGGTCAGGAATCCTGTAAAATCGTAGATCACGTACAGTCCGGGGCTATCTTAGTAGACGGTCTTGGAGTCGGTGACGTTGGAAATATTGTATTAAGAGACAGACAGAACTTGGCTCAGAATGGTATCATCGTTGTGGTTCTTACTCTGGAGAAATTCTCAAACCAGTTACTGGCAGGACCGGACATCGTATCCCGTGGTTTCGTATATGTAAGAGAATCCGAGGACCTGATGGAAGAAGCAAGAAGAATTGTAAGCGATGCCGTTCAGGATTGCCTGGACCGTAAAATCAATGACTGGGGTAAAATCAAGAACATTATCAGGGACAGCTTAAGTGACTTCCTCTGGAAGAGAATGAAACGTAACCCTATGATTCTTCCAATCATTATGGAAGTATAGCAGTAAGCTGAAAATAACCGTACCTTTAACAAGAGAGGAATGGAAATTTATGAGCCGAACAACCAAGGAAATTAATAAAGTAACGGGAGCGGTCATTGCCATATCTATAAGGCTTATCCTTCTTGCCCTTATTGTACTCCTTCTTTATGAAGGAGTTACAAAGGGCTATGAGTTCGGCCATGATATTTTCTATGCGTCAGCCATGGAGGCGGAGCCTGGACAGGATAAGGAAATTAAGGTGGAAAAGGGAACCTCCATTGCAGGCGTAGCAAAGCTTTTAAAGGAGAAAGGCCTGATTGCCAATGAGTATTCCTTAATCATACAGGCTAAATTTTTCAACTATAAGGCCAATCCGGGAAGCTATACCTTAAATACTTCCATGACCTCCAGGGATATCCTTCAGATGATGAATGAGAATACAGAGGAAAAGGAAAGTAAAGATGATAGTAAATGACCGAATTACAGAATATATAAAATCTCTGGAGCCGGATGAGAGTCCTCTCATCTATGAGATTGGAAAAAAGGCAAGAGAGAATGGAGTTCCTGTCATCAGGGAAGAGACGGCTGCCTTTTTAAAGACCATGACAGCAGCCATGAATCCAAAAGCCATTTTAGAAGTGGGAACAGCCGTGGGCTACTCCACCCTTTTGATGGCGGAGGTAATGGCACCTGATTGTCAGATCACTACCATAGAAAAATATGAAAAAAGGATTCCGGTAGCCAGGCAGAATTTTTTAGAAGCAGGAAAGACAGAATGCATCACCCTGTTAGAGGGAGATGCCGGGGAACGATTAAAGGGGCTGACTGGCCCCTTTGACCTTGTCTTCATGGATGCGGCAAAAGGACAGTATTTGGCCTGGCTTCCGGAAATTTTAAGAGTGATGAGAGTTGGCGGAATGCTGATATCGGATAACGTTCTCCAGGATGGAGACATCATTGAATCCAGATATGCAGTCGAAAGGCGAAATCGTACCATTCACGCAAGGATGCGGGAGTATCTTTACGAATTAAAGCATTCTGACCATCTGGTCACCACCATTGTACCTATCGGTGACGGTATTACCGTCAGCATTCGAAGATAAAGAACCAAAGAGAGGAGCTTCATGAGAAAGACGGAACTTTTAATCCCGGCAGGCAGCTTAGATACCTTAAAGACCGCAGTCATTTACGGTGCGGATGCTGTTTATCTGGGAGGAGAAGCCTTCGGACTTCGTGCCAAGGCGAAAAATTTTACACAGGATGAGATTCGGCAGGGGATTGCCTTTGCCCATGAGCATGGAGTCAAAGTATATATTACAGCAAACATTCTGGCTCACAACGATGATCTTAACGGAGTGGAGGAATACTTTAAGGAATTAAAGGATATTTGTCCTGATGCCGTTATCATTTCAGACCCTGGTGTATTTGCGATTGCAAAACAGATCATGCCTGAGATGGAAATTCACATCAGCACCCAGGCGAACAATACGAATTACGGAACCTTTTTATTCTGGCATCAGCTTGGGGCAAAACGTGTGGTTACGGCCAGAGAGCTTTCCCTGGCAGAAATCAAGGAGATCCGCAGCCGCATTCCAGAGGATTTAGAGATTGAAAGCTTTATCCATGGAGCCATGTGTATGTCCTATTCCGGCCGTTGTCTCCTGAGCAATTACATGACAGGCAGAGATGCAAACCAGGGCGCCTGCTCTCACCCATGCCGCTGGAAATACTCCATCGTAGAGGAAAAACGTCCGGGAGAGTATATGCAGGTCTATGAAAATGAGCGTGGAACCTATATCTTTAACTCCAAGGATTTATGTATGATCGAGTATATCCCAGAGATGATTGATGCCGGTATTGACAGCTTTAAAATCGAAGGACGTATGAAGACCGCTCTTTATGCGGCTACTGTTACAAGAACTTACCGGAAAGCCATTGATGATTATTTAAAAGATCCAAAGATTTATGAGGCAAATTTAGACTGGTACCGTTCTGAAATCGGGAAATGTACTTACCGGGAATTTACCACCGGTTTCTATTTTGGAAAACCGGATTCCACCACTCAGATCTATGATAACAATACTTATGTAAAAAATTACACGTATCTTGGAACCGTGGAAGCGGTAGATGAGAGAGGGTATTCAAGGATAGAGCAGAAAAATAAATTTTCAGTGGGCGAGACCATTGAAGTTATGAAACCAGACGGACGCAATCTGGAAGCAGTTGTAAAAGGAATTTACAACGAAGAGGGAGTACCCCAGGAGAGTGCACCTCATTCCAGACAAATACTTTTTGTTGATTTGAGCGTGGAGATGGATCCTTATGACATTCTCCGCCGAAGCGAGATGTCTTAAATCTTAACATAACAGCGTGCAGAGTATTACGGGAAACCGTGTGCTCTGCACGCTGTTATTGTTCCCTTAACGGCTGCCGATATAATTCAACAGGTGCTACTGGTCCCGCGGGAGAGACTAATGGGAAAGTAACCGAAAAATATAATAGATAGCTTTCAGTCGTTGCCGTAAATGCGCTTCTATGTTACACTAGTGGTTAGCCAAAACTAACTAGCTGAATTTATAATTGAGGTATGTTATGTACATAGATAAGAATTCTCCTAACTCCACACATAAAGAAATCGCCGCCGCAATCCAGATATGGAACCGTGGGGTTATTTCTCTTATAGACATTCGCCACAATTTAATTTCACCCGAAGAAGCTCTTTGTGGCTATCGGTTGCCTGCAAATGTTTTTCTCTACACCAGCGGCGGACAAGCGGAGATCTTACTGAATGATACCGTATACAACGTAACGCGTTACGGTCTCTTCCATGGAGTCAAGGGAACAGAACTGACCATTACTCCCCATTGTAATTGGCTCGAATATTATATGGTGCTGTACAAGGCTTTAGAGCCTCCGCTTCACAGGGGTGAATATCGCCGGTTGATGGAGCAGGTTAATCCCTTTCGCCAGCAATACGGATATATGCCTTATGATCCGCTTTTTTTCTCGGAAGAGCTGCGGATTATGTATGAAAAATGGAAAAATCCCACACCACTCAATATTTTCTATGGGAAAGCAGCCTTTAGCCGTTTTGTGTATGAGGTCTACAAGGAACTGGAGCAAGGTCAGATACAGATTTTTAAGCCGGATCTGGTTCTTATGGCCACCAGGTTTTTAGAAAAGAATTATCGGGAGACGGTTTCCATCAACGAACTTTGTGAAGGGCTGGGCATCAGCTACAGTCATTTTTACCGTAGATTTAAACAGCAGATGGGAAAAAGTCCGCAGGAGTATTTAATTCATATGCGCCTGACTGCGGCGGCGGAGTTTCTAAAAAACAGCCAGGCGTCCATTCGTGAGATTGCCGATTATTGCGGCTTTCAGGATGAACGCAATCTGCAGAGAATGTTCTCAAAAAACTTTGGAATGACTCCCAATGCCTATAGAGAGAACGCGTCGCATCATATGAGAGATGATGACCTTGGAAAAAGGATTTCTTTTTCGTATAATTGTGAGAGTCAAGTTAGTTTTGACAAACCAGGAGGAAAAGGAGCAACCTACATGTTCAAACAAATGAAAGGCAAAGTGGCGGTTGCGGCGGCAGTGTCAATGATATTGTTATTGAATGCCTGCGGCAGCGCACCGGTAAATAACGAAAGCGGAAACTCTGCCCAGTCCAAGACGGTTACCAGTCAGGAGCAGCAGGTGGAGGAAGCAACAAGAGTTGTGAGTACGGTCAGAGGTGATGTTTTAATACCACAAAGTCCTCAAAAGGTGGTGGTAATGAATTATGCGTTTGGAGATGTCCTGGCACTTGGGGTTACGCCGGCGGCAATCAACGATTATTGGGCAATTACAGGTTCTGCTGTTGAAGACTTGCTAAAAGATATACCAAGAGCCAGTGAACTTGAAGAGGTCATGAGTATAGAGCCGGATTTAATTATTACAGCTTACGAAAAAGATGAGGACTATGAGAAACTAAGCAAAATAGCTCCCACGGTCAGCTTTGGGACAGCTAAGGATACGACTCAGCTGTCAACAGAAGAAAGACTCTCATTTTTAAGCAATGTTTTGGGCGTGGACGATTCCGTGAAAGATAAAGTATTATCAGATTATACTTCTCATATTGAACAAGCCAGGCAGACGCTGGCGGACGCTGGATATAAGGATGAGAGCGTTACGCTTATGACCAACAGCCTTGAGGAACCCGGTATCGTCGTCTCTACGTATAAAGGAGCTCAGGCACTTTATGATGAACTGGGAATGACTCGAAGTGAAAAAGGGCAGGAGCTTTATGAGACTGGAGAGTGGTATGCAAATATATCTCTTGAAGTTTTACCAGAATATTGCGGGGATTATATCATTCTCTATGGAGATGGAAAAAATAATGCATTTTCAGGAAATGGGGTCTATGAAAGTCTGGAAGCGGTGAAAAACGGGAATGTCATTTTGATGAATGAATATCTCTCCACCTTTAATGATGTTATTTCTATAAGAAGCCAGATTGACTTCATTGTGGAAGCGCTTCTTGCACATAAGCCCCAGAGCTAATCCAAGGAAAATATAGCAATAGGTTGATACAATGCCCGTCATTTCTAAGGTATGATGGAATGTAATACTCAGATTAAAGCATGCAAAAAGATTGTTTTAACTATAAAAATGAAATTTAAGGAATCATGTCTATGGCCAGCTAATGATGGATCGTAGACATGATTTTTTATATAAAATCAGGTATCATGGCTGACAGTTGTAGAAATGGTCATCTTGTAGTATACTATAGAAGAATTATACCCAGAAATTACCTGGATTTAGAGGGAACAAAAATGGAGGCTTGCCTATTATGTGGATTTTATGGCTGATAGCAGTTTTATGTGTCATCTATTACGTCATAATCGTTACTTATTCGGGATTGTCTACTTCCTTTTCCATTATCTGGCTTTTTTTTGCGGTGGCCTGTATTTTATTCGGATTGGGCTGGGATACTTATTTAAGACAAAAAGATAGGATTCCCTTATGGATTCCAGTCTCTGTGGTTACCATATGCTGTACAGGACTTCTGGTATTTACGATTGTGGAGATTTTAGTTTTTACTGGAGTTGCAGCCAGGGATACGTCAAAGCTTGATTATGTCATAGTCTTAGGAGCCAGGGTCAAGGAAGACGGAATCAGCAAATCATTAAAAAAGCGTTTGGATAAGGCCATTGATTATCTGGATGAGAATCCGGGAACCATTCTGGTTCTTTCCGGCGCACAGGGTGTGGATGAGCCTGTCAGTGAGGCTGAGGCCATGAAGGAGTATCTGGTCTTTAATGGAGTAAAGGAAGAGCAGCTGATTTTAGAGACACGTTCTTACAGTACCGTGGAGAATATTGCATACAGCCGTGTGGCGATTGAAGAGGATCAGGAGAGAAAAAAGGCCCAAAGCCAGGAAAGTCCCATCATTATGGTGCCGGGAACTTATGAAGAGGTTCCGGATAAACCCATTAAGATTGGTGTACTGACCAGTGATTTTCATGTGTTCCGCGCTCAGCAGATTGCAAGAAAATGGGGAATACCGGATATTTATACCATATCCTGTGGTTCAGATCCGGTTCTTTTCATACACTTTTGCGTCAGGGAGTGTGCAGCGATATTAAAAGACAAATTAGTGGGCAATATGTAAGGTATACTGATTATGCAGGAGGAACAAAGATAGAATGTATGATTTGAAAAACTTGAGTGCTTATGAGTTAGTAGAAGAAAAAGAAATAAAAGAAATTCAGGCAAAGGGAAGTGTCCTTCGCCATAAAAAAAGCGGGGCCAGAATCTTTTTAGTGGCCTGTGAGGATGACAATAAGGTCTTCTCCATTGGTTTTCGTACACCGCCGTCAGACAGCACCGGTGTGGCCCATATTCTGGAACACAGCGTGCTTTGCGGCTCGGACAAGTTCCCGGTAAAGGATCCCTTTGTGGAACTGGTAAAGGGCTCTTTGAATACCTTTTTAAATGCCATGACTTATCCGGATAAAACCGTATATCCCATAGCCAGCTGCAATGAAAAGGACTTTCAGAACTTAATGAACGTCTATATGGATGCCGTGCTTCATCCAAACATCTATAAAGAGCAGAAGATCTTCATGCAGGAGGGGTGGCATTATGAGATGGAAACCCCGGAATCTGATGTGATCTACAATGGTGTTGTATACAATGAGATGAAGGGGGCATTTTCATCCCCGGAAGAGGTCTTAGACCGTTTTACAAGAAAAGTACTGTTCCCTGACAGCTGTTACGGCCAGGAATCCGGTGGTGATCCATCCTTTATTCCTGACCTGACCTATGATGATTTTCTGGACTTTCACAGAAGGTATTATCATCCTTCCAACAGCTACATCTATCTCTACGGCGATATGAATATGGAAGAGAAGCTTACATGGCTTGACCAGGAATATTTAAGCCATTATGAGGAAATGTCCATAGATTCCAGAATCAGAAGCCAGAAGCCATTTGAAAAGCCTATGGAAGCTGAGACCTTCTATTCTATTACAGAGGGAGAATCTTTAGATAATGCCACCTATCTTTCCATTAATACCGTAATAGGAAATAATTTAGATCCCAAACATTATATTGCATTTCAAATTTTGGAATACACCCTTCTTGATGCACCAGGAGCCCCACTTAAGCAGGCTCTCATCGATGCAGGAATCGGTCAGGATATTCTGGGCGGATATGACAGCGGAATCTTACAGCCTTATTTCTCAATCATTGCAAAGAATGCAAATCCTGACCAGAAGGGCGAGTTCCTTTCCGTGGTAAAAGGGACCTTACGAAAGCTTGCAGATGAAGGAATTAACCGCAAGAGCTTAAAGGCTGGAATGAACTATTATGAATTCCGTTACCGTGAGGCTGATTATGGTTCCGCACCCAAGGGTCTGATGTATGGACTCCAGTGCTTAGACAGCTGGCTTTATGACGGTGACCCGATGATGCATCTGGAGTATCAGGAAACCTTTGCTTATTTAAAGAAGGTCGTGGATGACGGATACTTTGAAGAGCTCATTCGGGAATATCTGCTGGATAATCCTTTTGAGGCATATTTAACCGTTAGTCCGAAAAAGAATCTGACTGCAATGGAAGAGGAAAAAACGGCCAAAAAGCTGGCGGCCTACAAGGCATCCTTATCACAGGACGAGATTACCCGCCTTGTGGAGCAGACTCACGCCTTAAGAGAATATCAGGAAACACCGTCTGACCAGAAAAATTTAGAAAAGATTCCTATGCTTAAAAGGGAAGACATCACCAGGGAACCAGAGGAGATTATCTGGGAAGAGAAAGAAGCCCATGGGGTTAAGGTGATTCACCATAACATGTTTACCTCAGGCATCGGATATTTAAAGGTCTTATTTGATACCTCAGCGGTTCCTACGGAAGATCTGCCCTATGTTGGATTTTTAAAATCCCTTTTAGGCTATGTGGATACAGAGAACTTCACCTACAGTGACTTGACCAGTGAGATTCATCTAAACAGCGGCGGCGTGGGCTTTAGCGTCACCTCTTATCCGGATCTGAAAAACCAGGGACAGTTTAAGGGATATTTTATGGCTAGCGCCAGAGTCATGTATGATAAGCTGGACTTTGGCTTCTCCATTCTTGCTGAAATTTTGACCCGTTCTGTTCTTGATGATGAAAAGCGTATGGGCGAAGTCATCAGCGAAACGAGATCAAGGGCCAGAATGAAGTTAGAAGGCGCCTGTCATTCAGCCGCAGTTGCCAGAGCTACCTCTTATTTTTCCGCCACTTCCTCTTACAATGATATGACCGGAGGAATCGGATACTATGAATTCTTAGAACAGCTGGAAAAGGATTTTGCTAAAGACAAGCAGGCAGTGATCGCCAGATTAAAAGCAGTGATTAAGAAGCTTTTTAACACCGGGAATATGCTGGTCAGCTATACTGCTGATGAGGAAGGCTACAAACTTCTTCCAGACGCAATGAAGCAGCTCACCTCGGTTCTTCCTGTGGGCGACGGTACCTGTTACCCATTTGATTATAAGAGCGGAAACAGAAACGAAGGCTTTGCAACAGCCTCCCAGGTAAACTACGTGGCCAGATGCGGAAGCTTTTTAGACAGCGGTCTTACGTATACAGGAGCTTTAAAGATATTAAAGGTTATTTTAAGCTATGATTATCTTTGGATCAATATCAGGGTAAAAGGCGGTGCCTATGGCTGCATGAGCGGCTTTGGACGTTCCGGGGAAGGTTATTTTGCCTCCTACCGTGACCCGAATTTAAAAGAAACCAACCAGATTTACGAAGGTGTAGTAGATTATTTAGAAAAATTCCAGGTCGAGGACCGTGACATGACCAAGTATGTCATCGGAACCGTCAGCGACATGGATGTGCCGTATCCACCGTCAACAAAAGGAAACAGAGGCCTTTCTGCCTATCTTTCCGGCGTTGACCAGGAGATGATGAAACGGGAGCGTGAGGAAGTTTTAAATGCTACCCAGGAAGATATCCGAAAACTGGCACCTATTGTAAAAGCCGTTTTAAGTACCGGCAGCCTCTGCGTCATCGGCAATGAAGACAGAATCGCAGCGGATAAGGATTTCTTTGGAGAGACAAAGAACTTATTCCACTCATAACACAAAGGAGAACCATATGGAAACCAATTATAAATCAGGCTTTGTTACCCTGATCGGACGCCCTAACGTAGGTAAGTCCACCCTGATGAACCACCTGATCGGCCAGAAGATTGCAATCACCTCTGATAAGCCCCAGACCACAAGAAACCGGATACAGACTGTTTATACAGACGACAGAGGGCAGATTATATTTCTGGACACACCTGGTATTCATAAGGCCAAGAATAAGCTTGGGGAATATATGGTAAGTGTGGCGGAGCATACCTTAAAAGAGGTAGATGTAGTGTTATGGCTGGTTGAGCCTACCACCTATATCGGAGCTGGAGAGCAGTATATCGCAGAGCAGCTTTCCAATGTGAAGACTCCTGTCATTCTGGTCATCAATAAAATCGACACGGTGAAGAATCAGGAAGATATCCTTACGTTCATCAGTACCTATAAGGACATCTGTCCATTTGCTGAGATCGTACCTGTTTCTGCATTGAAGGATAAAAATACTGATCTGATGCTGGAGCTGATCTACAAATATCTTCCTTCTGGTCCTCAGTACTACGATGAGGATACGGTCACTGACCAGCCTATGCGCCAGATTGCAGCAGAGCTGATCCGGGAAAAGGCTCTTCGCCTTTTAAAGGATGAGATTCCTCATGGAATCGCAGTAACCGTGGAGAAGATGACAGAGCGTCAGAACGGAATCATGGATGTGGAAGCCAATATCGTATGCGAACGTGATTCCCATAAGGGAATTATCATCGGTAAGGGCGGCGCCATGTTAAAGAAGATCGGAACCCAGGCACGTAAGGAGATTGAAGATCTTATGGATACGAAGGTTAATCTCCAGCTGTGGGTCAAGGTCCGGAAAGAATGGCGTGACAGTGAGCTTTATATGAAAAACTATGGATACAATCAAAAAGATATCTAAAACGGTGGCAGGAATTGAAGGAAGTTGAAAAGCTGACGGGGATGGTAATCAAAGCAGCCCCCGTAGGAGAAATGGATAAACGCCTTGTCATACTCACCAGGGAAAGAGGAAAGATCACTGCATTTGCCAGAGGAGCAAGAAGGCCCGGCAATCAGCTGATGGGCCTTAGCCGTCCCTTTGCCTTCGGACAGTTTTCGCTGTACGAAGGCAGGGATTCCTATTCCCTGCGTTCGGCGGAGATAACCAATTATTTTGAAGACCTGGCTCAGGATATGGAAGGAACCTGTTACGGTTCTTATTTTCTTGAGCTGGCTGATTACTATGCCCGGGAAAATGAGGACTCCACCGGGCTCTTAAAGCTCCTGTACCAGTCGGTGCGGGCCCTTTTAAAGCCTGCCTTAAAAAATGAGCTGGTTCAGAGAATCTTTGAATTAAAAACCATGGTCTTAAACGGAGAGTATACCGAGGCACCTCCCCGGCCGGTCAGCGATTCCGCCAACTATGCCTGGGAGTATGTAATCGCTTCTCCGGTGGAACATCTTTATACCTTCACTCTTACAGAGCCGGTCTTAGAGGAATTCGCCCGATGCGTGGAAATGAATAAAAAACGCTTTATAGACAGGGAATTCCACTCCCTGGATATTTTGCATACCATGATGTAATGCAAAGTATTGAAATGAAGGGGATGATTTGGTATAATCCACGTAAGCGATGAGAAGTGCGAATGAGAATACGGATAATTTTTTGTTGTGCTTGCACATAAAAAAAATTATTTGTGTTCTCATTCATAGGGCGAATGCCCGTGAGGGGGGAAATCCTTAAGATTTCCCCCCTCCAGCACCGCGGATTCAATGCAGGAGGAAGATGGATGAAAAAAAAGAAAGCAGTTTTAGCAGCTCTCATTGCTGCGGGAATGCTGACTGGCTGTCTTGGAAGAACCGGCACCAACGCCCAGAATGCAGAGAGCAGCAGAATTATTGTAACAGGGACCGGAGAGCTTAAAACAGCAACGGTAGAAACCTATGTACAACAGGATTATTATAATACGGATGAACTAAAAGCATTTCTGGAAGAGACGGCCGCGTCATACAATCAGGCCAATGGAGAAGGCGCTGTAAAGCTTGAGTCCTGCACCATGGAAAAAGGAATTGCCAGAATGGTGTTTCAGTACAGCTCCAGCAAGGATCTGGTAAGCTTTGCGTCTCAGTATGAGGATAAGGATAACCAGGTGGACTCTCTTTCTGTCACCAATTTTTCAGAAGTATCCGGTCAGGCGGAATCAGAGGGCGTGGAGTTTTTAAAGGCTTCTGACGGGAAAAAGGCAGAGAAAAAAGCGTTAAAGGGCGAAAGCCACGCGGTTGTGGTGGAGACGAAAAAGCCGGTTACCATACAGACAGAGGGCAAGCTGTTATTCGTATCAAAGAACGTTGTCATTAAGGATCAACATACAGTACAGACGTCAGAGGGCAAAAATTACATCATTTTTAAATAAGAGAGGTTAAGATCATGGAAAAGACAATGGAAAAGATTGTGGGACTTGCAAAATCAAGGGGATTTGTATATCCTGGTTCGGAGATTTACGGCGGTCTTGCCAATACATGGGATTACGGAAACTTAGGTGTGGAGCTTAAGAACAACGTAAAAAAAGCATGGTGGCTGAAATTTATTCAGGAGAGTCCTTATAACGTAGGCGTTGACTGCGCTATTTTGATGAATTCCCAGACATGGATCGCATCCGGACATTTGGGCGGCTTCTCCGACCCTCTGATGGACTGCAAAGCCTGCAAGGAGCGTTTCCGTGCAGATAAGATCATTGAAGATTACATGGCTGAGAATGGCATAACCATTGAAGGATCTGTAGATGCCTGGTCTCAGGAAGAGATGAAAAAGTATATCGATGAGAAGAATATCTGCTGTCCAAGCTGCGGCAAACATGATTTTACCGATATCCGTCAGTTCAACTTAATGTTCAAGACCTTCCAGGGTGTAACAGAAGACGCAAAGAATACGGTATACTTAAGACCTGAGACCGCTCAGGGTATTTTTGTTAACTTTAAAAACGTACAGAGAACCTCCAGAAAGAAAATTCCTTTTGGTATCGGCCAGGTCGGAAAATCCTTCCGTAACGAGATCACACCAGGAAACTTCACCTTCCGTACCAGAGAGTTTGAGCAGATGGAGCTGGAATTCTTCTGTGAGCCGGATACTGATTTAGAGTGGTTCGCATACTGGAAAGAATTCTGCATCACCTGGTTAAAGGACCTTGGAATCAAGGATGAGGAGATGCGTGTCAGAGACCATGATAAGGAAGAGCTTTCCTTCTATAGCAAGGCTACCTCTGATATCGAGTTCTTATTCCCATTTGGCTGGGGAGAGTTATGGGGAATTGCTGACAGAACCGATTACGATCTGACTCAGCATCAGAATACCTCCGGCCAGGATCTGACTTATTTTGATGATGAAAAGAAAGAGCGCTATATTCCTTATGTCATTGAGCCATCTCTCGGTGCAGACCGTGTGACTCTGGCTTTCTTATGTGCGGCTTACGATGAAGAAGAGATTGCAGAAGGCGATGTTCGTACCGTTCTTCATTTCCACCCTGCCATCGCTCCGGTTAAGATCGGCGTACTTCCTCTTTCCAAGAAGCTGAATGAAGGAGCTGAAAAGGTATTTGACGAGCTGCGCAAGCACTATAACTGTGAATTTGATGACAGAGGAAATATTGGTAAGCGTTACAGAAGACAGGATGAAATCGGTACTCCGTTCTGCATTACCTATGATTTTGATTCTGAGGAAGATCACGCAGTGACCGTTCGTGACCGCGATACCATGGATCAGGTAAGAGTTCCGATTGCAGAGCTGAAAGCTTATTTCGAAGATAAATTCCGTTTCTAGGAACGTTTAAAGGTGCAGTGTAAGGCGGGGAATGCCTTTGCCTGCACCTTTTTTCTTTCTTAGAGGATAAGGAGAACAATATGATTTTAGAGAATCTGTCCAGGATGGAGTCTTTTACCCATCAAGAAAAGGCCGCGGCAAGGTATATCCTTGATCACGTGGAGCTAATTCAGAAGATGTCGGCAGAGGAGCTTGCAAAGGCCTCCTTTACCAGCAAGGCTACTGTGGCAAGGCTTTGTAAAAAGCTTGGGATGGAAGGATATCAGGAATTAAAGCTTAAGCTTGTTTCTGAAATGGTAGAAAACATCAGGGTGAATCAGCTCTTAAGCAAAGAGCCGATTACAGAAAAGAGCAGCTACAGCGATATCATAACCACGCTTCCAAAGCTTTACGACAAGGCCATTACAGATACAAAGCTTTGTATGGATAAGAATGTGATGCTTCGGATTGCAAACAGGATTCGCCAGACGGAGCGCCTTGATATCTACGGAAGCGGAATCAGCTATATTCTTGCCCAGTCAGCCGCCTTTAAGTTTTCGACCCTGGGTATGGAATGTACGGCTTATGAAAGTATCAATGCACATTATCTGATGGCCCGGAAGAAGAAAAAGTCAGTTTCCTTTGTCATTACCTTTACCGGTGCCAATCTGGATATGATCGGTGTTGCCAGATATCTAAAAGAGGTGACCGGGTCTTATGTGGTTGGGATTGTAGGACGTCATAACGATGAAATAAGAAAATGGTGTGATGAGATTGTTGAGATTCCGTCCAGAGATTCTCTTTTAAGTCTTAAAGTGGTGACCTCTTTTACTGCCACCACTTATGTTCTTGATATATTTTTCTCCCTGTTTCTTTCGCAGACTTATGAAGAGCACGTGAAATCTTCTCTTGAAATGGTATGTCATGAATCCTTAAGAACTGCTGTGGATTACTGGAGCTTAAAGGAGCTTCCTGAGGAGGAAGAATAAAACAAAATATAGAATTTTTGAACCGCTGTTTCAATTTCAGCGGTTTTTTTATTGGATTATTGAAACCATGTTTCAATCTTATCTTTTAATAATGATGGAAACGGGGATACTATGGTAAAATATCAGAAACAAAAGAAAGGGGGCTATGGCCATGAATTATCAAGATCTAGCAAAAGAAATTTTAGAAAAAGTCGGCGGAGAGAGTAACATTTCAGGGCTGACTCATTGTGCGACCAGGCTGCGCTTTAATTTAAAAGATGAAAACAAAGCCCAGACAGAAGCCTTAAAAAAAGTAAACGGAGTTATGGGTGTTGTAAATAAAGGAGGCCAGTATCAGGTCGTCATCGGAAGTGATGTAGCTAACGTATACCGCCCCATCACGGAGATGGCTGATATCAGCACAGAGGAAGGTGGAAAGCCGGAGAAGGAGGAGAACAAAAAGGTTCTTGAGAAGCTGATTGATACGTTATCCGGTATCTTTACCCCAATCCTTCCGGCTATTACGGCTGCCGGTATGATTAAGGCTGTGTTGTCTCTTTTACTTGCCTTTGGTCTTGTAAGCAAGGAAGGGTCTACGTATCAGGTGCTTAACTTTATGGCAGATGCGGCCTTTTATTTCCTTCCCATTCTTCTTGCCAGCTCAGCTGCTAAAAAGTTTAAATGCAATCCTTATCTGGCAATGATGTTAGGTGGAATTTTACTTCACCCCAATTTTGTAGCTATGGTGACCGCGGCAAAGGAAAGTCATGAGGCAATCCGGGTATTTGGTATCCCCATTACCAATGCCAGCTATTCTTCCTCTGTACTTCCGATTATATTAATCGTATGGTTCTTATCTTACGTAGAACCCATTGCGGACCGGATATCACCAAAGCCCATTAAGTTCTTTACCAAGCCGCTGATTTCCATCATTGTGACAGGAATCGTGGGACTGGTTGTCATCGGACCAATCGGAACCATTATCAGTAATTTAATCGCATCCGGAGTTCATACATTAAACCAGTATGCAAGCTGGCTGGTACCTGCTTTAGTTGGTACTTTAACACCTCTTCTTGTTATGACAGGAACCCATTATGGACTCGTACCTATTGGTATCAATAACCGTATGACCATTGGGTACGATACCTTGATCTATCCTGGTATGCTTGGTTCCAACGTGGCTCAGGGTGGCGCGGCTCTTGCCGTTGCCTTTAAGAGCAAAAAGTCTGAGATTAAACAGCTCGCTTCTTCCGCCGGTATTACAGGTGTGTGCGGAATTACAGAGCCAGCACTCTATGGTGTAAACTTACGTTATAAAACACCTCTTTATGCAGCCATGCTGGGAGGCGGTATCAGTGGATTTATCATGGGCCTTTTAAATGTTAAGAATTATACCGGAGGCTCACCAGGTTTCCTGACTCTCCCAAGCTACCTGGGCGGGGATACGCTTAATGACTTTTACTTTGCCTGCATGGGAGCAGGTATCAGTCTTGTTATCTCATTTGTTGCGTCCTACATTCTTTACAAGGACCCGGTAGAGGAATCAAATGAGATATTAAAGGCCACTGAGACAACATCAGTAGAAACAGCACCAGCAGAAACTGTATCAGCAGATAATAAGACTGGTAAGTCCGATGCTTCTGATATCATCATCCAGTCTCCGATGTCAGGAGTTGCAGTACCATTAAATCAGGTAAATGACCCCACCTTTGCAGAGGGAATCCTTGGAAAGGGAATCGCCATTGAACCGGAAAGCGGAAGAGTATTATCTCCAGTGAATGGTACCATCCGCACCATTTTCGAAACAGGCCATGCTGTTGGTCTGGAATCCGAAGAAGGAGCAGAGGTCTTGATTCATGTAGGTCTTGACACGGTGAATTTAAAGGGAAAATATTTTGATGTAAAAATGAAGGCAGGCGATAAGGTCAAGGTTGGAGACTGCATCCTGGAGTTTGATTTAGAGGCCATAAGAGACGAAGGATATGATGTGATAACTCCCATTATTATCTCCAATTATGGCAACTATGAAGCCGTTGAGGCAGCTGCTTCTGGTCCTGTGACCTTCGGTTCCCCGTTGTTGACAATTCGTTAGTGGAGGTATCTATGCGGAAATTTCCAGAAAATTTTCTGTGGGGAGGAGCCGTTGCCGCCAACCAGTGCGAGGGAGCTTATAAGGAAGACGGCAAAGGTCTTTCCGTACAAGATGTACTGCCCGGCGGCCTTCGAGGGGAGCGGACCGAACAACCTACAGAAGATAATTTAAAGCTTGAGGGAATTGATTTTTACCATCGGTATAAAGAGGATATCCGTTTGTTTGCGGAGATGGGCTTTAAGGTGTTTCGTACCTCCATTGCCTGGTCCAGAATCTTTCCAAAGGGCGATGAAGAAATGCCCAATGAAATGGGACTGAAATATTATGACGATCTTTTCGATGAATGCTTAAAATACGGCATCGAACCTTTGGTGACCATCTCTCATTATGAGACACCCTTGTGGCTGGCAGAGAAATACGATGGCTGGAGAAGCCGTAAGCTGATCGGCTTTTTTGAGCGGTATGTAAGAACCATCTTTTCCAGATATGGAAACAAGGTGAAATACTGGCTGACCTTTAATGAAATCAACTCTCTTCTTCACGCTCCCTTTATGAGCGGAGGAATTATGACTCCTGCGGATCAGCTGACGGAACAGGATTTGTATCAGGCGGTACACCATGAGCTGGTAGCAAGTGCCCTGGCCGTTAAAATCGGTCATGAGCTGATGCCCGACGCAAAGATCGGCTGTATGATTCTTGGAATCACAGTTTATCCCCTGACGCCAGATCCAGAGGACATTATCGCAGTCATGGAAAAGGACCGGGAGACCATGCTGTTTGCCGACATTCATGCCAGAGGCCGTTACCCTAAATATCTCCTGAATTACTTTGAAGAACATGGAATTCAGATTCAGATGGAGCCAGAGGATCATGAGATATTAAAAAATACTGTGGACTTTATCTCCTTTAGTTACTATTCCAGTATTTGTGAAACCGTTCACAAAGAACTTGGGACATCTACCGGAGGGAATCTATCGAGGGGCTTTAAGAATCCATATTTAAAGGCTTCGGATTGGGGATGGCAGATTGATCCCAGGGGACTTCGGTATACCTTAAATAAGCTTTACGACCGGTATCAGCTTCCCTTGTTCATTGTTGAAAATGGACTTGGTGCTGAAGATGAGCTGGTGACCTTGGAATCTGGTGAGAAAACCGTATTGGATGATTATCGGATCCAGTATTTAAGGGAGCATCTCATTCAGCTAAGAGAAGCCATTCATGACGGCGTTGATGTGATGGGATATACTTCCTGGGGGTGCATTGACTTAGTCAGTGCGTCTACCGCTGAAATGAGAAAGCGATACGGATATATTTATGTGGACCGTAACGATGACGGCACCGGAACACTGGAACGTTACCGGAAGAAATCCTTCTGGTGGTATAAAGAAGTGATTGAATCTAACGGAGCACGTCTATCAATGGATGAAACAAATTAATAATAATATATGGACAGCCGGATATGCCTATTTCCAGTTATTCCCATAGGGGAGATTAAAGGGGGGCAGACCGGCTGTCTTTTTTTGTCGAAATTGTCCGATGAGTCAGGGCAAAATAACATAAAATACGTTTCTGTTTGCAGTTTTACGGAAATGTGGTACAATAATTGTATGACATCGTAATAACTTTACGAAAGATAGGAAGAAAGAGGGGGCAATAGCATGGCAGAGTTTTCCAGGGTCCCGATCGTGCAGCAGGTAGTAAACAGTATGAAAGATTACGTTGCATCTGAGGAAACAGAGGTGGGACAAAAATTACCTACAGAAAAAGAATGGTGCGAAAAGCTTTCCGTGGGCAGGGGTACTGTCAGGGAAGCATTCCGTATTCTGGAAGCCAGGGGACTGGTCGAAATAAAACCGGGCCGTGGAGCATTTCTGGTAAGTAAAAAAGAACTTGGACAGGAAGAGCTGGCAGAGTGGTTTCTGAAAAATGAAGTGGAATTAAAGGATTATATAGAAGTGAGAAGTGCCGTGGAGCCTTTGTGTGCCAGACTGGTGGCAAGGCGTGCTTCGGATTCCGAGTTAGAGCAGCTGGAGCGGATTCATCAGCGTTTTATCCGGGCAGTAGAGGAAGAGGATTTTGCCGGAATGGCAAAGTATGATGAGCGGTTTCATAAGCACATTGTGGAATGCAGCCGAAATAAGATGCTGATTTTCATCAGTAAAAAAATCGATGAATGCATCAGAGATTTCCGATTAAAGACATTTCAGGTTCCTCCAAATGCAGCCAATGCCATAAAAGCTCATCAGGATATCGTTGATGCCATAAAGGCAAGAGATGAGGAAGTGGCGGAGCTGTATGCCAAGCGCCATATCTCCCTGATCAATATTGATATGGATGTAATTATAAAACGATAGCAGGATAGAATCACTGGTTTATCAGAATCTTTGACCCAGGAAAAATTGTATGATGTTAAGAGAATATGATAGAAATTTATAAGGACCGGAAGCCGGTGATAAAGGCTTTCAGGTCCTTTTTATGTGAGAGTATATGAGTATATTGTGTAATTTGCATATTTTTAAATTTATCATTGACATTTTTTGAGTAAAGATGTATCATGAGGATGCTAAGATTGTATGACAGCATACAATAATACATACCCGGGAACGTATTCAGAATGATATCATACAATGAACTTGGCATCAGAGACAAAAATTAGGGGATAAATACACGGTATATGAAAAAAATATACCATGTGATTACAAATGTTGAGAGGTGGATTATTATGAGAAAAATTGCAGCAATCGCTTTATCTGTTCTTATGGCATTTTCTTTATCAGCTTGCGGAACTGAGGGGAACGAAACAAAACCATCATCAGGTGCAGCTGAGACAACGGCAGCAGCAGCGACTACGAAAGCTGGGGTAGAGACAGGAAAATCAGGGGAATCAAAAGATGGAAAAGGAATCAAAATCGGTGTTTCCGCTCCAGATCTTACAAACGTATTTTTTATTCAGATTAAAGAAGCCATGCAGAAAGCTTTAACAGGTCCTAATGATGAATTAATTATTCAGGACGCTGCCGGAGATCAGAACAAACAGATGAATGATGTTGCAGATATGATCAATCAGGGGTGTGATGTTATCTGTATCTCAGCCATCAACTCCGAAGGCGTAAGAGCAACCTTAGAGGCATGTAAGGAAGCTGGAATTCCAGTCATCGCATTTAATACTGCTGTAAAGAATCCTGAACTGGTTCAGTGTACCGTAGTATCTGACAACAAAGCTGCTGGAAAGCTTTGTGCTCAGGCACTGGCAGAAGCCTTGGGTGGAAAAGGCAAGGTAGTTGAGATTACTTACAGTATTACAGAAGTATGCTATGACCGTCAGATCGGTTTTGAAGAAGAATTAAAGAAATATCCTGACATTCAGATTATTCAGACAAAAGACGTGGAGAAGCCAAAGTCTGACTATTCCCAGCCAATCATGGTAGATTTCATCAATGCGAATCCAGAGATTGACGGTGTATTCACCATCAACGATCCCACTGCCAGAGGAGCCATTGCAGCCCTTAAGGAAGCTGGAAGATTAGAAAACACCAAGGTAGTTTCCATCGACGGCTCTGATGAAGGAAAGGGCTTTATCCGCTCCGGCGAGATGGTTGCTTCCGCTGCTCAGGATCCGGCAGGAATCGGAACCACCTGTATTGAAACTGCTTACAGTCTGCTTACCGGAAAGACCATTGAGGAGAAGGTAGTTGTACCAATGTCTATTATCACAAAGGATAATGTAGACAAATAATCCGTAAGGTGTGTGACTTGAGGCAAGAATGCAGAACAGGAGTGAAAACATGTCAGTGGAATATGTTTTTGAAATGAAAGATATTACCAAGGCGTTTGGCCGCAATGTTGTACTTGACGGAGTGAGTATTTCCATAAGGCCCGGAGAAGTCCGGGCCCTGATGGGAGAAAATGGAGCGGGAAAATCAACTCTCATGAAGATTCTTGGGGGGATTTTCAGCTCAGATTCAGGTACTATTTTTATGGAAGGCCAGGAGGCAGCCATACGGAATGTAGATGATGCCAGAAAATACGGAGTCAGCTTCATTCACCAGGAAATTACCAATGTGCCGGAGATGACCATAGCAGAGAATATCTTTCTGGGGCGGGAGCCAAAGAACCATCTAAAGATGGTGGACTACCGGAAGATGAAGCAGGAAGCACAAAAGGCCCTTGACGAACTGGGACTTATGCTGGATGCCGGTATGCTGATCCGTGGATTATCCGTGGCACAGCAGCAGATGATTGAAATTGCAAGGGCAGTGAATGAAGGGGCAAAGATTTTGATTCTTGACGAGCCTACGGCTTCCTTATCTCACAGCGAGACAGAGAACTTATTTGCACAGATTGAACGTCTGAAAAAGGCCGGGGTAGCCATGATCTATATATCCCATCGTATGGAGGAAACCTTTAAAGTCTGTGATTCCGTTACGGTCTTACGGGATGGTAAATTTATCGGCACCAGGAATACAGAGGAAACTACAGAAAACGAATTAATCAGCATGATGGTTGGCCGTGAATTTAACAACATCTATGGAAATAAGCGGGTAGTCGGTGGCGATGTTATCATGGAAGTGAAAAACCTGACGACTCAAAAGGTATCCAACATTAGCTTCACCTTGAAAAAAGGAGAAATCCTTGGATTTTCCGGTCTGGTCGGAGCGGGAAGAACCGAGCTTGCTCTTGCTCTCTTTGGCATTGATTCCATCGTGTCCGGTGAGGTGTGGCTGGAAGGAAAGAAACTTTCCATTACAAAGCCAAGAGATGCCATTAATGCCGGTATCGCTTTAGTGCCGGAAGAACGGAAAGAGCAGGGACTGTTTTTAGGACACAGCATAGGAACCAACTTGACCTTTCAGGTACTCTCTGAATTCATAAAGAGCCTGCGGGTGGACAAAAGGAAAGAGTCAGAAATCGTCGACGAGTTTAAACAGAAGCTTTCCATTAAAATGGCTTCTACCGAACAGACAGCAGGAGAGCTTTCCGGTGGAAACCAGCAGAAAATCGTTATATCAAAATGGCTGGCAGCAAAGCCAAAGGTGTTAATTCTTGATGAGCCGACCAGGGGCATTGACGTTGGGGCAAAGGCTGAGATCTATAAGCTGATGCACACACTGGCAGAAGAAGGAGTTTCCATTATCATGATATCTTCAGAGTTACCTGAGATCATCAATAACTCCAGCCGGATTGCAATTATGAGGGAAGGCTGCCTGGCGGGAATCCTGGATCAGCAGGAAACAGAAATTTCCCAGGAAACGATCATGTCATATGCAGTAGGAGGAGAACATTCAGTATGTTAAACAGGAAAAGTCAAGTAGAGACACCCCAGTTAGAGGCGAAAAGCCTGTGGACTACCAATCCATTTTTTATCTGGCTGAAACGCAACATGGCAGCTATGATCGCATTGGTATTCCTTTGCATCGTTTTATCCATAACCACCGAAACATTCCTTGTTAAAAATAACTTATTCAGCGTATTGCGCCAGGTGTGCGTGAACTGCTTTATTGCATTTGGTATTACCTGTGTCTTAATTTGCGGCGGTATTGACTTATCCGTGGGTTCTGTGGTTGCAGCAGCAGGTGTTATCGCAGTAAGATGCGGCAATGCAGGTCTTCCTTTAATCATCTGCATTCTCATTCCCCTTGTATTCGGAGCAGTCATTGGATTTTTCAATGGATTTGTTATTTCCCATACCACACTTCCTCCCTTTATCGTAACCCTTTCCACACAGATTATCGTGCGAGGGATCAGTTACATCTTAACAGGAGGACAGCCTGCCCAGTCCAACAACGAAGTATTTAACAACATGGGCGTAGGTAATATTTTTGGAATTCCCATTCCAGTTGTATTTGTAATTGGAGCGTTTATCATACTTTATTTCATTATGAACCGTACATCCTTTGGCCGTCATGTATATGCCACCGGAGGAAATAAGGAGGCGGCAAAATACGCAGGCGTTGATACCAAATGGATTCAGGTAAGAGTATTTATTATCAGTGGAGTGATGGCAGCCCTTGCTGGTGTTGTACTGGCAGCGAGATTGTATTCCGGACAGCCATCTGTAGGAGAAGGCTTTGAGCGTGATGCCATCGCGGCTTCCGTTCTTGGTGGTACCAGCTTTAACGGAGGATTAGGTACCTTAGGCGGTACTGTAATCGGCGTACTGATCATCGGCGTATTAAACAACGGAATGAACCTGCTTAAGATAAACAGCTACTGGCAGTTCGTAGTAAAAGGACTGGTTATCCTTGGAGCAGTCTATGTAGATTACTTAAAAAAGAGAGGCTCACTGAAAAAGTGATCGTTCATAAATAAGACGGAGGCACAATAAATGATGGACATAATGGAACTAAAAAAGAAATGCAGTGATATCCGGAAAGATATTATTAATATGACAGCAGATGCAGCCAGTGGTCACCCAGGCGGTTCCCTTTCTGCGGTAGAATTAATGGCAGCCCTGTTCTATACCCAGATGCGGATCGATCCTAAGAACCCTGACAAGGAAGACCGTGACCGTTTCGTATTAAGCAAAGGACATGCAGCTCCCTGCTATTATGCGGTTTTAGGAGAAATGGGATTTTTCGATAAATCGGAATTTAAGAATTTCAGACAGCTTCACAGCATTCTTCAGGGACATCCGGATGCAAAAAAGGTACCTGGTGTGGATGCATCCACTGGCTCTTTAGGACAGGGAATCTCCATCGCAGTTGGCATGGCCCTTGGAGCGAAAGCCCAGAATAAGGATACCAAGGTATTCACTCTTTTAGGAGATGGAGAGCTTCAGGAAGGACAGGTCTGGGAGGCCTGCATGGCAGCAGCCAATTATCACCTGGATAACCTTACGATTATCATCGATAATAACGGACTTCAGATTGATGGAAGCAATGACCAGGTCATGTCACTGGGAGACCTTCATTCCAAATTTAAGGCATTTGGCTTTAACGTACTGGAGCTACCTGATGGTAATAATTTAGAAGAAGTTCTTGCCGCTTATTCCATCAGTACCATGGAAGGCAAACCAAAATGCATCCTGGCACACACCGTAAAAGGAAAAGGCATTTCCTTTATGGAAAACCAGGTTGGCTGGCATGGAAAGGCACCGAGCGAAGACGAGAGACAGCAGGCATTAAAGGAACTGGAGGGTTAAGACATGAGTGAATTAAAAGCAATCAGAGTGGCATACGGGGAAGCGTTGGCTGAGCTTGGAGAAGAGAATGAAAAAGTAGTGGTTATGGATGCGGATCTTGCCCATGCCACCATGACAGCAACCTTTGGAGCGAAGTTTCCGGAGCGGTTCTTTAATGCAGGAATTGCAGAGGCCAATATGGTGGATATGAGCGCAGGACTTTCTACGATGGGATACATACCATTTTGCAGCACCTTTGCAATCTTTGGCGCAGGCCGTGCCTATGAGCAGGTGCGAAACGGTGTAGCGTATCCAAATTTCAATGTTAAGCTTGGCATGACACATTCCGGCATTACCCTTGGGGAAGACGGCGGAAGCCATCAGGCCATTGAGGATCTTGCCCTCATGCGCGTCATTCCAGGAATGACAGTCGTGGTTCCCTGTGATGCCAGTGAAACACACCGTGCGGTCAAGGCAGTGGCAGAGATGAAAGGACCGGCTTATCTGCGTCTTGCCAGACTACCAAGTCCTGTATTTGAAGAGGAGATGCCCTTTGTCATTGGGAAAGCCAACGTATTAAAAGAAGGCGGGGATCTGGTTGTATTTGCCTGTGGTATCATGGTCTCCACCGTTTTGGAATGTGCGAAGAAGCTTGAAGCGGAAGGAACGTCCATTACCGTCGTAAATATGCATACCATAAAGCCAATTGATAAAGAATGCATCTTGACATATGCTTCAAAATGCAGCAAAGTAGTAACTGTAGAGGAACACAGCACCATCGGCGGACTTGGTGATGCAGTAGGTGAAGTTCTTCTGGAACATAAATGTAACGTAACATTTAAAAAGATTGGCGTTCAGGACCGGTTTGGACAATCTGGTAAGCCGGAAGAGCTTTTAGAAGAATACGGACTGAGCGAAAATCAAGTATACCATCAGATTAAAGGAGTGTTGGAAGCATGAGAATCGCATTAATTAACGAGAACAGCCAGGCGGCAAAAAATGAACTGATCTATAACAGCTTAAAAAAGGTAGCAGATGCGAAAGGCTACGAAGTTGATAACTACGGAATGTATTCCCCAGAGGATGCCTGTTCCCTCACTTACGTACAGAACGGAATTCTCGCTGCCATCCTATTAAATTCCGGCGCAGCAGATTATGTAATTACCGGATGCGGAACGGGTGAAGGTGCCATGCTGGCATGCAACAGCTTCCCAGGAGTTATCTGCGGCCACGTATGCGATCCAAGTGACGGATATATGTTCGCTCAGATCAATGACGGCAATGCTATTTCCATGCCATTTGCAAAAGGCTTTGGCTGGGGAGCAGAGCTTAACCTGGAATATACCTTTGAAAAATTATTCTCAGAAGCCAGCGGTCAGGGCTACCCAAGAGAGCGTGCAGTTCCAGAGCAGAGAAACAAAAAGATTCTTGATGTGGTAAGAGAAAACAACTTAAAGGATATCTTAACCTGCTTAAAGGGACTTGACCAGGAGTTGGTGAAGGGTTCGATCGGCGGAGAGAAATTCAGCGAGCTGTTCTTTGCAAATTGCAAGGATGAGAAAATAGCAGAGTATGTAAAGAGTCTGCTTGCTTAGGAGGCATTACATGCTTAAGAATAAACCATCAGGAATTGCCCATGTGGCAATTCCTACCGATGACCCGGAAGCCACAAAAGCATTTTATGAAAATCTGGGATTTACCCGGCTGGTAGATGGGGGCATCAGGGGGATGCTTCAGTGCGGAACCTGCGTCATAGAATTTTACCCCAGACGCCAGGATGAAAAGCCCATCGGTAATATCGACCATATAGCCCTGACCTGTGAGAATCTGGAAGAGGCTTATGATGAAATTGTATCCCAGGGACATACTCTTATCTCCAATGGGATTGAGTCCAATGAAATGTTTGCACCTCGTACCAATCGTTTCTTTCTCTTTCAGGGACCAAACGGGGAAAAAATTGAATTCTGCAAGGTAAGCTAGTTTCGAAAATGAAATAGACGAAGGAGAACTGGAATGAGATTTTTTGTAGATACAGCAAATACGGAAGACGTGAAAAAAGCAAGTGATATGGGCATTATCTGTGGAGTTACCACCAATCCCTCCCTGATTGCCAAGGAAGGCCGTGATTTTAATGAAGTCATCAAAGAAATCACCTCCATCGTTGACGGTCCCATCAGTGGTGAGGTAAAAGCCTCTACCGAAAATGCGGAAGGTATGATTGCAGAAGGAAGAGACATTGCAGCCATTCACCCCAATATGGTAGTAAAGATTCCTATGACAGCAGAAGGCTTAAAGGCTGTCAAGGTGCTGACAGCGGAAGGAATAAAAACCAATGTTACGCTGGTATTTTCCGCTGCTCAGGCGCTTTTGGCTGCACGAGCAGGAGCTACCTATGTTTCTCCTTTCTTAGGCCGTCTTGATGATATTTCCATGCCGGGCATTGATTTGATCCGTGATATCACTGAAATTTTCCAGATACATGGAATCGAGACAGAAATCATTGCAGCCAGCATACGCAATCCCATTCACATCATTGACTGTGCAAAGGCAGGAGCAGACATAGCTACCGTTCCATACGGCGTACTGATGCAGATGACTAAGCATCCCCTGACCGACCAGGGAATTGAAAAGTTCCGGGCAGATGAGAGGGAAGCGTTTGGTAAATAAGTTTGAATGAAACCAGAGCATTGGAAGATGAAATAAATTGTCTTTTGATGCTCTGGTTTTTTAGTTGCAACCTCTTTTTTATCTGTTAAGTTTACATTGACAAAATATTTAAGTTAAAATATACTTACATTAACTTAAATTACAGGGGGATATTATGTCAAAAGCTGTTACATTGTCCCATATCGCCAAAATCGTGGGTGTCAGCACCGTTACCGTTTCCAAGGCAATGTCTGATAAAAGCGGTGTCAGTGAGGATATGAGAAATAAGATCAAAGAAGTTGCAGCCGAGCTGGGATATCAGATGGTTACTTCCTCCAAGAAAGTAAGACCGGAGGGGACCGGGAATCTGGGAATTTTAATTCCAGCCGGATTTTTAGATAGAGTCAATTCCTTTTACTGGAACATGTATCAGTTTGTAGTGACTTCTGCCTCGGAGCGAGGCTATTACTGCATACTTGAAATTGTGAACCAGGAGGAGGAAGCCTCCCTTACCATGCCAAAGATGATTTTAGACGGTAAGGTGGACGGTGTTATTTTAATCGGACAGCCAAGCCAGGAATATTCCGGTTTCTTGTGGAAGAATCCCCATGTACCCGTTGTTTTCATGGATTTTTATGAGGCGAATCAGGAATATGACTGCGTCATATCCGATGGTTTTTATGGGATGTATCTCCTTACAGATTATTTAATCAAATGCGGTCATAAAAAAATCGCCTTTGTTGGGACCCCCATGTCAACCAGCAGCATCACTGACCGGTATTTTGGTTACAGGAAGGCTCTTATGGAGCAGGAAATCTCTTTTAAACAGGAATGGGTCATTCAGGACAGGAGCTTGTCCGCTGGTCATAGAGCATATGAGACCATTCCGCTACCTGATGAGATGCCGACCGCATTTGCATGCAGCAGCGATTATACGGCAGATGTACTGATCAACGGGCTTAGAGAAGCTGGTTATCGGGTGCCGGAGGATATTTCTGTTGTTGGATTTGATAATTGTGAATGGGACAAAGTAGTGAAGGTCCCTATTACCAGCTATGATGTGCACAAAGACAGAATGGCTGAACTGGCAGTGGAAAATCTGGTAAGTAAGATTAAAAAAGAGCCTTACATTTCTGGAATCCAGATCGTAGCAGGGGGACTGGTCAAGAAAAAAAGCGTGTCAGAAATCTAAGTGGGCAGGGAATTTTTGTAATTGGCAGGCGTCGTTCCTGTGTATTTGCGAAAGATACGGATAAAATGAGTGGTGTTTTCCATTCCCACCCGCCGGCCTGCTTCGTACACGGTGATGGCTGGATCCTGAAGCAGCTTTTTTGCTTCTTCAATTCTCCGCCTGTTTAAATACTGCAAAGGCGGGACCTGATAAAGCTCATGAAATTCTCTGGACAGCCGGTATCTGCTGATTCCCAGTGTCTGCTCAAATTGAGTGAGGCTGTGGGAAGAGGCGTACCGGGTGTCCATTATTTTTTTCATTTCCCTTAAATAAGGAGGGGCCACATCAGACTGGGAGGCAAAAGGAGGCAGGACAGCAGCCGTAAGCAGGTCTGTAAGAAGCCGGTGATTGATGATTAAGTTGTCCCTGCTTAAGAATTCAGGAATCTCAGTGAGGCGGGAAAAAAGAGACAGGATATATGGGGTGGCTGGAATGACGGTAAGACTGCCCCACGTTTTTATAAACTCTCTAAAAAAGAATAAGCATTTTGTTTTTTCTATAAACAGCTGGTAATAATTCCAGCTGTTTTTTTCTGTGTAAATTTTATGGCGGATAGAACCATCGATAAAAAGAAAGGTTTCGGGTGAAAGGGAAAGCCTCTTATCACCAGTTTCGTACACACCGCTTCCTGATACAGTATACAGAATACAAAAGCAGGGAAGATCTGTAATTTCGTAACGGTAAGGGTAACAGGTATTCATATATCCGGCTGCCATCAGGGAAAGTAAGGAATCACCATCTTCTGGTTTAAGGGGATATTCAGGGGGCAGACACTGGCTGGCACTGAAAGCAGAAGTTAGCTTGTTATTACTTAATAAATGAGCTAAAAAAAGTTTGTTGAATTCCAAAACGCACCTCTTTTCATCTGTTTTTTTATAGTCTAGCATAATAAACCATAAAATTAAAGTTAAAAACAGAATAAAAAAATCATTTATAACGAAAGTGTCTTACTAAAATCCAGGATAAATATAACAATATAAACAAAAAAAATGAAATAAATGATATAAAACAGAGGTAGTGCATAAAAATAAACAAGGATTCATGATAAGTCGCAAGAATGGTCGATGAATATGGATTAACTTTAAAATATACTTAAATTAACTTAAAATAAATTAATAAAATCCTGAAATTAACAGGATTAAATAATGAAGGAGGAAGCATGATGAAGGTTTGGAAACGAATTGGGGCGGCAGGACTGGCGGCAGTGATGGCTGCTTCCCTGGCAGGCTGCGGCGGCGCAAAAGCCACAGCAACCCAGGCAGCCAAAGAAGAGAAGGCAGCTGAGCTGCCTAAATTTACAGATTTGAAGGTGGGAGAAGATTATAAGGATATCAAAGCAGATTTAAGATTTATCACACACAAGACAGATATCATTGATACGGTCTTTCAGGATTACATAAAAGAATTCCAGAAGATGTATCCGGGCGTAACAATTACATACGAAGGAATCACCAGTTATGCGGATGATATTATTACCAGACTCACCACAGGAGATTGGGGCGATATCTGCATGGTTCCTACTCAGATCGATAAGAATGAACTGAAAAATTATTTCCTTCCTTTTGGAGATATCACAGAGCTGGAAAAGAAGTACGTCATGCTGAATAACTATTCCTATAAAAATGTGGTCTATGGAATCCCGTCTATGGGAAATGTACAGGGAATTGTATATAACAAAAAGGTTTTTGCAGATGCAGGGATTACGGAGCTTCCCAAAACGCCCGACGATTTTCTGGCAGCCTTACAGAAAATCAAGGATAATACAGACGCGATTCCCATGTATACCAATTTCGCGGCAAACTGGACGATGACGGCCTGGGATGCCTATATTACAGGATCTGCCACAGGAGATCCGGACTTTGCCAACAATGAGCTGCTCCACAGCAAAAATCCATTTGAAAAGCGGGCAGATATGACAGGACCTTATGCGGTTTATTACGTTTTATATGAGGCTGTGAAACGAGGACTGACGGAAGAAGATCCAACCACAACGGACTGGGAGGGAAGCAAGGGCATGATGAACAGCGGTAAGATTGCGACCATGGCACTGGGCTCCTGGTCTGTAGTTCAGATGCAGGGGGCAGGAGATCATGGGGATGACATCGGATATATGCCATTTCCTATTACTGTAAATGGAAAACAATATGTCTCCGCAGCTCCCGATTATAATTATGGCATTAATTTGAACAGCAGCCAGGATAATCAGATCGCTTCCATGCTTTACATCAAATGGCTTACGGAAAAGTCTAATTTTGCCTATGACCAGGGCGGGATTCCCATCTGCGTAGGGGAAAAGTATCCGGACGTCTATAAGATGTTTGATGGAATTGAATTAGTCATCGATAACCCGGCTCCAGAGGGAGAGGAGACGCTTTACAATGATATCAACAATGATTCTGAGGTAGGCCTTAACGTATCCCCCGACGGAGTCTCTAAAATCCTGGAAGCAGCCACAACCGGTTCTCCGACTCTTGATGAGATCATGGCTGACTGGAATGCCAGATGGACTGCTTCTCAGAAAAAGTTCGGAGCGATAAAGTAGGAGGAGACAGCTTTGAGTAAAAGATCGAACATGGCGGCCCATGTGGTGAAATGGCTCCAAAAGGGGAAAGTGAACCGGTGGCTTGTCATCCTGACATTTATGTTTATACCCGTATTCCTGCTTTTGGTATTTACCTATATTCCTTTTGTGAAAATGATGGGCTTTAGCTTTTTCGATATGAAGTACATTGGAAAAAGGGAATATGTAGGAATACAAAATTATCTGGATGTGTTTCAAAGAGATGATTGCTTTAAAGCATTGAGACTGAGTCTTTACTACATAGGGGCATGCTTTGTTCAGATGTCCCTGGCTCTTTACTTTGCTTCCGTACTCAGTACCAATATCCGGTGTGGTAATTTGTTTAAGGGGTTTATGTTTTTTCCATATCTCATCTGTGGAATCGCAGTAGGCTTTATTTTCAAGTTTTTCTATACCAGAGGGTTTGTTTTCGATACTGTCCTTTCCTGGTTCGGCTTTACACAGGATCAGTTGCCTTACTGGCTGAAAGATACACGGATCAATAATATTTCCATAGCGGCTACCTCGATATGGAGGTACATGGGACAGAACATGGTTTTATTTATCGGTGCCATTATGTCCGTGGATTCCACCATGTATGAGGCGGCTGCTATAGATGGGGCAGATGAATGGAAAAAATTCCGGTATATCGTATTTCCAAGCATTAAGACTGTTATTGTCCTCAATCTGATTTTGTCCATCACTGGTTCCCTAAGCGCATTTGAACCACCCTATGTCATTACCAACGGAAGCTTTGGGACCGCAACTTATTTTGTGGTCATGAATAAACTGGCTCATGAAAATCAAAAGGTAGGCCTCGCTTCTGCAATGGCTGTGATTCTGCTTGTGATCATTCTGGCAGCCACTCTGTTCCAGAAACTTATTTTTAGATATTTCTTCGGAGAAGGGGAAGAGGATTCCTGGCGGGAAAAGAGGCTGAGGAGAAAAAGAGAAATGATCTCCCGAAAGGAGGGGGCTTAGTGAATCGTCATAAAGTAAAAAAGCGATTATGGAAGTTCTTTCAATATCTGACTCTTATGGCGGGCGCTTTTGTATCCGTGACTCCTGTGGTGGTATGCGTCATAACTGCATGTAAAACAGAAAAAGAATATGCTTCCACCAATGTCATGACTTTACCTCAAAACTGGCTGTATGGAGGAAACTTTATTCAGGCATGGAATCAGGCGAATATGGCAACTGCATTTCGCAATTCCCTTGTAATTTTAGTATTTGTTCTCCTTGGTTCCGTGCTCACAGGTTCCATGCTTGCCTACATATTGAACCGTTTTAAGTTTCTTGGAAATGGGCTCATCAGGAATCTCTTTTTATTTGCAGCCATGCTGCCTGGAATCGCCATGCAGGTATCGGTCTATCAGCTGATGTATGAATTTCACTTAATCAATACCCTTACAGGATACATTATTCTGATGATGGGAACCGATGTAATCTCCATTTACATCTTCATTCAGTTTTTTGAAAACATACCAATATCCTTAGATGAGTCAGCCATTATGGACGGCTGCACGTATTTCGGTGTATTTTTCCGGGTATTAATGCCCCTTTTAAAACCAGCCATCATAACGGTGATGATATTAAAAGGCGTTGGGACTTATAACGAATACTATATGGCAAACTTATATCTCCAGGATAAGAACCGTCTGGTAACCGTGGCTACGTCTCTCTATAAATTTACAGGGCCACTTGGCAGCCAGTATAACTATATCTGCGCAGGTGTAATCATTACCTTGCTGCCAGCACTTTTTGTATTTATATTCTGTCAGAAACAAATATACAGCGGACTGACTCAGGGAGCAGTCAAAGGTTAGGAGGAAAACCATGAAATTATATACACCTAAAATAAAGGCAATGCCATGGCAGGAGCCAGCAGGAACATGTACAGGATCCCCAATCTGGCGCTATACAGAAAATCCTATTATCGGAAGAAATCCCATAGATCATGTGGCCAGGATATTTAATTCTGCCGTGATTCCCTATGAGAACAGCTTTATCGGCGTGTTCCGGGGAGAGCAGAACAATGGAATTCCCTATATTTATCTTGGCAGAAGCAAAGACGGAATTCATTGGGAGTTTGAAGAAGAAAAGATTACGTTCGTCGACGAGGAAGGTCAGGAGTTCATGCCAAGATATGCCTATGATCCCCGTCTGGTAAAGGTGGAGGACACCTACTATATCATATGGTGTCAGGATTTTTACGGAGCTTCCATTGGTATGGCAAAAACACAGGATTTTAAGACGTTTGTCAGGCTCGAGAATCCCTTTCTTCCATTTAACCGGAATGCCGTCTTATTTCCCAGAAAGGTAAATGGGAATTTTATGATGCTCTCTCGTCCCAGTGACAGCGGTCATACCCCTTTTGGAGATATTTTTCTAAGCGAGAGCCCGGATCTTGTTTACTGGGGAAAACACCGCCACGTAATGGGAAAGGGCAAGGAATGGTGGCAATCCTTAAAGATTGGGGGAGGTGCAGCTCCTATTGAGACCAATGAAGGCTGGCTCTTATTTTACCATGGGGTATCCGGCACCTGCAATGGATTCGTATACAGCATTGGGGGGGCTATTTTAGATATCGACAATCCTTCCGTGGTCAAATACCGGTGTGAAAATTTCCTTCTGACCCCTGAAACCTGGTATGAGGAACGGGGATTTGTTCCCAATGTCTGCTTCCCCTGCGCCACGATCTGTGACCCGGAGGATGGAAGAATAGCCATCTATTACGGCGCGGCAGACAGCTACGTGGCCCTGGCCTTTACAAGGGCAGAGGAAATAGTCACTTACATAAAGGAACATAGTGTTTTAACGGAAGAGGACCAGGAACCAGGAAGACGATAGCAGGGACAGAAAGGGAGTAATACATGAAGGAAACGATGGCAGAAGAAATGAGGGAGCATCTGGAGACAAAGCTGCTCCCATTCTGGGAAGGATTAAAGGATGAGGTGTACGGAGGCTATTACGGCTACGTGGGCCATGACCTTAAGGTGGATGAAAAGGCAGATAAGGGAGTTATCTTAAACAGCAGGATATTATGGTTCTTTTCCAATGCTTCTCTGACTTTAAAGCGAAAGGACCTTCTGGATTACGCGGATCATAGTTTTCGGTTCCTAAAAAACTTCTGTCTGGACCGGGCAGAAGGAGGGGTGTACTGGTCGGTATCCTACGATGGAAAGCCGGTGGACCGGACAAAACACACCTATAATCAGGCGTTTGCCGTCTACGCCCTATCAGCCTATTACGATGCCTCCCGGCAACCAGAGGCGTTGGGTCTTGCTTATGATCTTTTTGACCAGATTGAGCATTCCTTCCGGTCTATGGATGGTTACGGAGAAGCTTATGATTCTTCCTTCCACCCTATCAGAAATGATAAGCTTTCAGAGCACGGAGTCATGGCAGAAAGAACCATGAACACGCTGCTTCACCTGCTGGAGGCGTATACAGAGCTTTACCGGGTGGACCATGCTCCCAGAGTGGCTAAAACCCTGAGGCATCTTTTAGATGTACTTGAAAGCCGTGTGTTTAATACTGAAAAAAGGCGGCTGGAGGTATTTTTCGACAATGACTGGAAATCCCTTTTAGACCTTCATTCCTATGGTCATGACATAGAGGCTTCCTGGCTTATTGACCGTTGTACCGGAATGTTAGGAGATTCGGAATATCAAAAGAGAATGGAACCATTGACCAGAATGCTGGCTGAACAGGTCTATGAGCTGGCTTATAAAGACCATAGCCTTTTAAATGAATGGGAAAATGGCAGAGCCGATGAAGACCGGATCTGGTGGGTTCAGGCAGAGGGCGTGGTGGGATTTTTAAATGCCTGGGAGAAACAGCCGGAGGATACCAGGTTCTTTAAAGCCGCAGAGGATATCTGGAGCTACATAAAAAAACGGGTGGTGGACCAAAGACCCGGGTCAGAATGGTTCTACCGGATTTGTGGAGGGGAAGCACCTTCTGGTGACGATCCTCTGGTGGAGCCTTGGAAATGTCCTTATCACAATGGAAGAATGTGCATGGAAGTCATAAAGAGACTTGGCATTCTTCACCCGCGGTATGAAGCGGAAAAGAACAGGCAGGATCAGTTAATTGGCAGGAGGAATGAAAAGACAGATTGGTATAACGGCATCTTTGACCGATATAAATACCCGGTCCTGACCAGGGACCATGTGCCTCTTACCTGGAGATATGATGTTAACTGGAACACCAATCCTTATTTTATGGAGCGTCTTGGTATCAATGCAGTGATGAATGCCGGAGCCATTGAATTAAATGGAAAGTTTTATCTCATTGCGAGGGTGGAAGGAAACGACCGGAAATCATTTTTTGCGGTAGCAGAAAGCAAGAATGGAATCGATGGTTTCCGCTTCTTAGAAGAACCAGTCACTCTTCCTGACACCTGCCCGGAAGAAACTAATGTGTATGATATGAGGCTGACAAAGCATGAGGACGGCTGGATTTACGGGGTATTCTGCTCAGAAAGCCACGACTCCACTTCTTCTGATTTATCAAAAGCAGTGGCCCAGGCAGGTATTGTCAGAACAAAGGATTTAAAAACCTGGGAGCGTCTTGATAATCTTAAGACACTTCGTTCCCCTCAGCAGCGCAATGTCATGCTTCACCCTGAATTTGTAAATGGCTGTTACGGGTTTTATACAAGACCCATGGATGACTTTATTGAGACTGGAAGCGGCGGTGGAATTGGCTTTGGCCTTTGCAAGGATATCCGCCACGGAGTCATAGACGAAGAAATCATCACCAGCAAACGCCGTTATCATACCATAACAGAAGCGAAAAATGGAGCCGGGGCTGTTCCCATTAAAACACCGGCTGGCTGGATCCACATCGCTCACGGAGTCAGGTATACGGCAGCAGGACTCAGATATGTTCTCTATGCCTTTGCAACAGATTTAAAAGAGCCATCTAAAGTCATAGCAGAGCCTTCTGGCCTTCTTCTTGGACCAAGAGGAGAGGAACGGGTAGGAGATGTTTCCAATGTGGTCTTTACCAATGGGGCAATTGCCCGTGAAAATGGAGAGGTATATCTTTATTATGCTTCCTCAGATACCAGAATCCATGTGGCAGTCACCACTGTAGAGAAGCTGATGGATTACGTGTTTTCTACGCCTGAGGACCCTTTAAGGAGTGCTGATTGTGTGAGGCAGAGAATTGCCCTGATTCACAAGAATAAGGAGCTTATAAGGTATGAATGAGAAGCTGTTTATAAAAGCAGACCACCCCTTTTTGCAGTACTGTGGCAGGATCGGAAGAGATGACAAGGGGCGGCCGGAGTTTATTTATCCCTGCAGTTTTGTAAGGCTGGAATTTATAGGAGACTCTGTTGAAGTAGAACTGGAGAACCATTCCGTATACTGGGATAATTACATTGGCTGGATTTTAGATGGAGGCCAGAGAAAAGCAAAACTTCCCGGGGAAGGAAAAACCAGTCTTTGTCTGGGAAAGGAACTGGGAGAGGGCAGGCACAGCCTGTTGCTGTTCAAGCGTCAGGATTCCTGCCATACCATTTCCCTAGAGGGCTTTCTACTGCCAAAGGGCGGTTCCCTCATGGAACCAGAGCCTTTGCCCAAACGGAGAATCGAGGTTTACGGGGATTCTGTCAGTGCAGGAGAGGTATCAGAAGCCACTGATTATGTGGGAAAAGTTGACCCGGTTCATCAGGGAGAGTACTCCAATAGCTGGTACTCTTATGCCTGGATGACGGCAAGAAAGCTTCATGCCTCCATCCACAATATCTCCCAGGGCGGAATTGCCCTTAGAAATGGAACGGGCTGGTTTGAATCTCCAAGGCCCATTGGTATGGAGTGGGTCTATGATAAGGTTCAGTACCAACCCACAATAGGAAGAACCAGTCTGTGGGACTTTAAGGAGTATCGTCCTCATGTAGTAATTATAGCTTTGGGTCAAAATGACAGCCACCCAGAGGATTTCATGAAGGAAGATTATGATGGTCAGAAAGCAATGGAATGGAGGGCCCACTACACCTGTTTTATACAGAAGTTAAGAGAACTCTATCCACAGGCATTTCTAATCCTGACAACAACCATACTGTGCCATCACCATAACTGGGACAGGACAATCGAAGAAGTGTGGAGTACACTTAAGGATGACCGTGTATCTCATTTCCTTTATAAGAGAAACGGTTGTGGAACACCGGGACATATCAGGATTCCAGAAGCAGAGGAAATGGCCGGAGAGCTGTCGGAGTATATCAATGGTTTAGGAGAAGAAATCTGGCGGGATGAATTCGGTTTTGATGGTCATTTGATGGAGAGCAGATTATGACATATATAGATCAGTATGAATATTGGTGTACCAGTCCTTTGTTTTCCCATGAAACAGGAAAAGAGCTGGAAGCAATCAGGAACCAGAAAGAAGAAATTAAGGATCGCTTTTCAAAGGAACTGGAATTTGGCACTGGAGGAATCAGAGGAGTTATGGGAGCCGGAACCAACCGGATGAACCGGTATACGGTGGCGAGGGTGACTCAGGGACTAGCCAATTATCTTAAAGAGAGTGGAAAATGGGAAAAGGGCGTTGGTATCGCCTATGATTCCAGACATATGTCCAGGGAATTTGCTGAAGAGACAGCCAGATGTCTGGCCGGAAACCAGATTCCGGTCTACTTGTTTTCCAGACTGACACCTACCCCCTTACTTTCATATGCCATTCGCAGCCTTTCTCTTGCTGCTGGTATTGTTATCACAGCCAGCCATAACCCACCGGAATACAACGGATATAAGGTATACTGGGATGATGGGGCACAGATTACTTCTCCAAAGGATAAGGAAATAGGACGATGTATCACCGGAATAAAGGATTATGGTTCCATCAAGAGACTTCCGTTGGAAGAGGCAGAAGAAAAGAGACTGCTTCATTGGATCGGAGATGAGCTGGAGGACGCTTACATAAAGGAAATGGAACAATGGGTATCATCTCCCAAGGCTCTATTACAGGCCGCAAAGGGAGTGAATATTGTATACACGCCTCTTCATGGCACCGGGAATCTGCCGGTACGGCGATTGTTATCCCATCTGGGATTTACCAATGTGTTTACTGTCGAGGAGCAGATGGAACCAGACGGTGATTTTAAGACAGTAAAGTCCCCAAACCCGGAAGAAGAAAGTGCCTTTGCGCTGGCTCTTAAGCTTGCCGAAAAGGCAGTCGCTGATCTTGTTCTGGCTACGGACCCTGATGGAGACCGTATGGGTGTTTATGTAAGGGATGACCAAACCGGTAAATACTGCCGTTTGACCGGGAATATGACCGGAATATTAATATGCAATTATCTTCTCTTAAGGAGAAAGGAAACAGGAAATCTCCCCTTGAAAGGAGCTGTAGTAAAAACCATTGTAACCACGCAAATGGCAAGACCTCTGGCAGAGAAGTATAAAATGAAGCTGATTGAGGTCTTAACCGGGTTTAAGTACATAGGAGAGCAGATGAAAATCTTTGAAGAATCTGAGGAATTCACCTACCAGTTTGGTTTTGAGGAAAGTTGCGGCTGTCTGGTGGAGACCTGTGTCAGAGATAAGGACGCCATTTCAGCGGTCATGGTCTTGTGCGAGGCCGCGGCCTATTATAAGACAAAGGACAGCTCTGTCTGGGAAGAATTAAATCAGCTATATAAAGAATTTGGCTACTATCAGGAGTGTCTGGAATCTGTAACCTTAAAAGGAGAAGATGGTCTGACTCAAATGAACAAAATTATGGAGACCTTCCGAACCCATTCACCGGAAATGGCAGGTGGCTTTAAGATAATAAAAAAGGAAGATTATGAAACAGGAGAAGGGGTATCTGGAAGGTTTCCCAAATCAAACGTACTTCGCTTCCTCTTATCGGAGGATGCCTGGTTTGCCATAAGACCTTCTGGAACGGAGCCTAAAATCAAGTTTTATTTTGGAGTAAAAGGAAAATCATTTCATGATGCCGATGAAAAGCTAAAAGCGTTGAAGAAAGATGTTTTAACCAGCATAGAAAAGGGGGAGAAGGATGAAATTACGTGGGATTCACTTAGAGAATCCAAGAGATATCGTTCAGGCAGTTAAAAAGGCTCAGGAGGGAAAGCATGTGGTGCTGGCGTTTCTTGGCGGTTCCATCACTCAGGGCTCTTTAGCCACAAAACCAGTAACCTGTTATGCTTATCTTGTATATGAGTGGTGGAAGAAAACATTTCCTAATGCAAGCTTTACCTACATCAATGCCGGAATTGGGGGGACCAATTCCTTATTCGGTGCAGCCAGAGCTCAGGAAGATGTTCTTTCCCGTAACCCGGATTTTATAATTCTTGATTTTTCGGTCAATGATGACAATACGGATTTTTTCATGGAAACATATGAAAGCCTGATTGTGCGTATTTTATCCCACTCTAAAAGACCTGGAGTCATGGCTTTGTGCAATGCATTTTATGAAGATGGAAGCTCGGCATTGGAGCGTCATAAGAAAGTCCTGGACCATTATTCCATCCCTTATGTTTCCATAAAGGAAACTCTCTATCAGGACATATTAGACGGCAAGACAGCCATAAAAGACATAACTCCCGATGGGCTTCATCCCAATGACGAGGGACATAAAAAGATTGCTGATTTAATCATCATAGCTTTGGAGGAAATAAAAGGAATGGATCCTGTACCGTCAGAGGATACAGGTCAACCCAATATGCCAGTTCCTTTAACTCCGTGCAGCTACCAGGACGCCAGTCGGATACAAAATAACATAACTCCGTTCCAGTGCAGGGGCTTTCTACGCGATGATTCTATAAAAAACGGAGTAACAGATGTCTTTAAAGGAGGCTGGATCAGCCGATGCAGTGGGGACCGTATTGTTTTTGAGACGGAGGGCAGCAGCCTTTCGGTACAATACCGAAGAACCATAAAGAGACCTGCGCCAGTGGCAGCAGCCTATCTTGATGGAGACAGGGATCATGGCGTCATTCTGGACGGAAACTTCGATGAGGAGTGGGGAGACTGTCTCGCGCTGACCAATCTCCTTCATCACGGAACGCCGGGAAAGCATGTGGTTGAAATTGAGATTCTAAAAGGAGTGGAGGAAGAGGAAACCCCATTTTATCTGGTATCCCTCATACAGTCCGGGAAGGAAATCGGGTCAAATACCCCCATGGACAGACACTGCCTGATGTAGTAAAATTGTGAAATTTATTTCTCAAATTGAAAAATATTTACAGTTTTCTTAAGGTTTCACGCATTATTACCAAATATTTACATTTCATTTACATATCTTTACGGATACCTGAACTTTGTTGACTTGAAACCGATCCAGTTATATACTCTAGGCAAATCCAAATGCTAATGCATTGATAAGGAGGTCAAACCTATGAAAAGAAAGTATTTAGTAGTTACAGCACTATCTATGGCTTTATCGATAGGAAGCGCGATATCTTCATTTGCGGCCGGATTTGTCACCACACCACAGGGAGTAAAGTACCAGTGGGGATCAGGGGATTATTGTACCAATAACTGGGTCAATTATAAAAGCCATTGGTTTTTCTTTGGCAATGACCAGCTTATGCGTACCGGGTGGATTCAAAGAGATAATACCTGGTATTATGCGTCTGATACCGGTGAGCTTCAGGGGGGAATAATGAAGATCAATGACAATGTCTATTACTTTAATACCAGTACCCTGAAAATGATGACTGGCCCAATTGATTACAATGGTACCAACCATTACTTTACGGAAAATGGAACCACAGACGGTGGTCCATACGTCTACACAGAATGGAACAGTGACGGCTCTATCAGACGAGGTAAGAAGTTTACAGTTCGTTAAATGGACACAAGGCCTCTTCACATAATATTGATAAAACTGGTGCAAAAAAAGAACCTTGGTCTGTCTGAAAAGACATTTCCAAGGTCCTTTCCCTATTATCATTTACTATCTTTGTCCTTTATCATAAGGAATACCCTCTGCCTTAGGAGCCTGAGAGTTTCTGGAGGTAAAGATCAGTACAATCAGAGTAATAATATATGGCACCATCTTGTAGAAGTAGCTTGGAATGCCCAGGGAATGTAAAAATGGGATTCCGGAGTAAGCAGATGCCACAGCCTTCATGAGTCCAAAGAACAGGGAGGCAAACATAATGTTCACCGGCTTCCACTGTCCGAAGATGAGTACAGCCAGTGCCAGGAAGCCGTAACCGGCTACATCGGCGTTAAAGTTGGTGGAGGTGGGAACTACAAAGACAAGTCCTCCAAGTCCGCCCAGAGCGCCGGATATGAGCACTCCGGCATACTGCATATGATATACGTTGATTCCTGCCGCATCAGCTGCCTGAGGGTGCTCACCGCAGGAACGGAGGCGAAGTCCAAACCTTGTCTTATAAAGCACCACATAAGAGAGAATAAAGATAGCGATTCCAATATAAGTGGTAATGTATGCATTCTGGAACAGGAGAGGTCCGATAAATGGAATCTTACCTAACACTGGAACAGAGACGATACGGAAGGTGTTGCTAAAAGGTACCTGCTGAACGCCCTGAATGACACGTGCTACGAAGATGGCGAATGCGGGAGCGAACATATTAAGGGCAGTACCGCTTATAACCTGATCGGATTTCATGTTAATGGAAGCATAGGCATGGAAGAGAGAAAATACCATTCCTGTTGCCATGGAGATCACTGCAGCGATGATAAGCTGGCTCTGACCGCTCATGCTTGCCCCTGTAAGGCTTAAAAACAGAACTCCTGTAAATGCGCCCATGGTCATAATTCCTTCCAAAGCGATGTTAATGATACCGCTTCGCTCAGAGAACATGGCACCTAAGGCAACGATCATAAGAGGGATCATGAAATACATGGTCTGCTGAAAGATAAAGTAAACTACATTCATGATTTCTTTCCTCCTTCCCTGGACTGTTCTGAAGTGGTCGACTTTCTGCCGTGGAGCTTGCTGATCAGCAGCTTGACCATTAAGGCAAAGGCACTGAAGTAGATAATAACGGCTACGATGATATCAATAATTTCGGTTGAAAATTCAAATAGCTGGAGATAAAATCCGCCGGCTGTTAAGTAAGCAATAAAGATACCGGAGAAAAGGATTCCGATGGGGTTATTAAGAGCAAGAAGAGCAACAGAGATTCCGGTAAAGCCTTCAGAAGGCAATACATCCTTAATCTCAATATGCTTACCGGTTCCTGCCAGATATAATAAGCCGCCTGCCAGTCCTGCAATGGCACCTGCGATCACCATGGAAAGGATAATGCTCTTTTTCTCGTTGATACCCGCGTATTTGCTGGCATCCCGGTTAAAGCCTACTGCCTTTAGCTCATAGCCAAAGGTTGTCTTATTTAAGATCAGCCAGATTAAAATAACGACTAAGATCGCAATGATAATGCCTCCGTTTACACTGGAGCCTGGGAAGATCTTATCAAGGCCCATCTTAGGAATATTGGCTGTGACTGCTACATTACGGGATTCGTTCCGCAGATTGTTAAACAGCGGCTTATAGCTTTTTACGATCCAGTTTACCAGATACATTCCGGTGTAGTTCATCATAATAGAAGCAATCACTTCATTCACGTTAAAATAAGCTTTTAAAAGTCCTGGCACCAGTCCCCATAAAGCTCCAAATAAAACGCTGGTAAGAAGAGCTGCGATCCAGTGAACCGGACCTAATGAGGTGAACATGATTCCAACGTATACCGCACCAAAGGCGCCCATGATAAACTGTCCGGGAGTTCCGATATTAAAGAGCCCTGTTTTAAAGGCGAACCCTACGGAAAGACCGGTTAAGATAATGGGAGTGGCATAGTAAAAGACCTGACCAACTCCTTTTGCACCATGGGTAAATGCACCAGTTAAAATGGTGGCAAAGCCCGGAAGTGCCTGTTCGGAATTACAGAAGAACAGGACAATAAGACCTACAATAAGTCCTAAAACAATGGCAAAAATGGAAGAGAGTATGCCTGTGTAATTATTGGTTGATTTCTGTTTCATGACCGCTCACCTTCTTTCTTTGCGCCTGCCATGTAAAGACCCAGTTCCTGAACCGTAACATTCTCAGGATCTAAGTCAGCGACAATCTCGCCTTCGAACATGACTAAAATACGGTCGCTTAAATTCATAACTTCATCTAATTCCAGAGAAACCAAAAGGATAGCCGCGCCAGCATCTCTCTGTTTGATCAGCTGATTGTGGATGTACTCAATGGCACCTACATCAAGACCTCTGGTAGGCTGAACTGCCAAAAGGATGTCAGGTGATTTGGAAATCTCTCTGGCAACAATTGCTTTTTGCTGGTTGCCGCCTGACATGCTGCGGGAGATGGTAAATGGGCCTTCGCTGCTTCTGATATCGTAATCCCCAATTAGCTTTTCCGCATATTCATAAATCTTATCATTCTTTAAAAATGTACCGCTTTGGAAACCGGATTCAAAATATTGCTGTAAAATCATGTTGTAAGCCAGGTTATATTCCAGAACGAGGCCATGTTTATGACGGTCTTCCGGTATGTGGGACAAGCCATGGGTATTTTTATAGCGGATGCTTTTTTTCGTCATGTCTTCCCCGTTAATAGAAACGGTACCGGAACTCATATCAGAGATACCGGTGATCGCATGGATCAGCTCTGTCTGGCCGTTTCCGTCGATTCCTGCGATGCAGACGATTTCGCCTCTTTTTACCTGGAAATTAACATCATGAACCAGCTTCTTTTTCTGTCCTTCCCGTTTGGCTTCTACAGAAAGGTTTTTGATTTCCAGTACCACTTCACCGGGAGCTGCCTGCTTTTTGTCAACCGTCAGATTCACCTTACGGCCTACCATCATCTCAGACATTTCCTCTGCTGTGGTACCTGCTACGTCTACAGTTCCAATATATTTACCGCGGCGCAGTACGCTGCAACGGTCTGCAACCGCCTTGATTTCATTGAGCTTGTGAGTGATGAACAGTATGGATTTACCTTCTTTTACCAGGTCTCTCATGATCTGCATCAGTTCATCGATCTCCTGAGGGGTCAAAACCGCTGTGGGTTCGTCAAAAATCATAATTTCGTTATCACGGTAAAGCATTTTAAGAATCTCGACCCTTTGCTGCATGCCCACCGTAATATCCGATATGAGGGCATCCGGGTTCACGAACAATTTATATTTTTCACTTAATTCCATTACTTTTTTGCGGGCGTCGTCCATCTTTAAGAAGCCCCGCTTCGTTGTTTCCATACCAAGAACAATGTTCTGCAGTACGGTAAAATTCTCAACCAGCTTAAAATGCTGATGAACCATGCCGATTCCTAAGGTATTGGCATCCAGTGGTCCGGTAATCTTTTCTTCCTTACCGCGAACCTTAATCACACCTTTTTCCGGCTGGTACAGACCAAATAAAACACTCATAAGAGTGGATTTCCCTGCGCCGTTTTCACCAAGCAGGGCGTGTATCTCGCCTTTCTTTAACTGCAGTGTAATGTCATCGTTGGCGATGATACCGGGAAATTCTTTTGTGATGTGCAGCATCTCAATAATATAGTCCATAAAATCCCCCTAACTACGGTACCTGACTATGGGACCCGGTACCAATTCTTCAAAATATGCCTTAGATTATTTTTCTTATAAATAGAGAAAGGAGATGCCGTAAGAAACCATGTCTTAATTGACTGGTGAACAAACGGCATCTCCTTTCCTCCTATCTGCTCCTATAAGGAGCATCGTGGTATGCCCCCAGGGCTATTTTTGCAGATTATTCTACAAAATTGATTTTTGTTTTTTCAAGCTTTAAGTCAACGTTAGGATTGTTGTTATCCTGAGAAGGCTGAACGAGTGTTACTTTACCTTCTTTTAACACGCCGTAAATCTTATCGTAGTCTTCTTTTGTAAACTTTGTGAACTTGGAAGTTTCCATTGGAAGGCCGATACCGTCGTTCTTTGCGGTGAAGATGCTTGTCTTGCCGCCTGGGAACTGATTGTCATAGTAAGCCTTTACGCCATCATATACAGAAACTGAGAGCTGTTTCATAGCAGAGGTAATAACAGATGGTGATTCAAAGCTCTGGTCAACGTCAACACCGATCATCTTACCGCCTTTTTCTTCAGCAGCAGCCATTACGGAGTTACCAACCGCACCACCGCAGCCGAAGATGACTTGAGTTCCGTTCTGGAACCAGGAAGCAGCCATAGACTGTGCTTCAGGTGTAGCAGCAAATGCACCAGTATAGTTGTACATAATTTCAATGTTATCAATGCCTAATTCTTTTGCAGCGTAGTCAGCACCCTCTGCAAAACCGTATCCGAAACGAACAACTGCAGGAACAGCCATACCGCCTAAGAAACCAAGCTTTGTATTGCCATCTTTAACAGCAGCGTAGCCGGCTAAGAAACCAGGCTCGTCCTCCTGGAAAAGGATAGGCATTACATTTTTCTCAATTCTTTTTTCGGAATAGTCAGCATTGTGTGGCTCTCCGTCGAGAAGGATAAAGCTAACATCTTTGTACTGATCCTGAGCCATGAAAACAGGCTCCTCGAATAAGAAACCAGGACAGACAACTAACTTAGCTCCGCCTTCCACTGCAAGACCAATGGTCTCAAGATAGGAATCAGTGGTTCCTTCCTGTGGCTGATAGTACTTGTAGGAGATTCCTTTTTCCTCAGCGTATTTCTTCATTCCTTCCCAGGCACCCTGGTTAAATGATTTGTCGTCGATGGTTCCTAAGTCTGTAACCAACGCGATCTCGTATCCGGTGGAGGAGTCAGACTTTTTGGAAGTATCCCCCTTGGATTCTGCAGCAGCAGTCGTTGTTTCCGCAGGCGCAGCAGTTGTAGATGTGCCAGGCTTGGAAGAACCACATGCGCTTAAGGAAGCAGTCATTAAAACTGCCATAGCCAATGCTAATGCTCTCTTTTTCATAATGCTTTTTTCCTCCTATTATTGATTGTTTTTCAGAGATAACAATAATGTATCATATTTTTGTTTCTTAGACAATCTTATTTGATGTTATTTTACCGAAAATCCATGGCAAATAAACGTGGTTTTATATCTCCCAGTTTATTATACGGTTTTTACCAAATTTGTCACTTCCAATTACTGGAAGCTTCCTAAATAAAGAGCAAAAAAATGATATTTGTCCCATAAATTCGTATATACGACCTATAATCGCATATAAGAAAAAGACAGACTATAAGCGCGAAAAAAGTATAATTGTATCGAAAAATGACGAAATTTTATATAAAAAACTGGGAAAAGCTATTTACTAGGCGTCTATTTATGTTATAATATTTGCATGACTTTTCCGATTTGGAATATAGTGGAAGAGTAAACTAACCAACACATTTTTGAGGAGGAACTTTACTTATGGCAAAAAAATGGGTTTATCTGTTTACCGAGGGCAATGCTGAGATGAAGAATCTCTTAGGGGGCAAGGGGGCCAATCTGGCAGAGATGACGAATCTGGGTCTTCCAGTACCTCAGGGGTTTACCATTACAACAGAAGCCTGTACCCAGTATTATGAAGACGGCGAAAAAATCAATGATGAGATCATGGGTCAAATCATGGAATACATCGTTAAGATGGAGGAGATTGCAGGAAAAAAATTTGGCGACAAAGAAAATCCTCTCCTGGTTTCTGTCCGTTCCGGTGCAAGAGCGTCCATGCCGGGAATGATGGACACCATCTTAAATCTAGGCTTAAACGAAGAGGTGGTTGAAGTTCTGGCCGCAAAATCATCAAATCCAAGGTGGGCCTGGGACTGCTACCGTAGATTTATCCAGATGTTTTCTGACGTAGTAATGGAAGTCGGAAAGAAATATTTTGAAGAATTAATCGACAAGGTGAAAAAGGAAAAAGGAGTCACAGAAGACGTTGATTTAACGGCTGAGGACTTAAAGAGACTGGCTTATCTCTTCCGTGATGAGTACAAAGCAAAAATCGGTGAGGATTTCCCCGATGATCCAAAGACTCAGCTTATGGAAGCAGTAAAAGCAGTATTCCGTTCCTGGGATAATCCGCGGGCCAACATTTACAGGCGCGACAATGATATTCCATATTCCTGGGGAACTGCAGTCAATGTTCAGATGATGGTATTTGGAAATATGGGTGAGACATCAGGAACTGGTGTTGCATTTACCCGTAACCCGGCAACCGGAGAAAAGCACCTTATGGGTGAGTTCTTAATGAATGCTCAGGGCGAGGACGTCGTTGCAGGTGTCCGTACTCCAAGAAAGATCGATCAGCTAAAGGATGAATTGCCGGAAGCTTACGACAAATTCGTAGAAATCTGTAACACGCTGGAAGACCATTACCGCGACATGCAGGACATGGAATTCACCATTGAAGATAAGAAATTATATATGCTTCAGACCAGAAACGGAAAGCGGACCGCTAAGGCTGCTTTAACCATTGCCTGTGATCTGGTTGATGAAGGAATGATTTCAGAGGAAAAGGCAGTCAAGATGATTGACCCAAGAAACTTAGATACCCTTCTCCACCCACAATTTGACAGCGAGGCATTAAAGAGTACAGAGCCAATCGGGAAAGCTCTTGCAGCATCTCCCGGAGCCGCTTGCGGTAAGATTGTATTCACTGCCGATGATGCAAAGGAATGGAAAGAAAAAGGTGAGAAGGTTATTTTGGTGCGTCTTGAGACATCACCAGAAGATATCGAGGGCATGAAGGCAGCTCAGGGTATCTTAACGGTACGAGGCGGTATGACCTCCCATGCAGCGGTTGTTGCCCGTGGAATGGGAACCTGCTGTGTATCCGGCTGTTCTGAAATCGCTATGGATGAAGAAAATAAGAAGTTTACACTGGCTGGCAAAGAGTTCCATGAAGGCGACTGGTTATCCATTGACGGATCTACCGGTAAGATATATGACGGAATCATTCCAACCATGGATGCAGCCATTGTAGGTGAGTTCGGAAGAATCATGACATGGGCCGACAAATATAGAAGACTGAAAGTAAGAACCAATGCAGATACTCCATCTGATGCCAGAAAGGCAAGAGAGCTTGGAGCAGAGGGCATCGGTCTTTGCAGAACCGAGCACATGTTCTTTGAAGGTGACAGAATTGATGCATTCCGTGAGATGATCTGTTCTGATACCGTAGAGGAAAGAGAAGCAGCTCTTGAAAAGATCCTTCCGGTTCAGCAGGGAGATTTTGAAGCACTGTATGAGGCTCTGGAAGGAAATCCTGTTACCATTCGTTTCCTGGATCCACCTCTTCATGAGTTCGTTCCTACTGATGAGGATGATATTAAAAAGCTTGCCGATGCTCAGGGTAAGACCGTGGCACAGATTAAAAATATCATCAATTCCCTTCATGAGTTCAACCCAATGATGGGACACAGAGGCTGTCGTTTGACCGTTACATATCCTGAAATTGCAAGAATGCAGACAAAAGCAGTTATCCGTGCAGCCATCAATGTTCAGAAGGCTCATGCAGACTGGAACGTTTGTCCTGAGATCATGATTCCTCTTATCTGTGACGAAAAAGAGCTTAAGTTCGTTAAGAACATTGTTGTGGAAACCGCTGATGCAGAGATTGCAGCAGCAGGAAGCAGCTTAAAATATGAAGTAGGTACTATGATCGAGATTCCAAGAGCTGCTCTTATGGCAGACGATATTGCAAAGGACGCACAGTTCTTCTGCTTTGGAACCAACGATTTAACTCAGATGACCTATGGCTTCTCCAGAGATGATGCCGGCAAATTCTTAAATGCTTATTATAACACCAAGATTTTTGAGAATGACCCATTTGCAAAACTGGATCAAATTGGTGTAGGTAAGCTGATGGAGACCGCTGTAAAGCTTGGTAAGTCAGTACGCCCTGATATGCATGTAGGTATCTGCGGCGAGCACGGCGGAGATCCTTCCTCTGTGGAGTTCTGCCACAAGATTGGTCTGGACTACGTTTCCTGTTCTCCATTCCGTGTGCCCATTGCCAGACTGGCAGCAGCACAGGCAGCATTGAATAATAATTAATCGTTAAAATTACATCGTTTATCGATGGTAGAGGGTGTTGTAAGATGAAAGTTTCATACAAGATACGGTTGATAATAAGGCAGCCAATTATGGTATCTTGTTGATGTTTCTCATTTTGCAGCACCCTCTTTTCTATGTATTGCAATGAACATTCCATTTCTGGTCCAATATGTTCAAACCCTGCATTTGCGGAACCTGGTGGAAGTCAAATGAAACGTGTACACAGCCATGTAAAAGGAGGAACTATGATTTATTCCAATGGAAACAAGACTCTGGTAATCCGTCATCAAACGGAACAACTCTGCATTGAGGCCTGGGGACAGGATTCTCTTCGGGTGAGGGCTACCCAGTACGTGAACTTTACCGGACGCAATTGGGCTCTTAGTGAAGATGTACCGGAAGAGGAGAGCTCTGCTGAAATTACAATTGATGGCAATGAGTCCGCAACGATTCGAAATGGAAGGATTCTTGCAAAGGTAAATGCTGCTGGAGTACTTTCATTTTTTCGGGATGGGAAGCTTATTCTTCGGGAATATTATCGGAATTATTTTGGGACAGAATGTGGGGAAAGCTGCTGCTTAAAGATTGTGGGAAGAGATTATAAGCCAATTATGGGAGGGGATTATGGACTTACCGTCCGTTTCGATAGCAACGATGGGGAGAAGCTTTTTGGCATGGGGCAATATCAGCATGCCTATTTAGATTTAAAGGGCTGTATCCTGGAACTGGCACAGAGAAATTCCCAGGTATCAATCCCATTTGCAGTCTCAAGCCTCGGATATGGATTTCTTTGGAATAATCCGGCTATTGGTAAGGTTTCCTTTGGTAAGAATTATACCGAATGGCGGGCAGAGGCTACGAAAGAGATGGACTATTGGATTACGGTGGGAGATACTCCAGCTCAGATCGTAGAACATTACACGGCTGTGACAGGCCATGCACCAGCCTTACCTCAGGGCCTGTTAGGCCTTTGGCAGTGCAAATTACGATATCGCACCCAAGAGGAAGTATTGACCGTGGCGAGAAAGTATCAAGAACTTGGGATTCCCCTTGATGTGATTGTGATCGACTTTTTCCATTGGACCAGGCAGGGGGACTGGAAATTTGATGTGGAATACTGGCCGGATCCTAAGGCAATGTGTGATGAGCTTCATTCTATGGGGGTCAAAGTAGTAGTATCCGTATGGCCGACTGTGGATCGAAAAAGTGAAAATTTCATTGAAATGTTTGAACGAGGACTTCTTATCCGTACGGAGCGAGGCAGTATTCAGACCTATGATTTTCAGGGGGACTGCCTGACCATAGATGTTACGAACCCGGAAGCAAGAGAATTTATATGGGAGAAATGCCAAAAGAATTATTATGACTATGGGATCGATATGTTCTGGCTTGACAATGCAGAACCTGATTATGCAGTATATGATTTTGATAATTACCGGTACGCTTTGGGGTGTGCCCTTGAAGTGAACAATATCTACCCCCAGATGTATGCGAAGGCATTTTGCGATGGAATAACAAAGCTTGGTCGGGAAAAGGAGATGCTTCACCTGGTACGCAGCGCCTGGGCAGGAAGTCAGAAATATTCCACCCTGGTTTGGTCCGGCGACGTACCCAGTACCTTCGAGTCACTCCGTGACCAATTATACGGCGGCTTAAATATCGGCCTGGCTGGCATTCCCTGGTGGACTACGGATATCGGTGGTTTCATGACAGACGATGTTGATGATCCGGCCTTTAAAGAACTGCTAGTGCGCTGGTTTGAATTTGCAGTCTATTGCCCGATTCTAAGGATGCACGGTGACCGTGGCCCTCATAACATTCCGCCACTTTCTCCTAAAGAATACGGTGGGGGAAGCCTGTTTACTGGCCAGCCAAACGAACTGTGGAGCTATGGGGAGTTGGCATTTACCATTATGAAAAAGCAATTAGACATAAGACTGTCCTTAAAGCCATACATAGAAAAGCTTATGATGGAAGCGAGTGAGAAGGGTGCCCCTCTCATGCGTACCATGTTCTATGAATTTCCAGAGGACGAAAAATGTTGGGAATTAACTGATCAGTATATGTTCGGTGCGGAGTATCTGGTCGCCCCAATTTTATATCCAGGTAAATTTGAGAGAAATGTATATTTGCCAGCCGGAACCTGGAAGAATCTAATTGATCATTTAGAATACTCTGGTGGTCAGACCATTAACTGTCAGGCTCCCCTGGAGGCAATTCCGGTGTTTCAAAAAATGAATTAAGATATTTGCGAAAAGAGGGGCGTAACTTGCAGCCCCTCTTTTCTCTATTACCCAAAGTGCATTCCCATGGATCAAGGTACTGTTTTAGTCCGATCTTTAATGTAATAAATACAATGAAATAATTACAACTAAATAATTACAATGTAATACGATTTAATTACACGAAATAAATATCAGGTAGGATTTTTGCTATAATATTAAGTTAGTTCGTACTTTAATATTTTAAAACGGATTCTATAAGGTTAGAACGCAACAATAATAGATATGGGGGACTGAGAATTGAGAAGGAGATTCATGTTACTTGCAATATCATTTTTTACAATATCGGGGATAACAGGCTGTCGGACCACCAAGCTTCAAAGTAATAATGTGAAGCTTGAAAGTCAAAGTCATATGCAAAAAGAAGCAAAGGAAGAAACAATGGCATCCGATGATAAAATACCGGAGAAATCTTCCATTGATAATGGCTGGCAAACATCGTATAAAGACATCATAACTTATGCAAAAGAATATTTAGTCGATCCATACGGTCTAAGGGAAGGAAATGGTACTGACCGTTGGGCCTACGTAAGCCTTCACGATTTTAATAATGACAGCATACCGGAATTAATATTAGGTGATTCCGTCTCCATCAGTATATTTACGTATCAAAATAACAAGGCTGAAAAGGTAATTGATTTATATGAGCCGGAAGGCTGGTACTCCATTAATAATATATATTATAGAAGAAACAGCCTCTTTCTGGTCAGCAATGGAACCAGTGGGTCCGGGTATGTATGCTTGACCTATAAGGACGGCAAATATGTGACAGGCTTCTACGATGATTATAATCCTACCACAGCAGCCGTCAATGAAGAGGATACCACGTACAGAGAGTTTGGAAAGATTTTTAACATATCTGATCTGGCAGAAAAAGAAAAAGTTCCCTTGGTCATGTTGGATTCGAATTATGAGGATATCACGATACGAATCAAGGAAGGGGAACCAAACATACCGCTGAGTAAAATTGATCTGTCAAAATTGTTATTATAATATCAAAGTTAGACATAAAAATATAAATAATTACAAATAATGAGCGCAGTTTTTGCTGTAAGAACTGAGTCTTTCTATCAGCTGCTGTTCAAGCAGCCAATTACAAGGCTTATTAAAAACTGTCTGTTTATAAGTGATGTTATAGGTGATGGGCTGCCATTTGGCGGTCCATTTTTTCTTTTTCACTTCTTACTTTTGCATTCCTAAATACATTCCCAATTATTAGTACCATACCCTTGTAATCTCTTAATATCACCATTTTACAAGCAAGTTTACAGGTTACAACACGGTATAGCTGTATATATGAACAGTTAAATATAGACTGTTATTAGATAATAATAGAATTTTGAACACTTTGTTAAAAATTTATTTATTGTATTCTGATTTACGTATAATACCGGTCAATAACTTGTGAAACACTGAATAAGAAGATTTTTCTTCCTCTTGTTCAGTGTTTTTAACGTGTTTTATAAAAGTGATAGTTTTTTAACTAAAATCAATTATTAAGAACAAAAAAATATTTTATCTGTAAAAAATGTAGTTTACAATTTTACCCTTTTTTTCTTTTTACCTTTTAGGAGGGAAGAAAATGGGAGATAGTGTACAAAAACTAATAAAGGAATATAAAGATGGGAACAAAGAGAAATTCTTACTGATTGCAGATAAAATGGAACCGCTTATAAGCAAATATGTTCGTCTTTTATATAAGGACGAAAAAGAGGACATGCATTCAGAATTCGTACTTTGTCTTTTGGAGGCAGTTAATTCCATGGGGTATTATCAGGAAGAGGGGCAATGCATTTACTTTCTAAGCAGAGCATTGAAGAACAGATTTTTGGAATTGTACAAAAAGAGTAAGCTGCATTTCGACAGCGAGATGGTAATGGAGGATGATTTCTTTACAAACATGGATATGGATCAATCAGAATTTGAAGATTGTGTCTTTCTGGAGGACCTAAAAGGATTGATGGGAAAGCAGGAGGGGAAGCAGTACCATATTCTATGCGACATAATTTTTTTGGACGAGTCCGATGCTGTCATTGGAGAAAAGAATCTGGTATCCCGTCAATACGTTCACCGGGTCAGAAAAAATTTTTATAGCCTGTTAAAAGAGAAATATTTTAAGTAGGAACCATATTACATAACAAATCAATTGGGAAGGAGATTAAGCATGGATAAAAAAATATTTGTAGAAAAAGGCACGATGGGGGCAATAGGTGCGTGGGTCATGGATCAATTTGATTTGTTAATACCAACTGTATTTTTATTAACCTTGTTGATGATCATTGATTATCTTTCCGGGATGCTGGCGTCAAAAAAGGAGGCTCTTGATCATCCCAATAACAGGCAATATGGTTGGAACAGTAAAAAAAGCCTGTTAGGCATATACAAAAAGGCAAGCTACATATTCATCATATTTGTGGCAATCTGTACCGATTACATTATCTATAAATTTACATCAGAATTAGGGATTAAATTTGAACATAAAACCATATTTGGCCTGCTGGTTTCCATCTGGCTGATCATGAATGAACTCATTTCTATTTTAGAAAATGCAGGGCGGATGGGGGCGAATCTTCCGGACTTTTTAAAAAAGGTATTAACCGAAATGCAAGGCACCATAGAAAAAAAGGGAAAGAAATTGTAACATTCCGGTTACAAGGATTCCCTTCCCTTTTCCTGATTATTTCGTTTTCATGTTGAATTTAGAAATCACCAATGTGATAAAGACAAGAAGATAGGTTAATGCCAGGAGTAAAAGGTACCGATCCCATTGAAGCACCAGAAACCCCAAGGCTGCCAGGATACTGAGTAAGAAGGTAAGATTTGTTTTTCGTTCAAATTCTTTATTCTCCTCCTCATCCACCGGCCGGTTTGGATGGTTATAGGACCCGGTAAGTTTAATAGCTGTCAGTAAAACAAGAAATAGGATAAAAGAAACAGGTGCGCTTAAATGGATATACTTTACAAGGAATAAAATCGCCGTCATGGTCATGCAGGAGAAGACCAGGCAGGAATAATAGGATTCCAGATGAAGTCCTCCGTTAAAGGAGCGGAGAGGAATAAAAAATAAGAAAAACAGGAGACATTCAATTTCCATATGCAGAGCAACTGCGATGAAAACGCTGCAAATAATATTGAGAAACAGCTCTAAGAAGCTTTGAAAGCCGTAAAGGTAAATATCGTAGTTCTCCTTAGAAATGACTCCTTTTTTCATAATGTAATTTGTAAATACAACGGATAACCGTTCCATCAGTCAACCTCCTGCTTCAATTGTAGGAAAAAAGATTTGAACTCTTTTGTCATGCTCCACCGCCCTCGTAAAGGATGACGGCGGCTTTAAAAATGTTACCTTCTGTCTCTGTTATCACTTCTCCATTATAAGTGGCAACGGCCTGTTCAATGGAAAGCATACCCATACCATGCTTTGATGGGGTATCTTTTGAGGAATCTTCTAAGGCATTCCATACCACAATGGAGAGAATTTCCTTTTGATAAGTCATTTGAATTCCAATCATTCGTTTTCCGTTTTGGATATGACGGCAAGCGTCCAGGGCATTTTCCAGAAGGTTTCCAAGAATAATCGTAAGGTTTCCATTCTGGAATGGGAGAACAGGAGGTATAAAAATGTTGGCGTTAAATTCAATGTGCTCCTTTTGTGCCACAGAGCACTTATAATTCACCAGAGAATCCACCACGATGTTTCCGCTTCGTGAGATTTCATTGATTTTCCTGGAGGTTCCGTTTTCCAGCAGGGCTGATAAGTAATGGACAGCTTCTTCGTTTTTATTTGCATTTACCATCCCTAAGAGGCAGACGAGATGCTGTTTGATATCGTGACGAAGCATTCTTAACTCAGCATCCTGAACTTCCCTTTCCTTTGCCTGTTGATTGCAAAGGTCCAACTGCTGCTCATAAAGCAGGGTCTTTTTCTGGTAATCCGTATTCTGTGCCAGGGACTCAAATACTTCAAAGATCACGTAATTAATAAATAAAAGTAAGATGCCTGAAATAAAAGAAAATAACAATTCGTCACTGGATTGATTGCTGATTACAAAGATGTTATGCATGATGTAAATGCTTCCTGCCGGCACAATAAAAAGGATGGCCATATACCGAAAGGAGATATCGGTGATACTTCTCTGCTGAAGGCAATTGCCTGTGATGATTGCAAAAACAAGCATTAATATCTTGGAAATAATGTTTCCTGAAAGTCCTGCGTTATCATCAAAATTCAGCATATATAAGATCATGTGAACAATGATCTCCACCAGCATCCAGATCGCACAGATGAGAAATGAAAAGATGGAACACTTTCTTAAGCTTTCCGAATGAGCGCAGCTGGTGACTAAAAATACAAAAAACATGTTTAACAGTAATGTAATGACCGGTGAAAGCGGTTCTCCCATGCCAACGTATACCTGAAAAAGAAAATAGGCGATCCAGACCAGGTAATTAGGCAGTTTTAAGGGAGTAGGAAGAAAAAAAGCATGGATACATTTTCTTATGACCAGGATATAAAAAAGTGCAAGAAACGGGCTGACTATGGCAGTAGAAAGCATATTCACAGGATCAGACACCTGCCTTTCTGCTTGCCAGATCACATAACTGCATCCTTATCTTTTTCTGCCTGTCCTCGCTGATCTGAAGCGTAATCTGCTCGCCGTTATTTTCAATGACCAGATTGGAGAAATTCATCTTTCTTACGTAATCATAATTTACCAGATAAGACTGATGGATTCTTAAGTAGCGCTGGTTGATTTCCTTTAGTTCCTTTTCTACGTCATTTAACTTACCGTAGAAAAACTCCTCTTCCCCATTATTAAGATAAATATGTATGATCCGGTTCCGGCTTTCAAAATAAATGACATCCTTTAGAGCAACCTTTTTGATCTCTTTATTAAAGTTAAACTGATAATAAACGTTATTTTCGCTGATCCTCTGGTAAGCTTCATGAAAATACTGGGAGAATTTAGAATGATCCAAAGGCTTTGACAGGAAACGGAAGGGCTCTACTTCAAATAACTCTTTTAAGTACTGCTCATACCCGGAGATATAAATTAATAATACCGATTTATCGGTCTCCCTGATATGGCGGGCAGCTTCAATACCGTTTTGCTGGGACATTTCAATATCCAGATATATGAGGTCAAATATGTTTCCCTGGCGGATATATTTTTCAAGCATAACACCATCAAAAAATACATCGATTTCTATTTCAATTCCATTAGCTTCAGCTTCAGCTCTTAATGTTTTTTCTAACATACCTGTGAACAGAAAATCATCATCACAAATTGCGACTCGTAACATATTCTCACTTCCTTAATTTAGTTTTTACAATAGTTTCCATTACTTGCCAAGCATCAAGGGGGTGTGCTTTGTAATCGGCATGCTTTTCCGGGTGTTTCCCGAAAAATATGGTAACAAACAACATATATTATACTATATAATTGTTTTATTTTGTATAGAAGTATTAGCTATAGTATGAATAAAAAATGAGAGAAATGGAATAAGGAAAAATTACAAATAACCTCGTAATTTCAACAAGTTAAGTATTTTGTAAGAGAAATGTTATATTTTCGTATTGCTCTGCAAAGCGGAAGCACAATCTGACATATTATTACAGACGGAATCGAGGTGATGCTATTTGAATTTATATTTGCTTTTATTACTTGCGGTGGGGATGCTTATTTTAATCACGTATTTGTTCTTTACCATCTTTGATAAAGATTTTTTAATAAAGTCAGATAGAAAAATTTACAATATAAATTTTGTTATTACGATCATTATTACCAATTATTTAGAATGGAGTGGAATTAGATTCCAATATAGTAATGAATTTCTGCTGGAAAATCTGATTTCCCTGTTTAATCTAATCAATATATTGCTTTGTCTGACCCTTTTGCTGCTAATAATCTTTGCAAAAGACCGGAATGAAATCAAAAAAAGAGGTTAATTCTCCCTTTGAAGTAATAGGTGGAAAAAATTACATGCAGTACCGTTATTATTACGATGTGATATATTTTTTGTGCAAGGATACTATAATGGACCCATCTTATAGAAAAATGATGGAGGTAGTTACTATGAAAAGTAATACAAACAATACAGCAAAACTCATGGAGAAGCTGGCAAGAAAGTCTTTAGAGCTGGCAGCAGAAAGCAGATGCATGTACATATACCATCAGCCTAAGATGCCGGCAGAGCTAAAGCAGTTTAAAAAATAGTCTGCTGAGAATTTTTACTCATTTGCTCACTGCCATTATGGAATGATAAAAAATGGCTATACTCTTTGTATATTTCCAAATGGAAAAAGGAGGAAGCAAATGAGAATTCCAAAACACATTGGAATCATACCTGATGGAAACCGGCGTTGGGCGCTGGAACAGGGAATGAAAAAAGAAGACGGATATGATAGTGGAATTTCTCCGGGAATGGACCTTTATTATATCTGTAAAGATATGGGAATTGAAGAAATGACCTTTTACGGCTTTACTGCGGATAACACCAAGCGTCCCACCACACAGCGGGAGGCATTCTCAGAGGCATGTATCAAAGCGGTAGAGAGATTATCAAAAGAAGACGCAGAACTTCTGGTACTGGGAAAAACATCATCAGCCATGTTTCCTGAGAGATTAAAGCCCTACACCACCAGATCCAGATTTGGCGGGGGTGGCATGAAGATTAATTTTCTCATAAACTATAGCTGGGAATGGGATTTAGGGCTTCAGGACGGAGCCATAGGACCTCAGTTAAAGACATCTGATGTCTCAAGAATTGATTTGGTGATCCGTTGGGGCGGACGGAGAAGGTTGTCTGGTTTTTTACCCGTTCAATCGGTCTATTCAGACATGTACATTGTAGATGATTACTGGCCTGATTTTAGACCTCAGCATATTTATGATGCTATAGAATGGTATTCCAGACAGGATGTGACCCTAGGGGGGTAATGAGTATTCGTTTCCATAGAAAAAAGCAGCGGTTTTATTCTTAAATCCGCTGCTTTTTTTACTTATATCATCAGGAAGCCCACGATTCCAAGAACCGCAAGGCAGCTGAAATTAAGAATCGTGAAATGAATTAAAAACTTTGCTTTGTTCTCGCCGTACTGGCTGCTGTAAAGAGAGTAGGCGATAATGCTGGCAAGGGAAGCCACCGGTGTTCCAAGCCCTCCGATGTTCACTCCGTAATAAAGAGCCTGGGCATGGGAGCTAAAGGGAGCAATTGCAATGGTTGCCGGAACATTGCTTATGATCTGGCTCAGCAAAAGAGAGTAGATATAAGTTGCTTTGGGCGTATGAACCAGGTCGGAGAGATATTGATTTAATTGTGGAATATGTGATACATTCCCAACTGCTACAAAAATAAAAACAAAAGTAAATATCAGTTGATAATTAGCCTGTTTTAACAGCTTTTTGTTTGTGATTAAGGTGGATAAAATCACAATGGGAAAAACGGCCAGATAGGGAATCAAGTTAAACACACTTAAAATAACAAGAATCAGTAAAAGGGTATAAAACCCCATTCCTTTTTTATCCCGAATCCGTACGTCCTCCATTTCAAACTCTATCTTCCTTGACTTAACAATAAAACCGAGTAAAACAAGGAGCACCAGGCTAAGAAGACAAAGTGGCAGAGAGAATCGAAGAAACGTTTCCGTACTCATCTTATAAAAGGAGAATAAAAACAGATTCTGTGGATTTCCAAAGGGGGTCATGCTGCTTCCTAAATTGGCGGCTATGGTAACCAGCACACAGGGAATCACAATGTCATAACTGCTTTTTTTAGAGATAATAATTAAAATCGGTACAATGGCAAGCAAGGTAACGTCATTGGTCAAGAGCATGGAAACGAGAAAAGAGGTGAGACAAAGTGCCATGGTAAGGGCGCGCTCTGTTTTACAGCTTTTACACACCTTGGTGGCGATATACTGTAGAAAATGAAACTGATCGAATGCGTCTACCACAATCATTAATTCAAACAGGCAGATGATAACTTTAAAATCAATATATTCCCACCTTGGTAATTGAAAAAAGGAAGAAATGATTGCTGCAAAGAGGGAAACGGAGAAAATCACGTTACTGGTTACATATTGTTTTATCTTAATCCAGGTCTGTACCAGATAATTCCCTGGATGTTTATCCATGGGCATTTCTTGCTGTATCATATATTAATGTCCTTTATGAGTATAATTTTAGTCTGATCTTTTTGAAATCATTTGCATTATATGCACTTTCATAGTCCATGTCAAGCTATTTATATGGACTGCAGGTCATTCCTTAACTCATTTCTGCGAAGAAGAAATGGAAGCAGAGTACCGGCTATGATCAGGCTGAAACTGTTCTGGACAAGGTTAAGAGGAATATTTAATAGGGCAGCAGATTTGCCATAGACCACACATTCAAATAAGAAGTAACCTCCCGTGACAATGCTGCTGCATATGAGTCCGGAACTTAAAAAGGGAACGAGCCGGAACGTGAAGGTGCCGCTTCTTTTCATAAGCTTCTGATAAAGATATCCGGAAAGAAAGGAAGCCAATGCCTTTATGATCAAGGTGGCAGGTGCGTAGAAAGCATAGCCTGATAAAAGATCTGCCATCATGGAGCCAATTCCGGCAGAAATGCCTCCTGTCATTGGTCCTAACAGAATGCCGCTGATTAAAACCAGGCCGTCTCCCAGATGAATATAGCCGTTAAAGGCCGATGGAATATGAATTACCATAGTTGCTACGGTAATCAGTGAAGCCATTAAGGCGCCGTATACGATTTTCTTAGTTCCCATGGATTTCATGATGTTCCCTCCTTTAGTCGTGCTCTTAGAAATAATTTAAGTCTATCATAATGAATCATTGGTATTATTCAAATAGCCAATTTGAATAAAATCATACATACCAGTTTTTAAGGATTGGATTTATTCTTATTGTAAATGAGAATATTTGCTTGATATTCTTCCTCCATATAAATATAATAGAAATTAGACCAGAATTGGCATTTAAAGCCTTTCAAGGTTAAGAATTTAAGCTATGTGGAATGGTATCTATTGAAAAAAAGTTATAGATTTAAGTGAATTCATTACTAAAGACTTATATTTCGAGAGAAATACGGAGGTGTTCCCATGAAAAAAGAATGGACAGAAGAGGATCACTGCCCTTATTGCAAACGGCATTGTTCGTTAAAAGACCCTCATTGCGGAAAAGGAAAATCTCTTGCAAAATCCATAACAGGAAAAAAGGACAGCATGAAAGTGAATGCTGTAAAAGATATTGATAAGGAAGAATTAAAGAAGCTTCAGTCTGATCTTAAATTATTTGTTCTTTATGAGAAAGCAAATGAATGTCTTATGAAAAAGGCAGATGGAAAGAATAAGGGAAAGAAGTTAAAAGGCTACATATTAAATATACTGGCAGAAAACAACGGCATCTCTCCAAAGGAATTAAAGGAATCTTCAGGTCTGTTAAAGGAAGAATTAAAAAAGGTCTTGGAAAAACTTTCTAATAAAAAAGAAATATCCATTCAGGGTTCTGATGAGAAGAGCAAAAAGATTTTTCTGACGGAAAAAGGCAGGGAAGCAGCGAGTTTACAGCTGACCGGAATGGAGAATGGAAGCGATGGTCTGTTTTCTGTTTTAGGAGAAGAAGAAAAGGAAAATCTGGAAAAAATTCTTAGGAAGTTAATGGGGTCTATGGAATAAGCAAAGGTTGTGTTTCCAGATTATTTGTAGTACAATGCTTTTTGTTGTTTATATTCTGAAAAGTAAGTAATTTGTGTAAATGTTGCAGGAGGGGGACCTATGAGAAATCAGGCCGCAAGCAGCAGTGTTATCCGCAGAATCATGGCATATTTATTCTGTTTTGCGCTGCTGTCGTCTGAATTTAATATTTTTAATATCGACATTGGCCGAAAGCTGCCCTATCCTGTGAAAAAGACGGTGTCTGAGAAGGGGGCCAGCCATAAGGGCGTCAAGGGCATCATAGAGTATATCGGTTTTGACGAAGAAGCAAGTGGAGAGATGATGAACTCCTCCATTGGCAGAGCTTCCTTTGGAGTGATGCCAATGAAGTACTTAATCTTGCGAACCGAACTTCTTTTTATTCCTCTGATCCTGTGGGCCGTAATCACGGTTTTATTGCAGGACGGCTATATAGGGAAAATGTTTCTGATACGGTTTATCCACGATTCAGATGGAGAAAAAGGAAGCTTATGGTTCGTTCATCCATTATGTCAAAATTAAAAGTAGAAAAGAGGATACGATATGAAACCAGGAAAGAAAATGCTTACTGGGATCTTGGTTGCCTTGGCAGCCCTCTGCGCTCTCGCAGTGTTTGGTCTTGGAAGCGATGTGAAGGGTATCTTAGATATGCGTTACGGCATAGATATCCGAGGCGGTGTGGAGGCGATCTTTGAGCCTCAGGATTTAAACAGAAAGCCAACGGAAGCAGAGCTCCAGACAGCGCGAGAGATTATTGAAACCCGTATGGATAACCAGAATATTTCAGACCGTGAAGTAACGGTCGATAAAAATGCCGGTTATATCATCGTTCAGTTCCCCTGGAAGTCCGGTGAGACAAACTTTAATCCAGAGGATGCCATTGCAGAGCTTGGTGAGATGGCTGAGCTTACCTTCCGGGATCCAGACGGCAAAGTTCTGATTCAGGGTAAGAATGTTAAAACAGCAGCACCAGAAACCACCACCAACAACGGAATCAAGGCATATGAAGTAGCACTTAGCTTTGATCAGGAAGGTGCAAAGCTCTTTGAAGATGCCACTGGTAACTTAATTGGCAAACGCATGAGCATTTATATGGATAACGACCTTATTTCAAGCCCGACCGTACAGACAAAGATTTCCGGCGGACAGGCTGTGATTACAGGTATGCAGGATTATAACGAAGCAAAAAGCCTTGCTGAGAAGATCAACGCAGGTGCGCTTCCATTTTCCCTTGCAACCTCTAATTTCTCTACCATCAGCCCTGCTCTTGGTAACAATGCTTTAAATATTATGATCTATGCAGGAATTGCAGCATTCTTCATCATCTGTGTATTTATGATCGGGTTCTACAAGCTTCCAGGTATTACCGCCTGCATTACCTTATTCATGCAGATGATCATTCAGATGCTTGCAATCTCCATTCCTCAGTATACACTGACCCTTCCAGGTATTGCAGGTATCATCCTGACTCTTGGTATGACGGTGGATACCAATATTATTACATCAGAGCGTATCTCTGATGAGCTGAAAAAGGGTGCCTCCATCAAAGGTGCAGTTACTTATGGATATAAGAATGCATTCTCATCCGTATTTGATGGTAATGTAACAGCTGCTATTATTGCTGCCATCCTTATGGCATTAGGTTCAGGTACCATGTTAAGCTTTGGTTATACCCTTATGATCGGTATGATCGTTAACCTTTTTGTAGGTATCTGGGTTTCCAAGCATCTTTTATTATCCTTCATCGAGAACAAGAAGTTTAATGATATGAAACACTTCCGTGTGAGAAAGGATATTAAGACCATACCGTTCTACCAGAAGAAGTATTTATTTGCCATTATTTCAGGCGTTATTACCATTGCAGGTATTGTAGGCTGCTTTACAAAGGGGGTTGCTCTTGATACCCAGTTTACCGGAGGTGCTGTTTTAAGCTACTCCGTATCCAATGAAGCAGATACAGAAAAGATTCAGGCTGCTGTAGAGAAGGAGACCAACAGACCGGTAACTGTCCAGATTAAAGAGGACAACATGACCGGACTTAAGAGACTTTCTGTTACCTTTGCAGGAAATGCAGGTATGTCTCCGGATGAGCAGAAGGCCATTACAGAAGCCATCAACACTACTTCAGATAAGGTGGATGCAAAGCTTTCTGAGACCTACGTGGTTGAGCCTTACATCGGTGCCAAGGCACTTAGGAATGCAGCACTTGCCATTGGACTTGCACTTCTCTTCATTATCGTTTATGTATGGGTCAGATTCTCTGCTATTTCAGGTCTGCCCGCGGGAATCACTGCTATGATCGCCCTGTTCCACGATACGATGGTCGTGTTCTTTGCCTTTGTACTATTTGGAATACCGTTAAACGATGCCTTTGTGGCGGTGGTACTGACGATTATCGGCTATTCTATTAATGATACCATTGTTATTTACGATAGAATCCGTGAGAACAAAAAGAATGACAGCAAGATGTCAGTCGTGGATCTTGTTAACATAAGTACAAGCCAGACTCTTGGCAGATCCATTAATACATCCATGGCAACCGCCATCTGTGTTGTGGTCATCATGGTTGCTTCCATGTACTTCCAGATTGAGTCCATCATTGAATTCTCTCTGCCAATGTTATTTGGTGTTATCACCGGATGCTATTCCTCTATCTGTGTTGCCGGTACCTTATGGGCAATGTGGGAGAAGAAAAAAGAAAAATAAAATCATCAGGCCGGAATATCATGATATACATGGTGTTCCGGTTTTATTTTATTCCTCGTTTATTTGTTTTGAAAAATTTAATGATTGGCAGATTGAATATTTTTATCAAAAATGTTAGAATATAGTAACACACGTAACTAATTATTAAAAGGAGGATGAAATCATGTTAGATAAAATTATCGTAGAAAAAATCAATAAACAGATTAATTTTGAATTTTATTCTGCTTATCTGTATTTGGATATTTCAAACTATTATGCAGACAGTAATTTAAACGGATTTGCAAACTGGTTCAAGATTCAGACCCAGGAGGAGCGGGATCATGCGTTACTCTTTATGGATTATCTGTTAAACAACGGTGAAAAGGTAGTACTGGATGACATCAAGGCTCCTCATTATACGTATGAGGATTTCCGCCAGCCAACCGTGAATGCCTATGAACACGAATTAAAGGTAACGGCTGCCATTCATGATATTTATGCAGCAGCTTATGATCTGAAAGACTTCCGTACCATGCAGTTCCTTGACTGGTTCGTAAAGGAGCAGAATGAGGAAGAGAAAAACACGGATGAGATTATAAAGAGATACGATTTATTTGGTAATGATGCCAAAGGACTCTATTTAATCGATTCTGAACTGGCCACAAGAGTCTATACAGCACCGTCACTTGTTCTTTAAATAACTTAACATTATAGTACTTATATAAAAAGCGGTCTCTGTCATGATGCCAGGTAGTTTCATTCATGGCAGGGATGGCTTTTTCTTATTTGAATCAGGAGTATTTCTTATGAAAATACACATTAACCTCATACCCCAGGAGGAAGAAGAGGAAGTGGTTTTCCGGATACATGGTATGAAAAAGCATGTGACCCAGGCCATTGATATTCTTAATCCAGGGGAAAAGGAAGCCGGCTATCTTCTTTGTAAAAAAGAGGAAAAATTCTTTAAGATTCTTGCAGGTGATGTCCTTTACCTGGAGTCCATTGACCGAAAGGTTTTTGTATACACGGAAAAAGAGACCTTGGAGATATCGGAAAAGCTCTACGTTTTGGAAGAACAGCTTTCAGAGTGCTCCTTTATCCGTATCAGCAAGTCCATGCTGCTGAATTTTGATAAGATCTATTCTTTTTATCCCAAATTAAGTGGAAACCTGGAGGCCCTTTTAGTAAATCAGGAAAAGGTGATCATATCAAGACGGTATGTGCCTGGATTAAAAAGAAAACTGGGAATGGGGGATAAAGAATAATGCAGAGCAAAATCAAAAAGATATTTCAGCTTACTTCTATGGTATTTACCGTAATTGTCCTGATGCAGCTTTTACTTGGCAACGAGTTAAACAGAACCATTCTCTATGAATATCTGGCTTGTTCTATCCTGGCTGCCATGTTAAAGCATATATTTTTCAGAGGGATCATCTTCGAATTTTCCATATGGAGACAGCTTTTATATCTCTTTATCGTATGGCTGTTTGTCATAACCGGTAATTTTCTGTTTCACTGGGGCATGTCAATGGCTTCTATTTTTGCAAGTCCGGTCATGGTAATAATGATTTATCTTGTCTTACGTCTGTTCAACTATCAGCTTGAAAAGATGGAAGTAAAAAAGATGAATGAGCTGCTGAAAAAAAAGAGGGACAGCAGATAAGGTAAAATAAGTACCGCTTAGGAGGGGATTTTGACCGCTTACGTCAAAGCATATTGCCTAATTCTTCGATTGATACTATGGTAGGGGTACCAATAAAAGAAAGAAGGAATTGATATGTTTTTGATTGAAGTAATAAAAAGGACTCCCGCTATGGTATGGTTTATTTTGGCTTTTCTCATTGTAAGGGGCATAAATTCTTCCAGGGATGGAGAAGTCTCTTTTGGAAGGATGATAATCGTACCCCTGATTTTTATGATATGGGGCCTGGAAAAGCTTTTTACAAGTTTTCATTATCTTTCCATTGCCCTGGTCTGTTATGTGATAGCAGCAGGTCTTGGAAGCATGCTTGGGTATGTCCTGTATAGCCGTTTTCGAAGGGTATATAAAAAGGAAGGAGTGTTTTACCGCACAGGCTCCTACCTTCCACTGGCAATCATATTGATTAATTTTTTTATGAAGTACATTCTTAATGTTGTTTTAGCAATTCAGCCGGATTTTTACGGAGACTTAATGTTTAATATCATTTATTCGGTGGTTTGCGGTGTTTCCGTGGGTATGTTCATTGGGGGAATTTATCAGGTCATCGTGGGGTGCAGAGCTTATTTGGAAAGCAGGGGTGCAGAGGTTTAGCTGAGTGTAAAAAGGGGGAAGCTATTTGGCAAAACAAAGGGAGAAGGTAGAGTATCGGTATTATGAAATTCCGGAGGGGGAAGTCGTACTGGCTCTTTTGGGAGAGGATTGGATCAGAGAATACGGAAAGCAGATTAAATTTCTCCATTTTCATAATTTATTAGAGATTGGATATTGTCACTGGGGAAGCGGGGAGGTTGTGCTGGGACAGGAGCATATTCCATTTTCCGGGGGATCGTTTATGGTGGTCCCTCCCCGGCTTCCCCATACCACGAACAGCGATCATGGGACAAAGGGATTTTGGGAATGGATGTATGTAGACTTAGATAAGTTGGTCTCTGACTTAAGTCAATATGATTCTATGATGAAGAAAACCATGTTAAAGCGCATTAAGAAAACCGGGTATCTGTTAACCGAAAAGGAAAATCCGGTTTTGGCGAAGCTGATACTTGGAATCATGGAGGAGGCACGAAGTAAAAAGCCATACTATAAGGACAGCATAAGAGGACTTCTTGGTGCCTGTGTGGTGGAATTTTTAAGGCTTTCCGATGATGAGGAGAAGATCATGAGATCCAGGTCCAACACCACCCTCATTGCCGGTGCTCTGGAATTTGTCTCAAGCCACTACATGGAGGAAATCAGAATCAGCGATCTGGCAGATGCCTGCAGCATCAGCGAAAGCCATTTCCGCCGTGTGTTCGAGGAGGGAATGAATATGAAGCCAGTGGATTATATCAACTTAATCCGTATCCAGAATGCTTGTGAGCTGTTAAAAAGAACGGAAAAAAATATGGAAGTGATATCGGCTCTATCTGGATTTGCTTCTATTTCCGCCTTTAACAGGAATTTTAGAAAAGTCATGAATATTTCCCCTTATCAGTGGAAGAAATCTTCAGAAAATTATGAGAGCAGATTGCTGTACTGTAAGATCAGTGAACAAAAAGGCTGGGATTAAAAGCGCAAATGATTGAATTTGCGCTTTTTTTAATTGAATCTAAAAGCTTTATAAGCGAAAATATTGGTATAATATAGCTAATATTTACAAGTTGACAACATGAGCTTATTTTTACTGGATTGGAAATGAATGGGGGAATATGATTTGGACAAGCTAGAACTATACCGCCCGGAAGATTCCATTTACGTAGAAAAGGGAAATGGAACAAGGGTCAATTATTTTATCTTTGATGAATTTGAGATTCATGAGAATGTGATTTCACCGAAATCTGCACAGGAATGGCATATGCATCGGGCAATCGAGGAGGTACTTGTTGTTACCTCTGGAGAATTGACCGTCAGGTGGAAGGATGAAGGAGGCATCTACCGGGAGACCGCATCTAAGGGGATGGTCATCCGTGTGGGTAATTCCGTTCATACCATTGAGAACCGAACCAATGAGGAGGCTGCCTTTCTGGTATTTCGTATGGTACCGGATGGGAAGGACAAACGTAATGTGATCAAGCATGATAAAGTGATTTTCCCCTGAATGTATTCAGGGTGTGGGTTGAAAAAGATGCTTGGATGAGATTCATCCGATCTTTGAAATTATATTAATTTAAAGGAGGAGTTTCGCTATGAAGAAAAAAATCGCATCTCTATTATTGGCAGGGGCTATGGCAGCATCCCTGACCGCCTGCGGCACCGGAGCAGGTGGCAGTACTGGTACCACCGGGGATACAAAGGGGGAGGGAGCCAAGGCTTCCAATGAACTGACGGTATGGTGCTGGGATCCAGCCTTTAACATCTATGCCATGAATGAGGCAGCCAAGGTTTACCAGAAGGATCACCCGGATTTCAAGCTTAATGTGGTGGAAACCCCATGGGCAGATGTTCAGACAAAGCTGACCACAGCCGCCACCTCTGGTAATGAGGATTCTCTTCCTGATATCATTCTTCTTCAGGATAATGCCTTCCAGAAAAATGTAATCAGCTATCCGGATACATTCAAAGACTTGACAAGCAGCGGTATTGACTTTTCCAAATTTCCAAAAGCAAAAACGGCTTATTCGGTGGTAGAAGGAAAGAATTACGGTGTCCCATTTGACAATGGAGCTGTTGTTGCCTGCTACCGGACAGATGTTTTAAAAGAAGCCGGATATACGGTAGATGATTTTAAAGATATCACATGGAGCAAGTATCAGGAAATGGGAGAAAAGATTCTTGCTAAGACAGGCAAACCTTTATTATCCTGTCAGGCTGGAGAATCCGACCTGATTGTAATGATGCTTCAATCTGCTGGCGGAAGTCTGTTTGATAAAGACGGAAAACCAAGCATGGTCGGCAATGACAAACTGAAAAAAGTAATGGAAACCTATGCTTCTTTAGTAAAGAGCGGTGTTCTTATAGAAGTCAATGACTGGGATCAGTATGTAGGAACCTTAACAAACAGTACGGTAGGCGGAACCATCAACGGATGCTGGATCATGGCAAGCATTCAGACCGCGGAAGACCAGTCCGGCAATTGGGCAATCACCAATATGCCTAAATTAGAAGGGGTGGAAGGCGCTACTAATTATTCTAATAACGGAGGATCCAGCTGGGCAGTAACGTCTGCAAGCAAGAATCCGGATCTCGCCTATGATTTCTTAAGCAAGACCTTTGCAGGAAGTACAGAGCTTTATGAAACCATTCTTCCAAAGTCCGGAGCCATGGCAACCTACCTTCCGGCAGCTGAGAGTAAAGTTTATGGTGAGCCTCAGAAATTCTTCGGAGATGCTCCGGTCTACTCTATGATTACTGATTTTGCTTCCAAGGTGCCATCCAATAATACGGGAGTTTACTACTACGAAGCACGTGATGCTGTGGCAACTGCCATTACAAAGGTAGTAGCAGGCGGAGACATCGATGCAGAGATCAAGAATGCAGAGGATACGGTTAATTTTGCAATGGGCAAGTAAGAGACGCTAGGAGGTGGCATTTCCAGTGATTCATTCTAAGAATAAGCTTTCATTGGGTCAGAAACAGAGCAGGGCAGGCTGGACATTTTTAACTCCTGCGGTTCTTTTAATCGCAATCATGAGCTTTCTGCCCATGATTCAGGCCCTCTTCCTATCCTTCCAGACAGGAATCGGCAACAAGATGAAATGGACGGGTGTGACCAATTACATCCGAATGTTTAAGGATCCGGTTTTTGTACAGGCGCTGAAAAACAATTTTATCTATCTGATCATTCAGGTGCCTATTATGTTGATTTTAGCCCTGGTGCTGGCTTCCCTGTTAAATCATAAGGACCTTCGGTTTAAAGGGCTTTTCCGTACCGCCATATTTCTGCCATGTGCCACCTCACTGGTATCCTATGCTGTAATCTTCCGCTCCTTATTCGCTGTGGACGGACTGGTGAACATTATCCTAATGAAACTGGGATTCTTATCCACAGGCTATAACTTTTTAGGACATCCAAACAGTGCCAGAGTCGTAATCATTCTGGCACTGATCTGGAGATGGACTGGCTATAACATGGTATTTTACTTATCCGGCCTTCAAAACATTGAATATTCTGTTTATGAGGCGGCTAAAATCGATGGAGCATCCCCCGTTCAGTCATTCTTTCGGATTACGGTGCCTCTTTTGCGGCCAACCATTCTTCTGACTGCAATCATGTCCACCAACGGAACCCTGCAGCTGTTTGATGAATCCGTGAACTTAACCAATGGCGGACCGGCAAACGCTACCATTACCATGTCACACTATATTTATAATGTTTCATTTAAGTATGTACCTAATTTCGGCTATGCGGCATCCATGTCTTATCTGATTCTCTTTTTGGTGGCAGTGCTTGCATTCGTTCAGTTAAAGGTAGGTGATAAACGTGACTAAGGGAAAAAAGCTCTTCGCTTATACATTTTTAATCATTATTTCTTTGATCTCTGTATTTCCGCTTTACTGGATGATGGTCGCGGCCACCAACCGGAGCGTGGATGTTACCAGAGGAACGCTGATGTTTGGCACGGCTCTCATGGATAACTGGATCAAGCTGTTTGGCTCCCAGAACGTTGGCACGGCACTTTTTAACTCCTTTAAATATTCCATTATCATGACTCTCATCTCCCTGCTCATCTGCTCCATAGCAGGATACGGCTTTGAGGTGTTTCATGATAAGGCAAAGGACAGGGTCATGAGTGTGATCTTACTGGCTATGATGGTTCCCTTTGCGGCCACCATGATACCTCTTTATCAGATGTTTTCAAGGGCAAGGCTGTTAAACAGTACCCTGGGATTCATACTGCCGACCATATCCACGCCATTTTTAATCATGCTGTTTCGTCAGAGCGCCAGATCCTTTCCATCGGATATCATGGAGGCGGCCCGCTTAGACGGATTGTCGGAATTTCAGATCTTTTACCGTATGTTCTTACCTACCATGCGGTCGACCTACGCAGCGGCTATGACCATTACGTTTATGAACGCCTGGAACAGCTATCTCTGGCCAAAGGTAATTATGTCAGATGCAAAAAGCATTACCATGCCTATGCTGGTGGCAAACTTAACAGAAGGATATGTGACGGATTACGGAACCCTTATGCTGGCGGTCTTAATCTGTACTATTCCAACGGTTATTATCTTCTTCCTTCTTCAGAAGAGCTTTGCAGAGGGAATTACAGGTGCAGTAAAATAAAAATATGATTACAGGCACCGCGGCCGGTTTTTCCTGTGGGGAAATGGTAGCGGTGCTTTTTAGAAAGGAACTTCTGCTTATGAATAACTTGGGATTATGGCATGGAGGAGATTACTATCCGGAGCAATGGCTGGACCAGCCTGAAATATTAAATAAGGATATAGAGCTGTTTTTGCAGGCCGGTATCAATACGATTACTCTTGGTGTATTTGCCTGGTCATTTCTGGAGCCGGAGGAAGGGAAGTTTGATTTTTCCTGGCTTAAGGAACGGGTGGACCAGCTTTATGAAAATGGAATTTCTGTCATCATGGCTACTCCCTCCGGAGCCCGGCCCAAATGGCTGTCAGACCGTTATCCTAACGTGCTTAGAGTGAATGAAACAAGGCAGCGCCAGCTGTTTGGAGGCAGGCATAATCATTGCTATACCTCTTCGGTATACCGGGAAAAGGTAGCACGGATCAACCAGAAGCTTGCTCAGACATTGAAAGACCATCCTGGAGTCATTATGTGGCACATTTCCAATGAGTACGGGGGAGAATGTCATTGTCCTCTTTGTCAGGATGCCTTCCGTAGATGGCTGAAAAAACGATACGATTCCATTGAGGAACTGAACCAGAAATGGTGCAATGCATTCTGGAGCCATAAGTATCTTTCCTTTGAACAGATTGAAAGTCCATCCACCATTGGGGAGAATATGGTTCATGGTCTGAACCTGGAATGGAAGCGGTTTGTGACAGAGCAGACTTCAGATTTTGCCGCCTGTGAAATAAGAGCCCTTCGGGAGGCAGGTGTCATGCAGCCGGTCACAGCTAACTTCATGTATGATTTTAAGGGACTGAATTACAAACGCTTCTCTAAGGAGATTGATGTGGTATCCTGGGATTCCTATCCTCTCTGGCATAAGAGGGAGGAGATTCTTACCGCCAGAGACAATGGCCTTCAGCATGATTTTATGAGAAGCTTAAAAAAGAAGCCGTTCCTCTTAATGGAATCCAGTCCGAGCAGCACGAACTGGCAGGGGGTCAGCAAGCTGAAAAAGCCTGGTATGCTAAAGCTGGATTCCCTTCACGCGGTGGCTCACGGCTCTGACAGCGTGCTGTATTTTCAAATGCGGCAGAGTAATGGAAGCTCTGAAAAGTTTCATGGAGCAGTCATCGACCACTATGGCGGTGAGGATACCCGGGTATTTAAGGAAGTATGTGAGATTGGAGAAGCCCTTAATTCCTTAAAGGAAGTGGCTGGAACCAGTGTCCGGTCTAAGGTCGCATTGATTTACGATACGGAAAGCCGCTGGGCCATGGAAGATTCCCAGGGACCCAGGAATAACGGTCTTTATCATCACGAGGCTTGTGTAAAGATCTATAGTGCTATAAAGAAACTGGGCTTTAATGTAGATGTCGTATCCATGGAAGATGACTTCTCAGGATATGAGTTTATAGCTGCCCCTATGCTATATATGTTCCGCAGTCAGGTGGAAGAAAAGCTCCGGACCTTTGTAGAGGAAGGCGGAAAACTTATGGTAACCTATTGGTCCGGCATTGTGGATGAGTGGGATAATTGTTTTCTGGGAGGTGTTCCTTACGGTCTTATGGATGTCCTGGGACTTCGGAGTACTGAGATTGACGGACTGTACGATGGAGAGGTCAATCACCTGGTTCCTGTTTCTGGATCATGGGAAGAGAAGGAGTATGAGTGCCGCAACCTTTGCGATCTTATAAGAGTCCAGGGAGCGGAAGCGCTTTTTGTATACGGAGATGATTTTTATCAGGGATATCCGGCACTGACCAGAAATCAGTATGGAAAGGGCCTTGCTTATTATGTATGCGCAGATGCGGAAGCCAAATTCTATGATGACTTTTTTAGAAGGGTCTTGAAGGAAAGTAAGATAGAACCCCTGGTAAGAGGAGAGATTCCAGAGGGAGTAGAAGTGTGCTCCAGAGAATCTGATGAGTTTGAGTATCTGTTTATCCAAAATTTTAACAGGGAACCGGTAACGCTTTCTTCTGAACTGATGGATGATATTGGGTCTGGAACGTTCCTGTATGGAGAAATATCTGTAAATGGAGAAATCGTCGGTTATCAGACCGTTGTGGTAAAAAGAGATAAGTAACTGCATTTATATTTGATAAAAAATGAGTAAATAAACACATAATTTCAAGAAATTAATTGTTTTGTCATTTTAAAAGTTGTATAATAGATATAATGTTTTGAAAAAATGACACTTGTTATTTGGAAGCTTATTAAAATCAATGCCTAATGGCTTGAAATATACTTAGGAGGTGATAACCAGAAAAATAGAACGCTTAGAAGCCACATGGCTTCCAGGTTTTAAGCAGTCTAAGGGTTCCCCCATGCTTTTATACTGCGGTAACTCATTCTTTTATTCTGGGCTTCCTGCGCACAAATAAAGGGCCTGTTCATGTAGAGATATTGGTAGCCCGTTCATTTTCACTTAATGGAGGTGATGGGTAAAATAAAAAATAATTGGAAAAAAGGTATATAGTTATATAGTACACAATAAAAAATAATAAGAGAAGAAAGTTGGGGTTTATAGTGTATGAGTAATTTAGACTTATTTTTAATTATTTCCATTTTGGTATCTGCACTTGCTTTTGGGTTTGCGGCCTGGCTGTTTCGATGGGTCAAGGCTCAGCCGTCTTCCAATGAAAGAGTGGAAGAGATCGGCAGCTACATAAGGAAGGGTGCAAATACATTTCTTCGAAAAGAATATCTTGTTTTGGCAAAATTCTGTGGGGCAGCTGCGATTGCTATTTTTATATTCCTACCGGCTCCTATCTGGAAAGGCGGATCAATCTTACCGAATCTGATCATTGTGATCGCCTATTTATGCGGTACTGTTTTTTCCGCGTTTGCCGGTAAAATCGGAATTACAGTGGCAACCATGGCAAATATAAAGACAGCGGAGTCAGCCAGAAATGGCGGCTTAAGACCTTCCTTTTTATCCGCATTCCGCGGCGGTGCCGTTATGGGAATGGCGGTTGTAGGAAGCTCTCTTTTAGGTGTTGCCTTAGTCATGGCGATTACCCACGATGCCACCGCACTTCTTGGCTTTAGCTTTGGGGCGAGTTCCCTGGCTCTTTTTGCCAAAGCAGGCGGAGGAATTTTTACGAAAACAGCAGATATCAGTGCTGACCTTGTCGGTAAGGTGGAACTTGGTATTCCAGAGGATGACCCAAGAAATCCAGCAGTTATTGCAGACAATGTCGGTGATAATGTAGGTGATGTGGCAGGAATGGGAGCGGATTTATTCGATTCTAACGTGGCTTCCATGGCTTCTGCTCTGGTTATGGCAATCGCTCTTGGCAATAAGATGGGAGTCGATTACGCAGCTATGGTATTTTGCTATGCAGCCCTTGGACTGTTATCCTCAATCTTTGGAGTTATGGCCGCACGTATGGGGAAAAAAGGCGATCCTACCATGGCACTCAATATGAGTACATATCTTACTACAGGCATCTTTGCAGTTCTGACCGCAGGCGCCACCGCTTTCTTTTCCTTTGACTGGCGTATCTGGGGAGCAACGGCAATTGGTCTGCTTGTGGGCGTTGTTATAGGTATTACAAGCGATTACTTTACCAATGACGACAAAAAACCTGTCCGAAATGTGGCAAAGGCATCAGAATCCGGCCCGGCATTTACTATTTTGTCCGGTGTATCCTATGGATTTTTAAGTGTACTTCCTTCCATGGTCGGTATTGGAATTTCAGCAATGATTTCCTATCATCTTTGTGCATCCATTTCACCCGATGATCCCATTGCGGGAATGTTTGGTATTTCTATGGCAGCAGTCGGTATGCTTTCCATCGTTGGTATGATCATATCCAATGATGCTTACGGGCCGATCGCGGATAATGCCAGAGGTCTTGTGGAAATGGGTGATTTAGGAGAGGAAGCTCTGGAAATCACAGACTCTCTCGACAGCGCAGGTAATACAGTAAAGGCAGTTACAAAGGGCTTTGCTATTGCAGCAGCAGGTCTTACGATTATATCTCTGCTTGGTGCATTTATGAGCGAGGTCAATGAGGCAGCAGGCTCCGTCGTTTTAAAGGGCTTTGATATCATCAATCCGTCCGTATTCTTTGGAATGTTAGTGGGAGCAGCGATTCCAGCCATCTTCTCAGCCATGCTGATGCTTGGCGTTGACAGAAATGCACAGCGTATGGTTTCTGAAATCCATCGCCAGTTCAGAGAAATCAAAGGCTTAAAAGAAGGAAAACCAGGAGTCATGCCAGAATACGATAAATGTATCGACATCGCGACTCATGGTGCGTTAAAAGAGCTGATTCCGGCTGGATTTGTCAGCATCATTGTTACGATCGTTGTTGGATTTATCGGCGGCGTGGAAGCAACAGGCGGATATCTCACCGGTAATATTATCAGCGGCCTTCTCTTAGCCCTGTTCATGAGCAACTCTGGCGGACTTTGGGATAATGCGAAGAAATACATTGAAGCAGGCGGCAATGGCGGAAAGGGCAGCGATGCTCATAAAGCAGCAGTCGTTGGAGATACCGTAGGAGATCCCTTTAAGGATACCGCGGGTCCATCCATTAACACACAGATTACCGTGGTTTCTCTGGTAGCTTCCTTAATGGCTTCCCTGTTCCTGTCATTTTCATTGTTTTAAAATGAAATGAATCAGTTTATAGGAAGGAACGCAGCTTGTCTGCGTTCCTTTTTTTGCTCTATTGGAGAGATCCTATCTGCCATCATAAGGGAAGAAGAAATTAACTTGACGGGTAAACAAAGGGGTGTTAAAATATGAATGAACAAATTAATATTCATTCATATTTTGCTAATCAGGAGGATGACTTAAATGAAAAGGGTTACCGCGTTTATAGGAAGTGCCCGCAAGCAGGCAACTTATGAAGCAGTCCGTGAATTTGAGAGAAATTTGAATTCGTACACAGAAGTGGAATTTGAGTATGTTTTCTTAAAGGACTATCGGCTGGAGTTTTGCAGGGGATGCAAGCTATGTTTTGATAAGGGAGAAGAATTCTGTCCCATTCACGACGACCGGGATTTACTGATTGATAAGATAAACCATTCCGACGGTGTTATATTTGCCACCCCTAATTATTCCTTTCAAGTTTCAGCGCCCATGAAGAATCTACTGGATCGGCTGGCTTTTGTTTTACATCGGCCATGTTTTTTTGGAAAGGCATTCACCTCCATTGTTACTCAGGGGGTTTTTGGAGGAAACTCTATTGTGAAATACCTTGACAGTATGGGAGAAAATTCCGGATATAGTGTTTCAAAAGGCTGTGTATTGACGACTTTGGAGCCGATTACAAAAGCCGCAGAAGAAAAAAACTCCCGTAAAATCAAAAAAGCAGCGGCTAGGTTTTACCGGGTGCTTATGCGTCCGTCTCCTCCAAACCCTTCATTTTTCAGGCTGATGATGTTCCGGATGTCGCGGACGACCATGAAAGAAATGCTAAGCGATGAATATTGTGACTATCGGCATTACAAAGAAGAGGGCTGGTTCCAGTCGGATTATTATTACGATGTCTCCTTGAATCCTGTCAAAAAGCTGGCGGGCTGGTTTTTTGATTTTATAGGGCATCGGATGTCGAGGCAGAGTTAGGGATTTTGCTGTGACTGATATACAGAACATGTGGGAGGGGTAGGATTGAAAACTACGAAAACAGATTTATTTCATTGCGGGAAAGAACTTTTTGTCCGGAAAGGCTTTAAGGATACTAATGTATCCGATATCACAAAATCCGTGGGAATCGGGACAGGCACGTTTTATAATTACTATTCCTCAAAAGAGGAACTGTTCATGGCCATATTCATGGAAGAAAATGAGAAGCTAAAGAAAAAGATAATGAAGTCAATTGATCTGGAACAGGATCCCTTAAGTTTAGTCAAAGAACTGATGTTACTTAATTTAAACGGCATGAAGTCAAATCCAATTCTTAAAGAGTGGTATAACAAGGACGTGTTTGACAAAATAGAGCAGAAATTCCGTGAAGAGAAAGGGCTTGATCATCTCGATTTCATGTATCATGATTTTTTGGAGATCATAAAAAAATGGCAGGCAGACGGGAAGATGAGAAGCGATATTGACACCGGCATGATCGTGGCCATGTTTACGGCAATTATTACTGTCGAGACCCATAAAGAGGAAATTGGGCTTCAGTACTTTCCTCAGGTTTTGGATTACCTCATGGAGTTTACGATGAAAGGCTTAGCCCATGGCGGAGCCAATCTAAAATGACAATTGAAAGGGTAAGGGCAAAAAGCAATCGGAGAATGTATCACCGGTTGCTTTTTTTCTTAATAGAAGGTTCCTCAAATCGTGCAGTTTTTTTAGGACAGTACAACTGTTTCAGAGTCTTTAAGGAATGCATTTTATATGTGATAAACAGAGAGAAATCGAATTTTAGATGTAATATTTGCGGTTTTATAAGAAAATATGACGAACAGAATCGGATTTTTTACATTTTTACAGGGAAAAGTGCATAACGTGTTACATTAGTATTGTCTTTATGACCACATAGCTGGAGATAAAAAATGATTTTATTTTTAGCTATGAATCGAGGAAAAGGAGCTTTTTTGTTCTGGTATTGTAAAAGGGAGAATGGAAAGGGGGGACTTCGTTCGATGTTGGTATCACGATATCTGTTTTTTACGACCGGCAAAGAATCCTTTTAGTTAACCAATTATACAAAAGGGGGTAATACAATGAAAAAGTCAGTGAAAAAGATTTTGACAGTGATTTCTGCAATGGCGCTTACCTTATCGTCATTAGGAGTTACTCAGGCAGCAACGGCAGATCAGACTCTGCTGAATACGTATGGAGCCAAATACAACCGGGTAGGTACCTGTGTAAATTTATATCAGCTCCAGAACCAACAGACCTTAAATGTTATTAAACAAAGGTACAACAGTGTCACCCTTGAGAATGAGATGAAGCCGGACGCCATGCTTGGTGGTTCACCGACACTGATTTCAGTAGCAGAAGCCAAATCACTGGGATACTATATTCCTAGTAATTATACAGAGTCTACCGTTCCGAAGATCAATTTCAGCACAGTGGACAAGGTTTTAAAGATTTGTTATGAAAATAATTTAGGACTGCGTGGTCATACTCTTGTATGGCACGGCCAGACACCAAACTGGTTTTTTAGAACCAATTACAACGGCGGAACCGGTTTCGTAAGCCAGTCTGTAATGAATGCACGTTTGGAATTCTATATTAAGACTGTGATGAATCACGTTTACACAAGCCAGTACGGCAGCGTTGTTTACGCATGGGATGTGGTAAATGAGTATCTTCACTCCCCAGGAGGAACTGGTTGGGTCAGCATTTACGGCAACGTATCAACCAATCCTCAGTTTGTAAAAGATGCATTCCGTTATGCCTATGAAACATTAAGCTATTTCAAACTTACCGATAAAGTCAGCTTATTCTATAATGATTATAATGAGTATATGGAAGCCGACAATATTGTAAAAATGATCAATTTCATCAATTCAGATAGAAAAATCTGTAATGGTGTTGGCGGTCAGGCTCACTTAGAAACCTCTTTCCCAAGTGCATCTTACTTTAAGCAGGCATATACGAAATTCGCAAATGCAGGCTTAGAAATTCAGATTACTGAATTTGATGCCGGAGCAAGTTCTGAGCAGGCGCAGGCTACATATGTATACGATATAATGAAATCCGTTAACGAAATTAAAAAGTCTGGCGGTAAGATTACAGGCTTTACCTGGTGGGGACTTTCTGATGACGTTTCCTGGAGACGTGATAAGAATCCATTACTCCACTCTAACTTAAATACTCCTAAGGCTTCCTATTACAGAACACTGGATGCCTTTACCGATGTATTTGGTAAATAATTGAGTAAATATTCATTTTGTTTTTAAAGTTTTACGGGGGCAATAAACGCTGGTAGGGACAGCGAGTATAAAAAAGCTTTTATTATAACAGGAAAGGAGCGCAGTAAAGCTGTGCTCCTTTTCTAATGGATAAAATATAGATCAGGCCATAGATTTATTCACCTAAGGCCAGCAAGGCTTCCACGAGAAGCTTCATCTGCTTGCCGGAAGTATATAAGTCTCTTGAAAAATAATTGGAGAAATCTATATTTATAACATGACCGTTCTTAACTGCAGGGATGCTGTTCCACACGGCATTCTGAGACAAGTCTTCGGAGCCTTCCCATACGGAATTAAGTATGTAATCGCCGCAGTATTCCGGTAATACTTCCATTGATATCTCCAAATACTGATCACCTCTTTGAAATACCTCCTGCAATTTATCGGGAGCTTTAAAGCCAAGATAATTATAGACAATATCAGCACCTCTTCCATATTTGTCACCGAATAAATAAGTTCCTTCCATAACAGTTATGGTCTTATTTTCAATTCCGGCATGTTTAAGCTGGGCTTTATATTCTTCTGCCTGAGTCTCGAATTTGGAGAGTGCCTTTTTCGCCTCAGCTTCTTTTCCAATCACCTTACCAGTAAAAAGAATCCGTTCGGATAAGCTTTTTGTGTCAGCTTCTGTTGCTACCGTAGGAGCAATGGCGGAGAGCTTTTCATATTCCTCTTTTTGGGGCGTATTGGCAATCAGGATAAGGTCTGGCTCTAATGATAAAATGCCTTCATAATCTTCGCTTGTAATGTTAGTATAAGTGTCAGCTGTTAAAAGACCATCAAATAAATCCACTTCATTATCACCTGCAATTGGTTTTACTCCCATGGATACTAAGTCGCCGGGATTGCCAAGGGCTACAATTCTGGCAGGATTTATGGGCACTTCAACATCACCCATAATAGTACTTACCGTATGAGTGCCGGCATCTGCTGTATTATTTGGGTTAGAAGCTGTATTCTGATCATTGGCTGAATCATTGGTCTTTGTGATATTCCCTGAGGGCTTAGTGCTCTCCTTATCAGTCTTTTGACAGGCTGTGAATGCAACCGTCACACACAAACAAAGGATGGGAATCAACTTCCTTTTTGTTATTAATTTCATAGTACTGTCTCCTTATTTATTTTATCTCTATGTACAAGTTAGGATGAAGAAAGAATTCCGTTTGCAACAGATAAGACAGAGATAAAGCAATCATATAGCTGCAAAAGGAGTAATCTTAATGGAACCTATTCTTATATCCAAATTTAATTTTGAATGGACTGGTTAGCTTTGTCTAACTAACTTCATAATGCTATCACAGTATTTTTTTACTGTCAATATAGAGGATGGTAATTCATAAGAACTTATAAATAAGATTAGACGCTGATATTTGATCAATTGCTTCAAAATAGTTGAAATCTACTGCAAATAATGGTATGCTACGAAGGTTGACGAGAAATAATCGTCTAAAACAGACATAACTTGATAAAAATTATAAATGATAGGATCGTAGAAGGAAGAGCTTATTTAGGTAAGCTCTTTTTAATCCTTTTCTATCTCACTCAAATACCAAAGTGTGCAGGACACATGGACAGGAGTAACGATGATAAAGTTAGAAAATTTCTCCTTTTCCTTTCCGGAAAAGGAGCTTTATAAAGATATTTCATTTACCTTGGAGGAAGGGCAGCATTGTGCTTTCATAGGAACCAGCGGAAGCGGTAAAAGTACCTTGACGGACATCATCATGGACCCGGAACGGTTTATGTATGAGGGAAAGCTGGAGATTACTAACGGTTTAAGAATTGGCTATGTCAGCCAGTTCTCACAGCTTGATAAAACAAGAGATATTACGGTATTCGATTACATCGGAGAAGAATTTATCCGCCTGCAGAGTGAAATTGACGCGATCTGCGTGGAGATGGGAACCTCAGAAGACATTGAGCCATTACTGGAAAAATATCAGGAGGCTCTTGATGCATTGGAAGCCATTGGCGGTGATGATTTTGAAAACAACATCAGAAAGAAGCTTTATCTGGCTGACTTAAGCAGACTTGAAACATCACTGGTTTCAAGCTTAAGCGGTGGTGAATATAAGCTTATTCAGGTCATTAAGGAAATGCTTACAAATCCTCATCTCATTATCATGGACGAGCCGGATGCATTTTTAGATTTTGAAAACTTAAATTCACTTAAGGACTTAATCAATGCCCACAAAGGCATGATGTTAATCATAACCCACAACCGGTATTTGCTGGATCATTGCTTTGATAAGATCATTCATCTGGAAAATAAAGAGCTTCAGGAGTTTAATGGAAGGTATATTGATTATAAGCTTTCCCTCCTTCAGACAAAGATTGAGCTGCAGGAGCTGGCTGCGGCTGATACCGAAGAAATTGAACGAGTAAAGGGAATTGTTAATAAACTTAGAAATGTAGCTTCCAATCATACAGAAGCAGCCAGAGGTAAATCGCTCCACGCAAGAGTAAAGATACTGGAACGTCTGGAAGCCAGAAGAATTAAAGCCCCCTTTGTGGAAATTCGTCAGCCGGAAATCCGATTACCGGAATTAGGTGAAGTGACTGATACCACGGTATTAAAGGTGGATCATTACCATGTGGCTTTTCAGGAGGTCCTATTGGAAGATGCCAGTTTTGAGATGGGGTCATCGGATAAAGTGGCACTCATAGGTCCTAACGGCACCGGAAAAACAACCCTTCTTCGTGATATCTATAAGAATCAGCTGGATACCATTGAGTTAGGGGAAAACGTGACTCTGGCATTTTTATCTCAGATTCAGGGAGAGATGCTGAAGGAAGATAATACAGTACAGGATGAATTCTTTGAGGCAGGATTTAAAACCTATGATGAAATCAGGGAGCATTTGCTGGACTATGGTTTTAATGATGAAGTATTAAGTCAAAAAATCAGCAATTTATCCGGTGGTGAAAAGAACCTGCTCCAGCTGGCGAAAATTTCAGTGACAAAAGCCAATTTACTCCTCCTTGATGAGCCTACCAGCCATTTGGATACGTATTCTCAGATTGCCCTGGAAAAGGCAGTAAAGGAATATAAGGGTGCCGTGCTGATGGTATCTCACGATTTTAAGACCATAGCCAATTGTGCGGATTATGTTTTAATGATTGAAGACAAGACCATACGGAAGATGAGCATCCGGAAATTCCGTAAGATGATCTATGCCAAACATTTCAGCAAGGATTATCTGGAGATAGAAGATAAGAAAAAGACAATCGAGACAAAAATAGAATCAGCTTTGAAAAATGAGGATTTTGAGCTGGCGAAGGTGTTATCGGAAGAACTGGAAGAGGTCATAAAGCTTCTTTAATAAAATATAGGGTGTTGCAAAATGAAATCCATGTTTTTCATTTTGCAGCACCCTTTTAATATCTATCTTTTTTTTTCTGCAACGGATAGATGGACAGATTAAAGTTGCAGCTATAGGCCAGTGCACAAACGATAGCAAAGTAAGGGAAATATTCCCAACCAAAAATCTCAGCTCCCATGATCATAGGGGCCAGAAGGGTATTGGTGGCGCTCCCAAAGACTGCTGCGTAGCCAAGTGCTGCCCAAAAGACAGGAGAAAGACCGAGGAGAGAAGAGAGGACAACCCCAAGAGATGCTCCTATGGAAAAAAGGGGAGTCACCTCACCGCCCTGAAAGCCTGCGGCTAGTGTGAGCACGGTAAACAAAAGCTTAAAAGCAAAATCCCAGGTGTATATGCCATGGTCAAAGCTCATGGCGATTAAGTTTGTACCAAGACCGGAATACCGTCCTTCCCAGCAAAGAAGGGAGAGAAGGCTGATGGCTGTACCTATCATAAAAATCCGCAGGTAAGGCTTTTTAAACCATTTTAAAAGGGATTCCTTTGTCTTATGAAGACAGAAGGAAAAAAAGCTTCCTGTAAGGCCAAATATAACACCTGCAATGATTAGCTTTGGAACCAGCTCCCAGGAGAGAGGAATCTGATCCTTTAAAAGAAAGGTGAACTTTTCAAGGCCTAATAAGCCGGAAATATAGCTTGCTGTAAAGGAAGCGATAAGTGCCGGCAGGACTGCTTTTTCCTCCAGGACTCCTACAGTAAGGACCTCAAGGGCGAAAAATGCAGCAGCAATGGGAGTGCGGAACAAACCGCCAAAGCCAGCCGCCATACCAGCGATTAAAAGAATTTTACCGCTATCCTTGATGGGAAGCCGTCTGCCGAACCAATGGGCAATGGTGCCGCCAATCTGTACCGCAACTCCTTCCCTTCCTGCACTTCCTCCAAACAGATGTGTAATCCATGTGCTTAAGATGGAAAAGGGAATCAGCCGGAGAGGGATATCCGGACTTATTCCGTGGCCGGTCTCAAAGATCAGGGCCATACCTTTTATGCTTCGCCCGCCAGCTTTCTTGTAAGACCACAGGATTAAGACGCCTGCCACGCCAAGAAATGGGAGAAACCAGAAAATATGGTGTGACCGGATCTCCGTAAGCCAAAGCAGGGTACGTCCGAATACGGTGTCAACAAGGCCTGCTAAAATTCCAATAGGAACAGCAATTAAGGTGAGTAAAATAGGGTCACGGTATAAAAGAAATACTTTCTTTAACATAATACCTCCAACATAAAAAGCTGATAATTCCTGCACCGAGCAGAAGTCATCAGCCAAACAGCAATTTAGGCCGCAGCCAGGGGAGAACTTCATTCCCTGTGAAAGACTATACCATGGTTAAGACTATATTTCAAGGTGGAGTTGTCATAGACAGATATTGAAACCGTTTTTGTGAAGATGAAGTAAAAAAGTTTAAAAAAATATATATATTTCACAAAAAATAATATTTTTTAAAAATGTATTGTATTTTAGAAAAACAAGTGCTATAATTCACCCAACATATCAAACAAGAGAACGAAGGAGTCTCAACCGTTTCATTACGGTTGCGGCTCTTTTCGCTTTTTCGGGTCCTTTTAACATTGGACTCAAAAGGAGAACGAGGAGGTTTTCCCCAGCATCAACGTGGGAAAAAGCTCCTTTTTTTGTTTCTGGTAATGTTTGCATAACTAAAAAAGCATGAGGAGGAACCGAATATGAAAAAAAGATTATTTTCTCTCGTCCTTGCGGCGGCCATGTCTGCCAGTCTCCTGGCAGGCTGCAGTTCATCTGCCCAGCAAGGTGCTGCAGGGGGCAGCACTTCGGGGGATACAAAAGCCGCTGCCAGTGGGGCGCCGGCAAAAGAGGGAAAGACCATTAAGGTAGGTGTTATCGCTCCCTTGACCGGAGGCTCTGCTATTTATGGTGAGGGGGCCCAAAATGCCGTTACCATGGCGGCAGAAGAAATTAACAAAAGCGATTCGGAATACAAAATTGAAATCGTAAACGGCGGGAAAGCAGAAGATGATGCAAGTGATGCCAAGCAGGCCATTAACGCTTATAACAGCCTGATGAAGGAAAGTCCCGATGCCGTTGTAGGCAGCTTCTTTTCTTCCGTCACCCTTCCTATTGCAGAACAGGCAACCAAGGACAATATGCTCCTGCTCGCAACAGGGGCGACGAATAAAGATGTGACCTTAAAAGGCCCGACTATTTTCAGAGACTGCTTCATTGATCCATATCAGGGAAAGATGGCAGCACAGTTTGCCAAGGAAAAGGGTTGGAAAAAGGCTGCAATTATCTATGCAAAGGATGACGATTACTCCAACGGCTTAAAGGATGCCTTCATTGAAAATGCAAAAGAAGCGGGCATTGAGGTGGTCTATACCGGGGAATGCACCACAAAGGATACAGACTTTTCCTCCCAGACCTCTCAGGTGGTGGCAAAGGGAGCTGACTTCCTGTTTTATCCCGCCTTTTTAGACACCGTACCTCTTTTGGTAGGAGCAGCCAGGGATGCAGGCTTTGACGGAGCCATTATGGGAGGTGACGGTTGGGATGGAGCAGATACCAAGGGCTTTGAAGATAAGTTCAACAACTGCTATTTTACTAACCACTACTCCTCAGAAGATACAGCCCCTGCTGTCTCTAACTTTGTAAACAAATATACAGAAAAATACGGCAAGGAAAGCTTAAATGCCTGTGCTGCTCTCTACTATGACGCCATCTATATGCTTGCCGAAGCAGCTAAAAATGGTGGTGCTTCTGATACCTCATCTCTGGTAAAAGGAATGACCGGAATGACCTTTACCGGGGTAGGCGGAACCTTTACGATTGACAAAAACGGAGACCCGGAAAAATCCGTTGCCATCAATACCTTTGATAACGGTAAGGTAAAATGGCTCATGACCCTGTCACCAGAAGGCACAAAGAAATAGGAAGCATAGATATAAACAGGAGATGTGCATGAAGGCCGGACATCGGCTCTATTGCACATTTTCCATTTCAAGGAGAAAGGAATCCGCCTATGACATTTTCATTATTCTTTCAAAGCGTCATCAACGGGCTGAATCAGGGAGCTATTTATGCTTTGATTGCTCTGGGTTATACCATGGTCTATGGAATTATCCGAATGATAAACTTTGCCCACGGCGATTTTATCATGATTGGGGCATACACCTTATTTTATACCATACCTTTGATGGTAAATGCCGGAATGCCTGCCTGGCTTTCGGTTCTGGCCGCAATTATCGTTTGTGCTCTCGTTGGTGTGGTGGTAGAGGTAGTGGCCTATAAGCCTGTCCGTCAGGCCGGTTCCATGTCAGCCCTTATTACGGCACTTGCCATGAGTCTGTTCCTTGAAAATCTGGCCATGGTGCTCTTTGGCGCAAAGCCTCAGAACGTGCAGAAGATCTTTGATCTGCCGACCATCAACGTACTGGGGGCAGCCCTACCTCTTAATGTAGTTCTCACCATTTTCATAGGAGTCATAATGATGGCAGGACTCCAGCTCTTTATCAAGAAGACGAAAATGGGAAAGGCCATGCGCTCTGTTCCACAGGACCGGGATGCCTCTGTGCTGGTGGGAATCAATGTAAATAAGGTGATTACCGTTACCTTTGCCATTGGCTCTGCCCTGGCGGCTGTGGCAGCCTTAATGTACTGCACCAAATATCCAAGAGTGACCAATGATATGGGGTCCATGATGGGGCTTAAGGCTTTTATCGCTGCGGTCCTTGGGGGAATTGGAATTATACCGGGTGCCATGCTTGGAGGCATTTTAGTAGGTCTGATCGAGATTTTTGTTAAGCTGTTTGCTCCAGGCTGGTATGAAGCCATTACTTATGCCATACTGATCGTCATCCTTTTGGTAAAACCGTCCGGCATTCTTGGTAAGAATGTGGGCGAGAAGGTGTAAGGAGGAGAACATGGAAAAACAAATTAAGAGATCTTATTTATTAAACGTTTTAGGCGTATTATTTGTCTTTTTATTATTTGTCCTTCTCTTTGAAAACAGAGTATTTGGTGCCTCCACCCAGTATATAAAGGGAATATGCACGACAGCTTGTTATACAATTATAATGGTAGCTTCCTTAAATTTAGTGGTAGGGTTTATGGGAGAATTCTCTCTGGGGCATGCAGGTTTTGTGTCTGTGGGGGCCTATACTTCAGCCATTGTATCCTCAGCTCTTGCCGGAAAAGGTCTGCCGGATTTTTTTCTGTTCCTCGTTGCCCTTTTAGCAGGAGGGGCCGCCGCCGGAGTTACGGGAATTCTGGTGGGCATACCGGCCCTTCGCCTAAGGGGAGATTACCTTGCCATTGTGACCGTGGCATTTGCTGAAATCATCCGGGTGTGCTTTTGCAACTTCGCCATTACAGGAGGCGGAAAGACCATGAGCGGGATTTTAAAGCTGTCTGATTTTTACTGGTGCTACTGGATTATGGCAGGCTGTGTTGCAATCATGTATATGTATGTAAGGAGCCGGTTTGGAAGAACGGTAAAAGCCATACGGGAGGACTATATCGCAGCGGCAGCTTCGGGAATCAATGTGACCTATTATAAGGTAATGACCTTTACCGTGGCAGCTTTTTTTGCCGGTGTGGGGGGCGGGATTTATGCTCATTATATGACCGCCATGATTCCTACCAATTTTAATTTCATGTATTCTGCAGAACTGTTATCCGAAGTCATTATCGGCGGAACCGGCTCTCTGACCGGCTCCATTATAGGCGCGGCCTTCCTTTCCTCCCTGCCGGAGATGACCCGTCAGTTCTCCCAATACCGGATGCTGGTTTATTCTATCATTCTTGTACTGGTCATGATCTTTAAGCCAGGAGGAATATTCGGAACCTGGGAATTTTCCTTGACCCGCATCATCAAACGGCTTTTCGGAACAAAAGGGAATGGAGGTGTGTGACCATGGCAGAAGCGGCAAAAAAGCCCCCAGTGTTAAAGGCTCAAAGCCTTGGAATCCAGTTCGGCGGGTTAAAGGCAGTTGACAGCTTTGACTTAGAGATTGGAGAATCTGAGCTTATTGGACTCATTGGGCCAAATGGAGCAGGAAAGACCACTGTATTTAACTTGATTACCGGAGTATATAAACCAACGGAAGGCTCCTTTTATTTAAATGGGCAGCGCATGAATGGAAAAAGCACCTATCAGATCGTAGAAGCGGGAATTGCAAGAACATTTCAAAATATCCGGTTATTCAAGAAAATGTCGGTTATTGATAACGTAAAAGCTGCCATGAACGCCAGGCTTTCTTATGGCCTGTTTCATGCCATATTCCGCACTCCCGGGTATTGGAAGCAGGAGGCGGCCTTAATGAGCCGTGCGAAGGAGCTTTTAAAGGTGGTTCACTTAGAAGGCAGAGAGGAGCTGGAGGCCGGAAACTTACCATATGGGGAGCAGAGAAGGCTTGAAATTGCCAGGGCTCTTGCGACGGATATGAAGCTTCTTTTGTTAGATGAACCAGCGGCTGGCATGAATCCCACGGAAACAGAGGAGCTGCTTGAAATCATCAATTATATCCGAAAGGAATTTAAAATCTCGGTTCTTCTCATCGAACATGATATGAGCCTGGTCATGAAGATCTGCGAACGAATCAAGGTGCTTGATTTTGGAACCACCATAGCCTCCGGTACTCCAAAGGAAATAGCAAACAACCAGAGAGTCATTGAGGCGTATCTGGGAAAAGAGGAAGAGGAGGTGGGGGAAGATGCTTGAAATCCGCAGCTTATCCGTATCCTACGGAGCAATTAAAGCCATCCATAACGTATCTTTACACGTAAACCAGGGTGAGATCGTTTCCTTAATCGGTGCAAACGGAGCCGGGAAAACCACCATATTAAGGACCATATCCGGTCTTAAAAAGGCGGATGAAGGTGAAATCCAATTTGAAGGGACTGATTTAAGAAAAACAGAGCCCAGCAGCATTATCCGCTTAAAGCTTGCTCATGTGCCAGAGGGCAGACATATCTTTCCACAGATGACCGTGGAAGAGAATCTGGAAATGGGAGCATTTGCAGATCAGAAGGATATGGAAGCCACCATGACAGACGTTTATGACAGATTTTCCAGACTAAAGGAAAGAAGACGGCAGCTTGCAGGAACCTTATCAGGTGGGGAGCAGCAGATGCTGGCTGTTGGCCGTGCCTTAATGGCAAGGCCGAAGATGATCCTTATGGATGAGCCTTCTATGGGGTTATCCCCTCTTCTAGTCAAGGAGATATTTTCCATTATAAAAGAAGTAAATAAGAATGGGATCACCATATTACTGGTGGAGCAGAATGCCAGAATGGCATTGTCCATTTCAAACCGTGCCTATGTCATGGAAACAGGAAAAATCTCCATGGAGGGAGATGCAGGAGAGCTATTACGGGATGTGCGGGTGAAGAAAGCATACCTGGGACAATAGGAGGAAAGCGTTATGATGGATGACAGCAACTATTTTGCAGTGGCCATAACCCGTACCTGTGGAAGCGGAGGAAGCTTGATCGGTAAAGAGCTGGCTATGGATTACGGCATTGACCTTTATGACCGGAAGCTTCTTCGCCTTGCCTCAGAGGACAGCGGAATCAATGAGAGAATTTTTGCAGAAGCAGACGAAAATACAAGGAAAACATTTCTATACCGTGCTTCTAAAAGGGTGTATAATGGAGAGGTCATACCACCGGAGAGCGGAAATTTCTTATCGGATCAGAATCTGTTTAATTATCAGGCTAAGGTACTTAAGGAATTGCTCATACAGGAATCCTATGTGTGTATCGGCAGAGCTGCTGACTTTATATTAAAGGATGAACCAAATGTGGTATCAGTCTTTCTCGATGCTCCCTATGAATTCAGAATAAATCGAGAGATGGAGCGCCAGGGGATTAAAAAGCCGCAGGCAGAAAAATATGTGGATCAGCTGGATACATACAGAAACTCCTACTATATGTATCATACCGGAAGGCAGTGGAAAAATCCCCTAAATTATGACCTGTGTCTCAATACGGAGCGCCTGGGGCTAAAGCAATGTGTGGAGTTAATTGAGGAATACATAAGATTAAGATTTGGTGTCATTACGGAAAAGAAGGTGAAACTATGAAAGAACTTGCTTACTATGATGGAACAATCGGAACGCCAGAGGAACTTACCGTGCCATTTAACGACAGGGTTCATTTCTTTGGAGACGGAGTCTATGATGCTTCCGTGGGAGGCAACCACAAGGTTTATCTCTTAGAGGATCATCTGGACCGTTTTTATTCCAGTGCAAAGGCTCTGGATATTAAGATTCCCATGGAGAAAAAGGAATTCGGAGAGCTTTTGACCAGTCTGCTTTCCATGGTGGAGGGAGAAACTCATTTCGTATACTGGCAGGTGACCAGGGGAGCAGGTGCCAGGAATCATACTTATGGAGACGATATGACCGGTAAGCTGTGGGTCATGATCCGCCCCAATAAGTTAAATGATCCTGATGTCCCCATTAAACTCATCACCAGAGAGGATACCAGATTTTATCACTGCAACATCAAGACCTTAAATCTCATTCCATCTGTGATAGCCTCTCAGAAGGCAAAGGAAGCAGGAGCCGATGAGACCATTTTCCACCGGGGAGATATTGTGACGGAATGCGCTCACAGCAATGTTTCTATCTTAAAAGGTGGAGTTTTCTACTCTCATCCCAATGACACCATGATTCTCCGCGGAATTTCTAAGACCCATATGATATCTGCCTGCTATCGGCTGGGAATTGCGGTAATCGAACGCCCCTTTACCTTATCAGAGCTTATGGACGCAGACGAGATCATCGTGACCTCCTCCTCTAATTTCTGCCTCCATGCAAATCTAATCGACGGCAAACCGGTAGGAGGAAAGGACCCTGTTTCCTTATCCCGGATACAGAATGAGGTCATCAGCGAATATCTTTCCTATACGGGAAAGAATAGCCTGTTTGACTGATCCTTATCACACGTTGGTATGACATTCGGGAGGGTATGATGGAACGAGCAGAGCTGGAAAAAAGAAACGTCGGAGAAAACCTGGATTCTTTAATGAACTTAGACCCCAGGGGATACGGGGTATGCAGGATCCTCTATGCAGGAAGCCGTGCTTACATGGGAGAGCCTCTTGCCATGAGTGCGGCGGAAAGCTTGTGCAACACAGTGAAGGAAGATGATTTTGTCTATATTCTCACAGGATTTGTACTCCTTCCCCATAAGCAGCCGGAAATGGATGGAATGGTAAGCTCCATTCTTCTGGCAAGATCGCTGGTTCTGGCATTTGGGGCAAAGCCTGTCATCCTCTGCCCTGAGGATTGCGTGGAACCGGTGAAAAAGTGCGCCGGAGTGGTAGGTCTTCATATCTACGAAGATTTAAAGGTAGTAAGAGACCTTCCCTACAGCATGGGAGTGGCTGCCTTTACGAAAAATTCCAAGCGGGCAGAAATAGACGGAGAGTGGCTCATGAGAGAGGCCATGCCCACAGCCGTTATTTCCGTGGAAGCACCGGGAGCTAATCATCTGGGAGTCTACCATAACGCAGCAGGACGGGATGTGACAGCCCTGGAAGCCAAGAGCGATATCCTATGGGAGATGCTTCGGGCTGCCGGAGTCTTAAACATTGCAATCGGTGATCTTGGAAATGAAATCGGCATGGGCGCCATTGCCAGCCACATCACCAAATACGTCCCCTTTACCGGACCGGAGGAATGCATCTGTGGCTGCAAGGGAGGGATTCTTTCTGCCAGCAGCACCGATCATATCATAACAGCCACCTGCTCGGACTGGGGCTGTTACGCCATGATGGCTGCCATTGCCTATCTAAAGCGGGATATGGAGATTCTTCACCGGGAAGAGATGGAGGCAGAGGTGATGCGGGTGGCTTCAAGGAGCGGTCTGGTGGACATGACAGGTTCTCTTTTACCCGGAATTGATGGCTTTAATACCCGAATGAATACAGGTATCCTTAGTCTGATGCGTCAGTGTACAGCCTATGCCGTTCGGTACTCCGGCAATTCAGAGCACTGGTTTGCTCCCGTCATTGCCAAAGGATTCTTTCGGTAGCAGGAAAATCACCGCTAACGTGAAGGCGGGATAGGTTCAGAGCAAGTAAGCGATTTATTATAAAGAAAGGAGAGGGGCATTATGATACTTAAGGCAGTTGGAGACCGTGGGGTACTTGCGGAGCTGGGAAATTCCATTGATGAAGCAACGAACCGAAGGGTTATGGAACTGAACCGGAAGGTACTTTCCTCCAAGACGGAAGGAATCATAGAGACAGTCCCTGCCTTTTCTTCTCTTCTTGTTTATTACAATCCCCTGATTACTGATTATGAACAGGTATCTAAATACCTTTTAGCCTTACAGGAAGTGGAAGAGAAGGAAGAAACGGATTCAGGGAAATTAATCGAAATACCAGTCTGCTACGGAGGAATATACGGACCAGACCTTTCCTTTGTATCAGAGCATACCGGCTTAAGGGAAGACGAGGTAGTTCACATTCATTCCGGCAGGGACTACCGCATCTATATGCTTGGCTTTCTGCCAGGATTTCCCTATCTTGGAGGCATGGATCCCCGGATCAATGCTCCAAGGCTTTCCGTGCCAAGAACTGTTATTCCGGCAGGGTCAGTGGGAATCGGAGGAGAGCAGACTGGAATATACCCCATGGAGTCACCCGGCGGCTGGCAGCTGATCGGGCGGACTCCTCTTCGGCTTTTTGAGCTTCAGATGAGAGAAGAAAAGCTTTATAAGGCGGGTGACTCCATCCGGTTTGTTCCAATAGATCAAAAGGAATTTGATGAAATCAGCCGGACACAGGAAATGAGGTGACTAAGTGGCATTAGAAATCTTACAGCCGGGAGCATTGTCAACGGTACAGGATTTGGGAAGAAGAGGATATCAAAGCCAGGGCTTTCAGGAAAGCGGAGCCTGTGATAAATATTCCATGAGACTCTCCAATCTCCTGGCCGGTAATTTAGAGGGAGAATGTAGGGCCGCTGTGGTGGAATTTACGTTAAGGGGGGGAGAAATTCGTTTCACCTCCCCTGAGGTGTTCTCTTTGGCCGGCGCAGACATGGAGCCTTTCTTAAATGGAACCCCGGTTCCTATGTATGAACCAGTTTGTGCGGAGGAAGGGGATGTGCTCACCCTTTCCCTTGCGAAAGAGGGCTTAAGGACTTACCTGGCTGTGTATGGAGGTGTTGATGTTCCTCTCGTTATGGGAAGCCGTTCCACCAATTTAAAATGCAGGCTTGGAGGCTTTCATGGTAGAGTATTAAAGCAGGGAGATATTCTCCCTACCGGAAAATCGGCAGAAGAGGTAAGAGCCCTTTGGCAAAGCATCCAGGGAAATGGAAAGGGATCTGCGCCTAACGCAGAACAGCCATTGCTTCAAAGATCGTCTACTCCCAAACGCTATTATGGGACAGAGGAATATGTACTTCTACGGGCAGTAGAAGGGCCGCAGATTCAGGCATTCACAGAGGAGGGAGTGAGGACCTTTCTTCGCAATCCTTACCGGCTATCCAGTGACTGTGACCGCATGGCCTGCAGGCTGGAAGGTCCTGTAATTGATATGATACAGGGAGCGGATATCATATCTGACGGAATCGTAGAAGGCTCGGTACAGGTTTCAGCCTCTGGTCTTCCCATGGTGATGATGTCAGACCACCAGACAACAGGAGGCTATGCTAAGATAGCAACAGTAATTTCCACGGACATTCCAGCCCTGGCTCAGTTACGTCCCGGAGAATGGGTGACATTTCAGTTTGTAACTCCACAGGAGGCAGTGAATATCTGCCGGAGAGAGGAACAAAGGCTTGTAGCTGCCTGTAAGAGGTTCCTGCCAGTGGCAGATAAGTAAGATAGAACGATTCAGTATGAAAGGAAGAAACTATATGGATTATGCAGAAAGTAAGCCATGGCAGGTAAGATCACTGATACGGGAAGGAGTGATAGATAGTCCTACCACCGGAATGTGCAACGGGTATGCTCAGGGAAATCTGGTCATACTTCCGGAAGAGCTTTCCTGGGATTTTTTGCTGTTCTGTCAGAGAAATCCCAGAGCCTGTCCCTTATTAGAGGTATCGGATGCAGGCAGTAAGTCATTTCCCATAACGGCAAAAGGCAGTGATCTTACAAGAGACATTCCCAGATACCGGATTTATGAAAATGGAATCTGCACGGGAGAACCGACAGATATCTCCTCGTTGTTTGATGAATACCAGAAAACAAAGGGCAGGCTCATAAGCTTTCTCATCGGGTGCAGCTTCTCCTTTGAAGCGGAGCTTTTAGAAGCAGGCATACCCGTAAGGCAGATAGAAGAAGGGGTCAATGTTCCCATGTACAACACCAATATTCCATGCACCTCTGCCGGAGTTTTCTCCGGAACTATGGTGGTCAGCATGAGGCCCATACCTCATAGTCAGGTTCCGGCAGCCGTTTCGGTGACCGCCGCCATGCCAAAGGTACACGGTGCTCCCATACATATCGGATACCCGAAACTCATTGGAATTAAGGACTTAACGACCCCTGATTACGGCGATCCGGTAACGGTGAAGGAAGGAGAAATTCCGGTATTCTGGCCATGCGGCGTTACGCCTCAGGCTGTTTTAATGAACAGCCAGCCGTCCTTTGCCATGACCCATGCACCAGGACATATGTTTATTACCGATGTGAAGAACACGGTTCTTAAATATAGCTGACACCTGTAAAGGAAAGGAGAAGAAATATGCCAACCATTGATTTGAACTGCGATTTGGGAGAAAGCTTCGGAGCCTACAAGATGGGTATGGATGAAGAGATTCTTCCGCTTATTACCTCAGCAAACATTGCATGCGGATTTCACGGAGGAGATCCGCTTATTATGGAACGTACCGTCGCACTTTGTAAAGTACACGGAGTAAGGCCGGGGGCCCATCCTGGATTTCCGGATTTAAATGGATTCGGCAGAAGAAACATGAATCTGTCTCCAAAAGAAGTTAAGGCATGTGTCACCTATCAGATCGGGGCATTAAAAGCATTTTGTGACAGCGCTTCCATACACCTTTATCATGTCAAGCCCCATGGAGCCTTGTATAACATGGCAGCCGTGGACTACAAACTGGCAGCGGCCATCTGCGAAGCCATCCATGACGTGGATGACAGTCTGGTGCTCCTGGCCTTAAGCGGAAGTGAGATGCTCCGGGCAGCCAGGGATTGCGGAATTTCTTCTGCCAGCGAGGTATTTGCAGACAGGGCTTACGAAAGAGATGGAACCCTTGTTTCAAGAAGCCATAAGGGAGCTGTGATTGAAGAGAAAGAAGCAGCAGTAAAGCAGGTGGTCCGCATGGCAAAGGAAGGCAGGGTAAGAGCCATTAGCGGGGAGGATATTTCCATAAAGGCTGATTCCGTCTGTGTTCATGGGGATGGCAGAAACGCTCTAGCCTTTGTGAAAAGGATTCGGGAGGAGCTTGCCGTAAAGGGAATTGAAGTAAAAGGGTTTTAATAATTACTTGCAAAGGGTTATTTATTACATATTGGTAATTTCTGTGGAAATTGTGTTAATATATTAACAGAGTCAAAAGATACCATCGACAGAAGCTCTGCCTATAGAAGTAATAATCGGCAGTATGCAAAAAACTTGACAAAATATTGGCACAAACGGAACTTTATGTATATGACAGGAGGGTATTATGGATGCTTTCTATAACTATTTGTGACGATGACAGGAAGGATGCGGAAAAATTAGAAACGTTGGTGAACGGTTACATGAGCCAGAGCCCATTTTCTTATGAGATCAAGAAGTATTGCTCGGGAGAAGAGCTGCTTGAATCCAGTGAGGCGTTTGATGTATTATTTCTTGATATTGCATTAGGCGGAATGAATGGAATAGAGGTAGGCAAGAAAATAAGAGAATCTAACAGAGGTTTAAAAATTATTTATACCACCAGCTATAAACAGTTTTGCAAGCAGGCTGTGAACCGGGTTCATGCGTTTGCATATTTAGTGAAGCCTGTTACAAAGGATAAGATAGACCGTCAGCTGGATGAGATCTTATCCTGCATTCAGGAAGAACACGAGGATAAAGAAACCGTGGCATTTGAGATTATGGAGATAACAGAAAAAGGGGAACTGGAAAGCAGAATCAAGGATTTTGAAGTAGATGATATTTTTTATTTTGAATACTTTAATAGAAAGATAAAAATCAAACTGGAAAAGGAAGAATATTTCTTTAAGGATAAAATGAAAGATCTGGCAGACAAGATGCAGTTACATAATTTTGAAACCTGCCACCAGTGTTTTTTAGTAAATTTACGACATGTGAAAAAGATAAAAGGCTACGAAGTTTTTTTAAATAATAACGATATCATACCTGTTTCACAGAAACGATCCGCAGAGTTTAGAAAAAAATTAAATACATTTATACAGAATTCGATTTAGGAGAAGAGATGGAAGGTTACATTATTTTTATATATGGATCCATCATTTCATGTCTGGTCAACATTGTTATTGTATTTCAATTCATAGAAGAAAGAAATGAGCGAATCTATCAAAAACGTTACTTATATTTCTTTGTAAAAACAGGGGTCTTTCTTGCCCTTGTATGTCTTAACTTATTAAATAATCCCATTATAAATATCTTAAGCTGGATCGTTCTTCCTGGCACAGTCAATCTTTTTCTGTTTCATCATATCAATAAAAAGGTGATACACCGGCTGGTGGATGTTACCGTATTAATTTTAATTTTATCCATATGCGAGGCAGTAGGAGTTGAAGTTTTAGACTATATCTTATGGAAGTTTCAGATACATAACGTAGAGCCTATTATGGCCAAAAGCATGGAAATCACCTTTTCCAAATTGTTTGTACTGATTTCTTATTATCAGATCATAGCAAAGCTTTGGAAGGAAGAGGCAGGCCGGACGTTTAACAGGACCCAATGCCTCATCGAGATTATTGTTATCTTATACAGCGTTGCCAATTTAGCTGTTATCTTTCTTGTCATATCCAAGGTAAACAGCCAGAAGGACCACATATTGATTCTCGTTAATATGGGGTGTATTTTGATTGCCGATCTTTATTTTTCTTATTTTGCCAGATTCGTGGAGGAAAACAGCCAGCTTAAGATAAAATTAAAGCTCTTGGAGCAGCAGTCAACCCTTCAATATGAGTTCTACGAAGATCAGGAAGAGAAATACAATGAATCCATTAAAATTCTCCATGATGTCAATAAACATTTGAATATGATTGAATCCATGTATGAGGCAAAAGAACATGACACGGCCAGAACCTATGCCAGGGAAATCGGTCAGATGCTCATGCCTCTTTCCCTGGAGGATTACACCAATAATCCCATATTAAACGTATTGCTAAATGATAAGAAACGAATAGCAAGCCTTCATTCCATTGAATTTAACTTGGAAATCGGGGCTGTTGATTTAAGCTTCATGGAACCCATTGAAGTCACCACTGTTTTTGGAAATCTGCTGGATAATGCAATCGAGGCGTGCGACATGGTCCCGAACAACAGATTCATAGATATGAAGCTGGACAAATACAATGAATTCATTGTCATTAACATTACCAACCGTACCATGCCCATTGAAAAGTGGTATATGGGAAAGCCCGTATCAAGAAAGGGTAAAAACCATGGTATTGGTCTGCTGAATGTGGAAAATATCATAAAAAAGTATGACGGCAGCATGGTCTTAGAGGAATCGAATAAAAAATTCAGCTGTAAAATCATTTTTAATTTATAATAGAGGGTTCTGCTGCTATTTTTGATTTTGCAGAGATTTTAACCGGTCACCGTTTGGAGATGGCTCGCTTCCGTCTGTCATAATCTCTATGATGACCGGGCCTTTTCTGTCCTTTAAGAATTCTGGAAGCTGCGCGATCTGACTGTTGTCGTCGATGACCATGGTCTTTAAGCCGCAGGCTGCCATCATGTCTGCGATGGGGATTCTTTTCTGGTGAAAATCCTCAACAATTCTTTGAAAGAGAAATTCATGACCATGCTCTACGAAGCCCAGCATGGCATTGTTAATAATAAAATAAATAATGGGCAGCTCATATTCTGCTGCTGTCAGTACCTCCATGCCGTTCATAAAAAAGCACCCGTCGCCTGCAAAAACAGCTACATTTCTTTCTGGATAAGCAGTCTGTACGCCAATGGCTCCTCCAATGGCATTTCCCATAGAACCATAGTTTAAATTCACCTCAAAATCTCCTGCCTCAGGTATCTCTAAATACTTTAAGATATAATTAATAAACTCCCCCATATCTGTAACGTAAAAGGTATCGCATGGCATGTATTTTGGTAACTCTTCCATAAATTTCTTAAGGCTGACTCCGGTACAGGAGATAGGGGACGAGTGGTTAATGACTCCTCTTTGAACCCGTTCTTTTTTTGATGCCCTGGTATTCTGAATGAGGTAGGGCAAAGCCTCAGCTAAGTCGGCATTGACTTTGACCTGAGTCTCATAAACCTTTCCAAGCTCTTTTTTGTCCCAGTCAATATGAATGACAGTTTTTCCCTCTGTGAGAGCTTTGTTAAAGTTATTGGTGGAGCACTCGCCCAAACTGGAACCAAGAACGAGAAGGCAGTCAACAGCGGAATCGTTCACATAAGAAAGAGCGGCATCTGTGCTGGCAAAGCCGTAATTACCTAAGTTTAAAGGAAAATCATGAGAGATTACGCCTTTTCCACTTGGAGTCGTTATAATCGGCCAGTTAAGATGCAAGCTTAATTCTTTTACCAGGTGAGAGCTTCCTCTTGCTCCTTTTCCAACGAGAATCAGCCCCTTATTTGCCTCCTCTATAACCTTACAGGCCTTAGAAAGCATTACTTGCGCTTCTGGGGAAGAACCATAAATTGGTGCTTTAAAGTCAGGCATGTCATCAGGTATCTCAGCCATCTGTATGTCCATTGGAATGGATAAATGGACCGGTCCCATGGGAGCAGTTAAGGCGGTCCTGATTGCAAAAGCCAGCTCCTTCATCACATCTTCTTCCTTTAAGATTGTTTTGCTGTATTTTGTAATGGGCCTGAAGATTTCTTCGGTATTAAGCTCCTGTATGGCGCCCTTACCAATCTGCCATCTGTGGACATAGCCGGTAATAAACAGGACAGGAGCCTTCCCCCTGTAGGCATCTCCCACACCATTCATCATATTATTGGCACCTACGCAGCTGGCGCCCATACACACCGAAAGCTTTTGAGTTACACTGGCATATCGGGCAGCCATATAAGCAGCTCCACCTTCATTTTTGGCAACAATGGGCTTTATAGAAACGTCGTTTAAAGCATCAAAAAGAGGACTGATTGTACCAGCCGGTATTCCGAAGATATGATTTACTCCTGAATTTTTTAAGTATAATAAAATTTCATTTGCTATTCTCATAGTCATTTCCCCCTGAATTATAAATATTCTAAATAATCAATTATAAGCTTCATGCAGACATCCATTTCTTCTTTTGTAAAACGGTGAAGTTTTCCAATGGATACGATGGAGATAATTGCGTTTACCTCTTCCTTTCTTACAAATGGTAGGATCATGACACTATCAACTCCAAAAAGAAAAAATTCTTCCGCTGATCTGGAATCATGTTTGGTGTCGTAGATGGAAAGTGGTTTCTTATCATTCATGATCTGCTTTAGTATGGGAGTATTCTTAATCAATACAGGATTTTCTTCATGTATGGTTCTCCATCTCTCCATTCCAAGTTGATCGGTTTCAGTCTTATAAACGGGCTTTAAACGTCCATTTAAGATCATATGGCAGCCAATATCAGCTACATTTGTAGCTTCATAAAGCTTCTGAAACAATTCTTTTAAGCGAAAGATGTCCATATAATTCCCCCTTATTTCGTCCTATGCAGTTGGATTTAAGATTACTTTTTAAGGTCTGAAGCTTCTGATTATCATACCGATTTTTAATATATGCTTCCAGTTATTTATTAAGAACTTTAAACCATAGATTTAAGAAACTTATGCTCCGAATGCTCCTTTTTCTGTCAGTCATACAACAAAAACTGTAAGTTATGCCACTTGTATTGAAATCAAACTTTAAGAGTAGCAAAATACGTTTGTAATTCAATTGACAACAGAAAGGAGCAGATAAAAACCATTCTACATCGCTTATTTTTGAATGGAAGTCTCACATTTGAAATCATTGTTTCATCTTGGTAACTGACAAACGAATAAATGAAAGGAATGAATGATTATGAAAAAAATAGCGTTAGTAAGTCCTTTAAGAACTGCAGTTGGATCCTTTAATGGTACTCTTTCCACCATAAGTGCCACGGAATTGGGGGCAACCGTTATAAAAGCGTGTCTGAATCAAAGTAATGTAAATAGTTCTTTCATTAACGAAGTTTATATGGGCAATGTCCTTCAGGCTGGCAATGGTCAGAATCCGGCCCGGCAGGCTGCAATAAAAGCAGGAATCCCAGTTAAAGTGCCAGCATCAACAATTAATACCGTGTGCGGCTCCGGCCTTCACGCAGTAGCCCTCGCATACAATTCCATCCTGGCGGAACAGGGGAGCATCGTATTGGCAGGAGGAATGGAGAATATGTCTAGTGCTCCCTACCTTTTGAGAAATGCAAGAAACGGCTACCGCCTTGGAAGCGGTGAGCTGGTGGATAGCCTGGTGGGAGACGGCCTTACCTGTGCCATCAACGATTATCATATGGGTCTTACCGCGGAAAATGTTGCTGAAAAATATCACGTAACAAGACAGGAACAGGATGAATTTGCTTATGAGAGCAATAAAAAAGCAGCAGAAGCACAGAAGAATCACGTATTCGACGGACAAATCGTACCAGTAACCATCAAAAAGAAGAAGGAAGAAATCCTCTTTAACGAAGATGAACACGTAAGAGCAGATACTACAGTAGAAAAGCTAACCACCTTAAGAACCGTATTCCGGCCAGATGGAACTGTCACAGCCGGTAATGCCTCCCCGATCAGCGATGGCGCAGCAGCCATGCTTGTAGCATCAGATGAGGCATGCAGGGAGCATGGATTAAAACCGGAAGCTTACATTAAGGGGTACTCCCTGGTGGGCATTGATCCTGCATATATGGGAATGGGACCATTAAAGGCAGTGGACACCTTACTGAAAAGACAGGGACTTACCGTAGGGGATATTGATCTTTTTGAAATCAATGAAGCATTCGCTTCTCAGTCAGTGGCTGCCACAAGAGAACTGGAAATACCCTCATCAAAAATCAATGTCAATGGAGGAGCCATTGCAATCGGCCATCCCTTAGGGGCCAGCGGAGCCAGAATACTGGTCACTCTCATTCATGAAATGACGCGCAGATCCGCTCATTATGGTGTAGCTTCCTTATGTATCGGAGGAGGCATGGGAATTGCCATGCTGGTAGAAAACGCTGCTATTTAAAATACATAATACAAAGAAAGGAAGATGTGTATGAAGAAAGAAGATATTTTATCCTTACAATCCATGCCGGCTGCAAGTGCCAGCTACGGCCGTCCTCCCTGCCGGTTCATAAACCGTGAATTCTTTACCGTCACCTATGAATCCGACCCGGAAATTATTCGTCAGGCTGTCCCGGAGCCCCTGGAGCCGGACGGGAGCAATACAGTGGTCTATGAATGGATCAAAATGCCGGATTCCTCTGGCTTAGGTTCCTACGAAGAAAGCGGAGTCGTCATTCCCTGCCTCTATCACGGAGAACCTTGTAACTTTATTTCTCAGATGTATTTAAACAATGGTCCCGCCATTCTTGGAGGCCGGGAAGTCTGGGGATTTCCTAAAAAATGGGGTCATCCCACTCTAAAGGTGGAGGAGACAGAAACTCTCACTGGCACCTTGATCTATAATAACGTTCTTGTGGCAATGGGAACCATGCCCTTTAAATATAACACTCTTGATCATCAGGCAGTTGCTAAAACCATAGGAAAGACCCAGGTGAACTTAAAGCTGATTCCCGACGTGGACGGAAGTCCTAAGATCGCTCAGCTGGTATCCTATGAACTGGAAGACATCACAGTAAAGGGTGCCTGGTCAGGGCCTGCAAGACTGAGTCTGACGCCTCATGTCAATGCACCGGTGGCAGACCTTCCCATAAAGAAATGCCTGGAAGGAAAGCATTTTATCGCAGATCTTACCCTTCCCTATGGAAGTGTTTTGTATGATTACTTAGAAGAAAGCAAAGGAGGTATCAATCATGAAAAGTAAATTGATGACAGCCAGAGAAGCAGTAGAAATAGTAAAAAACGGAGATGCCATCATGGTGGGCGGATTTTTGGCAGGAGGTCATCCGGAGCATCTGGTGAATACACTGTTAAACACCAATCCTGCCAAGGACTTGACCATCATATCCAATGATACAGGAACCAAGGATTTATCCATCTATCAACTGGTAAAAAGCGGAAGAGTCAGCCGTATCTTTGCTTCCTATATCGGTGCCAATCCGGAGACAGGAAGACTTCTTATGACAGGAGAAGCAGAGGTAAAGCTGTTTCCTCAGGGAACCCTGGCAGAGAAAATCCGTTCAGGCGGTGCAGGACTTGGAGGTGTTTTAACTCCTGTTGGCGTAGGTACCATAGTGGAGGAAGGAAAAAAGAAGCTGGAGATCGAGGGAAAAGAATATCTTCTTGAAATGCCCTTAAAGGCTAATGTGGCCTTTATAAAGGCAGAAAAGGCCGATGAAGAGGGAAACTTAATCATCAGAGGTTCCTCCCGTAACTTTAATATTGTCATGGCTACGGCGGCTGATTATGTAGTTGCTGAGGTAGATGAGGTGGTAAAGACTGGTACGCTTGAGCCAAATCATATTAATGTTCCTGGAATCTTTGTAAATGCCATAGTAAAGGTGGGATTATAATGGATAAGAGAGAATTTATTGCGAAGCGAGTGGCAAAGGAATTAAAAGATGGTGATGTCGTCAACCTTGGGATAGGAATGCCTACCATGGTGGCAAATTACATACCGGAAGATGTTCATGTTATGCTGGAAGCGGAAAATGGTATCCTTGGCGTGGGACCAAATGCCGGAGAGGGTAATGAGAGTCCTAATTGTATTGATGCAGGCGGAAATTACGTGACCACTGTAGAGGGGGCCAGCTTCTTTGACAGCTCTTTCTCCTTTAGCATCATACGGGGCGGCCACGTAGATGTTACGGTATTAGGAGCACTGGAGGTTGATTCAGAAGGAAATGTTGCCAACTGGATGATTCCAGGCAAAAAGGTGCCGGGAATGGGCGGAGCCATGGATCTGGTGGTAGGCGCTAAAAAAGTCATTCTGGCTATGGAGCACATCAATAAGAACGGATCACCGAAGATACTTCGTAAATGCAGACTTCCTCTGACCGCAGCTCATGTGGCTAAGACCATTGTGACGGATATGGCAGTTATTGACGTTGTACCAGGTAAAGGTTTGTTGTTAAAAGAAATTGCTCCCGGCATTTCTGTAGAAGATGTACAGAATCAGACAGAAGCTCCTTTGATCGTTTCTCCCAGTTTAAAAGTGATGGAAGTTTAAGATACACGGTCAAAATCTTAAGATTGTATTAGGTTTTGAATAATGCTGGGAAGAAGTCATATATTCTTAATAAGAAAAAAGAATGGAGGCGTCAAAATGAAGGATGAGTTAAAAAAATTATCACTCAAACTGGCATCAAAAGTAATCTTAAGTTCTGCGAAAACAGAAGCAAACAGTTCCTGCTTTTTCATTGGCTACCAGCCAAAACTACCTGAAAATGCAAAGAAATTAAGAAAATTCTAAGGTGATTTCAGGATGATACCATGGGAAATATGGTTTACCAAAAAGCTGGTATTCCATCAGATTATTTCGGAGGAAGATGGAGAGCTTTATAAATTTGGAATGGAGTGTCTGATCTTAAAGATCGCTCATTGTATTTCATATTTATGGATTGCAGCATGCTTTCATTTAGTGCCGGAGTTAATCGTGATTGGATGCGTATTAATACCATTAAGAAGAAGTGCAGGGGGATATCATGCAAAGACAAAAACAGGATGCTATCTGTTTTCCTGCTGTTATATTTCAATCATTCTTTTGTTATCTCAGATGGAAATCAATCAGTTCTTGTTGTGGGGATTATTGGCCTTATGTGACTGCATCATATTTTTCTTAAGTCCGGCTGATAATGAGAATAAGAGACTGGATGAGAAAGAAAAGATATACTATAGGAAAAAAGCAAGAATTATCCTGATTCTGGCAAATACAGGCTGTATGATATTAACTGTGATTCATTACATAAACATTGGAGGTCTCATCAGATGGGGAATCTATGCCGCTGCATTCTTACTGGTGCTTCAAAAGATAAGAAATCAAAAACCCTCCTGGGAACAGCTTAAATGAGCTGTATCCTGGGAGGGTTTTTTGTATGTTAAGAATTATAAGGTCTTTACAATGGCATCAGCAAGAGCTGCGATATCCACAAGCTGATCTTCTTTGACAGAAGATTTGATGGTGACCATATCATCAAGAATAGTCATATTCTTCATGCCGGAGATGATTTCAGCCATCTTCTTTCCTGCAGTAATACCCCAGGTCCCATTCTCCATAAGAGCAACGGTTCGGTTCTGCACGTTATGGGCCTTCATATCCATAAGAAGGTGTTCCATGTTGCTGAAAATACCGCTGTTATAGGTAGCAGAGGCAAATACCAGGTGACTGCACCGGAACGCTTCTGAAATGAGAATAGAGGCATGTGTGACGGATACATCATAAACAACGATGTTCTTCACGCCCCTGTCTGCCAGACGGCTGGCAAGGATATTAGCAGCGTTCTCTGTGTTGCCGTAAATGGAACCATAAACAATCATAACTGCCTTATCCTCTGGCTCATAGCTGCTCCAGGTCAAGTACTTATCCACGTACCAGTTAATATCGGAGCGCCATACCGGACCATGAAGTGGACAGAGAATCTGAATATCAAGTGGAGCCACCTTCTTTAAAAGAGTCATGGCAGACGGACCATATTTGCCAACGATATTGGAATAATATCTTCTGGAATCATCAAGCCAGTCCCGTTCAAAATTCAATTCATCTGCAAATAAATTCCCGTTCATAGCGCCAAAGGTACCGAAGGCATCGGCTGAAAAAAGGATCTTATCTGTTGTATCAAAGGTAACCATAACCTCCGGCCAATGGACCATGGGAGCAAGATAAAAGGTAAAGTTATGCTTACCGGTACTTAAGGTATCTCCTTCCTTTACAATAATTGCTCTGGAATCAACACCGAATTCATAAAACTGGTTAATGATGGGAACGGTCTTTGCATTGCATACGACCTTTACATCTGGATATCTTCTTACAATCTCTCCTAAGGTAGCACAATGATCTGGCTCCATATGATTGACAATAATATAATCCAAATCCCTTCCATCCAGCACAGCTTCCACATTTTCCAAAAATTGTCCGGTAATGGCACGGTCTACGGTATCGAAAAGAACCGTCTTTTCGTCAAGCAGGACATAAGAATTATAGGAAATTCCTCTCGGAATCGGGTAAGCATTTTCGAACAGAGCCAGACGGCGGTCACTTCCCCCGACCCAGAATAGATCGTCGTTGATTTTTTTTACACAATACATGTTGCAGCCTTCCTTTCTTTCGTTCGATATATCTTGTCAATTAAAAGTATACTATATTTAAAAGGAAATGTCATTGTTTTTTCTACAAAAATAGTAGGATTTACTATTATTAAGCCCCTCTTGATGAATTTTCTCTCTATCCGGTTCAAATGATGGGCTGTATCCAACTATTTTACGGAAAAAAGCTGAAAATAACCGCATTTTTTATTAAGACAAAAAATTTATTGGCTGATATAATGAGAGGCATAAGATGGAGGTGGAACATGGAAGGTAAGAAAAGGACCGTTAAAAATGTAATTGAATATGTGGAAACCCAATTGTCTTTGGAGGAAGGACTGGATCTGGAGACCATTGCAAAGAGAGCCGGATATTCCCGGTTTCATCTAAACCGCATGTTTTGTGAAGTGACCGGGTGTACCCTGCACCGCTATATTAAGGAACGAAGGCTTTCTGAGGCCGCTAAAAAGCTTATTATGGAAGAAGAAAGATCCATTGCTGACATCGCCCTGGAGGCATCCTATCAGTCCCAGCAGGCATTCTCTCTGGCCTTTAAAAAGGAATACGGATGTACGCCAAAGACGTACAGAGAAAAAGGAATCTGTAAGGAACTTAGAACGGTGGAGATTGTTTCCAGAGAAACAGGAAACTGGAGGTGCGCAGCATGAGTTTTGTGCCATATGTCATTGAGAGAACGTCGGCAGGAGAACGGAGCTATGATATCTTTTCCCGCCTGTTAAAAGAGCGGATCATCTTTTTAGGAGAAGAGGTCAGTGATGAATCGGCTAGACTTATCGTCGCCCAGCTTCTTTTTCTGGAAGCAGAGGATCCGTCTAAGGATATCTCCTTTTATATTAATTGCCCTGGCGGTTCGGTCACAGCAGGCTTTGCCATTTACGATACCATGAGACACATCAAATGTGACGTCTCCACCATCTGTCTTGGCTTTGCAGCAAGCTACGGTGCATTCCTTCTGGCAGGAGGAACAAAGGGGAAGCGGTTTGCCCTTCCCAATGCTGAAATCATGATTCATCAGGTGGCAGTCCAGAACATCGGAGGAAAAGCAACGGATATCTCCATTTTTACGAAAAAGCTGGAATCAGATAAGCTTAAGCTTAACCGGATCATGGCAGAAAATACAGGGCACACCATAGAAGAGATTGACCGGGATACCGACCGGGATCATTATATGACGGCCCAGGAAGCCAAAGATTATGGGATTATAGATGAAATTGTGGAACGAAAATAAGAAGGAGGGATTGAACCTCTTTCTTTTTTTTGCTACAGTAAGATTTATAAAAGGAGGCTTAAAGATGGAGGATAAGGAAAACATACTGGTAAGCGCATGCCTTTTGGGAGTGAATTGCCGCTATGACGGCGGTAACGGCAAACGAGAAGAAGTGGTATCGCTGATGAAAGATTATAATCTGATTCCAGTCTGCCCGGAGCAGTTAGGTGGCTTAATGACGCCCCGTCTGCCGGCAGAGAGGCAAGCGGATGGGTCTGTAAAAAATGATCAGGGGCAGGACGTCACGGAGTATTTTAAACGAGGGGCAGAAGAAACCCTCAGAGTCGGAACGCTTTATGGCTGCAAACGGGCCATATTAAAGGAGCGAAGCCCTTCCTGCGGTCATGGAATCATTTACGACGGTACTTTTACCGGAACAAGGACAGGCGGCAGCGGCATGACAGCCGCGCTCTTAGAAGAGAACGGAATCCAGGTAACAGGGGAAAGCAACACCCAGAGAGAATTTACAAGGAACACGGAACGTTAGGAAAAGGAGACGAATAGGATGAAAACAGCAATTACAAGACCAGAAGCGCTGAAACTGCTTATGAAGTATAACAAGGAACCCTTCCATCTGCTTCACGGACTGACCGTAGAAGGAGTCATGCGGTGGTATGCAAGAGAAATGGGCTATTCCGAAGAGGAAGAGTTCTGGGGGCTTGCAGGGCTTCTTCATGATGTGGATTTTGAAGTATTCCCGGAGGAGCACTGCAAAAAAGCTCCGGAGCTTCTCTCTGAAATCGGGGCAGAAGAAGAGCTTGTCCATGCCATTGTAAGCCATGGCTACGGTATCTGCGTGGATACAAAGCCAGAGCATGAGATGGAAAAGATATTGTTTGCTGCTGATGAGCTTACAGGTCTCATTGGTGCCGCAGCCAGAATGCGTCCCTCAAAGAGTGTCATGGATATGGAGGTTTCAAGCTTAAAGAAAAAATTCAAGGATAAAAAGTTTGCGGCCGGCTGCTCCAGAGATGTAATAACAGACGGCGCACAGGCTCTTGGCTGGACCCTGGAGGATTTGTTTGAAAAGACCATTCTCGCCATGCGTTCCTGTGAAGAGAGTGTAAACGCAGAACTGGAACAACTTTCTTAAGAATTAGGACAGTAAAAGATTATTTATTCGATTATTTATTCATGAAAATGGAAAATTATGCAATAAATTCGAAAAATGCTTGACATCAGAAAGTAATTGGGATATTATTTCCGTTAAATATCCAGATAATAACCTGTATCAGAGGAGAGAGACGCTATGAAAAAAGTTGTGAAATTCGGAGGCAGCTCTTTGGCCAGCGCGAAGCAGTTTAAAAAGGTTGGAGATATCATTCGGGAAGACAAAAGCAGGCGATATGTGGTACCTTCCGCACCTGGAAAGCGTAGTGACAAGGACGAAAAAGTAACTGATATGCTGTATCAGTGCTACGAAGCAGCATCACAGGGAAAAAGCTATAAAAAGATTTTGGAAAAGATCAGAGAACGGTACGATGAGATCATTGACGGTCTTAATTTAAACCTGAACTTAGATTTTGAATTTTCCACCATCGAAGAGAATTTCCTTAAGAAGGCTGGAAAGGATTATGCGGCTTCCAGAGGTGAATATTTAAACGGCCTCGTTATGGCAGAGTATTTGGGCTACGAATTTATCGACGCAGCAGACGTTATCTTTTTTGATGAGGACGGAGCCTTTTTAGCAGACCTTACAGACAAGGAGCTGGGAGAGCGTCTTGGTCATACAGAAAGGGCAGTCATTCCAGGCTTTTACGGAGCGAAGAAGGATGGGACCATTAAGACTTTTTCCAGAGGCGGCTCTGATATCACAGGTTCTATTGTAGCAAAGGCCATTCATGCAGATATGTATGAGAACTGGACCGATGTATCTGGTTTTCTGGTAGCTGATCCTAGAATCATTAAAAATCCTGAAGTCATTGAGACCATTACATACAGAGAACTCAGGGAACTGGCTTACATGGGCGCAAGCGTGCTTCATGAGGATGCCATTTTCCCCGTAAGAAAAGAAGGTATCCCCATTAATATCCGAAACACCAATAAGCCGGAGGATAAGGGAACCTTAATTGTGGAAAGCACCTGCAGAAAGCCCAATTACACCATTACTGGAATCGCAGGTAAAAAAGGGTTCTGCTCCATTAATATTGAAAAGGCCATGATGAATACTGAGGTTGGCTTTGGGAGAAAGGTTTTAGAGGTATTTGAGCGGTACGGCGTTTCCTTTGAGCATATGCCATCTGGCATTGATACCATGACCATCTTTGTTCATCAATCCGAATTTGAAGAATTTGAGCAGTCTGTGATCGCAGGAATCCATCGGGCTGTGGAACCGGATTTTGTTGAAATGGAATCAGATCTTGCATTAATCGCGGTGGTCGGTCGTGGAATGAAAGCGACCAGAGGGACTGCCGGAAGAATTTTCTCAGGACTGGCTCATTCCAGGGTCAACGTAAAGATGATTGACCAGGGTTCCAGTGAACTGAATATTATTATCGGTGTAAAGAATGCAGATTTTGAGGAAGCCATCAAGGCAATCTACGATATCTTTATTATGACAGAAGTATAAAAAAGGGACAGGAACGAACAGCTATAAAGCTGTGATTCCTGTCTCTCTTTTTTTCCAGAAAAGTATTTTTATGTCAGGCTTAATATGATACAATTACAGTATTAAATACACATGCGGAGGGTAATTATGCAGTATCGTGAATTTGGAAAAACAGGTTTGAAAGTATCAGCACTTGGGTTTGGAGCCATGAGACTTCCCGTATTAGAAAACGATCAGGTAGATGAAGCACGGGCCATTCAGATGATTCGTCATGCCATTGACGAAGGAGTCAATTACATTGATACCGCATATCCTTATCACCAGGGAGAAAGCGAGCGGATTGTAGGAAAAGCTCTTCTTGACGGATACCGGGACAAGACGTATCTGGCTACCAAATGTCCTGTCTGGAAGCTTCAAAAGGAAGAGGATTTTGAAGCTGTGTTAGACGAGCAGTTAGAGAAGCTTCAGACAGACCACATTGATTTTTATCTGCTTCATGCCTTAGGCAGAGACCGATTTGAAGATACGGTTAAAAAATTCGATCTTGTTAAAAAGATGGAAAAGGCAAGAGAACAGGGAAAGATTAAATATCTTGGTTTTTCCTTCCATGATTCATATGATGTATTTCAGGATATCCTAGATTATTATGATGGATGGGATTTCTGCCAGATTCAGTATAACTATGTGGATCTGACCCATCAGGCAGGCAAAAAAGGCTTATTAGAGGCCGCTTCTAAGGGACTTGCCGTGGTTATCATGGAACCGCTTTTAGGCGGTAAGCTGGCAGCACCGGCCGCCCACGTAAAAGAGATTTTCCCGGAGGATAAATCCTGTGTGGAATATGCCCTTGATTTCTTATGGGATCAGCCGGAAGTCAGTCTGCTCCTAAGCGGAATGAGCGATGAAACCCAGTTAGAAGAAAACTTGACTTTTGCGGACAGAAGTCATGTCCATATGGTGACGGAAGAAGAAAAGGTAATGTATGAAAAGGCAAAGGAAGTGTACGATTCCATGGCGCTTGTGGGCTGCACTGGCTGTCGCTACTGCATTCCATGCCCCTTTGGACTTCCTATTCCTGATATCTTCACCCTTTACAATATGACAGCTGCCCATAAAGAAAAGGAAGCAGTGGAAGGGTACCGGAACATTTCCATTAATGCGGAAAGCTGTAAGGCATGCCACCGCTGTGAAAAAGAGTGCCCGCAGATGATAAAGATCAGTCAGGTCATGCCAGAAGTGGCAAAGGTATTTTCCCACATGGAGGCATGACGGCTTAATCCAGGAGGGATGGCTTATGCTAGAGAAAATCGATTTGTCTAAAACCATTGATAAACGAGAATACAAGGATAAGATCAAGGAACAAAGTGAACGGTTAGGAGAGCTGCAGCGAAAGCTAAAGGATGCCAATATCCCTGTTTCCATTGTATTCGAAGGCATGGGAGCATCGGGAAAAGGCACCCAGATCAATCATCTGATCCAGGCCCTTGACCCAAGAGGCTTCGATGTTTATGCCAATGACAAATCCAGCAAGGAGGAGCGGATGCGCCCGTTTCTATGGCGTTTCTGGACCAAGCTTCCAGCCCAGGGAAGAATCGCTCTCTTTGACAGGAGCTGGTACCGACAGGTGACCATGGAGCGGTTTGACGAGAAGATAGAAGAGTGCGCCATAGAGGGAGCATATAAGGATATCCAGTCCTTTGAACGCCAGCTGACAGATGATGGCATGGTCATCATCAAGCTGTTTCTCTACATTTCTAAAAAAGAGCAAAAGGCCCGGTTTAAAATGCTGGAAAGCTCAAAAAGTACCAGCTGGAGAGTTTCTTCCGATGACTGGAGAAGGAATAAGGAGTATGACCGGTTTATTGGCATCTGTGAAGAGATGCTTGAAAACACGGATATGGACTATGCTCCCTGGACTATTATCGAAGCCACGGATAAAGATTATGCAGCCGTAAAGATCATGACCCATGTGGCAGACCGGCTGGAGGAGGCATACCACCTTCGTTTGATCCGTGGAGAGCGAAAGGAAAAGGAAGTTCCCGTCCGCACGAAGGAATATCAAAATGGAGTGCTTTCCGGAGTTGATTTAACAAAGACCTTAACAAAGGAAGAGTATAAAAGAGAAATTGACGAGCTTCAGGAGCGCTTAGAACAGCTCCACAGTCAGATCTACCTGTTAAAAATCCCCGTAGTCATTGGGTTTGAAGGCTGGGATGCAGCAGGAAAAGGAGGCGCCATCAGGCGTCTCACCAGTCATTTAGACCCCAGAGGCTATAAAGTATACCCAACATCAGCACCAAACGATTTAGAACGGGTCCATCATTACCTTTGGCGGTTCTGGAATCACATGCCACAATCAGGTCACATCGCCATCTTTGACCGTACCTGGTATGGACGTGTTCTGGTGGAACGGGTGGAAGGCTTTTGCAGTGAAAATCAGTGGAAGCAGGCTTACCAGGAAATCAATGAGATGGAAAACCACATAGGCAATGCAGGTGCTGTGGTATTAAAGTTCTGGATTCACATTGATAAGGATGAGCAGGAGCGGCGCTTTAAAGCCCGCCAGGAAAATCCTCAGAAGCAGTGGAAAATAACGGAAGAAGACTGGAGAAACAGAGAGAAGTGGGATGAGTATGAGGAAGCAGTCAATGAGATGCTTGTCCGTACCTCAACCACCTATGCTCCCTGGATCGTAGTAGAAGGAAACTGTAAGTATTATGCCAGAGTAAAGATCTTAAAAACAGTGGTGGAAGCCCTGGAAGCAAAGATTATGGAGTCAAAGAAAAAACCGTGACCGCTTGTATTTTATTCTATTTTCGTGTAAAGTAGAAAAGGAGTGAATGAACCAGGAGGATACGGCATGAATACGGTTTTAATCGTGGGCGGTGGCGCTGCAGGGATGCTGGCTGGTATAGCAGCAGCCATGAAGGGCAGTACCGTCCACATTTTTGAGAAAAATGAAAAGCTTGGCAAAAAGGTTTTTATCACGGGAAAAGGCCGCTGCAATGTGACCAATGCCTGTGATACCGAAGAATTATTTGGAAACGTTGTGACCAATGCCAAATTTTTATATAGCAGTTTTTACGGTTTTACCAATTTTGATATGATGGATCTTTTAGAAAAGCTTGGATGCCCGCTTAAAACCGAGCGTGGAAACCGGGTCTTTCCTGCATCAGACAAATCCTCTGATGTAATCCGGGTCTTGAATCAAAGACTGATGGATCTGGGGGTCACCATTCACTACCGCGCAGAGGTGAAAAAGCTTCTCATAGAAAACGGTTCCATAACCGGACTTCTCGTAAATAGCGGAGGAAAGAAAGTCCGGTTTACGGGAGATTCCGTGATTGTTGCCTGCGGAGGCTATTCCTATCCCCTGACCGGATCCACGGGAGACGGCTACGAGCTCTCTAAGGAAGCCGGTCATACGGTTACGCCCATATCTCCAGCCCTCGTTCCATTTGTGGTTGAGGAGCCGGTGGTAAAGGAGCTTCAGGGATTATCCCTTCGTAATGTGGAGGCCACAGTATTAAAAGGGAAAAAGACCATTTACCGGGAATTTGGGGAAATGCTCTTTACCCATTACGGCGTCAGCGGCCCTGTATTATTAAGTGCCAGCAGCTATGCTGCCAAAGAATTAAAAAAAGGTCCGCTTACCTTATCCATTGATTTAAAGCCAGCACTTACCGAAGAGCAGTTAGATACCAGGCTTTTACGGGATTTTGAAGAAGCTATCAATAAGCAGTTTAAAAACTCTTTGAATCACCTCTACCCCGCAAAGCTGGTTCCTGTTATGATAGACAGAAGCCAGATATCGCCGGAGAAAAAGGTCAATGAGATTACGAAGGAAGAACGCCAAAAAATCATTCAGATCACCAAGGCATTTACCCTTACCTTATCCGGGCTCCGTGCCTATAATGAGGCAATTATCACTCAGGGCGGTGTTTCCGTAAAGGAGGTAAATCCCTCAACCATGGAATCAAAGCTGGTTCCCGGTCTTTATTTTGCAGGAGAGGTACTGGATCTTGATGCAGTGACCGGAGGGTATAATTTACAGATTGCCTGGTCCACTGGATGGGCAGCAGGGAATGCTGCAGGAGAGGAGAAGTTCCAAGGATGAAAGAGGTTTATAATATAGCCATAGATGGTCCGGCCGGTGCCGGAAAAAGTACCATTGCAAGGTCAGTAGCAGAAAAGCTTCATTTTGTTTATGTGGATACAGGAGCAATGTACCGTGCCATGGCCCTTCATTTTTTAAGAATGGGCATTTCACCGGCAGACGAAGCCGCCATATCTCAGGCAGCGAAAGACGTAAAGGTGACCATTTCCTACGAAAACGGGGAGCAGCAGGTGATTTTAAACGGGGAAAATGTTTCCGGACTCATCCGCACCGGAGAAGTCAGTGACATGGCCTCAGCCACCTCCATATATCTGCCCGTCAGAGAAAAGCTGGTGGAGCTTCAAAAAGAGCTAGCCAGAAATGAAAGCGTAATCATGGACGGAAGAGACATAGGAACCTGCGTGCTCCCGGAAGCAGATTTAAAAATCTATCTCACTGCAAGCAGCAAGGTGAGGGCAAAGAGAAGATTTGCACAGCTTAAGGAAAACCAGGGGCAGTACACGCTGGAAGACATAGAAAAAGATATCATAGAGAGAGACAGCCGGGATATGAACCGGGAAAATTCCCCTTTAAGACAGGCAGAGGATGCCCTTCTTTTGGATTCCTCTGACATGACAAAAAAAGAGGTGGAGGATCGTATTTTGGAGCTGTTCCTTGAACGAAAAAAAGAAGGGAAGAAGTAGTCATGGAAGTGGTAGTTGCGAAATCAGCAGGATTCTGCTTCGGCGTAAAGCGTGCCGTTGACCAAGTCTACGAACAGCTGAAGCGAAACGATAAGCCCATCTATACCTACGGTCCCATCATTCATAACGAGGAAGTGGTCAGGGACTTAGAAGAAAAGGGCGTAAAAGTCATAAAGACAGAAGAAGAGCTTCGCAAGCTAAAGGATGGTGTGGTGGTCATAAGATCCCACGGCGTTGGCAGGAAGGTTTATGAGATCTTAGAAGAGAATGGCATTGAGGTCATTGATGCCACCTGTCCTTATGTCAGGAAGATACACAAGGTCGCTAAAGAGCAGAATAAAGACGGAAGACGCCTGATAATTATTGGAAATGAATCGCATCCGGAAGTAGAGGGTATTAAAGGCTGGGGAAATGCAAATACTCTAGTGGTGGAAACACCCGAACAAGTGGAAGCTTTACCTCTAATCGAAGGAGAAAGGCTGTGTATTGTATCACAGACGACATTTAATTACAAGAAATTTCAAGATTTAGTTGAAAAAATTTCTGAAACGCGGTATGATATACTTGTTTTAAATACGATTTGCAATGCAACACAGGAAAGACAAGTGGAAGCAAAGCGGATAGCTTCAGAAGTGGATGCCATGATTGTCATAGGCGGAAAAAGCAGTTCTAATACCCAGAAGCTGTACGAGATATGCCGAAGGGAATGTAAGAATACTTACTATATCCAGACACTAGGTGATTTAGATCCTGATTGTGTAAATTCTGTGCGCAGCGTAGGTATTACAGCCGGGGCTTCAACCCCGAATCATATTATCGAGGAGGTTCATACTAATGTCAGAGTTAAGTTTTGAACAAATGTTAGAAGAATCATTAAAAACCATACGTACAGGAGAGATCGTCACTGGTAAAGTCATCGACGTAAAAGAAGATGAAATCGTCTTGAATATAGGTTACAAGTCTGATGGCATCATCCCGCGTAGCGAATACACGGATGACCAGAATTTAAATCTTACCACCGTTGTACAGGTTGGAGAAGAGATGGAAGCCAAAGTTACTAAGGTAAACGATGGTGAAGGTCAGGTTGCTTTATCCTACAAGAGACTTGCAGCAGACAGAGGCAACAAGAAGCTGGAAGAAGCATTCGAAAACCACGAAGTATTAACTGCAAAAGTTGCACAGGTCCTTGACGGCGGTTTAAGCGTTGTTGTAGAAGGTGCAAGAGTATTCATTCCTGCAAGCCTTGTTTCTGATACTTATGAGAAGGATTTATCTAAATATGCAGATAAAGAAATCGAATTCATCATTACAGAATTCAATCCTAAGAGAAGAAGAATCATCGGCGACAGAAAGCAGCTTATGGTTGCTAAGAGAGCAGAATTACAGAAGGAATTATTCAGCAGAATCCATGCTGGTGATATTGTAGAAGGAACCATTAAGAACGTAACTGATTTCGGTGCATTCATCGATCTTGGCGGCGCTGACGGTTTACTTCATATCTCTGAGATGAGCTGGGGCAGAGTAGAAAGCCCTAAAAAAGCATTCAAGGCCGGAGAAAAAGTTAAAGTTTTAATCAAGGACATTAACGGCGATAAGATCGCATTAAGCTTAAAGTTCCCTGAGACAAATCCATGGAAAGATGCTTCTGAGAAATATGCAGTAGGCAATGTGGTAACAGGAAGAGTTGCTCGTATGACAGACTTTGGCGCATTCGTTGAGTTAGAGCCAGGCGTAGATGCACTTCTTCACGTATCCCAGATTTCCAGAGAGCACGTAGAGAAGCCATCTGATGTACTTGCAATTGGTCAGGAAATCGAAGCAAGAGTCGTTGATTTTAACGAAGATGAGAAAAAGATCAGTTTAAGCATCAAAGCACTTCAGGCACAGGATGAAATTGAAGACGGTCCTGTATATTCTGACGAAGCTTAAACATAATAAGATATATGACAGATAAGGAAGTGGAGCCATCCACTTCCTTTTTTGAGTCCAATAAAAGGAAGAAAGAGAAAGGGGAACTTATGAAAAGAACCATCAGCTTATTCCTGGCACTTGTTCTGGCACTGTCATTTATCTTAAGTGGATGCAGCAAAAAAAAGGAGGCTGACCCGGAGGAAACGAAGGCTCAGCCGGTCAATGTCTCCGGAACAGCAGAAAGTGCCCAGTCAGAAGAGGAAGAGAGAGCCCTTGCAAAGGATTATTATGATTATGTAAACCAAAAAGTATTAAGCGAAAAAGAGATACCAAAGGATTCCAATCAATGGAGCTATTTTTATGATTTGGATAGGAAGTCGTATGATATTTTAGATGGTGTGCTAAAAAGTGCAGTCAATGACCGGGCGAATGCAAAGATAGGGTCCATCGAGCAGAAAATCGGGGATTACTATCTGACAGCTCTTGATATGGAAGGAAGAAAAAATGCCGGTCTTCAACCATTGAACCCTTATATTGACAGTATCAAAGATGCAAAAAGCGTATCAGAATATATGAAGGCATTGGGAACTGTTTATTCAGACTTGGGAGTTGGAAGCCTCATTCTTCCCCAGTGGTATGAGGATATGAAGGATTCCAGCCGCTATGCGCTCTATTTAAACGGAGCAGATATTGGACCTGGAAAGGAAACTCTGGAAGATGAGTCCTTATCAGAACTTCTAAAAAATTACCAGGCATATATAGAAACGATCATGGAAAGCTCTGGCCTAAGCCAGGAAGATGCGAAAGCGGCGGGAGCAGATATCCTGGCATTTCAAAAGGATCTGGCTAAGAGTGCCCTTCCACTTAGCAAACAAGGAGACCCGGAAATCATTTATAACCCTTACACACCTGAGATGTTAAAGGAGATGTTCCCTGACGGTACCATGGATATATTCCTGCAGGCAGCCGGACTTTCAAAGCAGCCAAGCCTTGTGGTAACGGAACAAGAACAGTTAAAGAAAATCAGCGGGTATTTAAACGAAGATTTTCTGCCTCTTCTTAAAAATTACGCGGTATTCTGCCTGATCAATGATTTTGCCGGGTATCTGACGCCTGAGATTCGGGATAACTATATGAACTGGCACAAAATTCAAAATGGAATCAAGGAAAATAAGACGGACGAAAAGCTGGCAAGTGAGATGACTCAGGATATGCTTGGTTTTGAATTTGGCCGCCTTTATGTGGAGAAATGCTTTTCGGAAAAAGACAAGGAAGCCATTAAGGCCATGGCAGAAACCATCATTGATACCTATAAGAAGCAGATCATGGCTCTGGACTGGATGGGGGAAAAGACGAAAGCGGCAGCGCTGAAAAAGCTGGACCATATGACCCTTAAGATAGGTTATCCCGATGAGTGGCCGGATTATTATAAAGAAGCCCAGGTCCTTCCGGCAGAAAAGGGAGGAAGTCTTATCGGCAATACCATTTCCCTGTTAAAAGCGAGGAATGAGATGGAGAAGGAAAAGGTGAAAAAGCCGGTGGATAAAGGGGAGTGGGGCATGACGCCTCAAACGGTCAACGCCTATTACAACCCTACAGGAAATGAAATCGTATTTCCGGCCGCCATATTACAGCCTCCCTTTTATGATTCCAAGGCGTTATATGCTTCTAATCTGGGAGGAATCGGCATGGTCATCGCCCATGAGGTCAGCCACGCCTTTGACTCTTCCGGCTCTCAATACGATGAAAATGGTAATTATCATGTATGGTGGACGGATGAGGACCGGGCTAAATTTAAGAAACTGGCCAGTCAGGTGGAAGCATACTATGACAGCCAGGATGGATACGAGGGCCGCCATGTAAACGGTGCCCAGACCTTAAATGAAAACATCGCTGATTTAGGGGCTCTTGAAAGCATCACAAGCATTGCGGGAGACGATAAAGAAGCCCTGCGCCATCTGTTTCGGCAATATGCCACCATCTGGGCCTCCAAATACACGCCTGAGGCCATGATTAAAAGACTTAACACAGATGTCCACTCCCCGGCAAAGGTGAGGGTGAACGCAGTATTAAGTGCCACCGATAGCTTTTACTGGGCTTACCCTGAGATCAAAGAAACCGATGGTATGTACGTTCCCCCGGAAAAAAGGGTGAAGATCTGGTAATGAAGCATGAAAAAAGGACCGCTATGAACAGGTCCTTTTTTCATTTAATATGTTTTTTCAGTGCGTCAAAGCTTTCCTTGCTGATGACATGCTCGATTCGGCAGGCATCTTCGTCAGCGATTTCTCTGGATACTCCCAGTGTAACAAGCCAATTGGATAGAAGCTCATGTCTTTCATAGATCATCTCTGCAATCGCCTTGCCTTCTTCCGTCAGATAGATAAATCCTTCTTTTGTAACCGTAATGTGATTTCGTTCACGAAGATGTTTCATAGCAACGCTGACACTGGATTTTTTAAAACCAAGCTCTTCCGCTACATCCACAGATCTTACCACTGGACGAGTCTTACTTAAAACAAGTATGACTTCCAGGTAGTTTTCCGATGATTCATTGGTATGCATCATTAGCGTCACCTCAATCTAAAATAGTTATTTCAGTATATCATACCAATGACATAACATCAAATAAAAATTTATTGATAAAAAATATTGATAAAGATATTGACAACTTCCCTGGGTTAGCATATACTAACCTACAGGAAATGGAATTGATTATCAATAAATATAAAAGAAAGAAGATGACGAAGGATGCCCTTGACAATGGTAAAAGCTGGAGAACCAAATGTAATCCGTAAAGTCGGAGGAAAAGAAGAAACAAGACGGTTTTTAGAGAATCTGGGATTTGTTACAGGTGGAGTTGTGACCGTTGTTTCTGAAATCGGAGGCAATATGATTGTTAATGTAAAAGATTCCAGAGTGGCAATCGGAAAAGATATGGCCAATAAGATTATGGTAGGCTAGAGAAGGAGAAAAGAAGATGACATTAAAGGAAATCCCGGTAGGAAAAACAGTCAAGGTTACAAAACTGACAGGTGAAGGCCCTGTGAAACGAAGAATCATGGATATGGGCATCACAAAAGGCGTAGACGTTTTTGTAAGGAAGGTCGCACCTCTTGGAGATCCGGTTGAAGTCACAGTAAGAGGATATGAATTATCCCTTCGCAAGGCTGATGCGGAAATGATTGTTGTGGAATAATTTTTTTTTACAGATGAGTTAGGTAAAACTAATACCAAACATATTAATGCTGACAGGCAGAAAGAGGTAGAGTATGTCAATTAAGATTGCATTAGCAGGAAATCCAAACTGCGGAAAGACAACGCTGTTTAATGCGCTTACGGGATCAAATCAGTTTGTGGGGAACTGGCCCGGCGTTACAGTTGAGAAAAAGGAAGGAAAGTTAAAGGGCCATAAGGATGTTATCATCATGGACCTTCCTGGAATTTATTCCCTTTCTCCCTATACTCTGGAAGAAGTAGTTGCCAGAAACTACTTAATCGGAGAGAGGCCGGATGCGATTCTTAATATCGTGGACGGAACTAACATCGAGCGTAACCTTTACTTGTCCACCCAGCTGATGGAACTTGGAATTCCGGTTATTATGGCTATCAACATGATGGATATCGTTGAGAAAAACGGAGACAAGATACATATCAGCAAGTTAAGCCAGAAGCTTGGCTGTGAAGTTGTAGAAATCTCCGCTTTAAAGGGAACTGGTATCTCTCAGGCCGCAGAAAAAGCGGTTGCATTAGCCAATGGAAAGAAAAATAACGTTCCGGTTCATAAATTTCAGGCTGAGCTTGAAAGCGTATTGGATTCCATCGAGGAAAAGTTAGGAAACGAGGTGCCAGAAGAGCAGAAACGTTTCTTTGCCATTAAGCTTTTAGAAAAAGACAGTAAGATCGAAACCCAGTTAAAGCGGGTACCGGATGTATCAGAAGAAATCACCTTAATCGAACGTGAGATGGACGATGATACGGAAAGTATTATAACCAATGAGCGGTATGTGTACATCTCTTCCATCATTAATGAGTGCTACACAAGAAGCAAACGGGATAAGCTTACAATATCTGATAAGATCGACCGGATTGTGACCAACCGGTTTCTTGCTCTGCCTATTTTTGCGGCTATTATGTTCCTCGTATACTATGCATCTGTAACTACCGTGGGCGGCTGGGCAACGGACTGGACCAATGATAATTTATTTGGTGAAGGCTTTTCCTTCTTTGGCCTTGATGTTCCTGGAATTCCAGTCATAGCAGAAAACATTCTGGTTGCAGTCGGTTGTGCGGACTGGCTTCAGGGACTGATTTTAAATGGTATTATCGCTGGTGTAGGCGCTGTTCTTGGCTTCGTACCTCAGATGCTAGTACTTTTTATCTTCCTTGCTTTTCTTGAGAGCTGCGGATATATGGCAAGAGTTGCGTTCATTATGGACCGTATCTTCCGTAAATTCGGTCTTTCTGGAAAATCCTTCATTCCAATGTTAATCGGTACCGGTTGTGGTGTTCCTGGAATCATGGCTTCCCGTACCATTGAAAATGATCGTGACCGTAAGATGACTATCATGACAACTACTTTTATTCCATGTAGTGCCAAGCTTCCCATTATTGCCCTGATCTCAGGTGCCTTGTTCGGAGGGGCAGCATGGGTAGCTCCAAGTGCTTATTTTGTAGGAATTGCAGCAATTATCTGTTCCGGTATCATTTTAAAAAAGACAAAGATTTTCTCCGGCGATCCGGCTCCCTTTGTTATGGAGCTTCCGGCGTATCATATGCCTACAGTAGAGAATATTTTAAGAAGCATGTGGGAACGTGGCTGGTCCTTTATTAAGAAGGCTGGTACCATCATTCTTCTTGCAACCATCGTTGTATGGTTTACCTCTTACTTTGGCTGGGTGGACGGACAGTTCAGACTTCTTGATACTCTTGAGCTTGATCACAGTATCCTGGCAGCAGTGGGAAGTACCATCAGCTGGATCTTTGCTCCTCTTGGCTGGGGCAACTGGAAATCAGCTGTCGCTGCCATCACAGGCCTGATCGCGAAAGAGAACGTAGTAGGAACCTTTGGTATCCTTTACGGCTTTGCAGAAGTGGCAGAAGACGGAAGCGAAATCTGGGGAACTCTTGCAGGAAGCATGACTTCTGTAGCTGCTTATTCCTTCCTGGTATTTAATCTTCTCTGCGCTCCCTGCTTTGCTGCTATGGGTGCCATCAAACGAGAGATGAACAGCGCCAGATGGTTCTGGTATGCAGTCGGTTACCAGACGCTCCTTGCTTATGTAGTGGCTCTTTGCGTTTACCAGATTGGTACACTCATTACCACAGGAAGCTTTGGAGTATTCACAATCGTTGCATTTGCATTGATCGCCGGATTTATCTACCTTCTGGTAAGACCAGGCAAAGACAGCAAAGTTTCAAAAGCAAATTTTAAAAGTGTGGCAGGCGCCAAATAAGTCGCAGTACACGCAGATAGAGCCTGCATGAAGATGCAGGCTCATCATATAAGGAGGCTCATTATGGGAACAGTGGTTGTACTCTTAGCCGTCATCGGCGCAGTTTCATTGGCAGTGAGAAGTATGGTCCGTGATAAGAAGAACGGAAAATCCATTCAGTGCGGTCAGTCCTGTAAGGACTGCGGAGGACATTGCAGCTAATCGATACCAATTAATAACGAATCAATACCAGTAAACGGAGGTGCCAATATGGAAAATCGTAACGTAATCAGTGAAAAAAGAAAAGTAACCGACTCCAGAAGCTATCGTACATCTAAAATGCAGAAGGACCTCATTATTGAGCGACTGAAGCAAAAAGGATGCAGAATAACAAAACAGCGCCTCACGCTGCTGGATATCATTCTGGAACATGAGTGCTCCAGCTGTAAAGAGATTTATTATAAAGCGTCGAGAGTGGATGAAAGCATTGGAGCTGCAACGGTTTACCGTATGGTAAATGTATTGGAAGAGATCGGTGCCATCAGCAGAAAGAACATGTATAAAATAGCCTATTCAGAATCCTGCTCTATGGAAAATGCATGCACGGTGGTTCTTGATGATGAAACCACATATCATTTATCAGCAAAGAACTGGAATCTGGTTGTACGGGCAGGACTTTCCGCCTGCGGATATTTAAGTGATCAGAAGATTTCTTCCATTTCCGTAAAGCCCTGTGAATGCGAACAGGCCGGATGTTACTAATTAATGGTTAGTTTTAGCTAACTAAAAGACGAGTAAAGCATATGAATATAGAAACCGGATTTGAGCTATGCAGTAATGGGATAGATTACCATGAGATCATCGAGTGTATCGTTAGTGCACTGGATGCCAAGGACCCTTATACAGCCGGGCATTCTCAAAGGGTCAGCGAAATGGCGCTGGCCCTTTCTGAGGTTTTGGGGCTTAAAAGGGAAGAGGTGGATAAGATCCATGTGGCGGCCCATCTTCACGATATTGGAAAAATAGGGGTTCCTGATGCGGTTTTAAACAAACCGGACAGGCTATCACCGGAAGAATGGGAAGCAATCAAAAAGCATCCCCAGACAGGAGCCGATATATTAAGTAAATCAAGGCATCTAAATGAATTAAAGGATATTGTTCTATACCATCATGAGCGTTATGACGGCAAAGGCTATCCAAAGGGGTTAAAAGGAGAAGACATCCCCCTGGGAGCCAGGATTATAGCTATCTGTGATTCTATAGATGCCATGACTTCTGACCGGGGTTACCGAAAGGCCTATTCCCTGGATTACTGTTATGAGGAAATTAAAAATAATTTAGGAAAAATGTTTGACCCGGATATCGGTCTGTTGGCGCTGCTTAACTGGGAGAAAGTGACAGCAGCCATTCAGTGCCCATTGGGACCGGGCCAGCTTGACATTCCCGCTGGTTCGATGTATACTTTCAGAGAAAATTAAAAAGGGGTGCTGGATGAAGTCCGGCTGAGATAAAACCATCTTGTTTTGAACCCTGTAACCTGATCTGGATAATGCCAGCGTAGGAAACTTTCAGGCTCTGCCTGTTGACCCGCCCGGATATCCGGGCGGGTTTTTTCATACCAGCCCTTACGGGCATAATGCACATAACAGGAAAAGGAGAGAACACATATGAATGCAAGCGTAGCAATTCAGACACTTCCAGAGGCAAAAAATGATGAGGATTTAATCCGTATTGTAGATGAAGTCATTGATTATATCAAAAGCACGGGGCTGACTTATTATGTTGGGCCATTTGAGACTGCCATTGAAGGAGATTATGATGAACTGATGGATATTGTAAAGGAATGCCAGCATATCGCCATTCGTGCAGGCGCTCCTTCTGTGGCCGCTTATATTAAAGTTACCTACCGGCCGGAAGGTGAGGTATTGACCATTGATAAGAAAGTCACAAAGCATCACCAATAAGCTATGGTCCTGTTCCGCTGTATTGGGGCTTTTGCTCCTGTGGCAGGGGGTATGTTCCGCCGGTATCATAGAAGCTTACCTTCTGCCGTCTCCCATCAGCGTGGGACGTGCACTGATCACGGAGTTCCCGGCACTGATGGAGCATGGGAAGATAACCCTAAAGGAGGCATTTGCAGGACTTTTTCTTGGAGTGGTACTGGGATTTTTAATCGCTGTCATTATGGATCGTTTCCATGGACTCTACCGGGCATTTTATCCGGTCATTGTACTGACCCAGACTATTCCCACGGTGGCCTTAGCCCCTCTTTTAGTGTTGTGGTTTGGTTATGAAATGACACCGAAGATCATACTGATCGTGCTGACCACATTTTTTCCTGTTGCCATCGGACTCCTTTCCGGTTTTCAATCCGTTGATCCGGATGAAGTCACCTTACTTCGTTCCATGGGCGCAGGGAATGTCAGCATCTTTCGTTACATCAAGCTTCCGGGAGCCATGGGGCAGTTCTTTTCCAGCCTGAGGATATCCGCATCCTATGCAGTGGTAGGTGCGGTCATTTCCGAATGGCTGGGGGGATTCGGCGGTCTTGGCGTCTATATGACCCGGGTGAAAAAGGCCTTTGCCTTTGATAAAATGTTCGCAGTGATTATTCTCATATCAGTCATCAGCCTTCTTCTCATGAAAGGGGTTGACTACCTTTCTAAAAAATGTATGCCGTGTGAACAAATCTAACAGAATTAAAATGGAGGAAACAATGAAAAAAATCATAAGAAAAGCAGGGATGGCAGTTTTACTTGCAGCGGCAGTTGCTGCATCCTTAAGTGCCTGTAAGAAGCAGGAAACGCAGACTGGCAATACAGAAGCAGAGAATTTAAAGAAAGTAACATTTGTCCTTGATTGGACGCCTAACACCAATCATACAGGCCTTTATATCGCACAGGAAAAAGGATATTTTAAAGATGCCGGACTTGCAGTTGATATCGTACAGCCGCCGGAGGATGGGGCAGCCGTTTTAGTTGCCTCTGGAAAAGCGGAATTTGGCATGTCCTTTCAGGATACTATGGCCCCGGCACTGGTTGGGGATAACGCCCTGCCGATTACAGCTGTGGCAGCTGTGATTCAGCATAATACTTCCGGAATTATCTCGAGAAAAGGGGAAGGCATGGATACTCCCAAAGGTCTGGAAGGTAAAAAATATGCTACCTGGGATAATCCAGTGGAAAAAGCCATGATAAAAGATGTGGTGGAAGCTGACGGTGGAGATTTTTCTAAGGTAGAGATGATTCCGAGCACAGTGACCGATGAAGTTTCTGCTTTAAAAACAAAGTCAGTGGATGCCATCTGGATCTTCTATGGCTGGGCTGGCGTTAAGATGGAAGAAGAAAAACTGGATACCGATTATTTTCAATTTGCAGATTTAAACCCGGTGTTTGATTATTATACACCAGTCATTATAGCTGGCAATGATTTCTTAAAGAATGATCCGGAAACGGCAAGAGCATTTCTCGCTGCCGTAAGCAAAGGGTATGAAGACGCAGCTAAGAACCCGGAGGAAGCAGCAGAAATATTATGTAAGGCAGCTCCAGAGCTTGATAAAGGCCTTGTCTTGGCAAGCCAGAAATACCTTGCTGATAAGTATCAGGCTGGAGTGGATGTATGGGGATATATGGACCCGAAGCGTTGGAACGGATTTTATAACTGGCTTAACGACAATGGACTTTCTAATCCTGCAATACCGGAAAATACCGGCTTTTCAAACGACTACTTGCCACAGTAAAACAGGAGGCTTACATGGTACATTTAAAGGCGGAAGGCATAAAAAAGTCTTTTGATGGAAGAACTATTTTAGATGGCGTATCTCTGGAGCTTAAGGAAGGGGAGCTGGTCTCCCTTCTTGGCGCAAGCGGAGGAGGAAAGACCACCCTGTTTCAGATTCTCGCAGGTCTCAGCCTGCCGGAGGAGGGCCATGTTTTTATTGGCGAAAGAGAGGTTACAGGAAAACCAGGTAACGTCAGCTACATGCTTCAAAAGGATCTGCTCCTTCCATACCGGACGGTGATTGACAACGTGGCACTTCCCCTATTGCTTTCCGGAATGAGAAAAAAGGAGGCCAGAGAAAAAGCAGCCGGATACTTTGAACTGTTTGGCTTAGAAGGGACAGAAAAAAAGTATCCCTCCCAGCTCTCAGGCGGTATGCGGCAAAGAGCAGCTCTTTTAAGGACTTATTTATTTAAAAGGCCCATTGCCCTTTTGGATGAACCATTCTCAGCCCTTGATATGCTTACCAAGCATGCCATGCATGAATGGTACTTAAAGGTGATGGAGGAGATTAAGCTATCCACTCTCTTTATCACCCATGATATTGACGAGGCCATTCTTTTATCGGACCGTATCTGCCTTTTGACCGGGTCTCCCGGAAAGATAACTAAGGAGATCTTAATCAAAGAGCCAAAGCCCAGAAGCGCTGAGTTTCACTTATCAGAAGAATTCCTGGAATACAAAAGAGAGATCACAAAGCATTTGCTAGATGGAAAAATTAGGTAATTTTAACGCTTGTTATTCCCTTAAAATCGTGTTACCCTAGACAGGTATGGAAATGATTTCCATAAAATACAGCAAAGGATTTGAGGGAATGGACAGGAAAAGAAATCATGTACTTACAATGGCTAAAGTCCTGGTTCTGACAGGGGTATTAATTCTGGCAGGACAGGGGAGTGCACTGGCAGATGCTTCCTTAAAGTTTGTGCCTGGAACAAAGATCAATGGAGTCTTTGTGGGCGGTATGACAGTGGAAGAAGCAAAGGTACAGATAGAAGGCTTTTATGGAAGAGAATATAACTTAACGATTAAGACAAAAGACGGAAAGGCTGAGGTCATCAAGGGCTCTGATATCGGATATCAGGTGGTGATCACCGATGGATTAAAGAGCATACTGGATGAGCAGAATGCCTCAGGCCGCGTGGCAGGACCTGCCGAGGACAACAGCCGCAGCTTAAAAAGTACGGTAGCCTTTGAGGAAGGAAAATTAAAGGAAAAGCTGAATGGCCTTTCTTTTGTAAGCGGACAGGGAATCGTAACTACGGTTAATGCAAGGATATCCGCCTTTCAACAGGGAGTGCCCTTCACCATTCTTCCGGAGGTACAGGGAAACAGCGTGAACATGGGAAAGCTGGAGGAAGTAGTAAAAGCTGGGCTTAACCAGGAGCTTCGGGAAATCAGCTTAGAAGATTCCGGCTGCTATGACACAGTTACTGTTACTAAGGATGACCCTGGCTTAAAGGCACAGTGCGAGGCACTTAACAAGGTCAGGGAGATGCAGATTACATATGCCTTTGGAAACAGAACCGAGGTTCTTTTAGGAGAGGAGCTAAGCACCTGGATTACCGCCGGGGCAGATGGCTCCATTCAGGTGAATCAGGAAAAGGCAGCCGCCTACGTAAAGACCCTGGGGGATAAGTACGACACTGCAGGCAGGGGAAGAAATTTCCGTACCACAAGCGGCAGGGATTTAAACGTATCAGGAGCTTATGGCTGGCAGATCAACCAGCCGGCTGAGGTCGGGGAGCTGATCGCAGCCATTCGCGGCGGACAAAGCATTACGAAGGAACCCAAGTATATAAAAGCTGCCGCAGACCGGAACAATGACTGGGGCGGAACCTATGTGGAAGCAGATATGTCTGCCCAGCATGTTTATATGTACAAGGATGGAGCCCTTGTCTGGGACGCGCCCTGTGTCACTGGCAATGTATCAAAGAATTATACCACTCCAGAAGGAATCTATACCTTATCCTATAAGCAGACGGACCGGATTCTTCGTGGAGATAAAAAGGCGGACGGAACCTATGAATACGAAAGTCATGTAGATTTCTGGATGCCATTTAACGGTGGAATCGGTTTTCACGATGCCAATTGGAGAAGTAAATTTGGCGGAGCTATTTATAAAAACAGCGGAAGCCATGGCTGTGTCAATCTGCCTCCCAAAAAGGCGAAGGACCTTTACAGTCTTGTTTATTCCGGAATACCGGTTATCTGCTTTTATTAAAGAAAAGAAAGGGATTGTCTTGTCACCTGGCAACAGATTGACAAGACAATCCCTTTGTGTTACATTGATGACATTAAATGGCAGAAAGGAGAAGACATTGATGTCAGAAATTATGCCGCATTTAAAGCTTTTCAAGGAACAGGCAGCCCCCTTTGCCCTTCTACCCGGAGACCCGGAACGGCTTGACCGGATTGCCCCCTATTTGGAGGATGTAAGGGAGCTGGCGTATAACCGGGAATTTCGAAGCTTAAAGGGAAGCTTTCAGGGGGTGGAGGTGATGGCGGTATCCACCGGAATCGGAGGCGCATCGGCAGCCATTGCAGTCGAAGAGCTTCACCGCATGGGAGTCAGGGCCATGATCCGGATTGGAAGCTGTGGTGCTCTTAAAAAGGGCGTTTCTCTGGGAGATTTAATCATAGCAAATGGTGCCGTTCGTAATGATGGGGCCTCCTCTTCCTATATAGATTCCGCTTACCCGGCAGTCCCGGATCCCCAGCTTTTTATGGCCTTAATGGAAGGTGCCATAGAATCGGGAGTTCCCTATCATGCAGGGATCGTAAGAAGCCATGACAGCTTTTATATTGATGAAGAAAAGGAAATATGTGAGTACTGGTCAAAAAAGGGAGTTCTTGGCTCAGATATGGAAACTGCGGCGCTGTTTGTGGCAGGAGGCTTACGGGGAGTAAAAACTGCCTCCATCCTGAATACCGTAGTCCAGTATGAGGAATCCTTAGAAGAGAACATAAACCTTTATACCGGCGGCGAATCAGCTATGATGAGGGGAGAACAAGCAGAGATTCTTACGGCACTTCAAGCATTTGTTCGGATCAGTCAGAACCAGGAAGGGAGAATATGAAATGAAACAGTTATTTAAAACGAAATGGAATGCAGCCTGCTTTGTGCTGATTCCAGCCTGTATCGGTATCAATTATCTGGGAAAATTATTTGCTTCTGTTTTAAAGCTGCCGCTTTGGCTGGATTCCATTGGAACCTGCATTGGCGGAATACTTGGAGGGCCTGTCATCGGCGGGATCTGCGGAGCAGCCAATAACTTAATCTTTGGTTTTACCACCGGGGATTCCATTACTCTTGTATATGCCTTAACAAGCCTTGGAATCGGTGCAGCAGCAGGAATCATGGCAAGACTGGGCCATATGAAATCATTGCCGGGTGCCTTACTCACAGCCTGCGTCACAGGCTTGACAGCCGTCGTTATTTCCACCCCTTTAAACATTATCTTCTGGGGAGGAACCACCGGGAATATCTGGGGAGATGCAGTGTTTGCATGGTCACAGGCTTCTGGCCTTCCCGTTTTCTTAGGCTCATTTTTAGATGAAGTGGTGGTGGATGTGCCGGACAAGTTTATTACTCTTTTGATCGTGTTTGCTATTGTGAAAGGACTTCCCAGGAAACTTACCTCACTGTATGATATTGATGATGAAGTTGTAAGCCTGGATTAATGAAAAAGGCGGTTAATTATGAAAAGCATTAGTCTTTATGTGGATCAGGATACCTTTTTAACCAGGCTCCATTCCTTTTCCAAGTTATTTTACATTGCAGCAGCCATTGCCATTCCTCTCATCGGAGGCGGTTTCCATTTATATGTCCTTAGCCTTTTATTAAGCTTTTGTCTGATTGCAGCAGGAAAAATCGGAAAAAGAATCTTGCCTCTCATCGCGTTTTCATTTACCATTATTCTTACGGTATTTCTGATTCACGGTCTCTTTAACCAGAAAAATGAACAGATTCTATTTACCCTGGGACCTCTCATTTTTTACAGGGAAGGACTTTTATATGCACTAAAAATAGGACTTAATATCTTAAATATGCTCCTTGCCTTTGCGGTCCTTGTGCTGACCACCAGGCCGGCAGTTCTTGTGGATGATTTAGAACAGGCTGGATTTTCTCCCAGGTTCGGATATATGATCTGTTCGGTGTTTCAGATCATCCCTCAGATGATGGGAACCATGAATACCATTTTGGATGCCCAGAGAAGCAGGGGCATGGAGACAGAGGGCAATATACTGGTAAGAGCCAGGGCATTTCTTCCTCTGATTTCTCCTGTGGTAAACAGTTCTTTAATCAATACCAGGGAAAGGGCCATAGCCTTAGAAGTCCGTGGCTTTGATTCCAAGGAGAAAAAGACCTTTTTACAGGATCGTAAATTACGGGGAGCAGATAAGAGATTTATCGCCTTCATGGCTGCTCTTCTCTTTGCTTCCCTCATATGGAGGATACGTGTATGGCTCTGATTGAAGTGAAGCAGTTAAAATACCGCTATCCTCATACGGACAAGCTGGCTCTTGATGGAATTGATTTTACTGTGGAGAAGGGTCAGTTTATTGGAATCATCGGGGAAAATAAGGCGGGGAAGAGCACTCTATGTCAGGCCTTTGTGGGACTGGTGCCCTCCATGTTCCGGGGAGCCTACGGCGGAACGCTCATGATTCATGGTATGGAGGCGGCTAAAACACCGGTAGCGAAGCTTTGCCGTCATGTGGGACTGGTGTTTCAAAACCCATTTAACCAGTTATCAGGAGCCAAGGAAACGGTGTTTGAGGAGGTTGCCTTTGGTCTTCAAAATCTTGGGATTCCCAGAGAGGAAATCATAAGACGGGTGGAGGATAATCTTTCCCGTCTGGACATTTTAGACTATAAAAACAGGAACCCATTTGACTTATCGGGAGGTCAGAACCAGAGAGTGGCAATTGCAAGCATCCTGGCCATGGAGCCGGAAGTCATTGTTCTTGACGAACCAACCTCTCAGCTTGACCCTCAGGGAAGCGAAGAAGTCTTTCAGGTGGTAGAGGCCTTAAAACAATCCGGCATCACCATACTGATGGTAGAACACAAGATGGAAAAGCTGGCAGAATACTGCGATAAGATCCTTCTTATGCACCAGGGAAGACAGATTGCCTATGATACACCGGAACGGATTTTCTCCAGAGAGGATTTAGACCAGTATGGAGTAGAACCGCCGGTCTATACAAGGGTGTGTAAGAAGCTTCAAATTTACAGGGAAGCAGGGGATCAAAAAGAGTATCCGGTGACTTTATCACAAACAGTGGAGAAAAGGGACAGCTTTCCAGAAACCCTTTCCGGCAGGGAGATAGAAAAACAAGGGGCTTTATGGGAAGAAGAGGTCTCAAAGGAACAAGAAGAACTTTTTGAAATTCAGGAGCTGGATTTTGGCTATACCTCACGAAAGCTGGTGATCCAGAGCCTGTCTCTCAAATTAATAAAACAGCCCACAGCCATCATTGGCCAGAATGGTGCGGGTAAAACCACCTTAGTGAAGCTTATGAAAGGATTGCTAAAGCCGGGGGACGGACAAATCCTTTTAAACGGAGAAGATATTTCCAGCAAAACGGTTGCAAAGCTGGCGGGTGTGGTGGGCTACGTGTTTCAGAATCCTGACGATCAGATTTTTAAAAACAAGGTAATTGATGAGGTAATGGTAGGACCTCTTCATATTGGCATGAGCCGGGAAGAAGCAGAAAAAAAGGCCAGAGAAGCCATTTCCCTGGTTGGTATGACGAAATGGGAGCAGGAAAATCCTTATGATCTCGACCTTTCAGAACGTAAGATGGTAGCCATTGCTTCTGTTATTGCCATGGAGCCCAAGGTGCTGATTTTAGATGAGCCTACCATTGCTCAGGACATAAAAGGGCGTAAGCTTCTGGGATCAATCATAAAAAAGCTCAGTGACAAGGGAGTATTTGTCCTGGCGATTCTTCATGATATGGACTTTGTAGCAGAATACTTTGACCGGGTCATTGTCATGGCTCATGGAAAGGTGCTGGCAGACGGGCCGAAAGAAGCTGTTTTTTATGAAAAGGACAGCTTAAGTACGGCAAGGCTTGAACAGCCTCATATGACAAGGCTGTGTGAGGCATTGGGATACCAGGGAATATTTTTAACAACAGACGATATTAAAGATAAAGGCAGGGAGTAACAAAAATTGGATGGAGTGGAACGCAGACAAAAAATAATACAAATCTTAAACCAGGAGGAAATGCCTGTTTCCGGCACAGAGCTTGCAAAACGGGTGGGAGTGAGCCGGCAGGTCATTGTACAGGACGTGGCCCTGATGCGGGCAGAGCAGACGGAGATTCTTTCCACCAACAAAGGATATGTGCTTCGCCATCAGCCAGGAAAAGAGGAGGAAAGCTTTGTAAGAGTCTTTCGCTCTGCACACAGGACAGAAGATACCTTAAGTGAGCTTCAGACCATTGTGGATTATGGCGGCAGACTTCTTGACGTATCCATAGAGCATGAGGTCTATGGGGAGATCCATGTGGATTTAATCATCAATAACCGGTTGGACGCAGAGGAATTTGTAGAAGCCCTGGAGACATCGAAGGACCAGCCTTTAAAGGCGCTTACCAATGGCTGCCATTACCACACGGTAGCAGCGGATTCCATAAAGAATTTAGACAGAATCCAACAGGAATTAAAGAATAAAGGCTTTCTGGTGGAAGAATAATTCCATAAAAATACCTGGCTCTTAAAGATATATGAATGAGAGCCAGGTATTTTTCATATGTTTATTCCGAGCAAAAAACAATGACAGACTGTGGTGTTGTTATGGCAGGGACACTTCGGGTGGTAAATAAGTAAAGAACTAAAAGGTAGTGGTTTCCCGGATTGTAGAAAAATGTCTGCCCATTGGGCAAGAGCACTTTGGTAGTATCGGAGATATTAAGCTTTAAGGTCTCATCGGTATTTAAAAGATCCTCATTGAAAAAATCAAACATGGCCTGGAAACCGTCATCATTCTTCGCAAGGATGACTGCGGTAAACTGAGGCGGATAGATTAAGGGAACAGGAGCGCTGGTATCATAAATAGCAATGATGGGATCCCCTTCTTCAAATGTATGCTGGCCTAAGACATAAGTATTGGGATTGACGACAAAATTCACCTGGCCCAGGCTTTGGCTCATAACAGAGATCAGAATGGAACAGCTGCGGTCCAGAGCCGAGGTTTTTAATGGAGTAATGGAACTGATGGTCCCATAAACAGGAGTATAACGGGTCATGAACATGATTTCCTTTGGAACATTCTTAGTTTCATTTTATGAAGGGCAATTCCTCTCTGTGAAAAATCTTAATAACTCCTTCATGGAAATCGTAATAAAAACGTCAAGAAATATACCATAAATATTTAGACATATTTCGCGTTTATCCGTTATAATTGATTCTGAACGAAAAGGATAGTAAAGAGGTAGGAAATAAATGGAAAAACATGAACAGCGCAGCAGGAAGAAGAAGTCCTTTGGAGTATCGGGGCTGGCATTAGTCGGAGGCGGAATTATGGCAGCAGCGCTGATTGCTGCTTTTGCTTACATACAGGTTGGCAGGTCATATCAGAAGGTGTTTTTCCCTAAAACCGTTATCAATGGAATGGACGTTTCAAAAAAATCAGTGATGGAAGTCAAAAAGATGATTGCCTTGACCATTGATGATTATAAGCTTACCTTACAGGAACGCGGAGGAACCACGGAAGAGATTAAGGGCATGGATATCGGTCTGGAAGCCGTATTCGACGGAAAGCTGGAATCCTTGCTGGGGGAGCAAAAGCCCCTTTCCTGGGCAAAGCACTTAAGGAAGCCCCAGTCATTTGAAATCGGAACTATGATTCAGTATGACGAGAATAAATTTGACACTGTAGTAAGCGGATTATCCTGCTTAAAGGTAGAAGAAGAGGATAAGGCCCAGAATGCATCAATTTCTGATTACGTTTCCGGTCAGGGTTACCAGATTAAACCGGCCAGGGATGGCAAAGAATTAAACCCGGAAAAGTTGAAGTCAGAGATATCAAATGCAGTTATGGATTTAAAGCCGGAGCTTAATTTAGACGAGGCGGGAGCTTATATCTCTCCTAAGGTGCCGACCAATGATCCAGGGCTTGTAAGCAAGGTTCAGGCCATGAATAAGTATGTCAACACAACCATTACATATAACTTCGGCGATGAGAAAAAAGTACTAAGCGGAGATACCATCTCCAAATGGGTCAAAACCGATGACAGCGGCAAGGTTTATTTAGACAGTAAATCCGTCAGTGATTATGTAAAAGAGCTGGCAAGTACCTATGATACGGCCTACAAAGCCAAGAATTTCACCACCTCCACCGGACAGAATGTGAAAATCACCGGAGGAAGCTATGGCTGGAGAATTAATCAGAGTGCCGAGGCAGACGAGTTGGCGGAACTGATTCGTTCCGGTAACAGTCAGGTAAGAGAGCCAGTGTATAAGCAGAGGGGCGCCAGCAGAGGCGCTAAGGATTATGGAAATACATATGTGGAGATCAACTTGACGGCTCAGCATATCTACTATTATAAAGACGGCAAGCTGGTTGTGGAATCTGATTTCGTATCAGGCAATGAATCAAAGGGCTGGTCCACTCCAGCAGGAGCTTACTCCCTTACTTATAAAGAACGAAATGCCACACTTAAGGGAGAAAATTACAGGACTCCTGTGGATTACTGGATGCCATTTAACGGCAATATCGGTCTTCACGATGCCAAATGGCGGAGCACCTTTGGAGGTTCTATCTATAAGACCAGCGGCTCTCATGGCTGTATCAACCTGCCTCCAGCCGTTGCAAAGACCATTTTTGAGAACATAAGTGCAGGAATTCCGGTCCTTTGTTATCATCTGCCAGGAACCGAGTCTCTGACCACTTCCAATGGAACCGGAAAAAAGGATGAGACAAAAGGTGCCCAGCAGCCAACGACTCAGGCAGGTACCCAGCCAACCACACCGGCTGCTACTCACTCAACCACACAGGCAGCTACTCAGCCAGCCACACAACCAACCACCGCAGCACCTACGACAGCAGCTCCCACCACGGCTCCGGCGGCAACCACCCCCACCACAGTTTCCGCCCACCCCTCCTTTGACCAGGAGGCAGGGCCTGGTTCATCAAAAAGTTCGGGAAAGAATAAATCCGGACCTGGGATGTAAGGAAATGAATCATACAATAAAATCAGATGGCAGTCTCCAAATATTGAAGGGAGGCTGCCTCTTTTCGTTGTAATACAGGCAGCAGCTTCCTGTCTGCCTTTCGTCTCCTCCCTTATGAATTTTACTTGACAACTATATCAGCCTGATATAGTATGGGTATATCAATCTGATATAGTAGGAGAAGCGTATGTCTAATATACTGTTTGTCAATGGCAATCTTCACGGTCATGTAAATCCCACCCTTCCTCTGGTAGAAGAGCTTGTGAACCGAGGAGATAAGGTATGGTATTTTGGAGCTGATTCTTTTTGTAATGCACTTTCGGAGGCTGGGGCTATTTGCATAGATGGAGGGAAAGAACTGGATGAATTTTATAAGGGATATCGTCCTATGGGAAACCACCCGTTTTTCACCATACTGGAATATATGATCCGTCTTGATGAGATACTGATCCCGGTAATTTTAGAGGTATGGAAGGAGAGGACCTTTGACTGTCTGATTTGTGACAGCGTTCTGGGAGCCGGACAGTTTTTAAGAGGTATTCTTGGCGTGCCTGTGATTGGTTCCGTTTCCTCCTTTGCATTAAGCAGCCTTCCCATTCCTGACAACATGTTAGAGCGGGGGACCCATCCCCAGCTTGATGAGTTTTACCAAAGACTTAATGGGTTTTGCTCTTCCTATCACTTGCCGGTTCCTGATCCTCTCTCTTTTTTTCAGAATCAGGGGGACTTAAATATTGTTTATACTTCAAAGGCATTTAACCCAGGCAGTCAGTTTCTTGACGATTCCTACCGGTTTGTAAGCCCAATGCTCCGGGAAGAGGACATGGGAGATTTCCCGATAGAACAGCTTCAGGATAAGAAGGTTATTTACATTTCCCTTGGGACCATAAACAATCAGATATCAGAATTTTATGAAATGTGCATGGAAGCCTTTATAGACTTTGATGGTGTAGTGGTTCTTTCTGTGGGAAAGAAGTGTCAGATATCTGATTTTACTCATATCCCAGCCAATTTCATCGTAAGGCCGTATGTGCCTCAGCTGGAGGTCTTAAAGCATGCCAGCTTATTTCTTACCCACAGTGGCTTAAACAGCGTCAAAGAGGCCATTCTAAGCGGTGTACCTATGCTCCTGTTCCCCATGGTCAATGACCAGTTCCTGGTGGCAAAGCAGGTGGAATCTATGGGCTGCGGAATCAGGATGACATGGAAGGAGTCGACTTCTTCTATTATAAAAGAAAAGGCCTGGGAGGTCATGAATGAGCCAGATTATGAGAAAGCCTGTCAGAAGCTGCGTCTTGAGTTTGAGAAAACAGCAGGCATGAAAGAGGCAGCAGATGAGATTCATAAGCTGCTTGCAGCCTGGAAGGAGAAAAAAGATGTCGGTGAAGAATAAAACACGTTACGCTATTTTAGGAGTTTTAAATAATTCCCCCTGTACCGGCTATGATATTAAGAAATACTGCGACCGGATCATCGCCCATTTCTGGAATGAAAATTACGGCCATATCTATCCGGTGCTCAAAGTGCTGCAGGATGAAGGTCTCATTGAGCGGGTGGAGGAGGAGACGAATGACAGGAAAAAGAAGTATGCCATAACAGGGAAAGGAAGGGAGGAATTCTTAAGCTGGCTGAAAGAACCGGTCCATTACCAGCCTGCCAGATCGGAGTTTCTATTAAAGCTTTCCTTCTTTAAGGATCTTCAAAAAGATGAGATCAGGAGCATGATTTTAGAATACAAAGAAGATCACGTGAAAAAACTCGATGGATATGGTAAAATGGAAGAATATATGAAACAAAAGGAAGGGGCACTGGAAACACAGCAGGGATTTTTTATCCATGCCCCACTAAGATATGGAATCATTTCTGCAGAGTCTGTAATCGCATGGTGCGATGAGATGCTAAACGAAATTGATTTACTGAAATAAGGAGAAGCTATGCTAAAAAAAGAGACATTTGTGCCAATACAGTTCTTTAAAAAAGAAGCGTACACCGGAAGCATGATGGGAATGCGTTATCGGATCAAAAAAGAAGAAGAGGGTCTGGAAGCGACGGTATATCCGGAGCCTTACTGTTATGAGGCAACTCCTGACGAACAAAAAACAAAAGAAGTCTTTCCATTTTCGGAAGAAGGACGGGAACAGGCTTTGGATTGGATCAACCAGCAGTATGAAGCGAAAATAGAAATATGGGAATCCGCCAGAAGAAAGTGAAAAATGAGCAAATCCCTGTTCTTTTCCCCCTTTTCTAAATGGATGAAGTATGGTATGATAATGTATTATTGGAAATACTGACATGGAGGAAGAGAGATGGAAGATAACAAAGAAGAAATTGTTTCTAAAAACTTTATTGAACAGGAGATAGACAAGGATCTTTCCGAAGGAGTTTATAATCACGTGCAAACGAGATTTCCTCCGGAACCAAACGGTTATCTGCACATTGGACATGCAAAGTCCATATTGCTTAACTACGGCCTGGCTCAGAAGTATGGTGGAAAATTCAACCTCCGTTTTGATGATACAAACCCGACAAAAGAGAAGACAGAATTTGTGGAATCCATTATGGAAGACGTAAAGTGGCTGGGAGCTGACTTTGGGGACCGTCTTTTCTTTGCTTCCAATTACTTTCAGGAAATGTATGACTGTGCTGTTCTTTTAATTAAAAAAGGAAAAGCATTTGTCTGTGATTTAACTGCGGAGGAAATCAGAGAATACCGTGGTGATTTCAAAACTCCGGGAAAAGAAAGTCCATACAGAAACCGAAGCGTGGAAGAAAACTTAAAGCTGTTTGAAGAGATGAAGGATGGAACATATAAGGACGGAGAAAAGGTGCTCCGTGCGAAGATTGATATGTCTTCTCCAAACATCAACATGCGTGATCCGGTTATTTACCGTGTGGCCCGCATGACCCATCATAATACCGGAGATGCCTGGTGCATTTATCCCATGTATGATTTTGCACACCCCATTGAGGACGCCATAGAAAACATCACTCATTCAATCTGTACTCTGGAATTTGAAGACCACAGACCTCTTTATGACTGGGTGGTAAAAGAATGCGAATATCCAAATCCTCCTCGTCAGATCGAGTTTGCAAAGCTTTATCTTACCAATGTAGTAACTGGTAAGAGATATATTAAGAAGCTGGTTGAGGACAACATCGTAGACGGATGGGATGATCCCCGTCTTGTTTCCATTGCCGCTTTAAGAAGAAGAGGTTATACACCGGAAGCACTTCGTATGTTCGTGGATTTAGTAGGTGTTTCAAAAGCCAACAGTTCTGTTGACTATGCCATGCTTGAATATTGTATCCGGGAAGATTTAAAGCTGAAAAAACCAAGAGTGATGGCTATTTTAGATCCCATTAAGCTTGTCATCGATAATTATCCGGAAGATACCGTAGAGTATCTTGATGCTCCCAATAATCTGGAAAATCCGGAACTTGGAGAGAGAAAGATACCATTTTGCAAAGAGCTTTATATTGAACGGGAAGACTTTATGGAAGAGCCTGTGAAAAAGTATTTCCGCCTTTTCCCCGGCAATGAAGTTCGCCTTATGAATGCTTACTTTGTAACCTGTACAAGCTGTGAAAAAGATGCAGACGGCAATGTAACCGTCGTACACTGTACCTATGATCCTGAGACAAGAAGCGGTTCCGGCTTTGAAGGAAGAAAGGTAAAGGGCACCATTCACTGGGTGGCAGCAAAAACGGCTGTAGTAGCAGAATGCCGTCTGTATGAAAACATTGTGGATGAAGAAAAAGGGAAATTAAATGAAGACGGAAGCTTAAACTTAAATCCCAACTCTCTGACCATTATAAAGAACTGTTTTGTGGAACCTGAGCTTACAAAAGCAAGAGCTTATGACAGCTTCCAGTTTGTTAGAAACGGATTTTTCTGTGTGGACTGTAAGGACAGCACGCCAGAACATTTAGTATTTAACCGGATTGTATCCTTAAAGAGTTCCTTTAAAATAACAAAATAATGATGACAGGCTAGATGCCGGTCAAAGGAAGAAGTGCTGCATGACCGAGGAAAGAAAGGGCGTGGGGCATTTTTTCCATTGGAAGCAAAAAAGGAGGCGATATCTTGGAGCTGATGATTCCTCTGAAAAATCAGGCTGGTCTTCCCTATTACAGTCAGATTTACACTTATATAAAAGAAGAGATAAAAAAAGGTAATCTAAAGCCGGCGACCCGTCTTCCTTCCACCAGATTATTGGCGGAGCATTTAAAGGTGAGCCGGAGCACCACCCAGATGGCATACGAACAATTGCTGTCAGAAGGCTATATTGAGGCGGTTCCTTATAAAGGCTATTACGTCTTGGAAATTGATGGCCTTGTGCATACCGGCCAGGAAATAAAAGAAAAGGGAGCTTCCCTGTTACAATCAGGCTCTCCAGATTCCAGGACCGGGTCCGGCTTTCTTGTGGATTTTTCGCCAAGAGGTATTGATCTTGGTGCATTTCCTTTCAATACCTGGAGGAAGATATCGAAAAATACTCTGGTGGATGATAACAGAGAGATGTTTGTTACCGGGGACCCGAAAGGAGAGGCCGGTTTTCGGGAAGCCATCCGCACATATCTTCATTCGGCCCGAGGCGTGAATTGTCTGGCGGAACAGATTATTGTTGGTGCGGGAAGCGAATACCTTCTTATGCTTTTGTCCCAGATTCTTTCCAGTGACCGGATCATAGCCATGGAAAATCCAACCTACAAACAGGCATACCGGGTCTTCTATAGCTTAAACTATCAGGTAGTCCCTGTATTCATGGACCAGCAGGGGATGGATGTAAGACTTTTAGAGGAAAGCGGGGCTGATACCGCCTATGTTATGCCCTCCCATCAGTATCCAACGGGAATTGTCATGCCGGTGAAGCGCCGTCAGGAGCTTCTTTCCTGGGCCTGTAAAAAAGAAGGCAGATATCTGATAGAAGACGATTATGACAGTGAATTCCGTTATAAGGGACAGCCCATTCCAGCCTTACAGGGTATGGATCAGAAGGATAAGGTCATTTACATCGGGACCTTTTCTAAATCCATTGCACCGGCCATTCGGGTGAGCTATATGGTGCTTCCAAAATCTTTGCTGGCAGTTTACCGGGAAAAGGTAAGCTTTTATGCCTCCACGGTTTCCCGCATTGACCAGAATATTCTTTATCAGTTTATGGAGGAAGGCCACTATGAGCGTCATTTAAACCGGATGAGAGCCGTATATAAGGCAAAGCATGACGTTTTAATTACAGGTCTTAAGCCATTTGAGGAACAGTTTCTCATAAAGGGGGAATACGCAGGCCTTCATCTGCTGCTTACGGATTTAAAGGGAAGGACCGAAGAAGAGCTTATAAAAGAGGCAGAACAGGCGGGAGTTAAGGTATATGGAATGTCAGGATACTTTATTCATGAGGAACATAATAATTACCCGCCGACCATAGTACTGGGTTTTGCAAGCCTGAAAGAAGAAGAGATTGCCACAGGACTAGAGCTTCTTAAAAAGGCCTGGAGGGTGGAGGAATAGAGGGAGGGATGCTGTGAATCACAAATGGAAGGAAATTAAAAAACAGGAAAATATCCGGGTACTGGCTGCTATAGGACTGACCGCTCTTTTACTATTTCTCTTATCCGTGGCAGGCACTCTTCAAAATGGGAAAAAGACACCGGCTCCGGCGGAGAAAGAAGCGCCTGTGGCAAAGGAGAAAGCCGGCGGGGAACCGGTGGCTGATAAGGCAGAAGTTCCCCTTACGGAGGCGGATAAAGAGTTTTTAAATAGCCTTACTTCATATTTTGATAGCGGGGATTTGGAAGGAGCAGCCAGGCTGATAGACAGCTATGGGCTTAGCTGGACAGAGTTTCCCATCATGTATGATGGAACCGCTTTATCAAAGGAGATTACAGGAGCAAAAGGCATGGTGTTTTTAAAGCGGACCACTGTTTTTTATGGAGAATTTGCGGGTGGTCTGCCCCAGGGGAAATGTACGGCTCTCCAGGTGATTACCCTTGACGAAGGAAAGCGGTATGATTACTCTTACGGTACCTGGTCTCAGGGAAAGATGAACGGAAGCGGCGCCAGCGGCTATAATTATTATGACGGAGCAATCGGAGACATTAACAAGAAAAGCGCAAAAGAAGGAAATTTTAAAGACAATCTCATGGAAGGGGAAGTGATCTATACCACCACCAATGCTTCGGGTGAGACTGCCAAATGGGATTTTCAGACGGCTGATGGAGTTATCGTGCCAGATGACCGCTGGATTCAGGAAAATGACGATGAGGGAAAAGTCATTTATAAACGGATGGCAGACCAGGATGAAAATCACGCATATACCTTAAGTGAGAGCGGCATAAAAGAAGACCGATGGAAGAATTTTATTGAGTTTTCAACAGATTAAAAGGAGGCTTTGCCCTGTGAATCAGGAAATCATAGACCGTCTTGGAGTCATAACTGATGAGGAACGGGAAATCATAAACGGCCGGACAGAGATAGACATAAAGCGGTATACAGAAGGCAGAGATCTGGTCATCGACAGCAAAAAGATGCTGGAACACGGGAAAATGATTCGGATACGGCCTCATACCAGATTTGTTCATTTTCCAAGGCATAAGCATAATTACATTGAAGTGATTTACATGTGCAAGGGAGAGACGACTCATATCATTGATGGAGAGAGGGTGGTTTTAAAAACAGGAGAGCTTCTGTTTTTAAATCAGCATGCCGATCAGGAGATTTTCCCGGCAGGAGAAGGTGATATTGCGGTGAATTTCATCATTCTTCCTGAATTCTTTGATACTGCTTTTGAGATGATGGGAGAAGAAGAAAACCTTTTACGGGACTTTTTAGTGGGCAGTCTCTGCTTTGATCCCCGGTATGCCAGCTACCTTCATTTTCAAGTGGCAGATGTACTTCCCATTCAGAATCTGGTGGAAAATATGGTATGGACCTTACTTTACGACCAGCCCAATAAAAGAAGCATCAATCAGGTAACCATGGGACTCTTGTTTTTGCAGCTGATGCATTATACCGATAAGATCAGCCATACAAGAGAAGGCTTTGAACAAAAGCTTATTTTTCAGGTTCTTACCTTCATTGATGAAAATTATAAAGAAGGGGAACTTACGGAGCTTGCAAAATCCTTAAACTATAATATATACTGGTTAAGCAGAGCCATAAAGAAACTGACCGGACGGACTTATAAAGAGTTATTACAGATCAAACGGTTAAATCAGGCCTCCTTTCTTTTGCTCAACACCAGGTTATCTGTTACCGATATTTCCATAGCTGTAGGTTATGATAACACCAGTTATTTTCACAGAATCTTCCGAGGTTATTATAGTATGTCACCGAAAGAATACAGGGAAAAGAATAAAACAGCCAATCCTTAGAATACATTGTTAAATTATAAACTCTTGACTCCTTAAAAATGGTTCCATTCCTGAACTTAACGTTTAAGTAATATCTTAAATATCAAAAAAAGTTTAAGATAAATCTTATTTAAAATGGGTATGTATGGTAATAAAAGAAATAGAGCTGGCATATATTTGTTATATAAGGTTGACAAATAATTACTGTAAAGGAGAGAACCGAAATGCCAAGAGGAGTAAGAAAGACACCGCTTGAAAAACTGAGCGAGGAATTAAAAGAGGTAAGAGAATCCATGAAACAGTATAAGGATTGTCTGGTTACATTAGAGGAAAAAGAAAAAGAAATTCAAGATAAGATAAAACTGGAACAGTTTAAAGAAGTATCCTCCATATTGGACGAGCACGAGATGTCTATTATGGATTTAAAAGAACTGTTGATCTCATCAAAAACGGAGCTAGCAGAATAACATAATCATGGGAGATAACATATTATAATCATTCATTATAAGAAGTTAAATCGATGATCAGGCCAGAACCTTAAAAGAAGGGCTCTGGTCTTTTTTTATTTATATTTAGGACAAAAGGAACCTATTCTTATTTTTTATAAGAGCATTCCTAAATTTCATTATGCAAGGGGCATAAAGGGAGGATAAAATCATAGGAGAGTCATATAAGGAGGCATACTTGTGGGAAAATCATTAACACATAAGATTATTGAATCACATTTAGTTTCAGGAAACATGATTCCTGGAGAGGAAGTATTTGTAAAGGTGGACCAGACACTGACCCATGACATCAATGCAGTCATGACTTATCTGGCCTTTGAGGCGGTGGGAATTGACCGCGTAAAAACAGAGTGCAGCGTCAGCTATCTGGATCACAACTTATTGTACGTAGATCATAAAACGCCGGATGACCACATTTATCTCCAGTCCGTTGCAAAACGCTACGGAGTCTATGTATCACGTCCAGGCAACGGCATCTGCCATTCGGTCCATGTGGCCCGGTTTGGAGTGCCGGGGAAAATCAGTATGGGCGGTGACAGCCATACGCCCCATGGTGGCTCCATTGGCATGCTCTGTATCGGAGTCGGGGGCATGGATGTGGCTACCGCAATGACAGGAGTTCCCATGCGCCTTACCATGCCAAGGGTCATAAAGGTGAATTTGACTGGTGCATTAAAGCCAGGCTGTAATTCCAAGGAAATCATTCTGGAGCTTTTGCGCCGTGTCAGCATCAAAGGCGGCCTTTTAAATGTATATGAATATGTAGGACCAGGTGCTGAGGCGTTAGAAGTCTCTGCCAGGGCGACCATTGCAAATATGGGGGCAGAAACGGGGGCAACAACATCAATCTTTCCAGCAGATGAACAGGTTCGCAAATTTTTAGCCTCCCAGGGGCGTGAACAGGATTACAAAGAGCTGATCCCTGATTCAGATGCGGAATATGATGACTGTATGGAAATCAATTTAAGTGAGCTGGAGCCTCTGGTTTCCTGTCCCCACCAGCCAGATAACGTGAAGCCTATCCGAGATGTGGAAAAAAAGCCTGTGCAGCAGGTATTTATCGGAAGCTGTACCAATGCCAGCTATTCTGATATAGCAAAAGCCGCACTGGTATTTAAGGGTCATCTGGTAAATGAAACGGTAAGCTGTACCTGTGCAGTGGCGTCAAAACAGATATATAAAAAGCTGATGCAGGATGGATATATTGATATGCTGCTTGATGCAGGAGTTAGGATGCTGGAAATTGCCTGCGGTCCCTGCTGTGCCATCGGACAGACTCCTGCCACAAAAGGAATTGCCGTTCGCACCACCAACCGGAATTTTAAAGGAAGAGCAGGAAATCCTACGGCTGAGATCTATTTGGTAAGCCCCGAAAGCGCTGCCGCTACCGCAATTGCTGGTACCTTTGCTACGGCAGAGGATATTATGGGAGAAGAAATCTGGAAACTGGGAGAAGTAAGAGAGCCGGAAGAATTCGCAGTTGATGACGGAATGCTCGTAAAGCCCCTTTCAGAGGAGGAAGCAGTGGAGGTTTCCGTGGTGAGGGGCCCAAATATCAAACCCCTTCCAATACCCGATGCACCGGAGCAATATCTGTGCGCCCCCATCAGCTTAAAAGGTGGAGATAACATTTCCACAGATGACATCACACCGGCAAGTGCAGAATTCAGCAGCATGCGCTCCAATATCCCCCTTATGTCGCAGTACTGCTACCATCGCTATGCACCTGATTTTGCGGCGCGTGCAAAAGCCATGGGAAAAAGCATTATCATTGGCGGAGAAAATTATGGACAAGGTTCTTCCAGAGAGCATGCCGCTATAAATCCTATGTATCTTGGGGTAAAGGCAGTCATTGCAAAGAGCATTGCCAGAATTCATAAGGGGAATTTAATCAATCATGGCATCATTCCTATGATATTTGCAAATTCTGAGGATTACGAGGGATTGGAACTGGAAGATGAACTGGAAATCGAAAACCTGCTGGAACAGATTCCTACAAGGACCGTAACCATAAAGAATAAAACACGCCATTTTCAGTTTGATGTGAAGCTTGACATCACAGACAATGAGATGGAGGTCGTCTTAAACGGAGGACAGCTGGCTTATTTAAAAAAGCAGCTGACACAGGAGGCATAAGATATGGCCGGAGTAAAAGGAGAAATCATGGATAGCAGAAAAATAGCCCAGGAGACCTTCGGAAGCTTAATTGAAGGAGAGTATGAAAGAATTGAGCGCATGAAATCCAATACAGAAGTGACGGATTTTAATGAGCTTCCAAAAATCATAGTGGGAATCCTGCCTGGAGACGGCATTGGTCCTATTATCATGGAACAGGCGCTTCGGGTGGTAAAAAAGCTGGTTTCAGAAGAAATTGACCAGGGGAAAATAGAATTAAGGACCATAGAAGGAATGACCATTGAAAACCGGGTGGAAAAATTGAACAGCCTGCCTGAGGAGGTATTGAAAGAGATTAAAAAATGCCATGTTCTGGTAAAGGGCCCCATGGTAACGCCCAAGGAAGGAGACGGGCTGCCAAATCTCATCAGTGCCAACAGCCTCCTAAGGAGAGGGCTGGATCTGTTTGCAGCAGTCCGCCCGGTAAAGATACCAGAAAAAAATATTGACTGGACATTCTTCCGGGAAAATATTGAAGGAGAGTATATCTGGGGCAATAAGGGAATTCAGGTGAATGAAGATCTTGCAATTGATTTTAAGATCCAGACAACAAGAGGCAGTGAGCGCATTGCCAGAGCTGCGTTTGACTTTGCAAGAAAGAATGGAAAAAAGAACATTACTGTGGTGACAAAAGCAAATATCGTGAAACTGACTGACGGAAACTTCAGTAAAATGGTCCATAAGGTGGGAGAGGAATATCCGGAAATTAAGGTTCAGGACCGGTTCGTGGATGCCATGTGTGCCAAAATGATGGATCCAGAATTTAATAAAGAAATGGAAGTAATCATTCTTCCTAATTTATATGGGGATATTGTCACCGATGTTGCAGCGGAACATCAGGGAGGGCTTGGCACTGCCTCGTCTGCCAATATGGGCAATCAATATGCCATGTTTGAAGCAATCCATGGGACAGCCCCCTATCTGATGTCTCAGGGCAGAGGGGAATATGCAGATCCATGCAGCTTAATCCGGGCTATGGGGCAGATGCTCCAGCATATTGGATTTGGAGAAAAGAAAGCACTTTTGGATCAGGCACTCAATATTTGTACGGTGACAGAGAAAAAAGCAGTGGTCACGACCAGAAAAGAAGATGCCAGTGCCGCTGAATTTACGGATTACCTTCTTAATACCATAGATCAAATAGGATAACCTCTTTTCACGTGTAACTTCCTCCTTGTATGGAAGGAAAAGGTCTGATAAAATGGAGGAAACGGATAAAGAGGTAATGGCAATGAAAGATTCTGATTGGGTGATCCTGTATGAGCTTTACAAAAATCCAAATATGTCAAAGGTGGCCAGCCTGTTATTCATGACCCAGCCTTCCCTTACAAAAAGGCTGAAGCAGATGGAGTCAGAATTTCAGGTGACCATTGTAAACAGAACCCCAAAGGGCCTGGAGTTTACGAAAGAAGGCGAATTTCTGGCAAGCCAGGCAAACGTATATCTGGATTTTATGAAAGAGACCAATCGGGGACTGGCCGAATTAAAAGAAAGCGGTGAAGAGACCATTGTTATAGGTTCTTCCTACACCTATAGTAAATATACTCTGACTGATGTTTTATACCAATACAATCAAACCCACTCCAATGTAAATTTTCACATTGTGAATGAACAAAGCAATATCCTGTTCAGAAAGATGTTAGAGGAAGCGGTAGACGTTGCCTTTATCCGCGGTGATTATGAGGGGGCTGTTAATAAGGTTCTGATTGCTGAGGATCAGGCATATCTCATTACCAAGGAAAAGGTCGATATGGACCAGCTTCCCGATCTGCAGTGGATTGCATACAGCACCAATGACCGAACCAAGGAGCTTTTAGGTGATTGGTGGCAGGATCATTTTCATACAGAACCCCCTTTGGGTATGGAAGTGGGGTTTATTGATTTTGCCTGGCAGCTGATTGGCAAGGGACTGGGGTACACGTTATGTTTTCTGCCCAGTAACTTTGTGAACGAACATGATCTTTGTCTGACACCCTTAACAAAAAGGGATGGAACTCCGGTTACTAGAAATACATGGTTTATCTATTCAAAAAATAAGAGAAAATCAAAAATGCTGGAAGATTTTATTCGGTATATAGAAGAGAAGCTTATAATCGTATCATCGCGATAATGTGCAAATAAGGACGCTGTTTTAAATAAACAGCGTCCTTATTTTTTGTTGAAAAATAAACTATGATTAAACTAAGAAAACTAGGAGGGGTAAGCATGGAGAAATACTATCTTGCCGTAGACATTGGTGCTTCCAGCGGACGTCATATTCTTGGAACAGTAAAAGATGGAAACATGGTTCTGGAGGAGATATACCGCTTTGAAAATGGCATGAAGCGGATGGGGGAAAGGCTTTGCTGGGATGTGGAGTCCTTATTTGCAGAAATCAAAGAAGGCATGAAAGTGTGTAAAAAGCTTGGTAAGATACCGGTGAGCATGGGCATTGATACCTGGGCTGTGGATTTTGTCCTTCTTGACCGGGAAGGAAAGCTTCTTTCTAAAGCCGTTGGATACCGGGATGACCGGACAAAGGGGATGGATTTAGAAGTATATAAGACCATACCTCTTTCAAGCCTTTATGAAAGGACCGGAATCCAGAAGCAGATTTTTAATACCATCTATCAGCTGATGGCAGTAAAGGAACAAACTCCTGAGCAGTTAAAAGAAGCAGAAACATTTTTAATGATACCGGATTATTTTCATTATCTCCTTACCGGAGTAAAAAAACAGGAATACACAAATGCTACCACCACACAGCTGGTGAGTCCGGAGACGGGAACCTGGGATTATGAACTGATTCGGAGCCTGGGACTTCCTGAGGGACTGTTTTCACCCCTTTCCATGCCAGGAACACTGGCAGGCGGACTGACTCCCCAAATAATAGAAGAAGTAGGGTTTGATTGTCAGGTAGTGCTTCCGGCCACTCATGATACGGCATCAGCAGTTATGGCTGTTCCCGTGGTCCCAGGCGGTTCCATGGAAGACTTACTCTATATCAGCTCCGGTACCTGGTCCCTCATGGGCACAGAGCTTTTAAAAGCAGATTGCTCCGTCAAAAGCATGGAAGCGAATTTTACCAACGAGGGCGGCTATGATTACCGTTACCGGTATTTAAAAAACATTATGGGACTTTGGATGATCCAGTCCGTAAGAAAAGAGCTTTCCGAGCAAGGAGAGGAGTATTCCTTTGCACAGCTTTGCGAGATGGCTTCCAAGGAATCTATCTCTTCTCTCGTAGACTGCAATGACAGCGTATTTCTGGCACCGGAGAGCATGATACAAGCAGTAAGGGAGTATTGCAGAAATCACCATCAGCAGGAGCCAAAGACACCAGGAGAGATTTCAGCCGTTATTTATAACAGTCTGGCAGTCTGCTATGAAAAAACGATAAAGGAATTAGAATCCATTACCGGGAAAACATATCCTGACATTCATGTGGTAGGCGGCGGCTCCCAAGCGGAATATCTAAACCAGCTGACGGCAGACATGACTGGAAGAACCGTTTATGCAGGACCAGGAGAAGCAACTGCCATTGGAAACCTACTGGCCCAGATGCTTTCGTTCCATGAATTTACCGATTTAAAGCAGGCGAGAGAAGGCGTATACCGTTCTTTTGCAGTGAAGGAATACAGGCCCCTAAAAGGGAAAAAATAAAGGAGGAAATTTTATGATCCGAAAATCATTTAAAATGTATTTAAATGAAGGAATGGCTGAGGAATATGAAAAAAGACATAACCTGCTCTGGCCGGAGATGAAAGAGATGATACGCCAGTGCGGCGGCCATAATTATTCCATCTTTTTAGACGAAGAGACCAACGTACTCTACGGATACATTGAAATTGAGGACGAAGAGCGGTGGGCAGAATCAGCCGATACTACAATCAACCGCAAATGGTGGGATTTCATGGCAGACATCATGAAGACCAATCCGGATAACAGCCCGGTATCGGTTGGCTTAACACCAGTATTTCATCTGGATTAATGGAGAAAAGGAGAAGGAAAGCGATGACAATAAAAGAGAGATATGAGGCAGCAAAAGAAAGCTACAAAGGGATTGGTGTGGATACCGATGCGGCTATAAACGCATTAAAGGAGATTCCCATTTCCATGCACTGCTGGCAGGGAGATGATGTAACTGGATTTGATGGGGCAGGCGCTCTTTCCGGAGGAATCCAGACCACCGGAAATTATCCGGGCCGCGCCAGAAACCCACAGGAATTAATGGCGGATATGGATCAGGCATTAAACTTAATTCCTGGAAAGCACCGCATTAATTTACATGCCAGCTATGCCATATTTGAAGATGGGGAATGGGCTGACAGAGATAAACTGGAGCCAAAGCATTTTAAAAAATGGGTGGAATTTGCAAAGGAACGGGGCATTGGCATTGATTTTAACCCCACGTTATTCTCCCATGCCAATGCAGAGCATGCCACCTTATCAAGCGAAGATAATAAGATTCGCTCATTTTGGATCGACCATGTAAAAGCATGTATCCGGATTTCAGAGTACTTAGCTACAGAGCAGGGAACCCCTTGTACCATGAATATCTGGATTCCTGATGGATTTAAGGACATTCCGGCTGACCGTACCTCTCCAAGAGCAAGACTTAAGGATTCTCTGGACCAGATCCTTTCCATGGAGTATGATAAAACAAAGGTGCTGGTAGCCGTGGAGTCAAAGGTATTTGGAATCGGTATGGAAAGCTGTACCGTAGGCTCCCATGAATTCTATATGAACTACGCCTCTAAAAATGACATCCTCTGCCTCCTTGACAGCGGACATTATCATCCGACCGAGGTGGTTTCTGATAAGATTTCATCCATGCTTTTATTCTTTGACAAGGTTGCCCTGCACGTAACACGACCGGTGCGCTGGGATAGTGACCACGTAGTTTTATTTGACGATGAGACAAAGGAAATTGCAAAGGAAATCATTCGCGGCGGCTCAGACCGTGTACTTTTAGCCCTTGACTTTTTTGATGCCAGCATTAACCGCATCAGTGCCTGGGTGGTTGGAATGAGAAATATGCAGAAGGCTTTGTTAAATGCTCTGCTTTTACCAAATGAAAAACTGGCTGAGCTTCAGAATACCCGCAGCTTTACGGAGCTTATGATGCTTCAGGAAGAATTAAAGCTTTATCCCATTGGTGATGTGTGGAACTATTTCTGTGAGTTAAATGGAGTCCCAGCAAAGGAAGACTGGTTTAAAACAGTGGCTGCTTATGAAAAAGACGTACTGTTAAACCGGAAATAAGGAGAAAATAAACATGAAAATTTTAGATACAGAATTTGTAAAAGGCTTTATCCGTTTGTGTGATGATGGATTTCAACAGAACTGGCATGAGAGAAACGGCGGCAACTTAAGCTACCGGATTAAGCCGGAAGAGGTGGAATCTATCAAGGAGGAGCTTACCTTTGATGCTCCATGGCAGCCCATTGGAACAACGGTAAAGGGGCTTTCTAAAGAGTGCTTTATGGTAACGGGAAGCGGAAAGTATTTCCGCAATGTAATTCTTGAGCCGGAAGTCAATACCTGCATCATAGAACTGGATGAAAGCGGAGAAAACTACAGAATCCTTTGGGGACTGACAAAAGGCGGACGTCCAACCAGTGAGCTTCCTTCTCATTTGATGAACCATGAGGTAAAAAAGGAAGCCACAGGCGGAGCTCACAGGGTCATTTACCATGCCCACCCAACCAATATCATTGCCCTTACCTTTGTTCTTCCCTTAGAAGATAAGATATTTACAAGAGAATTATGGGAAATGGCTACTGAATGCCCTGTGGTATTTCCCGGAGGTGTTGGTGTAGTTGGCTGGATGGTGCCGGGAGGCCGTGAAATTGCAGTTGCTACCAGTGAGCTTATGAAAAAGTATGACGTGGCTATCTGGGCTCATCACGGCCTGTTTGCCTCAGGAGAAGACTTTGACTTGACCTTTGGCCTCATGCATACGGTGGAGAAATCTGCTGAAATTCTCGTAAAGGTCCTCTCCATAAGACCGGATAAGCTTCAGACCATCACAGCAGGAAACTTCCGTGATCTGGCCCGTGATTTTAAAGTAACGCTGCCAGAAGAATTTCTTTATGAGAAATAATAGTTAAACCAAAAATCATAACCATACCAAAAGGAAAATGAAAACAGCGTTTTGTTCTGCTTAAAACCAGAGCAAGACGCTGTTTTGCATGGTTTTTTATGGTGAAATTAAATGTTAACCTAAAACGATAAAATGGTTGACAATAAGAACTTGTCTTTGTATAATGGCAAAGAATTGAAATTACATCAGGAGGTTATGATCATGATTACAACAAGCAGAAAATGGGTTCTATGTGCTTTCTTTGCCGCTCTAAATGCAGTACTCGCTCAAATTACCATTCCCATTGGTCCCGTTCCAGTTAATCTGACCCATTTGTCCACCTATACAGCCGCGGGCCTTTTAGGGGCCAGATATGGGGCTGTCAGTCAGCTCGTGTATGTTTTATTGGGAGTGATAGGGCTTCCGGTCTTTTCCGGATTCGCTGGTGGTCCTGGTCGGATCTTTGGTCCTACAGGGGGATATATCGTCGCCTACATTTTTTCTGCCTATCTTAGTGGATTTTTAATGGAACGGCTTGGGAAAAAATCCATGAAAGCAATGGCTGTCTCCATTTATGCTGGCTGGATTCTTACATATTTATTTGGGACACTGTGGTATTGCCTCATCACTGGTACCGGTTTTGTGGCAGCTTTATTGGTTTGTGTTCTGCCATTTCTGGCGGGAGACTGTTTGAAGACCGTTCTAAGTATATCGCTGATAAAAAAGCTGTATCCGGCTATGAGATAATAAAAGGAGAGTAGGAACATGAAATATGATCTTAAGAATATGACAAGAGAGATATCATTATCCATATTAGAATTGCCAGACAAGGAGCTTCCAGTTCTTTTAGAAGAGGTATATGAAATTAGAAAAAAGTATAAAGGAAATACCGTGGGAATTCACCTCCTTACCAACGCACGAAGCGGAGACTGCTCCCAAAACTGTACCTATTGTGCTCAATCCAAGGATTCCAAAGCTGATATTGATAAATACAGGCTAATTACCTATGAGAAGCTGCAACATGACGGATATACGGTAAAGGAGAAAAAATTGGCCCGTCATTGCATTGGCTTAAGCGGAATCCGTTTTTCCGATGAAGAGATCAGGGAATTTGCTGATGAAGTAAGAATGCTGAAAAAAGAAACAGGCAGCCCCATATGCTGTTCTATCGGCTTTTTGACGGAACAACAGGGGGTGATGTTAAGAGAAGCAGGCGTGGACAGAATCAATCATAACCTAAATACCAGCAGAAAGCATTATCCCAATATCTGCACCTCCCATACATATGAGGAACGCCTGGACAATATTAAGAGACTGAAAAGCCTTGGTTTTGAATTATGTTGCGGAGGAATCATCGGATTGGGAGAGAGTAACACGGATGTGGTTGATATGCTTTTTCAGATACAGTCCATACAGCCTAAGGCAGTACCGATCAATTTTCTTATCCCATTAGAAGGAACCGCTCTGGAGCATAGAGATACCTCGTATTTAACTGGGGATTATTGTTTAAAGATCTTATGTCTTGCCCGCCTTTTATGCCCTCAGTCGGACATTCGTTGTGCAGCAGGCAGAGAGGTTTATCTAAAAGGAAGAGAAAAGCAGATGTTCTACGCAGCAGATTCCATTTTCGCCTCTGGTTATTTGACGGCAGATGGTCAGGGCATTGATGATACCATAAAGATGATTACTGATGCAGGGTTTCAATATTACGTTGAGCCGTGATAACGATAAAGGAAAAAATCTCTTATGGAAAAATGCTTTTTTTATATTATAAATCTCCACAGGATGCGTTTTAGTGTCATCGGTAGTTCTTGCTAACGCAACTTTCCTCAGTACGAGAATCCTGCAAGCAGGATTCTCGAATCTAAATATTATCTATATCCCATTGTGAGTCTTCAATATTCTCCATAAAGTGCTACGGCTGATTCCAAGTCTGTTTGCAGTTTTTTCTTTATTTTCGTGCTCCTCCGCCAATACAGTTAGTATAATTTGATAGTTGATTTCATCTAAAGTCTGAGTTAGATCTAAGTCAGAGGAAGGAAGCGAAGGTATTGCTGGCGTTTCCTGATCAAGGAAATATTTCACATCATTATAGGTGATATAAGGAGTTTTCGTGACTACCGCAAGCTCCTTAAGCACGTGCTGCAGTTGATCTAAATTGTGAGTCCAGGGAAAAACAGTGAAAAGCTCCATGGCCTCTGCTTCTAAACCAATAATCTGTTTTCCAAGTGATACATTTAATTTATGAAGATATAATGCGGTAATACTTGGGATATCGTCACTCCTCTCTCTTAATGGAAGTAGGTGTAAGGTTAAACAGGAGAGTCGCTTTTCTAGGTGATCTTTCATAGCTGTTGCTTCTGGGGATATCTCATTGGTAATCAAAAGAGAGAATATCATGCGATTTCGTTTTACCAGGTCAGTGTGATCGATATAGTGAAATAGTTTTTCAAGCTGAGAATGAGAGAGCATGCAGATATTTTTAATGTATATGGTAGAATGTACATCTGCAAGAGGAGAATTCTCATGATTCATAATATGGTTCCATTTACGCTCGCTGATAAATTTGCAGTCTATGACATAAAAAGGTGATGTACTATAAGGGCCATTTTCGTACATAAGAGATGCCACCTTATCTTTGCCAGTGCCATCTTCTCCAGTAATTAAAACAGGCAGATAGCTTTTGCTGTATTCCTCTATAATATGAGCTGTGATACCGATTTTATTGGAACCTCCAAAGAAGCTTGAAAAATTGGCTGAATCCGAATCTGGCTTATTATATATGGTGATTCCGATATCATCCTCCGTAAAAAGTGCAGGTTTTTGGTCTATAATGATAGCTGTATATTTTTGCTCATCAATATAGAGATGACGGCATGTGAACGTGTAAACTTTATCACGTATCTGTCTGGCAACACTTTGGTTTGGAACCTTTAAGAAGGCTTTTAGGTATGTCTGAACCACATTCATCAGCGATACATTCATACCGTCAATGGAAAAACTAGAAAACCATAGAGAACCTGCAGGATCATAAATCAGGAACTCCCGGTCCTCATCCGTGAGAAGGCTCTGAAAAAGATTCTTTTGCTTGTGCACATGATTGGATGAATGGACTAATTTTTTCGCTTCATTGATGGCATCGTTAATGCTTTCCATACCTGAAGTTATGAGAATGGAGTTCATATTTAATATTTTTGCGTAATTCGCGCCAGTCATATCACAAAGTACAAGAGATGCACCGTCGTTTCTTGCTGCGCGAAGAGCAGCAAGTGCGCCATCTTCGCTTGCAAATGTAATAATGTTGATATCATATTGAAGCAGATCGCAGAGTACCCTTGCCTGCTTGGTAATACCGGAAAATCCAGCAATCACAAGCTTGCCAGAGTAACTTTCAGCCATTTTAATACTACGAAGAATGTCGTAGCCCGAAATTGATATATCAACAACGGGAATTTCCACAGAGGATCGAATCAGCTCAGCCGTACCCCCTCTTGAAATAATGACATCATAATTTTTGTGAGCCAAGTTTTCAACAATTTTTCGCCCGGTATTTAAATCCCCCGTTTGAATTGTCAATTCTATATCATCACGATTTTTAGAAATATTCTCAAATATTTCCGCCATTCCCTGGTATGGTGCAATAACAAGTATCTTAACCTTCTCCATAAGCTCTCCCAATGTGTAAAAACTGTTTTGTTCGTTGATTTTAATCTTATTATATGATCAAATGTCGCAAAAAGCAACGATTTAGTAATAAGATGTATTAATATAAGACGTAAAACGCAAAGTGTATCGCTTGAATCGCCGCACTATGATAGTGTAAGATAAGTATATGAAAAGGATGTTTTATATTGAGACGAGAAAATGACTAGGAGGAACTAAAATGAGCTATCAGATTAAAATCCCATCTTGCGTATATGGCGGAGAAGGATGTATTGAACATGTAAATGCAATAATTAAGAAAGAAGATTCAAAGAAAATAATTATATTTACAGATAAAGGGATACGCGAACATGGACTCTTAGATATTTTAACAAATCTGTTAGATGAATCAAATACCCAGTACAGAGTATATGATGGTTTAACACCAGAACCTGCTTACCAGGATGCAGAAAGAGTGATGAAGGAAGTGGAGGATTATGACGGCGATTTGATTATTGCCATTGGCGGCGGAAGCGTTATGGACGTTGCAAAACTTTGCTCTGTTTTAAAAGGTGCTGCATACTCCGTAAAAGATCTACTTAATGATCCCACACAGGCAAGAAAACAACTGAAAACAATCATGATTCCTACTACCTGCGGTACTGGTTCCGAGGCGACTTGTAATGCAATTGTTGCAATTCCAGAAGAACAATCAAAAAAAGGTATTGTAAATGACAATATGATACCAGATTACGTAATCCTTGATGCAAATTTCATTAAGAAACTTCCAAAATCAATCGTTGCAGCCACTGGTGTGGATGCACTGGCTCATGTCGTCGAGTGTTATACATCAAAGAAAGCAACTCCATTCTCTGACACCTATGCGCTTGCAGGAGCAAAATTGATTTTTAATAATATCAGAGAAGCATATGAGGATGCTGATAATTTAGAAGCAAAAAACAATCTGCTATTAGGTGCTTTTTATGGTGGCGTAGCCATTACAGGAAGCGGTACAACAGCAGTTCATGCGCTATCTTACCCCCTTGGAGGAAAATATCATATTGCCCATGGTGTATCCAATGCAATTTTATTTGCGCATGTTATGGAATTTAATAAAGATGCATGTGAAGACAGACTTGCAGAATTATATGATGCTGTTTTCCATGGCCTTTCAGTAAAAACGCAAGCTGAGAAAGCACAGTATGTCATTGACCAGATTGCTGATATTGTAAAGACGACCAACATTCCTACAGATTTAAAAGAATTTGGTGTTCAGAAAGAAGATTTGGAATCCTTAGTAGAAGCAGGAAGCAAACAACAGAGATTACTCGTTAACAATAGGAAGGAATTAAGCCTTGAAGATATAAGAAATATTTATTTAAAGGTTCTTAAATAAGGAAGGTGAGACAATGAAGAAAAGACCGATTATCGGAATTACTATGGGTGATCCGGCTGGTAATGGATCTGAGTTATCCGTAAAGGTATTGCTGGATAAAGATGTATATAAAAAGTGTCGTCCTATCATAATCGGGGATGCCAGTTGTATGGAAGATATCATAAAAAGACTGAATAAGGAAAATGAAATAAAGATCCATGGAGTTAAAAAAGTGGAAGATGCAGTCTTTGAATATGGAACCATTGATGTTTATGACATGGGTCTGGTTGATATGGAAAAGCATATCTATGGAAAAATATCTAAGATGTGCGGCGAAGCAGCATTTCAATATGTTGTCAAAGTAATTGAACTGGCATTGAATGGATCCATTGATGCAACGGTAACCAATGCATTAAATAAAGAAGCAATCAATATGGCTGGACATCATTACTCAGGACATACGGAAATCTATGCAGAATACACTCATACTGATCGATATACCATGATGCTGGCTCATGAAAATTTAAGGGTAGTGCATGTATCCACTCATGTATCCCTTCGTCAGGCCTGTGATAAAGTAAAAAAAGCAAGGGTGTTAGAAGTGATTAGAATCGCAAATGAGGGCTGTAAAGCCATTGGTATCGAAAATCCGAAAATTGGAGTAGCTGGATTAAATCCCCATTGCGGAGAAAATGGCCTGTTTGGTACAGAGGAGATAGAAGAGATTCAACCAGCAATTGATGAGGCCATAGCAGAAGGTATCTGCATTCCCGAAGGAATACCAACACCTCCTGATACTATTTTTTCAAAAGCCTTAGGTGGCTGGTATGATATCGTCGTTGCAATGTATCATGATCAGGGACATATCCCCTTAAAGGTCAAGGGCTTCCATTATAATAAGGAGCTTAAAAAATGGGATGCAGTATCTGGTGTAAATATAACACTTGGTATTCCCATTATAAGAGTATCTGTGGACCATGGAACCGGTTTTGACTTAGCTGGAAAAGGAATATCCAGCGAATTAAGCCTTGCTAATTCAATTGACTATGCGATTCGCCTGGCGTCAAATAAGTAATGAATGGAGGGGGATTGTATGGGTAAGATGTTGATCATAGCAGATGATATTACTGGGGCGTTAGATACAGGCATACAATTTGCCAAACGTGGCATTCGTACTCAGGTCTTCACAGAAGGTAAGCTAGAGGAACGCGATATAAAAACAGACACTGAAATTATTGTTGTGGATTCAGAGTCCAGACCGATGTCAGCAAAGGATTCCTATGAGGTTGTATACAGCATTGCTGATTGGGCGCTTAAAAATGAGATTGGAATCATATTTAAAAAAACGGATTCCGCCTTACGTGGAAATATTGGTTCCGAACTTCAGGCGGTAGCTGATGCGGTGAAAGGCTTTCCCATTTATTTTCTCCCAGGGCACCCGGAAATAGGAAGAATTACAAAGGGCGGAGTCCACTATATATCTGGAGAATTACTGGAGGACAGTGTATTTGGAAAAGATCCATTTGATCCAGTTACTAAGTCGTATATACCAGACATTATAAAGGAACAAAGTGACATCTCTGTTATTTGTAAACGTGCAGAAGAACCCATTACGGCTCAGATGAATTCCAGGTCAGAAATTATTGTATGCGACACTCTGACTGTGAGAGATATTGATCATAGATTAGACGAATTAGTCAAGATGAATGGGCTGAAACTCATCGCAGGCTGTGCAGTGCTTGGAGAGAGATTGGCAGAAAAGGTTCTATGCAATTCCAAAAAGGTATCATCCTATGAAAAGACGGATGGTTTGTATGTGGCATGTGGAAGCCTAAATAAGATAACACTTAGCCAATTAGAATATGCAGAACGAAATGATAGCTTTATAAGAAAAAAACTCACCATGGAGCAGAAATACGATACTGATTATTACAATACTAAAAAAGGCAGGAATTTTTTAGAAGAAATTGTAGAGATGTGTAAAACCAATAAAAAAGTAATTGTGGATTCTTTTGACACGGAAGAAAATATTGTGAATTACGTGGCAGACAAAAACAAGAAGATTGATGAGCTAAGAACACTGATACCACAGGCACATGGGCATATTGTGAAAGCTCTTGCAGAGGAAAAGCTTGATTTGACCATCCTTATGACAGGAGGAGATACACTTATGGGATATATGAAACTAGTTGGGTGTACCCAAATAGAACCAGTGTGCGAGATAGAGCCAGGGCTGGTTGTTTCTAAGCTCATTTGGAATGGATATAGCCAACAGATCATCTCTAAGTCTGGAGGATTTGGAACCGAAGATATTTTGTGTAGAATCGCACTAAAAATAATCAAATAACTCTAGGAGGACAGCAAAAATGAAAAAAGTAGAATTAAATGGCATTATTACCCCAATCTTAACCCCAATGAATCCGGATGAGTCTGTAAATCTTACAGAACTGCGCAATCAGGTTGAACGCCTTATTAAGGGTGGAGTACATGGAATTTTCCCATTTGGAACGAATGGGGAAGGCTACATATTAAGTGAAAACGAAAAGGTTGAAGTACTGGAAGCTGCCATCGATCAGGTCAAGGGAAGAGTACCTGTATATGCTGGCTCCGGTTTAATATCCACAAAAGATACAATCCGTATGAGTAAGAAAGCAGAGGAGCTTGGCGCAGATGTTTTATCCATTATCACTCCAAGTTTTGCAGTTGCGTCACAGAAAGAATTATATGATCACTATGTTGAAATTGCAAAGCATGTTGATACCCCAATCGTACTTTATAATATTCCTGCCCGTACTGGCAACAAGCTGCTGCCTGAAACCATTGCAAAACTTGCAAAGGACGTAGATTTAATTGTTGGAGCCAAGGATTCAAGCGGTGATTGGGATAATTTAAAAGCTTATATTACAGAAACTCGTGAGCTTGAAAAAGACTTCTATGTACTTTCCGGAAATGATTCTCTGATACTTCCCTGCCTGAAGGAAGGTGGCACTGGTGGCATTGCGGGCTGCTCTAATGTATATCCAGAAGTATTATCATCTATTTACAACTTATTTATTGAGGGTAAACTAGAAGAGGCAGAAGTGGTTCAGGAATCCATTGCAAGTTTTAGAGGTGTATTTAAATATGGCAATCCCAATACAGTTGTTAAGAAAGCAGTGGCTATGTTAGGTTATCCTGTAGGAGATTGCAGAAGACCGTTTAACTACCTTTGTGAGGAAGGGATTGAAGCTCTTTCAAAAGTGCTTAAGGAAAACACAGATAAGGGCATGAATTAATTAAGAATCTGTTCATGCAGGGGATGGGTTTTTTGCAGATGGGGTTGCTGGCGAAACATGATTCCTAGGAGCCGTCATTGGATCTCTGACTCTTTTGGCATATTTCACTAACGGAATATTTTGAAGCAATTCTAATTGCTGTTTCTATCATCCCTATCATGGAAGTCATGAAGTTTGTTAGACGTATCCAGCCAAAAAATAAGTTAGAATGTGACTATGTACTTTCGTATGGTTTGCAATATATAGTTTTAAGATTGACACAAGGAATCATAAAACGGGAACAGATTATTATCTGGTTTCCGTTTTTTTTTATGTGTATTGAATAAAAACAATGAATTTTTGTAAATAAATTAGTTGCTTATTGTAAATGTATTTCAATTTTAAACACTATTTTTATCAATGTTGTTCTAAAATGCAACGTATTTGAGTTTTAATTTGATGTAAATTACCAACTGATATGTCATAATGTGATCAAGAATAAAACAGTTCTTCTTAATCAGCAATTTATCTGGCAGTAGAAGAAGAGGGGAGGGTGATTACAACTACTTGATAACTTATCTGGCGTTAAAATTTGTAATCGCGAGTCATGTTATATTTACTGGTAATAAGGAGGAAACGTATGCAATATCCAAAACTTCCAGGTCTCACCTGGGATGGAACAATCTACGAAAATGAAGAAATGAAAGTATATGAAGCATTGCTGCCTGATGGTGGTTATCCCACTGCCCACGCCCCGGCATTGCTGGAGCTTCCTAATGGTGATCTTCTTTGCTGCTGGTTTGCAGGAAGCTATGAAGGCAGCGCTGATGTTCATATTATCTGCTCCATACTTCCAGAAGGAAGCGCAAGATGGCTGCCTCCAGAAGATATTTCCAACGATCCAACACGTAGTGAACAAAATCCTTCTCTGTTTTATGGTCCTGATCATAAGGTATGGGCAATGTACACGGCTCAGCTTGATCGCCAGGAGGGGAAAGATAACATGCAGTATACTGCGGTAGTCCGCTGTCAAAAAAGCAGTGATGGCGGAAAAACCTGGGGACCATATGAAACCTATTTCCCTGAGGAAGGTACCTTTTGTAGGCAGCCGATTCAGGTTCTTTCAAACGGGACATGGATATTTTCAAACTGGATTTGTACCGATTCTTTAGACGGTCTGTCAGGTGATCCAACTGCTTTTCGTATCTCGTATGATCAGGGAGAAACCTGGAAAACGGTTATGATGCCTAAGAGCAACGGGCATGTTCATGCCAATGTTGTTGAGCTTGATCCAGGGCACTTAGTGGCTTTTATGCGGAATCGGGAAGCTTACCGCATTCATCGAAGCGAATCCTTTGACTGGGGAGAGAGCTGGAGTGAGCCGGTACCAACCCCTTTGCCAAACAATAACTCCAGCATAAGCGCCATAAAGCTTCTAAGCGGACGTATCGCGATTGCTTACAATCCAACTTGTACCCCATCTCCTGAGCCTGGAAAAGCAGCCTGGCCAGGACTGCGCTGTCCTGTGGCAGTAGCATTATCAGAAGATGGAGGCCAGACCTTCCCTGTGATACGTTTCATGGAGCGGGGAGAAGGATATGTGGGCGATGAGAATAAGACAAACAATAAGCAGTATGAATATCCCTATCTCATGCAAAGCAAAGATGGAATGTTACATCTTGTATATGCTGCTCGTACTCGCAAAGGAGTAAAGTATATAAAGTTCAGTGAAAAAGATATTCTTGGGGATAAGCGTGAGCAGGTCGGTCTGTACAATCCTACAGCGGCTAAGAGCCACTGATATTTATTGCTATGTTACACCTTGAAGTGATACACAAAAATATAACGAAATGTGTCATAAATGTACATGACATAGCGTTAGCCGTGCACGATGACACCAAGAAAGGCTAGAGGGAAAATAATATGACACCTCAAATGATGATAGCGTTAGCAATCACTGTATTCATGATTATACTGATTATGACAGACAAACTACCATTCGGCGCGCCTCCATTACTAGCATGCCTGTTGCTTGTCATATTTGGAATCACTGATATTAAGGGCGCATTTGCTGGATTTTCAAATTCCACAATTATTATGCTTGCTGAATTTATGGCAATTATTGCAGCACTTCAAAAAACAAGTTTTATTACTGCCTTTAAGCGTTCCATGTTTAACATAGCAAATAAAGGGAAATTCAAAGCGTTTTTATTGATCATTTTAATTGTTATGATTGGCTGCAGCTTATTCGGAACTGGTTCCACTGCATATTACGTACTGACCATAGGTTTACTTTCAACGTTACCAGAAAACAAACAGCTGCCTCCATCAAAAGTTATTATGACTGCCGGATTTGCAGCGAACCACCCACTGTTACCATTTAATACTGCACTGCAGTATGGAATCGTAATAGCAGTACTTAACAGTGCAGGTGTTCTTGCACAGGTATCAGTCGTAAAGTTTGCAATTATTAACTTAATATTGTCTCTTGGTTTTTTACTTAACTGTGTGATCCAGTATAAGTTCCTTCCAGATCATCCCATTGCTAAGGCAACAGAGGCAGCAAAATCTCAGGGAGAGACGGTAAGTAACCTGCCAAAGTGGAAAGAGCAGGTAACATACGTTGCTTTCGTAGCCGCAGTAATAGGAATGATACTCCAGGGCTTTATTGGTGATGCAGGTTATGCAATTCCTGGTCTGTCTGTTGCAGTCATTCTAGTCATTGGAGTTATGGATTTTAAAGAAATACGTGATGCCATCTGTGCACCTATTATACTGATGTCAGCCGGTGTAATCGGAATTGCTGATGCACTTGGAAGCACTGGATTAACCAATCTGGTAGGTTCCACCGTAGCAGGTATGCTTGGAACTAATATTAACCCTTTCCTTATGATCCTTGCATTCTGTATTCTTACAAGCGTGCTGGCAACCATGACGGGATCAACCATTGGAACCGTTTATGTATTTACACCACTTGCCATTGCCACCTGCACCAGTCTTGGACTTGATCCTACGGCTGCCGCATGTGCCATCGTAATATCTGGCTGGTGTGGACATTTCCTTCCTATTGATGGTATGCCTGCAATGGTTATGGGGGTTGGTAATTATAAGATTTCAGAATTCTGGAAATTTACGATTCCCCAATACTTTATTCGTCTGATTGCTTTGACAGCCGGTTCACTCCTGATGTTCCCTATGTAAGGACAAAGAAGGAACCCCAAAAACTTAAATATAGAAAGAGGTATCATTGTGAAAGCCAGGTTTGAATTAGAGCATGTTGGCATCAACACACCCGATGCAAAAGAGGCAGAGAAACTTGCACAGCTTTTAGCCATGATGTTTAATATAGAACCACGCCATGGACAGAAATCTGAATTTGCCGGTCCATACTTTGAATGTATGAAAGCCCCGTTCCTTGGTTGTAATGGGCATATCGCTATGCGGACTCCTGATCTGACCGCTGCCACAGAAGAACTGAAAGAGAAAGGCTTCTCCTTTAATATGGATACTGCCGCTTATACCGAGGATGGGAAATTAAAGAACGTCTATTTAGACGGTGAGTTTGGCGGCTTTGCCATTCACATTATGGAAAAATAACAGATTATCTATAGAAGAAACTGCTTTCCAACATACACGAAACTGACAAAGTAGTTCTGGAAATAAAATAAGGAGCTGTTCCCATTGATATTACATCTGGAAACAGCTCCTTATCCTGTTAATTCTTAAAATTATTCGATGTCATCCTCTTCGATGGTTGTTGTATCGTCTTCAGATGCTTCTTTTATAGAGTCTGTCACCTGCTCCGGTTCTGTCATGACTTCCTCTTCCTCGGGCAGAGCCTGGGATGCGGTATAATCAAGACCGCCGTCTTCTGTGATATCCTCTGTGTCTTCTTCGGTATCTTCTTTTTCTAATGTGGAGTCAAACATGTCCTTTGCAGTAAATGCCACAGCAGAAGCCGCTTCCTTTGCCGTATCGGTTACGATGTTAGCTGCGTCTTTCACAAGGTTCTTAGCAGCAACGGCGGCATCCTTGGCTGCGTCAGCCATATCGGAAGCTGCGGTCTTAAGCTCGTCCTTGTTGGCATTTAAAGAAACATAGTTACGGTTCATCGTGCTGTCAATTTTGGAAATATCGTCATTGCCATCATCTTCAAAGTCATGAAAATTTTCTTCCAGCTCTTTGTGAAAAGATTTGTATTTCGTAAAATAAGAGATGCCTGCTGCCACTGCGCCGGCGATTGTAGCGAATGCCACGAATTTCCCAAAACCATAACCTTTTTTTGCCATAAAATAACACTCCTTTCATTCTCCTTGTTATTGTAATACTTCTATTGGAAAAAAGAAAGGTATATAATAAGAAAATTTCTATAAACTAAGTAGGTAAGGCAAAAAAATGGGTCTAATATGGCAAAAATGTAAAAAAAATATAAAGTTAGCACTCAACTATTGACAGTGCTAATAATGAGTGATATAACTTAGTATGTGAATAATAAAAAAACTTCTTTCGGGAGGCCAAAAGAAAGAAAATAAGCAGAAAGCTATGAGGAGGAATTGCAATGAAATTAGTACCATTATTTGACAAAGTTGTGTTAAAACCATTGGTTGCAGAGGAGACAACAAAGTCCGGTATTGTTCTGCCGGGTCAGGCAAAAGAAAAGCCACAGCAGGCGGAAGTCATCGCAGTAGGACCTGGCGGTTTGGTAGACGGCAAGGAAGTTACCATGCAGGTTAAGGTTGGCGATAAGGTAATCTTCTCCAAGTATTCAGGAACAGAAATTGAGGCTGGCGAAGAAGACGAGAAGTTCGTAATCGTAAAGCAGAACGATATTTTAGCAGTGATCGAATAAATAAAGTGACGGATCTTTCGTCAATCATTAAGAAAGCCCTTTTTGAGCTTTCTATCATTTTAGAAGAAAACTGGAGGAATGAATCATGGCAAAGCAGATTAAATATGGCGTAGACGCGAGAAAAGCACTTGAGTCAGGTGTTAATCAGTTAGCAGATACCGTTCGTGTAACATTAGGACCGAAAGGAAGAAATGTTGTACTTGATAAATCATTTGGAGCACCTCTTATTACCAACGATGGTGTAACAATTGCAAAAGAAATCGAATTAGAAGATGCCTTTGAAAACATGGGCGCACAGTTAGTAAAAGAAGTTGCTACAAAGACCAACGATGTAGCAGGTGACGGAACAACAACCGCTACCGTTCTTGCTCAGGCAATGATCAACGAAGGTATGAAGAACTTAGCAGCAGGCGCTAACCCAATCGTTCTTAGAAAAGGAATGAAGAAGGCAACAGAAGCAGCTGTAGAAGCGATCAAGAGCATGAGCGAGCCGATTAAGGGCAAAGCTTCCATCGCAAGAGTTGCAGCTATTTCCGCAGCTGATGACGTAGTAGGCGAGATGGTTGCTGACGCTATGGAGAAGGTTTCCAACAACGGTGTTATCACCATTGAAGAATCCAAGACCATGATGACAGAGCTTGATTTAGTAGAAGGTATGCAGTTTGACAGAGGTTATATCTCTGCTTACATGTGCACCGATATGGAGAAGATGGAAGCTAATTTAGACGATCCATACATCCTTATCACAGATAAAAAGATATCAAGCATTCAGGAGATTCTTCCTTTATTAGAGCAGGTGGTACAGTCTGGAGCCAGACTTTTAATCATCGCAGAAGACATCGAAGGAGAGGCACTTACCACTCTTATCGTGAACAAATTAAGAGGAACCTTCAATGTAGTAGGTGTGAAAGCTCCAGGCTACGGCGACAGAAGAAAAGAGATGTTACAGGATATCGCAGTGTTAACTGGCGGAACAGTCATCTCTGACGAATTAGGCTATGAGCTTAAGAATGCAACTCTTGATTTATTAGGACGTGCAAAATCCGTTAAGATCCAGAAAGAAAACACAGTTATCGTTGATGGCTGCGGAGATAAAGACGCAATCGCTGCAAGAATCGGACAGATCAAAGGCCAGATCGAAGAAACAACTTCTGACTTTGACCGTGAGAAATTACAGGAAAGACTTGCTAAATTATCCGGCGGTGTTGCAGTAATCCGTGTAGGTGCTGCCACAGAGACTGAGATGAAAGAAGCAAAGCTTCGTATGGAAGATGCTTTATCTGCAGCAAGAGCAGCAGTAGAAGAAGGCGTAATCGCAGGCGGCGGTTCTGCTTATATCCATGCAATCACTGAAATTGAACATGTAGTAGCCGGATTAGAAGGCGATGAGAAGACAGGCGGAAAGATCATCTTAAAAGCACTGGAATCTCCATTATACCACATTTCTGCTAACGCTGGTCTGGAAGGAAGCGTTATCATTAATAAGGTAAAAGAGTCTAAAGTCGGCGTTGGCTTTGATGCTTATAAAGAAGAGTATGTAGACATGGTGGAAGCTGGTATTTTAGATCCTACCAAGGTTACCAGAAGTGCCCTTCAGAATGCTACCAGCGTAGCATCTACCTTATTGACAACTGAGTCCGTAGTTGCTAATATTAAAGAAAAGACACCTGCAATGCCTGCACCAGGCGGAATGGATATGATGTAAGACATAATCCTACAGAAGAAACACCTTTAAGGTAAGTCTTCATGCCCTGGTAATGTGGGCAGGGAAGAAAGGATCCAGTATCATTATGAATGAAATGTATGCAGAATGGCTTGTGAAGCGAAAAGCTCCGGCCTATACCATGGTGCTTAAGATTTTAATGGGAGTTTTATGCGTCATCGCATTTTTACTATCCATTTCTCCGGCTTTTGGGATTTTCGGAGTAATCATTCTCTTTGCTGTGGGAGGTGCCACCTATCTGGTTTTTAGAAACAGTGAAGTGGAATATGAGTATCTGTTTGTCACCAGCTCATTATCCATTGACCGTATTTACGGCAAAAGCAAGAGAAAGAAAGCCTGGGAAGCTACCATGGAAGAGATACAGATCGTCGCTCCCACCGGCTCCACAGAAGCCAGGGATCATGAGACTAAGGAAATGAAGGTACTGGACTTTTCCTCTAAGACTCCTGGTGCCAACACTTATACACTGATCAGCCAGTCCAGCTCAGAAAGAACAAAGATTATTTTTGAGCCCAATGACAAGCTGCTTAAATGTATGAAGATGACAGCCCCCCGTAAGGTGGTTTCGCAGTTATAAAGGGAAAAAGGCAGGGACAGTAAAAGCTGTCCCTGTTCTTTTTCTCTTTTTACATTTTGCCAGTTTTGTTGTCCACCCTGGACGGAAATATACAATAAAATGTCCGTTGACAACCCTTACAAAATTTGTTAAACTATGTAACTAAATAAACAAATCGCATGACAGCGTTGTGTATTAAAATCGAAAGAAGGAGAGAATACATTAATGGGTACAATAATTGGCGAAGGCATTACATTTGATGATGTGCTGTTGGTTCCGGCATATTCTCAGGTAATACCAAATCAGGTTGATTTAACGACAAACCTTACAAAGACCATAAAGCTGAACATTCCGCTTATGAGTGCAGGTATGGATACTGTAACCGAGCACCGCATGGCGATTGCCATGGCAAGACAGGGAGGTATCGGCATCATCCATAAAAACATGACCATTGAGCAGCAGGCGGATGAGGTTGATAAGGTAAAGAGATCAGAAAACGGCGTCATTACCGACCCATTTTATCTTTCCCCAGAACATACATTAAAAGATGCGGACGAGCTTATGGGTAAGTTCCGTATATCCGGTGTACCAGTAACAGAAGGCAAAAAACTGGTAGGTATTATTACAAACCGTGATTTAAAGTTTGAAGAGGATTTCAGCAGAAAGATCAAGGAATGCATGACCTCTGAGAATCTGGTGACAGCCAAAGAAGGAATTACTCTGATGGAAGCAAAGAAGATTCTTGCAAAAGCAAGAGTAGAGAAGCTTCCAATCGTTGATGATGATTTCAACTTAAAGGGACTTATCACCATCAAAGATATTGAAAAACAGATCAAGTATCCTTTATCCGCTAAGGATGCCCAGGGAAGACTGTTATGCGGTGCAGGCGTTGGAATTACTGCCAATGTCTTAGATCGTGTGGCTGCCCTGGTGAATGCGAAAGTAGATGTGATCGTTCTTGACTCTGCTCACGGACATTCTGAGAATGTAATCCGCTGCGTAAGGATGATTAAAGAAGCGTATCCGGATCTTCAGGTGGTTGCAGGCAATGTAGCAACCGGAGATGCCACCAAAGCCCTCATTGAAGCAGGCGCAGATGCCGTTAAGGTAGGAATCGGACCTGGTTCCATCTGTACCACCCGTGTCGTAGCTGGAATCGGTGTACCGCAGATCACTGCTGTTATGGATTGCTATCAGGTGGCTAAGGAATACGGCGTTCCTATCATTGCAGACGGCGGAATCAAGTATTCCGGAGATTTAGCAAAGGCTATCGCAGCAGGCGGCAGCGTATGTATGATGGGAAGCTTATTTGCCGGATGCGATGAGAGCCCGGGAACCTTTGAATTATATCAGGGAAGAAAGTACAAAGTTTACCGCGGAATGGGATCCATTGCAGCCATGGAAAATGGAAGCAAGGACCGTTACTTCCAGTCTGATGCCAAGAAACTGGTACCAGAAGGCGTGGAAGGCCGTGTTGCCTATAAGGGATTGGTAGAGGATACTGTATTCCAGATGTTAGGCGGACTTCGTTCCGGTATGGGTTACTGCGGAGCGCAGACTGTCGTAGAGCTTCAGGAAAACGGTAAATTCGTAAAGATTACTGCCGCTTCCTTAAAGGAAAGCCATCCTCACGATATCCATATAACAAAAGAGGCACCAAACTACAGCATCGATCAGTAAAAATAGGAATAGGCGGAGAATGCATTTGCATCCCCCGCCTTTTTTATGCAATAGGAAATTACTCCCTATGATATAAAAATTCCTGCCAGACTCTTTATTTTAACTGACTAGGCAGCCGTCCACGAAACAGCCGCTTTTTTAATTCTTTGATATGAAATGGGATCAGCGGATAGATATAACTCTTTCCGGCTATGGTCTTATTAAAGACCACGGCACACACGGTTAAAATCACGCCTCCGATAAAGCCCCATAGATTAAAGATCGCCGTTAAGATCAGCATGATCATACGCATGAACTTAAAGGCATAGCCCAGCTCAAAGCTCGACTGGGAATAGTTGGCAACGGTGACAAAGGACATATAAAGCATGGTCTCACTGTTGAACCACCCTGATTTTACCGAATATTCTCCGAGGACAATACCGGCGATAATACTTAAGGGTGTGGTCAGCATGCTGGGGGTATTGATGGCGGCAAGCTTTAATCCGTCAATGGCAAATTCAAAGATAAGAAGCTGAAACAAAAGAGGTACCTGAGGATCTTCCGACAGCTTGATAAATTGAAGCCAGGACGGAATATAATTTGCATTCTGCATAAAAAGCAGCCAGAGAGGTGTGAGAAAAAGGGTCAGGAGCGAAATTAAAAATCTGGACAAACGGAGGTAGGTTCCTGTCACCGGAGGGAAATAATAATCATCAGCTTCTTCAATGATGTCAAAGATGGAAGAAGGAAGTATCATGGCGGAAGGAGAATTATCCACCAGAATAACAATGTTGCCCTCTAAAATACATGCGGCAGCCGTATCCGGACGCTCGGAATATTTGAACTTTGGAAATGGGTTGAACCACATATGGGGATAAAGGCACTCGGCAAGACTTTCCTGATTCATGGTAAGTGCATCTACTTTTACATTTTTAATCTTGCTTTTGACTTTGTTTAAGAGTGCATCATCCACTCTGCCTTTAAAGTAACAGATGGCAATGTCTGTGTGAGAACTTTCTCCCATATTCATGATTTCCACCGTCATTTTCGGATCCCTGATTCTTCTACGGATCAGGGCGGTGTTAAAGGTCAGAGTTTCCACGAAACCGTCTCTGGAGCCGCGCATTACCTTGTCTTTTTCCGGTTCCGCAACACTTCTTGCAGGATAACTTCTGCTGTCAACCACAAAGCACCGGTCATAGCCGTCGATGAAGAGACAGGAAAGGCCGGAGAGCAGATTTTTAATCATGGTAAATTCGTCTTTGACCAGACTTACCTGAGTATAGGGAAAGTGTTTTTTGGCAAATTCATGGATATCAGGGGGCATGTCCTCGGGAGTGATAGAGGAGAAGTCCTCCATGAGCTTCTGCCACACATCATTTTTTGTAAATCCTTCTATCGTATACAGGCAGGCAAGTCTGCCGCCTACGTAAAAGGTGCGGTAATTGAGATCAAAGTTCCCATCCACATCCAGCTTGTTGTTTAGATAATTCATATTGTCGGAAATGCTAGTCGAAAATTCCATGGCAGATATCTCCTTATTATAAAATAGCCGGGATTTGGCAATAAGGAAAGTATGTGCAATTTTTCTGAAAATATGTTTTATCAAATTACCATGACGAAAAAGGGCAGATTTTGACAGATGTGTAAAAATATATGGGAAAGTGTCCTGTAACAGCCTGGTTTTTGGGTAAAATAGACTAAAAACATTGACTTGGTTGGCAATCTATGGTATTATCGTCTATGTAAAAAGCACAAAGAGGTGTCTTATGTGCTTGATATCGGCATGGGGATGCCGTGTAGCGAAAACGATATGACGTGACGGTTTTAGATCGTGGCGGAGGATTGCCTTCTGTGGGGGAAAGGCAATCCTCTTTTTTGCGTGATTTGATATGATAATCGGCAAGTATAGCCTATCATTTTTATAAAAAGTTTGATATGGTTAGAGAACTTACATATAATACATGTATCGATAAGGAGGAATATTATGCTTAAAAAACTAAGGAAAGATAAGCGGGTAAGAAACGTGATGACAACGTTAGCTGTTATCTTATCTGCTCTTTTACAGACGTATGTGATTCAGGCCTTTATCCAACCTGCAGGACTGTTGTCCGGTGGATTTACGGGAATTGCCATTTTAATTGACCGGATTACTTCCCTGTTTGGAATTAATATATCCACTTCCCTTGGTATGGTGGTACTTAATATTCCGGTGGCCTGGGCTTGCAGCAGAAGCATCAGCAAGCGATTTACTTTTTTCTCCCTGTTACAGGTTCTCCTAGCCAGTACATTCCTAAGAATATTCCATTTTAGTCCTCTGTTTGACGATGAGGTACTGAATGTAATCTATGGTGGCGTTCTGTTTGGTTTTGCCATTTTACTGGCACTTCGGGGCAATGCTTCCACCGGAGGAACGGATTTTATTGCCCTTTACGTGTCAAATAAGACCGGGAACTCCATATGGACGTCTGTATTTATCGGTAATGTGGTCCTGCTTTGTATCTTTGGAGCTATATTTGGCTGGAAATACGCTGGGTACTCCATCCTGTTTCAGTTTGTTTCAACAAAAATCATATCAACCTTTCATCACCGGTATGAGCGGGTCACATTACAGATCACGACCGCAAAAGGCCCGGAGCTTTCTGAAAAGTATGTGGAAACCTTTCATCATGGAATCTCCTGTGTGGATGCTATCGGTGGTTACAGCAAGAAAAAGATGTACCTTCTTCATACGGTGGTCTCCTCTTATGAGGTGGCTGATATTATTACCTTGTTCTACGAGGTAGATGAGCATGTTATCGTCAACCTCTTTCGGACGGAACAATTTTATGGTTCCTTTTACCGGGCTCCTATGGAATAGGAGTCCGGTAAAAGGATCATTTTTTTAAGCGGAGGGGAAAGCTGCGGCTTTTCAGCCGGCTGAAAAAGAAGAAATAAATGAAAAACAGAACTGAAGTAGTAGCCCAGGTCATAGGGTAACTGAATATCACGGTTTCAATGGTACGGTGAAGGGGAACCACAGTCCAGATCCATACGACCCGAAGAATGCAGACTCCCATACAGGTAAGGAGCATAGGGATCCAGCAGTCCCCGGTCCCGCGAAGGGATCCGGAGAAGATTTCTATGGAAATATACGTAATATAAACCGGAACCAGATAACGAAGAATATCCGTACCAATGGAAATGACATCGGTATCCGTGGTAAACAAAAGATAAATGTGGTTTCCAAACCCATAGAGAAGTATACTGAGAACAATGGAGGCCGCAAAGCACATGGCCATGCAGACCCGGATTCCCTTATAGACCCTGTCCTTTTTCCCTGCCCCGTAGTTTTGTCCTACAAAGGTGGTAATGGAGATACCAAAGGCGCTTATGATGGTGAAGAATACGCTGTCAATCTTTCCGTAAGCGGTCCAGGCAGCTATGGTATTGGTTCCAAGGGTGTTGATACTGGACTGAATGATAATATTTGAAAAAGAGTACATAACGGACTGGAGTCCGGCTGGAAATCCGATGCGGATGATACGCTTTAACATACCTTTATCAATTCTTAAATTACGCAGAACCAATCGGTAGGATTCCTTTGTGCGGGTCAGTACAAGCACCACGAGCACAGCGCTTAAGAGCTGGGAGAGAATGGTGGCCAGTGCAGCTCCCCTTACCCCAAAGGGTAGGTATACCACGAACAGGATATCCAAAAGGATATTGGTAAAACAGCTTGCAATAAGAAAATAAAGAGGCCGCTTAGAGTCTCCAACTGCCCGGAGGATTCCGGCTCCCATATTATAGATCAGGTTTGCAGTCACACCCATAAAATACACCCTCATAAAGGCGACCGCGTGATGAAGGATATCCTCAGGAGTCCCCATGGCCTTTAGGGCAAGGGGTGCAAACACGATTCCGATGATGGTAAAGAGGATTCCGGAGACGATAGAGAAGGCTATGGCTGTATGGACCGCCTGGCTCACCTTTTCCTTTTGATTTCCTCCGTAATGCTGTGAAATAATGACCGTTGCACCAGAAGAAAGCCCTATGAAGAATCCGATCAGCAAATTGATCAGAGTTCCCGTAGGACCTCCCACTGCAGCAAGTGCTTCCTTACCCACAAATCTGCCGACAATAACGGCGTCTATGGTATTATAAAGCTGTTGAAAAAAGGTTCCAAATAAAATGGGAAAGAAAAACAGAAGAAGCTGTTTCCAAATCACTCCCTCTGTAATCCCGTTATGCCCCAGCGCATCCTGTGCTTTTGTAGTTTGTTCCATGGTTCATTTTCCTCGTTCATGTAATTATGTATCCAATTTTTTCATTATACAGTTTTCAATGAAAAAATACAATCCCTCCTTACTCAGCCTTTACTGCCTTTGTAAGCGCCTGATCCACAGCCTTTAAAAGAACGCCTGAGGTATAGCGGGATTCCGTTGGATAGGAGATGTTTTTGGTGGACTGGTTTTTAACGATCTGCTCCGATAAGTTCTCCATTGCAGGCTGCATGAGCGGATACATGGTTGTGACAGCTTCGCTTAGGGGAACCAGGTTCACAGAGGCAATCTTTCCGGAATCTACGGTAACCTGAACATTAATATCCTGGTTGTTCAGTGTTATGGCAGAGGTATAGACCCCAGGAACATAATGCACGGCGTCACCAGACGTGGGAACCGAATCCTTTTTCGGGCGGAACATGACTAAAAACAAAGTAATAAGGAGTATTCCAAGGCCGACGAAGATTGCTGTGTAAATGATTTCTTTCATTCGTAAAACTACGATTTTTGTTTTTGAGCTCATATAAAAAGCCCTCCGTACAGTTTTGTTATAGTCTATTATTTTGATTTGTGTTTCATGCCTAAGATTTGATTGTTGTAAGGGGAAAACTATGTTAAGATGATAAGCAAACAAGTGTTTTGTTTTCATAGGAATGATTAGAAAAAGGAGACAAAAAGACGATGTCCCTTCAATTTATTTTAGGCGGGTCAGGGTCAGGAAAGACCTACCGCCTTTATACAGAGCTTATCCGCATGTCCATAGAGGATCCGGATACCAGATATATTGCCATCGTACCAGAACAGTTCACCATGCAGACACAGAAGGAGATTGTTACCCTTCACCCCCGTCATGGTGTTATGAATATAGATATTGTCAGCTTTAACCGTTTGGCTTACCGAATTTTTGAAGAGCTTGCCATTGAAAATCCCCAGGTCCTTGACGACATGGGAAAATCCATGGTCTTAAGAAAGGTCGCCGCCGGAAAGAAAAAAGAGCTGGTGCTTTATAAAGAGCATCTGTCAAAGAACGGATTTATCTCCCAGTTAAAATCCATGCTTTCTGAGATGTATCAGTACGGAGTCACCCCTGATATGTTAAAAGAAGAGCTGCCACAGTCCATGAGTCCTATGCTGAAACAGAAGCTGTTTGACATCTCCGTGATGTACCAGGGCTTTAAGGATTATATTAAGGACAAGTATATCACCACGGAAGAGATCCTTGATGTATTCTGCCGTGTACTGCCTCAGTCAGAGTTAATCAAAAACAGTGTTATCACTCTTGACGGCTACACCGGATTTACTCCGGTCCAGTACCGGATTCTAGGTCTGTTCCTTCGTTTTTGCAAAAAGGTCATTGTCACCGTGACCATTGATCCCCAGGAGAACATGAGCAGGCGGACCGGCGTTCAGGAGCTGTTTTACATGAGCCGACAGATGATATGGAAGTTAAATGATCTGGCAGAGGAAGAGAATACCGTAAGAGAAAAGGATATCTTGATCATGGAGCACCCTGCCGTCCGTTACCGTCAGGCGGGAGAGAACACGGAAAATTCTCTGGATTTTCTGGAGCAGAATCTATACCGTTATAAGGGGAAGGTATCAAAGGACTTTACATCCATTCGTTTGGTAAAAGCGTTAAATCCAGCCGAAGAGATTTTATTTGTGATCCATTCCATGGAAGAAGCCATACGGACCAGGGGACTCCGTTATCGGGATATGGCGGTGATAACGGGAGATTTAGGAAGCTATGCCAATGAGATTATTCATCAGTTTCAGGTAAATGGCATTCCGTTCTTTCTGGATGATAAAAAAAGCATTTTAAAAAATCCCATGGTTGAGCTAATCCGGGCGGCCACCCAGATGATACAAAAGGATTTTACGTATGAATCCGTGTTCCGCTATGTAAGAACCGCTCTCATCGTTTCAGATGAGGAGAAGGAAAAGACGGACCGGCTGGAGAATTATGTCATTGCCATGGGGATTCGCGGCTTTAAAAAATGGGATTCCACATGGGAAGGCTGGTACCGGGGAGCCAAGGAGCTTAATCTGGAGGAAATAAATGAATTCCGGGAAAGGATTATTGCCCCCTTACGAGGTCTCAGAGAGGCATTTCGAAAGGAAGATTCCACCGTAAAAACCATGACAGCAGCAGTTACAGAGCTTTTAATGGAGCTTGGAATCGAAGAAAAACTCCTCGCCTATGAAACCAGGTTTAAGGATATGGGAGAAATGATACTTGCAAAGGAATACAGTCAGGTCTATGGCCTAGTCATGGATTTATTTGACCGTCTGGCAGGACTTTTAGGAGAAGAACACGTAAGCGGGAAAGAGTATGGAGAAATCCTGGATGCCGGTTTTTCTGAAATAAAAGTGGGACTGATTCCGGCATCCGTGGACCGGGTGGTGGTAGGAGATATTACCAGAACAAGGCTTGACCATGTAAAGATACTCTTTTTTGTGGGAGTCAATGATGGAATCGTACCGGTAAAAAAGGAAAAGAGCAGCCTGTTTACGGACAGGGAGAGAGAATTTTTAGGAACACAGGCTATTGAGCTGGCACCCACAAGCAAGGAAGAGGGCTTTCGACAGAGATTTTATCTTTATCTGGCCCTCACAAAGCCGGAGCAGGAGCTTTGCTTATCTTATTCCGCCATGGATGGATCAGGAAAGAGCCTTCGCCCGTCCACTCTCATTGGAGAGCTGAAAAAGCTGTTCCCGGGGCTGACAGAATCCATACCTCAAAAGGACCAGGTTCCTCTGTCCATGAGAGAGGCAAAGGATTCTCTCCTCCATGGACTTCGGGAATACCGGATGAATGGAGAGAACGACCGGTTCCTGGAGCTTTTTAAGGCATTTCTTTTATCGGACCGTTACAGTGAGGAAGGGAAAAAGCTTTTAGATGCCGCCTTTTATACTTACGAGGAAAAGGGAATCGGAAAGGTGGCAGCCAGAGCTCTTTACGGCTCGGTCATCAGCGGAAGTGTCACTAGAATGGAGCAGTATGCTTCCTGCGCTTATGCTCATTTCTTAAATTACGGTCTGGAGTTAATGGAGCGGCAGGAGTATGAGCTGGCAGCTATGGATATTGGAAATCTGTTTCATGATTCCATTGATTTATGCTTTCAGAAGATCAAGGAGGAAGGAAAGGATTTTAAGACATTGTCCGAGGAGGAGCGAAAAGCACTGGTTCATGAATGTGTTTCTCTCGTGACCAGTGAATACGGAAATACCATTCTTAAAAGTTCAGCCAGAAATGCTTATCTGGCGGGAAAGGTAGAGCGGATTACGGACCGAACCATGTGGGCATTGACCGAACAGCTAAAGAAAGGTGACTTTGTCCCCGTTGGATTTGAAGTATCTTTTTCTGCCTCCGATCATCTAAAGGCTATGCGCATTCCCCTCTCCGGAGAGGAAGCCATCCACCTGCGGGGAAGAATTGACCGGCTGGATCTTTGTGAGGACGATGACGCAGTGTATGTAAAGATCATCGATTATAAATCAGGCAGCACGGCCTTTGACTTAACTTCTCTGTTCTATGGATTGCAGCTCCAGCTTGTAGTCTATATGGATGCGGCACTTGAAATGGAGGAGAGGCACAGACCGGAAAAACAGGTAATTCCTGCGGGAATCTTCTATTATAACATCGGCGATCCTGTGGTGGACAAGGAAGGTAATATGACAGACTCTCAGATAGACCAAAGGATGTTAAAGCAGCTACGCATGAACGGTCTTGTCAACACGGAATTAAACTCCATTTCCCATCTGGACCGGGAGATTGAGACAGAGTCTGATGTCATACCCGTTGCCATGAAAAATGGCATCATACAGGAAGCAAGGTCCTCAGTTGCCGGGGGGAACCGGTTCAAAGCTCTCCGCCAGTTCGTGCAGGAGAAGCTGAAAACAGAGGGTCAGGAGATTTTAGACGGTGTCATTGATGTAAAGCCTTATAAGCAGGGAAACAGAAGTGCCTGCGATTACTGTCCTTATCATGCTGTCTGTGGCTTTGACCTAAAGACGGAAGGATATGGCTACCGCAAGTTTAAGGCACTGAAATCAGAAGAAATATGGCCGGTTATTGAAGGCGAAAAGGAGGCTAAGGACGATGGCGATCAGCTGGACGGATGAGCAAAAAGCGGTCATTGAAAGCAGAAACAGGAATCTTCTTGTCTCAGCGGCAGCAGGAAGCGGTAAGACAGCCGTTTTGGTGGAACGAATTATCCGTATGATCACAGAAGGGGAAGAGCCTTTAAAAATCGATCAGCTTTTAGTCATGACCTTTACAAAGGCAGCGGCAGATGAGATGCGGGAACGTGTCTTAAAAGCGGTAGATGAAAAGCTTATGGAGCACCCGGACAACACTCATCTGCAGATACAGGCTGCCATGATTCCTTATGCTCAGATTACGACCATTGACAGCTTTTGTCTTGGACTTATAAGAGAGCATTACAACAAGCTGGACATTGATCCTGCTTTCCGGGTGGGAGATGAAGGGGAGCTTATTCTCCTTCGGGCAGATGTGATGAAGGAGATGCTGGAAGATTTTTATGAGGCAGCAGACCCTCGTTTTGAACAGTTTGTGGAGACCTATGCCACTGGAAAGACGGATTACGGCATTGAAGATTATATCATGCAGGTTTATACCTTTTCCCAAAGCAATCCGTGGCCGGGGGAATGGATTGACCGCTGTCGGGCAGAGCTTTTGGCTGATGACATGGAAGGAATGATGGAAACGGAATGGATGAGATTTCTCATGCATGATGTGAACCTTCAGATTTCTGAATTAATAAGCCAGATAGAACGAGCCGCAGAGGTGTGTGAGGAAGAAAATGGGCCGGAGGCTTATCTTCCTATGATGATCAGTGATAGGCGCCTGTTAAAACGGCTTTTGGACGCAGTAAATTATGAGGCATTTAACAGGGAGTTAAAGGAGGTCTCCTTTGACCGTCTGGCCTCCATTCGGAAAAAAGACATTGATCCTGAGAAAAAGGCTTATGTAACAGGAATCAGGGACCGTGTGAAAAAGGCGGTTTCAAAGCTTTCTGATCTTTACTGCTTTGAGTCCCCGGATGAAGTTCTCTCAGACATAAAGGGAACCAGAGAAGCCGTATCCATGCTCCTTGATCTTGCTCTAGAATATGCCAGAAGGTATCAGGAGAAAAAGCGGGAGAAGAATCTGGTGGATTTTAATGACCTAGAGCATTATGCCCTTGAAATCCTGTTAAAGCAGGAGGGGAATGAGAGAATTCCATCCGATGCAGCCGATGAGTTAAGCAAGCAGTTCGTTGAGATTTTGGTGGACGAATACCAGGACAGCAACGATGTTCAGGAGGCTTTAATCACCAGTATATCAAGGGAGCGGTTCGGCACGCCCAATGTGTTTATGGTAGGAGATGTGAAGCAGAGCATCTATCAGTTCCGTCTGGCAAGACCTCAGCTCTTTCTGGATAAATACGAGTCCTACCAAAAGGAAGAGGGATTATACCAGAAAATAGAGCTTCATCAGAATTTCCGAAGCAGAAATGAGGTTCTTACCGGAATCAATGAAGTGTTTTACCAGATTATGACAAAGAATCTGGGAAATATTCGTTATACCAGAGATACCGCTCTTCACCCCGGAGCCTTTTACCCGGAAAGGGAAGGCAGGATAGGAGAAAAGCCGGAGCTTATGATGATTCATGCGGAAGGCGATCTCTTAAAGAAGCTTGATGAGGATGGCGGAGAGTTTACCAGCCGGGAATTGGAGGCAAAGGCTATCGCTGCCAGGATTCGCGAATTCGTTCATCCGGAAACCGGGCTTATGGTCTTTGATAAGAATTTAGGCGGCGGGGGTGGTTATCGGACGGCGCAGTATGGAGACATGGTCATTTTGCTAAGAAGCTTAAGCGGCTGGGCAGAGGATTTCGTAAACGTATTGATGAACGAGGGAATTCCAGCTTATGCGGAAAGAAAAACCGGTTATTTTACTGCCATTGAGGTGGAGGTGATACTTTCCCTTCTTAATATCATAGATAACCCTATGCAGGATATCCCTCTGGCAGCCGTGTTAAAATCCCCTGTCTGTGAGGTAACAGACGAAGAGATGGCCCACATGACCGCCCTCTTTAAAAAGAAGGCAAAAAAGGGACAGGATCGGGGGATCTATGGAGCCTGGCAGCAGTACCTTTTGGAATATGAGGAAGCAGAGGACATGGCTTATCCTCATTTATATAGGAAACTGGAGCGATTATCTCACATGCTGACGACCTATCGTGCAAAGGCAGCCTATTTATCCATCCATGAGCTGCTCTATGATATATACGAAGGTACGGGCTACTATGATTACGTTTCAGCCATGCCAGCCGGAGAAGTAAGAAGGGCCAATTTAGCCATGCTGGTGGAAAAGGCATCTGCTTATGAAAAAACCAGCTACACCGGACTGTTTCATTTCATCCGTTACATTGAAAATCTTAAAAAATACGATACGGATTTTGGAGAGGCTTCCCTGTCCGGAGAGGACAATACCGTTCGTGTCATGAGCATCCATAAAAGCAAGGGACTGGAATTTCCCGTTGTATTCTTAGCGGGTATGGGGAAAAAGTTTAATAAACAGGATGCATACGGAAAAGTACTCATTGATCCCGACCTTGGGATTGGAACCGATTATCTGGATCTGGAGCGGCGAATCAAAGCCCCTACCTTAAAAAAGCATGTCTTACGGCGGAAAACAGAGCTTGGGGCCATGGGAGAAGAGCTTAGGGTTCTCTATGTTGCCATGACCAGGGCCAAGGAAAAGCTGGTCATGACAGGACTGGACCGTTATCTGGAAAAGAAGATGGAGCGGTATCAGGAGGTCTTTCGGGTAGATGGAGCCATTCCATTTACCATTCTCTCTACTGCAGATTCTTATTTAGACTGGATGCTAATGAGTCTTTCCGGGAAGTATTCGGATACAGCCATTCTTTTGGAGGAAGGCCAGGATACGGGCAGCCTGATTGTAAAGGAATTGCCTGTGACTCAACTGGTGGGACGGGAGGTGGAGCGCCAGGCAGGAAAGAAACTGACCAAGGAGCGGCTGCTCTCCCTTAATACCGAAGAAATCTATGATGAGAAGCTTCAAAAGGAGTTACATGCAGCGTTTCACTACCAATACCCTCATGCGGCTGAAATAGGACTTCATACCAAGCTGTCAGTTTCAGAGCTTAAAAAGCAGGGACAGTTTCTCGATGAGGAGGAAAGCGAGTTTCTGCCTACCATTCCCATGTTCCTAAAAGAGGAAGGGGAGGGGGATGCAGTCAGAGGTGCTTACCGTGGAACGGCCTATCACCGTGTGCTTGAGCTGCTTAACTTTGGAGCGGTGCATACAAAGGAAGAGATTTCAGAGGCCATCCATGGTTTTCGTAGAGAAAAGCGTATGGATGAGGAAAGCATTTCCCTTCTGTCAGAAACCATACTTCTTAACTTTTTAATCTCTCCTCTTGGAAAACGGCTGTCCCTGGCACAAAAGGAAGGAAGATTAAAGAAAGAACAACAGTTCGTTATAGGGATTCCTGCAAGAGAAATGGACCTTGGAGATTCGGATGAGCTTATTTTGGTCCAGGGTATTATTGATGCTTATATGGAAGAAGAGGACGGGCTGGTTTTAATCGATTATAAAACGGACCGCATCAGAGAAGGAGAAGAAGAGATCTTAAAAAACAGGTATCAGGTCCAGATTAATTATTATACCCGGGCTCTGGAGCAGATGACTGGGAAAAAGGTAAAGGAAGCAGTTATTTATTCCTTGTCCCTGCAAAAAGAAGTGATAGTAAGCAGTTCATAAAGGAAGGATTCTCTGCCGGTAAGCATAAAAAACCGGCAAAGCAGTATAATAAGAAACAGCAATCCGGCATAACTTAAGCGGGTATAAAATCTGGCAGAGAATCTTGGATAGAAGTATTATTATGAAACGCAATTTCTAGGGAATAATTGACAGATAATTGCTGATAATGGATAAAGAATCAGCAATAATATAGGAAGTGAACAAGAATAAAAATAGCGTTGACAAATAGTTTTACAATATGTTATAGTTCACCTGTCAGAGATCACAAAATTTAATTGGTTACAGTATCAATGAAGCTTATATATGCTCATAATTGGTTGAGTGTTTCTACCAGCTACCGGAATAGTTGTCTATAAGTTTTCGCATGGATTACGGCACAGCCCTTGTTGGCTGTGATTTGTGGTGCGTGCGCAGGAGGATAGAGAAAAACGGTGGTTTTTTATTGCGCATGGAACAAACACGCTGCAATGGAAACTGCCGTATTGTATTTTATGGATAGCAGAGCAGGAGGTTTTATGGCTGAACAAAAAAATTTTGTCTTAAAAGGAAACATATGCTACAGTGAGGATATCCATCTGTTACGGACAATGGAACAAGGGTATTTGGTATGTCTGGAAGGAAAAACAGAAGGTGTTTATAAAGAGCTGCCAGAGCAGTTTAAAGCCCTTCCCCTTACGGACTGGGGAGATATGCTTATCATTCCCGGTCTTGTGGACCTTCACATTCACGCCCCCCAGTTTTCATTCCGCGGGCTTAATATGGATCTGGAGCTTTTGGACTGGCTGAATACCAACACGTTTCCGGAAGAAGCCAAGTACAAGGATCTGGATTATGCGAAAAAAGCCTATCAGATTTTTGCCGATACAATGAAGAAAAGTGCAACGACAAGAGCCTGCATTTTTGCCACCATACACCGTCCGGCCACGGAGCTTTTAATGGATCTTATGGAAGAGACCGGGTTAAAGACGATGGTGGGAAAGGTGAATATGGACAGGAATTCTCCTGATTATTATTGCGAAAAAAGTCCCAAAGAGTCGGAACGGGATACCATAGAGTGGCTGGAGTCTGTCATGTCGAAATACGACAATGTGACCCCCATACTTACGCCCAGGTTTATTCCATGCTGCACGGATGAGTTGATGGAACGCCTGTCAAGGATACAGAAGAAGTACAGGATACCGGTTCAGTCACATCTGTCGGAAAATAAAAGTGAGATTCATTGGGTGAAGGAGCTTTGTCCCACTTCAAGGTTTTACGGAGATGCCTACGACCAGTTTGGTCTGTTTGGCAAACCTGCTAAGACCGTTATGGCACATTGCGTTTATTCTACCCATGAGGAGATAGACCTAATGGAGGAACAGGGAGTCTTTATTGCCCATTGTCCTCAGTCCAATACCAATTTGTCCTCTGGAATTGCGCCAGTGAGAACTTATCTGGAGCGTAAGATGAACATTGGTCTTGGAACTGATGTGGCTGGAGGCAGTGGAGAATCCATATTCCGTGCCATGGTAGATGCTGTTTCCGTATCTAAATTAAGGTGGCGCCTTCTTGATGAAAGCTTAAAGCCGGTAACTATGGAGGAGGCATTTTACATGGGTACCTTAGGCGGAGGAGCTTTCTTTGGAAAGGTTGGAAGCTTTTTAAAAGGCTATGAGTTTGATGCTCTGATACTGGATGACAGCGATCTGCCTCATCCACAGCCACTTTCCTTAAAAGAAAGGCTGGAACGTTTTATTTACCTGTCTGATGACAGGCATATTAAAGGAAAATTTACAGAAGGAAGCCGGATCTTTTAAAGGTAGGTTCCGGCATCAGGAGGTACGAACATGGCAACGAAAGATAGGGGAAGTTTTTTAGATAAGACATTCCACTTGTCACAAAACCACACGGATGTAAAAACTGAGGTGGTGGCTGGTATTACCACGTTTATGACAACTGCTTACATTCTCGCAGTAAACCCCAGCATCTTAAGTGCAGCTGGAATGGACAGCGGTGCTGTATTTACAGCAACTGCACTGGCATCCCTGGTGGGAACACTTTTGATGGCCTGGCTTGCAAACTATCCGTTTGTACTGGCTCCGGGTATGGGACTGAATGCCTTTTTTGCTTACACCGTAGTACTCAACATGGGATATACCTGGCAGATGGCCCTGGCAGCCGTATTCATTGAAGGTCTGCTCTTTATCGTTCTTTCTCTTACGAGTGTCAGAGAAGGAATCTTTAATGCGATCCCAATCAATTTAAAGCATGCGGTTTCTGTAGGAATCGGTCTGTTTATTGCATTTATCGGAATGCAGAATGCTAAAATTGTTGTAGACAGCTCCACTCTTGTTTCCTTTTATTCATTTAAACATTCTTTTACAGATGGAACCTTCCATACCGTTGGTATTACTGTTTTACTTGCAATCATCGGTATTCTTGTTACATCGATACTAGTAATTAAGAATGTAAAGGGCAACATGTTATGGGGAATTTTATTTACCTGGATTCTTGGAATGATCTGTGAAGCGACTGGTCTCTATCAGCCAAATCCAGAGCTTGGCATGTTCAGTGTATTCCCGGATTTAAGTGCTGGATTCGGAATTAAAAGCATGGCTCCTACTTTTATGAAGATGGATTTTTCCAGAGTATTTTCCCTGGACTTTTTGGTTGTCATGTTTGCATTCCTGTTCGTTGATTTATTTGATACCCTGGGAACTCTCATTGGAGTTGCATCAAAAGCGAACATGCTTGATAAGGACGGAAGACTTCCTAACGTCAAAGGCTCTCTCTTATCAGATGCCATTGCAACAACCGCAGGTGCTGTATTTGGAACCTCCACAGTGGTTGCATTCGTTGAAAGTGCAGCAGGTGTGGCAGAAGGCGGAAGAACAGGACTTACAGCAGTCGTAGCCAGTATTTTGTTTGGACTATCCCTGTTTTTATCTCCCATCTTCCTGGCGATTCCGTCCTTTGCGACGGCACCGGCTCTGGTCGTGGTAGGATTCTTAATGCTGACTTCCATTGTAAAGATTGATTTCAATGATTTTACAGAGGCGATTCCAGCTTATATTACCATCGTTGCCATGCCGTTTATGTACAGCATTTCTGAAGGTATCTCCATGGGAGTCATTTCCTATGTCATCATTAATGTTGTTACAGGAAAGAGCAAAGAGAAGAAGATCAGTACCCTGATGTATATTCTGGCGGTTCTGTTTGTTCTAAAGTATATATTGATCTAGGAGATCAATGATCTTAAGATAAAAATAACCGGAGACAGTATTACGGAAAAAACTTACGCTTTTTTCGTAGTATTGCCTCCGGCTTTTTATTTGTCACTTAGTTTAAAAAGATTATGGCCAGGTTTAAATATGCGGCGAAAGTAAGCCACAAAAGATAGGGAATCTGCAAAAGTGCAGCTGAGGGATCCACCCGGAAAAAGATGCGGATCATCTTAAATACCACATACCACAAAACAATTAAGACTAGGAATGCCAGAACGTAATTTCCAAGACCAAAGAAAATGGGGCTCCAGATAAAATTAAGGAACAGCTGGAGGGCATAAAGCATGAGGGCTTCCCGTTTCTTTGGAGAGGGAGAGGTGGCAACTAAATAGGAGCTGACTCCCATGAGTATGTATAAAATAGTCCAGACCACTGGGAACAGCCAGCCAGGAGGAGAAAGAGCAGGCTGGTTTAAGGAGTTGTAAGTAGTCATGCTGTTTCGAGTAAGTATCCCTGCGACTGCTCCGACAGCCAGGGGAAGTATGATAAAGGCCAAAAGCTTTCTTTTGTTTGCATTCATAGGCAGCCTCCTGTATATCTTTGATAATATCTTATTCTTCATATAAACAGATTATCCTAAAAGTAGGTATTTTGTTTCTTTTTCTATGCTATAATAGGATAAAACCAATTCAAAGATCAAGAACAATGGAGGGTATTATGTTAAGAGAAGTAGAACTAAACCAATGTAAATTAGATCCGCTCACATTGATCGGAGAGGACTGGATGCTTGTTTGTGCCGGTAATGAAAATGGCTATAATATGATGACTGCCAGCTGGGGCGGAATCGGAGTCATGTGGGGGAAACCGGTAACAAGCATTGTACTTCGCCCGCAAAGATACACCCTGGAATTTGTGGACCGGGAGGATTATTATACCTTAAGCTTTTTTGATGAAACCTACCGGAAAGCTCTTGGTTATTGCGGTTCCCATTCCGGCCGCGATGTGGATAAGGAAAAAGAAACGGGCCTTACTCCCTTATTCGACGGAGATGCTCCCTACTTTAAAGAAGCAAAGCTTGTGCTCATCTGCCGTAAGCTGTTTAAGCAGGGCATTGATCCGGAAGGCTTTGTAGATAAGAGTTTAGATGGAAAGAACTATCCGGATAAGGATTATCATCAATGCTTTATTGGTGAAATCGTAAAGATTTTAAAGGATGATGATTCCAAGTCTTTGTAAGGTTCTTTCTGCCTGTTCTTACATATAGGGTGCTATTTTATACATGATCCCACCTTTTTTCAAAATTTAGTTTATATTGTAATAGGACCAAAGAAGGGCTGATGATCGGCCCTTCCTTTTGGTGTTACAATATTTTTCTGAGTGAGGTATTTTGTTATGAAAGACAAATTTGAGGCAGTGGAAGGGATCACCTTAACGTGCTCCATGGGAAGCTGCTCCAGCCCTTTAAAGGTTCCGGCCAGCCGCAGTATGGATGAGGGGGGAAGGCGGCTTCTTACTGTCATGGATTATAAACCTGGAACCAATATCACCTCTTTTGGCACGTGTACAAGGATGACGCCACCCCAGCCGTGTGTTCCGGTGGTCTTAATTCCATGGATGGTAAAAGATAATAAAGTTAAGATAAATGGAGATGCAGCCCTGTCCGATCAATGTGTCTTATCCTGTTTGTGCGGCGGAGTCATTCGCCTTAACAACCTTTAATTCTCCCGCTGCTTCCTGGCAGTCTATCCATAAGTTGTAGCCCGTGGTGTGAAAGATCAGGACGCAGTAACCGGGATCATCTGGCCCATGAAAGTGGTCTCCCATCCCGGAATACCACATCTCATGCCGGATGTCAGGAGCTGTTGAAACTTCCATCCAGCCGGTTAAGGTGATGTTATAGTCGCCCCCGGTATTAAAGCATACACTGGCTTTGGAACAGTCGAAAACCCGTTTTGCCTTAGTGCTCCCAAGACCGGTACAAAAGCTGATCGACTGGATTCCCTGAGCTTTTGATGGTGTAATTGTGGAAGCCGTAGGACCGCCATTCTTATCCATCAGAGCCAGGACACAGTAAGGAATAGAGCCTTCCGGTCCGGAGTGTACCGTATTTTGTTGAATGATAGCTTCTGCTTTTTTTATAATATCTTCTTTCATACCCACCTCCATAATTTCTATGAAAATTATCCCTTTATGAATTTATTTATTTTCTTAGAGTCGGCGTTTGGATTAAGGAGTAAAATTTGCTCTGTAATCTGCTCCATTGCGTCCTCTTTCTTAAGCTTTGCTGCTTCCTCAAAAACATCTGCTCCCCAAAAGCTTTCTGTGGTACAGAAAACAGTGGAAGACCAGCCGTATTCCTCTCCCTTTAGGGATCGCTTCTGCTTTCTGCCGCACATGGTCACATACAGCTTCATCTGTAATTCCACCAGGGAACGGTCAAACAGAGACTTGTCTTCTTTCCCAAAACCGGCAAGCTCCTTAATGGAATGGAGAGGCAATGAGATATGCTCTACAATGGTTTCATAAATCTTTTTTGCAGGGCTGCTGATAAGCCCGTCCCTAAATTCTTCCTTCAAAGTCCTGCCATTTCTGCGGACAGCAAGGAATAGAGGAGCCCAGTCTCTTGTTATAAATCCGCTTTTCTTAAAGAACAGCTTGGAATAAGCGATGTCATTACGCTCATCTAAAACACGGATTCTCCATTCCCAGGGATCTGTCTCCCGGTTTCCAGTGTGCCAGGTTATTGGTGTCTCATATGGGGGCGACTGATTCCACCCCCAGTCTATAATGGAATAGATTCCTTCGCTGTTTCCTCCCCCCATGGAAAAACCGGCTTCCAATAAGGTTTCTAAAAAATCTTCGTAGCTTCTGATTTCACGATGAATCAAATGAACTCCCTCCTTTTTCATGATCATACCACGGGAAACATGACAGCAGTATGTCCTGTTCTATTTATAATTCTCAATTATTTTTAAAGCAATCTCTTTTATTTCCATTGCCAGATCGAGTGGCTTTAGTACTGTTACCTTTTCTCCAAAGCCAAGAAGCCATGATATCGTATATTCCCGGTTAGTATACCCGATTTCAAGGCGCAAAAGACCTTCCTTTGTTTCCTTATAGCAGTGAGGGCCATAGGTTTCAATGAGCTGATAACGGACGGAAGGATGGAATAGGGCCACTAAAGGTTTATCATCTGGAAGCGTATCACTTAAATTTCTTTTATCCTCCGGGATCTCTCTTGGAAGAAAGGTTTCCTTACAAGCATGAAGATCCCACAGACGCATGAGCTTAAATAGCCGCCAGTCTTTTCTCTCCCGGCAGTAGCCAAGGAGATACCAGGAAGTCCACTGATAAACGACAAGGTATGGCTCTACTTGCCTGCGGCTAATTCCCTTTTCATAATAATAGTCAAATTCCACAAGATGTGATTCCAGAACAGCCGTTTTAATCAGCCGGATTTTTTCTGTCAGGCTTCCTTTATAATGGGAGGCCAGATCAATGACAACAGGCTCCTGTAAGGGCACCGACTTTTCCTTACCGGCAGATAATTTATCAAGTGTCTGTTCCATATAAGACTGGTCCATGACGCTTCCCATGCCTTTTAAGCCGGCTATGATCCCGGAGAGCTCGTCTGGGGTCAATAGGCTTTTATCCAGCTTGTACCCCTCTGCGATATAGATACCGCCGCCGCTTCCCTGTTGTGTGATGACAGGAATCCCTGCCTGGCATAAAGCTTCGATATCACGGTTAATGGTGCGCCTGGATACTTCGAATTTCTCAGCCAGATAAGGAGCTGTCACCTTGTCGTTTTTTAGCAGAGTGGTCAATATTCCCAGCAGCCGGTCAAGTTTCATCGCTTTCTGACTCCTTTTTCTTCCTGTAAAACAGGTTTTTACAAGTAAATATAATATTATTAAAGCTTATTATACAATAGATTGTATAAAAGGTGAAACAAAGTTTTTTCGGAGCATAGATGACAAAAGATTACATGCAAATTTTGGCAGTCAAAGTGTATAATTTTAGCATTTGGGTTGAAAAATGTCGGTTTTCATTATATGCTAAAAAAGATATAAATACTTAAGTTTGTAACAAAATTACATTGATTTCTATGGGATGCTGACGAAGAACCGTGCTGTGAAAAGCGTGCTGTAAGAGAAGCAATGGTAAAAAGTATCCATGAGATCTGTTTGTATGAAAAGATGGAACTGTGAATTCTGAAAATCTTAACAGTGTGTCAGCACTTTCGTAAAATCTATAAAAAAACCTATAATCCATAAAATCAGAGGCTAGCATGTGAAAATATAAGGTTCTTTTAAACAATACAGAATAGTGGGAGGTAAGACTATGTTGGAAATTGGAGTCTGCGATGATGACCGTCTGCTGCTGTGGGAAATGGAGAAATATCTGCTGGAATTAGGGGAGGAGACCGGGGTGAAATTGGAGGTCGATGCCTATGCAGACGGGGAAGAGATTGTAAGGGCAGTGATGAAAGGAAAGCGTTTTGATATTATTTTTATGGATATCGAGATGCAGCATTTAAGCGGCATGTGTGCAGCAAAAAGAATCAGGGAGATGGACCGTACCGTGCAGCTGGTTTTTGTAACGTCTCATGAAAGCTATATGAAGGAAGCATTTCTCGCTGCTCCCATTGGCTTTCTTGTAAAACCGCTATGTAAGGCAGAATTTACGGATACGTTTCATCATATTTTAGGGATGATCGGAACGGAGGATCAGTTTTATCGTTTCCGCTATGACCGGTCTGATTATAAGGTACTTTTAAAAGAGGTCATTTACTTTGAAAGCAAAGGAAGAATGACGGAGATCGTCTGGGAAGGCGGACGTTACAGGCTCTATAAGAATCTGGAGACCATTGAAGAGGAATTAAGAAGTCAAAAGATGCGCTTTGTGCGTATCCATAAGTCATATTTAGTTAACTACTGGCGAATTTCCAGATTTTCTGCGGATATTGTGGAATTAATGGATGGAATCTGTCTTCCTATAAGCAGAAGCCGCAGAAAAGAGGTGGAAGTCAATTTATATGATGTAATGGATTGGTGCCATGTATGAACGAGGGGATGAGAATTACTGCCAGCGTATTATTTTCGCTATTTAGTGTATGGATCATGAAGCTGTACTTAGATACGTTCCTTACAAAAAGAAGCGGATTTAGAAAGGCAGCAGGATGGCTGCTTTTCTTTTTATGGCAGATGTATGGAAGGCTTTATCTGGCCGGAGATTTACCAATTTATTACTTGTTTGGTTCCTTTGCTGTCATTGGTCTGGTTGGAATCGTTGGCTATACTTCAGCGATCTGGAACCAGGTGACCTTTTCAGCACTTTTTGCAGCGCTGTGGGAGCTTATGGACATGTTTTTTCTGCTGGGAACGAGGCTGTTTCTGGGAGGAGAGGCTGACGGGACAGTGACTGCTATGTGGCTTTCTAAGCTGTGCCTGTTTTCTTTGATTCTGGGAATACGAAGGTACATAAAGGCAAAAGGAAATATAGGCAATCTGCCTGCTCAGGGACTCTCATTTCTTCTTCCTTTTACCGCTTTGATGACCGTATATTTTGCATTTTATATGATAGCCGAGCATTCTGTGTTTCAGGGTGGTAACATGCTCTTTTGGCTTCTTTTAGGCACATCTGGCATGATACTTTTGAATCTTTTGGTGTACCCTGCATATCTGCTTCGGGTAGAGGAAGCGAGGATTAAGAAAAATGAGTGCATGTATATCAAACAATTGGAACTATTTAAAAAGCAAAAACAACTTGAAGCCCAGGAAACCATAGAACTCCAGACAAAGCGTCATGATATGAAGCAGAAGCTGATATACATACACGAATTGGCCAAGAAAGAAGAGATGGACAGGCTGATGGCAGTCCTTGATGAGATGATTGGAGAAACATCAAAAAAGGAGCATTTAGAGGAGTGGACAGGAAATCTGGTGGTAGATTCACTGGTCAATCATTTATACCGGGTAGCCCAGGCGAAGAAAATCAAGCTGGATACCAGAATCAAGGTTCCGAAAGAGCTGAACATTGAGGATACAGATTTGTGCATCCTTCTTGGTAATGCCTTTGACAATGCAGTAGAAGCCCTGGATTACGTGGAAGAAGAGAGCCGGGATATGCGGGTGGATATGAAATATGAGAGAGGCTGCCTGCTTTTGTGTGTCAGAAACAAGTTTGCAGATGAGCTTAAAATGGACGAAGAGGGAAGGCTTAAGACCAGAAAAACAGAAGGAGTCCATGGTCTTGGAATCAGGTCCATGAAAAAGGTGACAGAACGGTATCACGGTGCCCTGATGACTGAAGGTGAGGACGAGCAGTTTACGTTGAAGGCAATTTTATACGAACCTAAAAAAGAATAAGATAGGTGGGAGGTAAGGCTGATACAGCTGCCTCCTATTTTCATGCCGGAAAAAGAAAAAAGTTTCAGTTATTGCCTTGTATATGACAAAATAATACATATTATGACCAAAAGTTACATATAACACGCTATTTCATACGTAAACGGTTTTTTTGTCGTTTTTTATAGTATATTGTAAGAAGTAAAAAACAAAAACAAAGGTGTGTTAGATCAATGAAGAGATTAAAAAGGGTTCTGTTTGTACTATTTTGTTTTGTTTTTCTTTCGGGTTCACAAGGAGTCATGGCAAAGGAAATACGGAGTGAACAGAATGGTCTGGATGTCATATTCGTTATGGATTACAGCGGTTCCATGAATGCCAATGATCCGGATCATACGGCAAGTGGAATGGTAAAGGCATTTATTGATACGGTTCACAGTGCAGATATCCGGATTGGCTTTGTTGCATACAATGACAGGATCGTATCCTCGGCAGCCCCGGTTTCTGTTAAGACCCAGGAGGAACGTGACGCCCTAAAAGCACAGATGGATTCTGCCGGATATTCCGGAAACACAGACATCGGGCTGGGGTTAAATTATGCTTATGGTCTTTCCAGAGAGGAAACAGGACGTAAGCGCATGATCGTCCTTATTTCAGACGGCGAGTCTGATTTAAAAGGCTCCAAAACAGGAAGATCCTTAGAAATCTCAAATGCAGATCTTAAGAATACGGTAGATGCCTGCCAGTCTCAGGGGATTCCCATTTACACCGTTGCATTTGGGAAGTACGACGGAAGCAAGGAAGTGTTAAAGGAAATTGCGAAGCAGACCAATGCAGGCAATTATACGGTGGAACAGCCGGAGACCTTAATTGACGTCTTATATGGAATTTTTCATTCCAACATGGCTTACCGGATTCAGGAGATCACCAATGGAATCTACGGAGCGGGCAGTCAGAGCATAAGAGTAAAGCTTGATGATGCCTATCTGGATGAGATGGATGTACTGATGATTTCTCCCCAGCAGATTCTTGATACGACTGTGATTTACGGAGATCAGCAGATAAAGCCGGTAAACCTGGTTCATTACTCCGTAGCCAAGCTTTCGGATGTGAAAAGTGAGATCAAGGAATTAAACATACAGACAAACACTTCGAAGGATCAGGGATTAAAGGTTTACTTAATCAGCTACCGGGATCTGGTTCCGGTTCTTGAGATAGAGACCGATATGGCAAGGAATAAGCCCCTGCCCTTCCGGATTTATTTTAAGGATAAAAGCGGCAGTGTCATTACCGATGAAGCATTTTATAAAAACTTTACTCCCAAAATTGAGATTTATGCAGATGGTCAGTCTGCCAATGGCCGGACACCTATAAATACAGAAATTAAGGACGGTGTAATTACAGGAGAAGTAAAGCTAGAAAGTTCCGGAACGTATTACATAGACAGCCGCCTGGATGATGTAATGGAATCCTGTGTGTTCGAAACCGTAAGGGTACAGGTGGTCAACACACCTCCTGCCGGTGAGCTGCCGGATAAGCTTTCATTAAATCCTTTAAGCAAAGAGAAAAAGCTCAAGCTTGATGATTATTTTCATGATTCCGATGGGGATGCGCTTACCTACTCCCTGGAAGAAAGCACAAAGAATTCCGCCGCCGTGGCTCTTGAAAGGGGCGTTCTTACGGTAAAGCCTTTGAAGTCAGGAAGGGAAAGTCTTGTAATCAAAGTGGCTGACGGAGAATCCGCTTTATCCTACCGTTACAGCTTCGAAGTGATTCCTCTTTGGAAGGCATATTGGTGGGCATTTGCACTGGGTATCCTTGTGATTGGAGCGATTATCTGGAGGATTTTCCATAAGCCAAGACCAGAGCTTGAGGTAATCACAGAAAAGAAAGCCCAAAACCGTTTTCAGGGAAAGATGGATGCCTACTTTGTCGGGCAGCCGGAGGAGGAAGAGGAGATTCCGCCCCTCACATTCCCTATGTACAAAATCAAGGACAACCGTGTGAGCATTGGAGACTTAATGAAGGAATTCCCGGAAGCCTCCGAATCGCTGGGACTTGACCGGATCTTTCTGATTGCAGATGAAGAACGTCGGATGATCCTTTATCATTCTTCGGATTCTGTCATCATGCTGGGAAGCTCTATTGTATGCAAAAAGATTCAGTACAGTGTAAGCTTTGGAGATATTATATCAATTACCTCTCCGGAAGGAGATTATGATTTGGAGATCCACTATATCTCCATGATCCAGTAGGACCGACTTTTTGTCCGTAACCATGTTGTTTACGCTTCTTATCCCAATTAAGACGGTAAGAGCGAATAAATAAAAGTAACAAGTAAGAAAGAGGGAGAGCGCCGATGGAAACGATTACACAAACAAACCGGACGATTCTATTTTCCGAAATTAATCCTGAAAAGCTGAATCTTTTAACGCTGATCGGAGATGTGAGAGGAAAAACAAGTCTTGATGACGACAAGATTAAGGAAATCAATGAAGTGCTTCTGGTTGAAAGCTTTGAAGAATTTTTAGAGAAATTTGCACCAGTCGTTTATTCCTGGTGTGATGCCAACACTGGCTCCATCCAGTACAGCCTCATGAAACCAGAGAATTTACCGGACAACTGTATCACTGAGATACCTCTTAATGAAACAAATGATCTGCTGAACATGCTGATCACCCTTCAGGGGGCAAAAGGCGCATTGGGAGTCGCAAACGTTGACTTTAAATTCAGCAATATTCTGGACATGATTTCTCCTAAGAAGATCATGGAAGACATCCGTCAGGTGAGAAGAGAAATCCAGTATACCTACGGTAAATACATGGAGCTTGACGACGAAGATCCCAAGAGACTGGATATGGGGGATAAGCTGAATTATCAGTTCGAACAGGCCAGCCACAATTACAACAACGTACTGGCTATGCTTCCTCTTGCCATTGAAGACATTAAGACCCGTCTGCTCCTTGGAAGCGGTGAATCCGCTCAGGGTGGTCAGGAATTTAAGGCAGGACTTTTAAGCATGGGAGACGATGGAGAGCTTAAGATCCTTGAGATGAAGCAGGAGGAAGGAACTCAGCTTGCTCTTGTGGATGATCATATTAATACAAGCCTCATTGAGACCTTTAAGGATGATTACGATGCCCTCAACGATACGCCTTCCGATTACGTAAGAGAGCTGGTAGTAAGAACTTTTTGTCCTCTTACTTCCACCGTGGAAAGCAGTGTGGACCGTGAGGTAGAGGTGAAGAACTATAATACATACTTAGAGTTCTATAAAAAGAGCAAGGATGATTTCGTCAAGGCAGTGAAGCCTTTGATTGAGAAAATTCTGGGCGTAAAATCCTTCTTTGATCAGTATCAGGTAAAGGAAAAAGGAATGCAGCCAAAGCTTCTCATTACCAATACACCTCTTGAGATGATGGTGAAGTCAAGCAATCTGCCAAGACTTTTAACTTACTTAAATACCACTAACGATAAGAATGAATTTGAAAATACATTGTGGTTCGGCATTGTTCCTGATGTGGAATTCAATCAGTCAGGCGGCGGAAAACTCCAGAGAATGCGTTTTGCAGGAAATCAAAAGGAGAAAAAGCCGGGAACCAATACCATGGAAAGCCTTGCAACCTTAATGAATGCAATCAATCCATACAAGATTACTACCTTCTTCAGTTTTGCCACAGGAGAGGAAAGTACCTTCAGCTATGTAGCAACCGAAGGAATCGGCATCTTTAAGGATAAGTGCACACCTCTTATGAAGAGGGATTTCAGCGAATTCGTAGTTCCCTGTATTCCCAATGTGACCATTATTCCAAAAGATAAGTCTGGTCTTATCCTGGATAAGCGGATGCTCATTGATGACGAAGGCAGAGTGGCACTTTCTGAAGAAAAAGAAGATGTTATGAAGATGTGGATCGAGGGCGTATACGTGGGAGCCTCCTACGGAGCAGCCGGAATCACAGCTGCATGGCAGTGCCCAGAGTATTTAAAACAGAGATTTGGCAATACAACCAAGGAATATCCGGGTGTACGCTATGATATAGAAGCTGGTGACAATGCACTCTTAGTGACCACCAGCATGACAAAAGAGATTTCAGGCTTTACCAACACCATTAAAAATTCCATTAATAATACTGGCTTTGGCTTTGTATTTACCTCAGATAATGCCCAGTGTAAGGGGCGGGAGATCAAGAACATCATGGTCTACAAGGCAAGGAATCTTTTAAGCAATGGAAATGAGTTTGAGCCAATCTATAAAACGCTTGTAGTTACTTATATTGAGCGTATGCTTCGTTTTTACAGCGGAGACTTTAAGCAGGATAAGATCCTTCAGTTCTTCAGTAATAACCCAAGCAGCCAAAAGAGCAAATGGGATGCCAACCGTCAGTATGTCAATTCCCTTTTACAGGACGGAGACGAGCTGGACTTCAATATCGATGAGAAGAATGGAATCTGTAATGTACTTCTGACCTTCAGCAACACCACAAGAAATTTAAAGGTAGAGCTGACAAGAAAAGGACAGACAGCATAAAAGCTGCGTGATGCCCGCAGGTACAAATGTGCATCAGGGTGGTGGATTTTCCGTAAAGCCGGGGGGCAGACGGGAAATTCCTAAATGAGTGGTTTTGTGATTTTATTTGATAAATGAAAAGCAGATAATGAAATCTATCTGCTTTTCGATCCCCCAGGCATCGAATCAGATGCAGGATAGGTAATCAGGGTGGATCATGATTCTGGTATCTGAAAGCAGGCATTGACCGGCTTATAGATTACAAAAAAACATTTATTAAGAATGGAGGATGAAATATGGGACTTAGAATGAAAATCACAGGAAGCGAATCCGTTGATTTGCGTGAGACAAGTATCGTTAAAGTGGTATTTGGGGCAGATATTCCTCATGATTCCAATGCAAGATCCACCGATCTTGGTTCAACCGTACTGGTTGAAGGAAAAATACTGGCAGCAGTAGGTGGGGAAGCAGCAGACGATACCAGCAAGCTGGCAAGATGGTCTTTAGTACCAGCTGAAAATTCCGATTGCTACCGCAACGTTCAGATCGATGTTGTGAGTGCATCACAGGTGGTAAGACAGATTACCGTTCCTAACGCATTTGTAGTGGATTACACAGAAGATTTTACAGATGAGACAGGAACCGGTGTGTTCAAACTTCTGATCAAGCAGAAGAAGGATAAGATGACCACCTTAAAATTTGAAGGCGGATTCAGCGGAGAATAATTAAAAAACGAAGAGAAAGGAAGGGATAAATTATGGGATTTACATTAAAAGTTGAAGGGCCGTCTACTGTCGACCTGGGAACCACAAGTATTATAGGAGTTAAATTTAGAACAGATATTCCTCTTGATTCCAATGCTCGTTCCACAGATTTAGGAAGCACAGTGGAAATCACAGGTAAGATTTTAACAGCAGTGGATGGAGATCCTTTTGATTCCACCAGACAGTTAGGTCTCTGGTCTTTAGTTCCGGCAGAAAAATCCGATTGCTACCGTAAGGTAACGATTGAAGTGATTGCTGCTTCCCAGGTGATTCGTAAATATACATATCCTAATGCATTTGTCGTGGACTACAAGGAAGATTACGGTGATACAGAAGGCGTGGGAACATTCCGGCTGATCATCAAACAGAAGAAAGACAAGATGGCGCAAATCGCTGTGGAAGGCGGATACAGCGTGTAAACATGCAGGGGCTGCCGGTTAGGCAGCCCCTTTCTGTAAAGGAAACATAAAATGCTTGATTACTACAAAATTCTTCTCGTATCCCCGGAAGCGTCGGAAAAGGATATTAAGGCATCCTATAGAAAGCTTGCCAAAAAGTATCACCCGGACGTAATAAAGGATGACCCGGAAGGAAATAAAAAGATGTATGAGATTCAGGAAGCTTACAGCGTCCTGAGTGATGAAGAAAAGAGAAAGAAATACGATGCAGCCCTGGCCGGAGACAAAGAACGAGGCAAAGAGGATAGAAAAAGTGCCGAGCCTTCTAAGGCAGCTCCCGATATGAGCCAGTTTGAACGGTTCTTTGGTTTTCAGGCTGGAAAAGGTATGGAGACCTACCGGGGCACTGGAGGGAGCGCCAAAAAGAATGCCGGCCCAGTGAGTCCTGATGATCTGTTTGCCGCTTTTTTCGGGACAAAAAAATAGGAAAGGAGCCGGATTGTATATGGGACGGAAAAAAGCATTAAAAATCGGTTTTGATATTGCTATTTTAGTCAGTGTGGCATGTATTATCTTCCTCATTATTTACCGTGGAGGCTACCCCTTGTGGCTTAAAGTCCTGATTCTTTTATTCGGCCTGTCCGCCGCCGCAGATTTAACACTTCTCCTTGGAGGGAGGGGGTCTGTGAGGGAATATGAAAGGACAGCTTCACCCCATTCTTTAAAGGCAGGTCAGCTGGTGCTTTTAGATGAACATGACAAACCTTTAAAATCCTGGGACCTGGCTGGAAGAACTGCTCTTATCATTGGAAAGAAGAACGACCAGGAGGATGTGGATATAGACCTGACGGAATGCGAATACGGTACCTTCATCGATGATCTGCATGGGGTACTAAATTACTGTCTGGATTCCTGGTATATGGAGGATTTAGGTTCAATCAATGGAATTAAGATTAAAAAGGTAGAAGATGGCGGCTGTTATAAGGTGACGAACCGGCCATGCAAAGTTTCGGCGGGAGATGTGATTTATGTAGCCAATACCCGCCTCTTACTGACATAAGAACAAAGATTGGAGATTGATACATGAGCTTAGTAAGATGCCCCAATGGACATGTTTTTAACGCAAGGCGTTACGGCAATACCTGCCCTTACTGCCAGATGAAATTAAAGGAAGAGGCAGAAGAGAAGAAGCCCCTTGGATTTGAGCCTGCCATGGAGCTTTTGGAGGAGGACATCCTTCCGGTCTGCGGCTGGCTGGTATGTATCTCTGGTGCAAGAGTTGGAATGGACTATAAGATCCACAGCGGAAAGAACTTTGTAGGCAGGGGAGATGATATGGACGTCCAGATTCTGGGAGATAACGAGATTAACCGGAAAAACCATACCATCATAGTCTATGACCAGAAAAAGAGAAATACCGTCATACTGCCGGGAGATGCGGCAGGACTTGCCTATTTAAATGAAGAGGCTGTTTATGTGCCTACCGAGTTAAGGCCATACGACGTAATAGAGCTGGGGAAAAGCCGGTTCCTGTTTGTTCCCTTGTGCGGAGAAAATTTTGAATGGAATGATCAGAAATGACGATGACGATATTAAGCGGTCTGGGAGCCATATTATCCCTTTCTCTTTTAGGAAGGATCCTGTTGTCTGCCAGTGAACAGTTGAGCCAGGATGGAAAGAAACACAAAATGCCTGGCGGGGAAGCCGTGAGCCAGACCACGGGAGATCAGGAAATACAGGCAGATGTTGCCGAAATCATGAAAAGTCCGGCTGGAACCCTGGCAATTTTATCAGACGGAATGGGACGGGCAAACACAGGAAAGGTATGTGCCGGGATTGCGGCAGATACTTTATTAGATGCTTACCGGTCCTATGAAGTTTTACAGAACCCGGAATACTTTTTTAAGACCTCCTTTCGTGAGGCACACTCCCGGATTCAAAAGACCATTGGAGACCGCAGAGGAGGAGCCTGTTTAGCCGCTGTTTTTGTGAATGGCAAAACACTACATTACGGCCTGGCAGGTAACATTCGGGTGGCTCTTTTAAGAAACCAGGAGCTGATTCCCATAAGCAAAGGGCATACTCTTGATGTACTTGCCCTTAACGCCTTTGACGATGGAGTTCTTACAAAATCGGAAACAGTCTGGACCATGGAGGAAAAGCGAATCTGGAATTATCTTGGACTAGACGGATTCCACGAGATTGAAGTCTGTGAGCCTCCTATACAGTTAAAGCCAGATGATGTGATTGTGCTTCTTACAAAAGGAATATATGAAGCGCTGTCCTGGGCGGACATGGAAGATATTCTTCTAAAGAACCATACGCTAAAGGAAAAAGCTGACTTAATGGTGATGGAAGCGGAAAAAAGAAAAAGCCTGGAAAAAGAAAATGGAAGCGTACTGCTTCTAAAGGCGGAGGTACTTTATGAGAAGAATTAATTCTGAATTCCGCACCCGGTATATTTCCGAAGAGGGGCAGAAGCTGACAAACCGGGATTACTTTGGTTATGTGGAAATGGATGATTATGCCTGTTACATATTAGCAGACAGCCTGGATGGAGAGCTTCAGACCAACAGTGCCAGGTTTGTGGTGGAGAGCTTAATCAGAAGCTTTGTGGAAGGACCCTCCATGAAGACCTCAAGGCTTAAGCATTATATGAATCAGGCTCATAAGGAACTTCTAAAGCAGCGGGGCGGAATGCACTTAAAAGCATCGGTTACCATGGTAGTGACCGATTACAAAAAGCTATGCTATTGTTACGCGGGAAACAGCCGGTTCTATCTCATCCGAAACTCCAGGCTGCTCTTAAAATCAACAGACCAGTCCCTGACACAGAATCTTCTGAAAGAAGATACCATCACCTTAGATCAGGCGGCTGCTCATGAGGAGCGGAATAACCTTTATTCCTTTCTGGGAGACAGGGGACAGCCGGAAATCCTGGTATCAAAAAAGATTCCGTTGGAAAATGGTGACAGCTTTGCCCTTCTTACCAGAGGAGCCTGGGAAAATTTAAGGGAAGAAGAATTTTTAGAGATATCAAAGGACGCCACGGAACCAGAGGAGATTTTAGAAAAAGCAGAGGACTTGATTTTAGGAAGGCAGGAGACGGAAGAGGTAGACAATTACAGCCTTGCTGTCACTTTTATTGACAAGGTCTACCAGTCTCCCAAGAAAAAAATCACAGTTAAAAAGGTCTTGATGGTCGCTATTCCCGTGATTTTGATTGTCGGCGGAGTCAGCCTTGGATTGTATCTTAAAAACCGCAGCGTGAAGCAAAAGGAAGAGAGTCTGGAGCATCATCTAAGCAGCGGTCAGGAATATTTAAGATATGACAATTATCAAAAGGCATCTGAAGATTACAAAGAGGCAAAGAAGCTGGCTGACAGCTTAAAGAAAAAGGACTTGTCAAAGGAAGCAGACCGTTATCAGAAGCTTTCCGAACAAATTATCCTTTCTGATGGAGCTATGAGCGCAGGAGATTATAAAAAGGCGCGGGATCTTTACTTAACGGCCAGAGAGCTTTCTAAGGAAGCTGGAAATGCCGGTAAAAAGTACATTGAGAGCCAGCTGGCCCAGACCAGAGATTATATTGATGTGTTTGATTTCATTGAGGAAGGTCAGCAAAAAGAAGGATACGGAGATGTAAAGGGAGCAGTTGATTCCTACCGTAAGGCAAGAGACAAAGCAGCGGCTCTTTATTTTACCGATGGAAAAGAAGATGCCATGAAAAAGCAGGCGGCCCTGGAAGAAAAGCTTGAAAAGGACAGCCAGAAAACAGAGGCAGCGGCTGCGTCAGCCAAAGAGGAATCCCAGGCGGCAAAGGATAAGGAAGACGAATCCAAGCAGGCAGAGGAAGACAAGACAAAAAAAGAAGAAGAGGAACAGCGGGAGCTGGAAAACCAGCAAAAGCTCAATGATCAGAAGAATGCCATTGACTTGGAAAACAAGGCCAACGAGCTTTTTGCAGAAGGAAAATATGAAAGTGCAATCACCTATTATAAGACGGCACAATCCATATACACCCGTTTGGAGATGACAGAGCTGGCAGATGGAATCAATGGAAAGATAAAGGCTGCAAAGACTGCCATAAAAGAAGAAAAACAGGAAACTGCCGAAGATGAGAGTGCTGGGGAGTATGGCCCGGGAGCCAGCAAAAAAAAGTCCGAAAAATAACGAAGCGAGGAAATGCACATGAGCCGATATACCTATACCTTACATCCGGGAACGACGGAGCCGGAAAAGGGTACCTATAAAAAAAGCAAACTGGAAAAGATGACGACGTTTCAGTTAAGGGAAATATGCCGGATGGAAAAGCTGGTTATGCCATCGGGAAATTCCATGGACCGGGAAGGTCTTTTGCGTCTGATCATGCGGTTTCGGGGACAGAAGGATTATCGGCATATAGAAGAAAACCTGGAAGGCGGAATTTCGCGCCTGCAGGATTATTTTGACCAGAATTACATAGAAATTAGCTCCAGCTCGGAGGTTATCATACCTGGTACCATTATTTTATATGAGGGAACCGGGTTAAATGAGCTGGACCAGTATAAGGTGAAATCTGATATAGAGCTTTATGAGGGAAATCTCCTGTTAGTGGATGAAACTCTCCAGGTCTATACCTGTTTTTATCTAAAGGAAATAGAAGGTACCTGGAATTTGTTTCAGGGAGTTGGCATGCCTGTAAAGCCCTTATCAAAGCACCAGTATTCCATTCTTTATTTTCCTAATGAAAGGGATTCTGAATTTCTTTACGACTGTTACCAGGGAAGCCAGAAACACATTCCTGGCCGCATGGAAGCCATTCGAATTCCCCTTCTTAACATTGAAGTGAGAGAAGTCACAGACACAGATCTTCCACTTGTCATTGACTTTGGAAGCTCCAATACTACCATGGGAATCTGCCTTCCGGATGGAACCACAAAGATTGCAAAGGCCGGAGACGGCAATATTATTCCAAGTGTCATCGGTGTGGAGGAAAAAGAAGAAGGCAGACACGGATTTTTATTTGGATATGATGCTTTGACTCTGGAAAAGCAGAATTACCAGGATGAAGATGTTCCCGTATTTTTCGATATGAAGCGGTGGGTCAGTGACCCTGACCGGCTGGAGGGTGTTATTTTAAAGAGCGGCTTCAAATATCAGATTCCAAGAAGAGATATGCTGCGAGCTTACTTAGAATATTTAATGGACCTTGCAAAGCAGCAGTTTAAGTGCCGGTTTCAGAACATTCAGTTTTTAGCCCCTATCCGCCAGAAAGAGAAATTCCAGGAACTGTTTAAAGAGCTGCTTCCCGAATACAGTGTGAGCTGTGAACTAGACGAAGGTATGGCAGTCCTCTTTAATACCATTCATGGAATGATCCGGAATAACCAGTATGAAAGAGGTCGCTGGTATCAGGCACTGATCATCGACTGCGGCGGCGGCACCACGGACCTTACCTCAGGAAGGTTCCTGATCGATAACAGCCGGATTTCCTATACCATTAACTTAGAGACCCGTTATGAAAATGGAGACACTAATTTTGGAGGCAATAACTTAACCTTCCGCATTCTGCAGATGCTGAAAATTAAGATTGCCAGGGCTATATCCTATGCATCTGAGGAACGAAGCGAAACGCTTTTTGACGGAGAAGGCTTTGAAGGAGTAAAGGACTTTTATGAAAGGGCAGAATCCATTTTGCCCACTCGTTTTAAAGCGTATGAGGAAAAGAGCAGAGATGAATATTTTCGGGTGAAAAATAATTATTATTATCTGTTTCAGCTTGCGGAGGAAGTAAAAAAGTCTTTCTTTCAGGCGAAATTCCAGTACGAGCTCTTTCTTAATTCTGATAAGAACCATCTGGATCAGGAGATGTTTTTAGATAAATGGAAATTATCCATCCGAGATGGATCAGGACTTGTACATCTGGATCAGGATATTCGTTTCCCTCTATATTTAAATGAAATTGAAGCCGTGCTCCAGCCGGATATCTATCATGTGATGGAACGCTTTCTGGACCAGAAGTTTGAACAGGGAGAGCTTCAGGAATACGAGATGCTTAAGCTGACCGGACAATCCTGTAAATCAAAGCTGTTTACAGAGGCCTTAAAACAGTACGTTCCAGGTAAGCTGATCCAGAGTACAAAAAGGGATGGAGACGATGCGGGACTTAAGATGTGCTGTCTGGAAGGGGCACTGGCCTACTTTATGGATTGCAAACGTGGCTATATGAAGGTGAACCAGGATTATCAGGTAAGATCCCTTCCTTATGAGATCATGGCCTATACCCACGAGAACCAGGAGAAAATTCTGATCCGCAGTCTGGATGAGGAAGATCACATTGGGTGTATCTCCAGGTTTATGGTAGGAAAACAGCTGGATCTTTATTTAAGCGATGAAAAAGGGAAACGCTTAAAAGCCTATTATTTTGAATACAATACCGAAGACTTTGAAAGAACCACCCAGGAAGAGATTGACAGAGAGTATGCGGGAAGCGTCATCCAGGAAGAGACGGATACCATTTTAGAAGGAGAGATGAAATTCTTTGTATGGGTATCCAGGAAACGCTGGGGCTTTCTGGTACTGCCGGTTCTTCGGGAAAATGAAGTGCTTTATAAGGGGAAAGAGACCTTCTTTGATTTTGAGGATGATACCTGGGAAGAGAACTTTTTTGACGGGAGGAAATAGCTTTAATGGACCAGATCGAAGAGATGAAAGCAATGATCCGGGAGGAAATTCAGTCCATCGGTGATCTAAAGGAGCGGATCACCTTTAAAAATCTGATGGAGGGAGTATTTTTGGAGTTATATGAGACCAATATCCGAATGTATCAAATGCTGGAAGAACGGGTCATGAATGACCTGGTATATGATATCAACCGCTACTTAATCCGCACAGGTCTTATGGAACGGTCATATCTGGACCAGTCCCATCACTTAATGTCTCCTATGTGTGGCGAAGATATGGAAACTCCTGTTTATGAAATTGCGGATGTGAGAAAGAAGCTTAAGGAGGAGGGGAAATTCCGGGTGGCCACCGTATTTCTCCAATGTGATGCTCTGGAAGTGAGAGAGGTACTTAAAAACCAGGAGAGCTTTACGGGAATCTTAAAGGCAGGCAAAGAGTATCCTGTAGAGATTCATCTGGAGCCAAGTAAACGTTATCTTGATAAACTGGAACACTTATACCATCTGTTTATGAAGAATGGCATTCCCTGGAAAACATTAAATGCCCCTTATCTGTTTAAAATGGCAGATATTTGTATCACTGCAATCCCTGATGAGGCAGCCGATGATGAGCCAGTCACTAATTTTGGCGGAGATTTTGGGGAATACAACCGTTTTGTCCATTACGATATGATACCCATCTGGAACGTATGGCATCTTAAACTGGAAAGCGTTGGCTTTCCAGTAGCCTGCAGAGATCATGAAAATTATGAGCACGTGATTTCCATTCGGGACTATGGCAGCGGGCACGCCTATCTGGTGGAAGAAAAGGCAGGAATCCGCAGTGTAAGACAGAGTGGGGAAAAGCTTCTGGTCACCGGTAAGGTAGCCAATGCAAAAAAATGGGATGTTTATATGATTCGCGGAGGCACGGATCACAGAATCGACCGCTATACGTATCCGGTCATGGAGAATTTGAGAAAAGACGGGTTTGCCGAACGGTTCCAGGGGAAAACAGGGCAGATGGTAAAGACAAAGGGAGAGCTTGAGCGGTTTATCCGTGGATTTGGCCTTGAAGAATACATAGAATACCAGGATTGCGTGCTGGAGGCAGATAATGGGGAACAGCAGGAAACTTATCCTATGAACTTTTTTATGGAGGATGAAATCAGGGACCGGAAGGGAAAGAAAAGGCTTTTAATCCATTTTAAGCCAAGGGGAAAGGATCGTTGGCTCCTAAGAGATCTGGCAAGCTTTGTCACCTCAGAGGTACAGGAATTATACCCGGAATATGAATGCGGAGGAAAGCTCGTATGAATTATTTGTGGGAAGTAATGCTTAAGCTGAGAGAACAGGGATTGCCGGAGCATTCCATCCGTTACCATATGCCGGATGAATTCAGTGCCTATATGGAACTGTCCATGCCGTATTTAAACCAGGAATCTATAGAAGAAAATGCCGTGGTGGAAATTAACCCATACTATAGGTTTTATCATATTTTTAAAGATTTTTTCCGACCGGATCTGGAGGAATTTCCAAAGCTTCGGGAAAATCTCTTTCATCTCATCTTTCACATGCTGGCACAAAACGATGCTTTGTCTGGAATGACAAGAGAAGAATATTATAAAAAGCTTTTGTACGAGGATTTTATGGGAGATGCATTTGGATCAGATGCCAGGGAAGCCATTGCTTTATTCAGCCGGGATGAAAGAGAATTTATACTTAGCGGACTGTTAAAGCAGTATGAGACGGGCAGTTCTCTGGATATTTTCAAGGACATGATGGAAACTCTGATTCCAAATAACATCGTGTATCTAAGTAACCAGAACTCCTTTGAACTACTGGTTTATATCGGCTGGAAAAAGGACAAAGTCCTGGAAGATAAAATGAGATTTTTAATTAAAATGTTTGTGGAGATTCCATATCATGTAGAAATTTATTATGAGTATCACTTTGGAATCATGGGCATGGAAGAGACCATGTCCATGGATGAAATTATTTTGTGCTGACGGAGGAAAAGGGAATGTTTCAATACGATTATCCCCAATTTGAAAAAAAGCGGCTGCTAAGAGTAGAGATGCTTGATAAGCTGAGAGATTATCCAAGGAATTTTCTGGATCTGTCACTAAAGGAGTATGGCGACGGTGTCATCAGCGGCTGTGGGATTACCTGGGATAACCATAGGCTCACCATTGATTCGGGCATGATTTTGTGGAAGAAAAATCTTTATTTCATGGAGCAGCCCTTTGTTATGGAATGTAAGGCAGAGGATAAGGTTCGTTTTTTAAAGGTCCAGTTCATGGCGGAAATCAGGGAGGCCGGAAGAATTACTGCCAATACAAGAATCTTCCTGGAAGATAAGAAACCGGATCCTTCCTGCGAGATGGAGCTGTGCAGATTCCGCCTTCAGGAGGGAGCAAGGCTTCGTGACAGTCACGAAAACTTTCAGGATTATTCCACAGGATTTGATACCGTAAACATCATAAACCAGCCTTACGGGGCTCCCGGTGGAACCACCTTAAATCCTTGCATCATCAGGCAATTTTCCAGGGAAATTTTAAGAAGCGGTTCTACAGATCCTTTTGATATCAGCTTTTCTGCCACGGCTTTATCCAGTCACGGGCTGGTGGCATCCGAGTTTATCTTGGAATACTTATTTGCAAAACTGGAAGAGGATTACTCAGGGAAAAGCAATCAGGAAATATACAATGGGCTCTTGGAGGTTTTAAGAACCAGAAGAAGCGGAGAGATAAAAAGAACACAGGGAAATCAAGGAAAACGAGGCATGATGCTTTTATAAAAGGAGGATTACCATGTATCTTGACGAAAAAATAGCGCTTATGGAGCGAGCCAGAAGGCAAAAGGAAAAAGAGGAACGGGAGGCTTCTCTTAGAAGCCAGGAGGAGAACCAAGAAGAAAAGCTGGAGCTGGAAGATGCCTTACAAGGTATTTTAAAGGGTGAGCTGCGCCTTCCAAAAGGAGAAAATCTGGAATTTGAACCCCGTATCTATACCAATCAGAACATTCCCATGATGGTATTTAAGAACTTCTATGAGGCATCCAAAGAGGAAGAAGAGGGAGTGATTTATGTCAACCATAACAGACAAGTCAGCCAGATACTCTCCTGGCCGAAGAAACAGGTAAAGCCGGTTCCCTTTCAGAAATGGGAGAATCAGCTTGTTAATGGCATGGCATCCAGCGGTCTACATGCCAAGGTGGGAAAAAAACAGCAGCTGAAAGCCCTGGAATACCTTTGCTTTGAGGTACCCACCGGGGAAGGCTGGCTTTACAATATCATATTTCGGAAAAAAGGAAAGGAACAGACGATTTCAGGAAATTATAATTGCCTGAAAGAAGATAAGGATACCTACGGAATCATTTTGGAAGCAATGGTGATGGCACTTGACCAGTGGTTTACAGACGGAGAAGGGGGCGGTCTTTTTGGAGAAGAAAACGGAGATAAAACAGGAAAATGACAATGGAGCGATTACCTACAAGGACCTATATTTAGGGGCCATAGGAATCGCTTATTTTCGTAGCATTGAGATTAAGGAAGCGCCGGGAGAGCATGCCAGTCTTTTTGTAGAGGCAGTTTTAAACAGTGACACCAGTGAAAACGCATTTCATGAGATTGAGGATACCATATCTCTGGTCTATAAAAAAGACAATCAAGAAAAGGTGCTGTTTTATGGTGTATTAAAGGACATAGCCATGGACCGGGATGGAGATGAGCTGGTCGTACGGATTAAGGCACTTGATGGAACCTGTCAAATGGACGTGGAACGAAAAATAAGAATCTTTCAAAATCCTCAGATGGGAGTTCATGAACTGGTACGTCTTGTCATGAGTTCCTATTCAGGCTCCGACCATGCAGTCCACATTCCGGATATCCCCATCGGGCAGCTTGTGGTTCAGTATGAGGAGACGGATTGGGAGTTTTTAAAACGTTTTTTATCAAAGTATCAGGAACATTTATATCCGGACCCTGCATTTCCGGATATCCGCTTTGAAGCCGGGCTTTCTCCAAAGCCTGAAAGCAGGGACTGGAATAAACTTCCCTTTTCCCTGTCTCAGGATTTTATCTATCTTGAGGCAATGAAGGAAAATGGCTGTCAAAATCTGACCCGCTCTCAAAATGCAGTCTACGAATTGACCTCCTATGATATCGCAGCCATTGGCAGCCAGATCACCTACAAGGGCAGTTCCTGGTTTGTGGAATCGGCTAAGCGGACTCTTAAGGAAGGTCTTTTACTGAACCGATACTGCCTGCGCCAGAGAGAGAGCCTTAAACTTCTTTCCTATTACAACGGAAGAATCACTGGCGTATCCCTGGAGGGAACCATAGCTGCTGTAAAAAGGAATCAGGTACAGGTAAACATGGCGATAGCTGCCGGGAGCGGAGAAAAGTACTGGTTTCCATTTTCCACAGTGGCTGCTTCCTCTGATGGAAGCGGCTGGTACTGTATGCCGGAAAAAGGAGACAGCATACGGGTGTATTTTCCGGTCGCAGATGAAAAAGAGGCCTACGTGGTGACTCATGGGAAAGGCCATAAGCCGGAGGCAGGAAACTCCTCAGATACCATGGCAAATCCAGACCATCGGAATATCCAGACCGCTCAGGGAAACCAGGTAAAGATGACAGAGGAAGGTGTTCTCATAGCCGCAGGGGATGGACATGGCAGCATCCTGTTAAAGAAATCGGGAGAGGTGGTATTAAACGCCCTAAAGGACATTCAAATTTTGGCAGCAGAAAACTTAAATATCACGGCTAAAAAAGATCTGACCATTAAGTCCCAGACTTCGGTCCGGGTAGCTTGTCAATCAGGAGCTGATATAGAGATAAAAAAAGGAGCAGTAGACTTTCACGGAGATGAGATTTACGAAAATTAGGAGGTGTTTTCTATGGCAATTACTGCGGAACAGATTGTTATAAAGGGAATTCCGGTGGAACATTTAAACGGACTCACCTTAAACTGCGTACCTGGGGAGCACGGAAGCCTGAAAATAAACGGTAGCATATCATCTGAAAAAGGGGAAAATGCCCTTTATGAATTTACCGAACAAGATTCCATTACCGTGTCTGTAAAAGAAGGAAGGACACTATTTTCCGGAATCCTTACCAGTGTCAGTATAACAGAAGAGGGCGGTAATATTAATATTGAGGCTGAGGCAAAGAGCCGAAGCATTCTCCTGGACCAGAAAAAGAAGTCCCGGTCCTTTCAGGATGTAGCAATGACTTATGACCAGCTGTTTAAATCCGTCTTAGCCGAGTATCCTAAAAGCGAGCTGAAGCTGTCCCTGCCAGATAAGCCCTTGGGCGAGATCGCGATTCAATATGAAGAAACGGACTGGCAGTTCCTAAAAAGGATGCTGTCCATGCTCCATGGAGTCCTTGTATGCCGTACGGTATCGGATCACTTAAGTCTCTACGGTGGAGTCCCTGATATCCCATGGGGGAAATGGGAATGCCAAAGAACCGGATACCGAAAGGAAATGGGAGAATACGCCTACTGGAGTTCGGAAGGAGCGGCAGTTGGCGACAATGACTTTCTTATTCTGGAAGTGGAAACAGACCATGTACCTGAGATATTTGAACAAGTGACCGTAGAGGGAAAGACCTTTGTGATCAGGCGGCTTTTCTTTGAATTGGAGCGGGGAGAGATCCGGTGCCGCCTGGAGCTTCAAAAGAAGGAAGGAATTTTACAAAGATCCAGATACCCCATGCACATCATTGGCGTGGCACTGAATGGTAAGGTCCTTGAAATCTCAGGAACCAAGATAAAAATACATCTGGATATAGATAACGGAGGAAAGGATGTGTATTGGTTTCCATTTTCCACCTTATCTGCTTCTCCTGACGGAAGCGGCTGGTATTACATGCCGGAGAAAGGGGATAATGTGAGGATTTATTTCCCATCCAAGCATACCCGGGATGTGATTGCAGTGAGTGCGGTCAGCTCTTATGACGGAAAAAGCGGGGGAGTCCCGGACCGTATGGGCAGCCCATCAACCAAGTATTTAGGCAATCCTCACGGCCAGGAGATGAAGCTGGCTGCAGACGGAATTTATCTCTCCAGCAGCAAGGGAGCTGCCAGTGTAAAAATCGGCAATGGGGGAGATGTTACCTTAAGTGCCAAGGGTACCATTCAGATCGAGGCAGCAAACAACTTAGAGCTGACTGCGGAAGAAGACATATCCTTTGAGGCACTTGAAAATGCAGTGGTCACCTGCGTAAAGGGCGGTGCAGTTAAAATGCCGACAGACGGGAAGCTTTATATTCAGGGGACAGAAGTAAAGGTAAATTAGGAGGAAACGAATGACAAGACAAGAAGCGCTGAAACGATTCCAGGAGGAAGAAAAAGAGTATCTGGAAGAGAAGAAGCTTGAGTTTTATAGAGGAATTATGGAAAATTCCGAGGAGCTTGCCAAAATAATACGGGAAGCGTTCGGTGAGCTTAAGGAGGAGGTGCTAAAGCTTGACAAGGAGAAAATCATGTTCTTTCATGTTTCCCTGTTACGTATGGATCTCCTAAGCGGAACATACCGTTTCCTTCTCCAGGCCATGGATGCCAGATGGTATCTGGATACGGAGCCGGCTAAGACTACATTTTCTCTGGAATTTCTCTTTTCTATAACAGAAGAAATGAAGGGACGGCTTATGTTAGATGCGGGAAAATACATGGGGAAGATCAACCGCTATGATATCGAGAATTTGTTGCAGGATAACGCCATTGAATGGAACCGGATTCTGGCAGCAGAACTTCGTTTCTTATTCAGGGACATAGAAGAAAATCAGGATTTTATAGAGATTCCAAAGCTGGATACCTGGGGAATCTACTGGGGAGAATACCGGGATTCCAGTGATTTGATTGCCTTTGTAGACAGGGAGAAAAAGACCCAAAAGGACTGGGAGCGTGCCCTTCGCCAATCCAAGGAGCAGGAGGATGTGCTCATTTCTAAATACTGGTATGAGATGGAAGTGGTGGACTCAGACTCCAGTGAAAGATTACTTCTGTTCAATCAGTTTGAAAATTGTACTTTAACGCAAATTTCCTTTGATTATGCCAATCTTTCCGGAACCCGGTTTAAAAACTGTATCCTGAAAGGGTGCAGCTTTCAAAATGCTGTAATCCGCCAGGCTGATTTCGTGGACTGCCGGTGGGAGGACAATGATTTTTCAGGAGCAGACTTATCAAACTCCATTTTCCTGGAAAAGGATATCCCTTTTTTACATATAGAGCCGGAACAGCTACAGACGATCCTCATCGACAGGAGGGCAAATGCATGAGATTTTTTACCATAGAACAAGATAAAGCTTTGCAGGACCAGATACGTTTCCGGGATTTTGATATCAATGGTCCAAGGCATATTTTCTACAAAGAGGATGGAGACGACATCCAGGAATCTACCATGATGTATCTCACAAAAGACAGCGGAGAGGCGGCTCCTGATTTCATTCAGAGCCCGGTCTATTTGGTATCGGATCAGGTAAAAAAGGTATTTGATGTCTATGAGGATGACATGGTCTATAAGACGGTTACCATTGCCCATAAAGAACGGGAGACCATCTGGGTTTACCATCATCTCCTTTTAGAACGGCTGGATGCATTTGCAGAGGAAACCGAATTTTATACCAATGGAAGCATAAAACGGCTTGTACTTGATCCGGAGAAGATCGGGGATCACAAAGTGTTTCTCTTAAATGACAAGCGTTTCCCCAATCCACTGATCAGTCTTGAGGTGGCAGAAAGCCTCCTTCGGAGAAATGTCATGGGGATCCTCTTTAAAGAAGTGGAGGTAGGAGCATGGCAGAATTAAATGATACCTTTGTTGTTCACGGTGCCTGTTCTGCCTGCTCCATGGGCATGCGGCCAAGCGCGGTGGTACTTCCTGAAACTCATGGAGTCTTTTTAAGAGGCCAGGCTCAGATGACTATCAAAGACTGTGAGGGAGATACCAATGTAATCTGCTTTGGTGGCTGTTACAGCATGGAAAATCCCAGCACCAAGGAAGAAGCTGAAAAGGTTCAAAAGGCAGTGGACGAAGCCTGCCCTGAAACATTTACCGATAAGGTCATGAACTTTTTTACAGGCGGTAAGAAAAAGAAGAAAGAAGAGCCTAAAGATAGTGAAACGCCCCAGGTGGTAGGCGTCTGCACGCCCCGCATCATAGCCCAGGAATGGGACCACGGACAGGAAGGGGTGGAAACCGAAACGGAACGCCCTTTGATGGGGGGAGCCAAGCTCTACTGCATGTATGGGGGAGAGATACAGATCATGGAAGCCGGGCAGCCGGAGGCTGGGAGTGGAGAGTCAGAGAAAAAACAGGATAAGTCCGAGAATAATAATATGGCTGATCAACTGATGGCGACTGCGGTGGGCATGGGGTTAGGGATTGCAAAATTAGGGAAAGCTGGGTTATCTCTAGCTCTTGAAAATATGGATGCTTTAGTACGGGGACAAATTCATCAATTGCTGAATCCAGGTGAGAATTTAAGGGGAGGTTTACAGATGGCTCTGTCCTTAGTACCAGCTAATGCTGTAAATTCCAAGTCCAAATTGTTTGAGAATAGAGATTTAAAAGAGATGGATCAGATAGTTAATAAATATGAGAACATTATTTATAACAAATATAAAAATGAGTTTGATGAATATTATAAGATCAGAAAGGATGAAAAAGAAAATCCTGATAAATATATGAATGAGGCTTTACGTGCGGAATCAGAATTAAAAAAGAGGAATATATTTAAAAATGCAGATGTTATGGAATATTTAAAAGATATGGGAAATGATGTGAATTCAAGCTCTGCAATAACTGGTCATAAAAACGATTTAGTCCAGTTTGTAAATATGGTAAATACAAATAATCCTTTGGACTTAAAGTCCCGAAGTTTTAAAAATGAAAAAACCGGTGAAACGTATAATTATTCAATATGGTCAGCACCCTGGCCCAAAGAAGATGGTACTGCTTTTGAGAAAGATTATGCAGGTAATTGGCTATACGGGTATGTGGGTGATGAATATTTTACGACTCCAGTAGACGACGGAGTTTTAAAATACGGAGCTGGAGCTGCGCAGCTTTTTTCTGATTTAAGAACAGCCGGTAAGAATGGAGGCGCTAAAGGATATAAGGAGGCCGCAGCTAAGTATTTTCAGAGTCTGATAAGTGGACAGTATGGAGATAATTCTAGTGAAGAGGGACCGTCTGATGCAGATATGATACAGGAGGGAATCAATGCGCATAAGCACAGTAACTAAAGTAGTACTTGGATTGCTTATTATTTTTACATTATTAATATTTAGTGGATTTATTATAACAACCAAAGTATTAAATAAAACAATATCACCGGAGGAACGTTTTCGTTATGTGTTGGAAAAACCTGATGGATATGAAAATTACGATAGTTTCGATATCAGAGAATTGGAGACGCAGATTAAAGGATATTGGAATTATCAGCAGGAAAACGATGCAGAAATGGCAGCAAAAATCAAAAAAATAAATTCAATAAGTGGAGAATGGATTAGTGAGGGCGAATATACCGCAGGAACTGATATACCAGAAGGACTTTATCTATGTAAAAACCTTAGTGCAGAAAAGGATTTATCATCACCCAATTTAACAATTTTACGTAACGGTAAAAAAGACGTATCTGATCAAGATTATTACATTTTTAAATTTATGAATTATGCCTTTTTGAGTAAAGGAGATGTAGTTAAGATTAATGACCAAACAGAAATAATTCTTGATAATGATAATGCATTTGAACAAGATGTTAAAAAGAATTTTTATGGAGAGGGAGCCTATAAACTAGGTGAAGAGATACCAAAAGGTGAGTATTTCATTTTGTCCATGGATATCCAGACCGGTGGAGCTGGAGTTTATGATGATCAGGATAAGCAATTAGTAAGCGTCAGTCGTTTTGGATATATTACTTTAGACAATGAGAACGCGATTAATCTGGATGACTGTATACTGATTGCTCTAGACAAGAAACCTGATATAAATCCAATCTATTATGAAGGGAAAGGAAAGGGAGAGGGGAAACTAGTTTATCCTCCTGGTATGTATAAGGTTGGTGTGGATATTCCTATAGGTATATACCAGATAAAAAATGAGGTTTTTAAAAATATTACGGACCTTTCTTTTATAGGGTATCACGGAAATGAATCATATGATCCAGGGTATTGGAACTGGTGCGGAATCGTTGCTGGTAATGAAGAACAGGCTAAACAATTAGGCTGGAAACAATTAGAGTTAGATTCTTACTTGAAACATAATGAAAGATTTGTAAAAATAACGGATTACAACAATAAGTATAGCTATCAGAAATTTAACGGACTCCCTGTTATTTCACTTACGGAGCAGAATAAAGGGAATGAAGTGAACATCATACGGTGTATTTTGATTCCAGAATAAAGAGATGATGATCTGGAGTATGGTTTTGCTACCGGGCTGTATAAGAGGAGCGTTGATTTGCCTCTGGGAATTTATAGAATAAAAAATAAGGCATATAGCAATGTATCTGATTTGAATTATCAAGGTTATAACGGTAATCAGAGCTATTATCCAGGTGAAATTTTAATTGGTGTGGGTTTATTGCCGGAAGTGAAGGACAGGCGAATCAGTTTGGTTGGTCAGAAATAGAGTTGGGTTCGTATAAAGGAAGTAAAAAAGATATATCAAGATCACTGATTCAAAATGTAAAGTCAGCTACAAAGAATTTGTAAGAGTCCCTACTGTTTCATTTACAGATAAAGATATTGGAAATAATGCGTGGTGTATTATTTCCCAAGTTTAATTAAGAGACTATGATGAAAAAAACAATAATTTGCTCCTTATTATTAACATTATTACTTTTAGCAACATTTTCCTTCATCAATCAATATTTTATTAAAAAGGCTAATGTTATCAATGATAACTGTGGCATACAAGATGTCATGAAGAAAATTGATAATTATGCGGAGTATTTAGAAGATAATCATGTATCTGCTCAAGTGGTAACTTACGATGAAAAAAAGTGTTTAAAGATTAAATTTGATTCTAATACTGAGGCTATATATGGACCTGAATTATTAGAAATTAATACTAAGATCTTATGGAAGTATTATTCTAAGGAATATCTAGTGGATGTGAAGATTAGCAATATAGATATGGACAAAAAAACTGCCCGGGTATCAACGGATTATGATGGAGGATATGGCACTACAGTAAGCTATTATCTTCCCGATTTTTATGACATGAAACCTGATTCGGGAGATTACCTGCAAGCAGATCTGGACGTGAAGAAAATCATATCAAAAGAAGAACTAAAGGAGCTCTACCTTGCAGCAGTACAGATGAAAGAAGGAATAGATAAAGAATATCTGAGAAGAAATGGTTTGGTTAAGCAATAGTAATGTACTTCCTGCTATTTCCTTTCGGAGCAGAATAAAGGGAATGTTTTAAATTTTATTTAATGTATTTTGATATTGGGATAAGTGTAAAATCATTTTTTGTATGAACAGTAAAATACCCTGCTTACTATTATCGAAAGTTTGCCTGAGATATTCATTTAACATCGAGGTATTTCATGGAGGATATGCAAAAGATGAAAAGTATGAACAAATAGTAAATACAAATGAACGGTTACCTCATGAAAAAGGGGGAATGAGATATGAAATTGGCTTATAAGGAATTGGAAATAGAACTCTCTCTGGAAGGTATCATACAGGTAGAGACATTTCGGCTTACACAAACATTAAACGACCATGTATTTCTGACCATGAAAATGCTGGTTAGTGATGAAATGGCTGAGCAGTTCGTAAATATGGCTTCGGTTGTTCCAGTCATAGTCAGGGAAAAAGAGACTTCTGGAGGGCAGACAGTATTTCAAGGAAAGATTGAAACTGTCTATACGAGAGTAGAGCAGGGATTGTCGTTTCTATATCTGGAGGCATATTCCTATACAAAAGACTGGGACCGGAAGGAAAAAAGCAGAAGCTTTTTAGACGGCAGCATGACCTACATGGCGGTTGCAGGAAAGGTTCTTAAAGACTACGGAACATTTGATATTAAAGCAGAATCAGGCTGTGATGGAGTCATTCCAGAACTGCTTTTGCAGTACGAAGAAAGTGATTGGGTCTTTCTTCGCAGACTGGCCAGCCACTTTAACACCTATCTGATGGTAGATGCCAAGAGCGACTGCGGAAAAGTCTATTTTGGAATCCCTGATATACAGATTGGGACAGAGCTGAACAAAGAGGATTATGTTCTGAGTAAAAACATGGCTCATTATACAAAGGTATTAAGACCTGATGGTGTGTTGTCTCAGGAAGCGTCCCAGTGGTGCATCAGGACCAGAAAATATCTTCAGGTTGGGGAAACAGTGACTTTTAACAAGGTATCTGCCATTGTAATCGAAATGGAGCTGTATACTTTAAAAGGAGAACTGGTCTACGAGTATACTCTCTCCTGCAGAGAGGGACTAAAACGAGAAAAAGAAAAGAATCCCCGAATTTATGGCATGAGTATTCCTGCAACTGTAAAAGAACGAAGCGGAAACCGAGTCCGGGTGCATTTTGATATTGATCCGGTTTATGAGCCGGCAGCTCAGCTTAAATATTTTACATATGCCATAGAAAGCAGCAGCTTTTACTGCATGCCAGTGGAAGGAAGCCGGGTACATATTTATTTTCCAGAGCATGACGAGCAAAGCGCTGTTGCGGTTCATGCAATTGGAAGCGGCACTGGAGACAGTGCAGGAGGCGGGGGAAGCAAAAATCCGGATAACAAACAATTCTCAGATCCAAGCGGAAGTGCCATGGATATGACAAAGGATTATTTAAGCTATGCTCCTGATTCCAGCGGCAGCATACTTCTAAGCTTAAATAAGGCCGGATTTATGTCATTGACCGGAAAGGACATTAATATCAGGACCCAAAAGGGCATGATGGCCGGGGGAGAAATTCCGGTTAAAAATCTGATGATATCCGGCGAAAATAAGGTGGTCTTACAGGTAGGTGACAGTGGTGATGATATCATTACCCTGGAAGATAAAACTGATGTAAAATCAACTCTTATCAGTCATAAGGCAGATTCCCATCCCCAGGCAGTTCCATCGGCAGCAGAAATAACAGCGGAGCTGACAAAGACAGATGCCGCTGACCGGGATGCCCAGAATACGGCTTTGACTAATACTCTGATTGAGAACAAGCAAAAGAGTAAGGAGAAATTCTTAAACGGAGTTTTAAGTATTGCTACGGTAGTCGGTCTTACTGCCTTAACCATTTGCACTGGCGGTGCAACGGCTCCACTTCTTGTGGCAGCAGGAGTAAAAGCAGCCTTTGCAGTTGCAGACGTGGCGGAAGGACTGGATGGCTACAGTAAGGTCAATTCCCTGGATGCGTCGCGACCTTCCAATTTCATACGGGATACCATATTTGGAGGGAATGAAGATGCTTATAATTTTGCCTCTACTATAACGGACATTGTATTTGATGTGGTAAGTGGAAAGGCCCTTGTAAAGGCCGCCAAGTTTGGGAAATTCACCAAATTCATGTGTCCCAAATCCCAGGTTGCCAATGTGGTATCTCAAATGGGTGGTTCTTTGATATTTGGTGGTATTAAGGAATATCAGATAAGCGGCAGGGTGGATGTTAAGAATATGGCCTTTAATGCAGCTCTTGGTTTGTTTAAGGGTGGTACAGGCAATGCCATTATGGGTAAGGCTCAGAATTTTGCCAAAACGAAAGTTGGGAAAAAGATAATTGGTGCCGGAGTCCAGACTGTATATGGAACGGCAGTAGATGTGACAGTGGATGCAGCTTTGCCGGGAAGAAAGGTTGACGTTCTTGGATCGTTAAAGGAGAACTTTATATCCAGCGGCCTTGGCCAGTTGTTCGGTGAACCTGTAGATGCTGTTTCCGGTGCGTTTCTGATTACAGCTTCGGATTATATGATTCCAGATATCCAGGAGTCTATCCGGCTGGAGCGAAGATATAATTCTACGGTTAAACGGGAAGGAATCATGGGCGTGGGCTGGGATTTTGCTTACGAAGGGAAGCTCTACCAGGATGGAAGCAAACGCCATGTGATACTTGAAAGTGGTCATCATCTCATCTTCCAGTGGGATGGAGAGAAGGCGGTAAATGTAACCAATGGGTGCGGCTGGTTTGAATTGTTAAAGGATCACGAGGAATGGCTGGTAAGGGATAAAAAGAAGCATAAGACTTATCGCTATGCCTCCAACGGTCTTTTAATGTCTATAACAGACAAAAACGGTCAGGCAATGTCATTTACATACCACGGCGAAAACTTAGAAAAAATCACAACCGCTCTTAACTATGAAATTAACGTTACCATGAGAGAAGGACGTCTCATTCAGCTGACAGATACTCTTGGAAGAACCATGCAGTACCGGTATGAGGATGGGCGGTTGTCTGATGTGGTTCATATGGATTACGGAGTCACTCATTACGAATACGATAGAGAAGGATATCTAACCAGAGCAATCGACCAGGCAAAGGTAATGTATCTGGAAAATACTTACGATGAAGCCGGCAGAATGGTTCATCAAGTCCTGGCAAACGGAGATTTTTATAAAGCGGAGTATGTAGACGAGGAGCGGAAGGTAATTGTCTACAGCAGCGTAGGAAATAAAACCGTCACGTATCACTATGGAAAAGATATGCAGATCCTTTCCATTTCTTATGAAGATGGTACAAAAACCCTGTTCCAATATAATGAAAAGGGAGACCGGATCAGCGAGACTGACCGCCTGGGTCATAAAACGGAATGGTCTTACGATGAAGATGGGCGTATTATTCAGGAAAATAAAACAGGTTGGCTGAACACGGTCTATCAATACGATGATGCCGGAGATCTGGTGAAAAAAAGTGACAATGCCGGTCGAAGATTCATTTACGAATATGATAAAAATCATAATCTTACAGCAGAGAGAGAACGGCGGTTTGACGGAGAAGGCTGGATTACCCGTACCTATTTATATGACCGTAAGGGAAGGCTTCTGGAGGAAACAGATGCCTTAGGGAAAACCACTAAATACACTTATTCCCAGAATTGTGGAAAGCCTTCCTCCATCGAGTTCCCTAATGGAGAAGAAGTACGTTTTGAATACGATGCCATGGGGCGCTTAATGGCTGAGGAAGATAGCTGTGGTCGTAGAGAATATGGATACAATGCAAAGAATCACCGCACCGTTGTACGGGATGGGGAAGGCAACGAGTCCCGCTATCTCTATGACGGTATGGGACGGCTCTTAGCTATGTATCCCCCTAAAGCCTGGAAAAATCAAACCGGAGAATATACCTATCGATACGATTTCCTGGATCGAAGAATTGATACCTTACGTCCTGATGGCAGTCATGACAGGCAGATTCTTGATGGTGAGGGAAATGTACTGAAACATATTCATCCCAACGCATATCATAGTGACTCTGACAATGGAGAAGGAATTACTTATGAGTATGACAGCAATGGGAACCAGATTCGGATTCGATATCCCGATGGAGGCTGTGAACAAATGTTTTACGATGCCAATGGTAATCGTATAAAACACATTTTCCCAGAGTCCTATGACCCTAAAGCCGATGATGGTGCAGGATGGCAGTATAGTTATGATGATGCAGGTCATCTGGAGCGAGTCACAGGACCTGATGGAAGTATTCAGGCACAATACACCTATGATCTGTTAGGAAACCAAACCAGAAAAACAGATTCTCTGGGACGGACCACTTGGTATACTTACGATCTAAAAGGTCAGCTTTTAGAAATTCTGCGTCCTGTAAAGGAGGAAGAACAGGAGGTATTATACCAGAGGACAACCTATGACTATGATGCCAACGGCAACAAAATCAGCGAATATCACAGGGGAGGTTATTGGAGCCCCGATGGACAGCAAAAGGAAAACGGAGGCAGTGAACTCCATTTAAAATACTCTTATGACAAAAGGGACCGTTTAATCTGTGTGGAAGATGGCATGGGAGCAGTCATCCGCTTTTCCTACGATGTACAGGGGAAAAAGATCTGTGAGGAGAAGGTTATATCCGATGAAATCCGTCAAATCATACACTACGGATACGATAAAGCAGGAAGACTTACAGAAGTAAAGGAAGAATTAGACAGTGGATTGCCTGCAATACCGGGTGAGGCAAAGTATGCCATCACCAGTTATACTTACGATGAAAATGGGAACCGAATCCGAATAAAAACTCCAGAAGGATATGAGATATTCCGTGAGTACGATTCTTGTGACCGTCTAAGCTTAGAGCGGATGCTTGACCATCAAAATGGCATTGACCGTTCCACCTTTGTTACCTATGATCTTGCCGGAAACATAACGAAGATATCCAGACAGGGAAAAGGCGGCGAGATTTGGGAAATAACCTATGACTATGATCTGAAAGACCGAATTATCAATGCCAGTGACTGTTTAGGTCCAGTGTTTAGCTACCATTATGATAAAAATGATCGTCTGGAAAAGGAGATCCTGCCAAAAGGTGGGGAAGCATCAGAAATAGAAAACAGCTTTCATTATTCCTACGATCAATACGGAAACTTAATATCAAAAATAGATGGGGCTGGAACTGTCCTTGAGGATAATCAGTATCTTTCAGACGGAAACATTTCCAAAAAACGGGTTGCATGTGGAAATGAGTTCACCTATCAGTATGGAGTTCACGGAATGGAAACTGAAATCTATACTGAAAGAAGCAAAAAACAGAAAAAGCCCGCCCAGGCTTTCACCTATGATTCCAATGGCCGTATAACTGGAGTCGCAGATGGTAATCAAAATAAAACAGGCTACGATATTGATGGTTGGGGACGTATTTGCGGAATTCGATATGCAGATGGCGGTAATGAAACATACTCCTACAATAGCAGTGGACTGATAACCACTACAACGGATTCCAATGGAGGTTCGATTACTTACCGATATAATAGTCAAGGGAAAGTTTGTGAAATAATTGACCAGGATGGAAATAGTGAAACCTTCCGATATGACAGGGAAGGCAGAAGAGTTCTTCATACGGACCGAAACGGAAATCAGGTAAAAACTGCCTATAATGTAGATGGAAACCCTGTTTACGAGGCAGGCTGTGACAAAAATGGTGAGAACCTGGTGACCAGAAGTTGGGAGTATGATACCTTTGGAATGAAGAAGAAAGCTATTTCAGGAGGATTCATTTATACTTATGAATACAGACCTGACGGTAAGCTCTTGAAAAAAACATCCTCTGGCCAACCACTTTTGGCTTGTACATATGATAAGAATGGTGCTTTGAAGACCCTTACGGACATTACTGGTAAAACATTGCATTATGGGTATGATTGGAGAGGAAGTCTAAGTTATATTAATGCAGAAGGTAATGAAAAACTAGTGGAATACAGTCATTATCCGGATGGGAAGCTAAAATCCATTTATCATAAAAATGGAGCGAGAACCATTTATGAATATGATACGGATGGAAATATCAGCCGACTGGCAACCTGCGTTTCAGATAATCAACCACTGTTTGATTTCCGATATGAATACGATCTAAATGGAAATCGAATTGCAAAAAGCGGAAGCCGTATTCTTTTTGGAAAGTCAGCAGTAGAATCTGGAATAAAAGGAGAAGCGTCAGAAACAAGAATCGCATATCGATATGATACTTTAAATCGCTTAATACAGGAAAGTTATGATGGAACGAACATTTCCTATGAATATGATTATTGCGGAAACCGTATTGGGAAGGAGTCTGTTGCAGGGAAAGAAACGTACTGTTATAATAGAAGAAATCAGCTGACCGAAAGAAAAACTCAGGGAGAAAGCTGGGTATACCGATACGATAAGCAAGGGAATATCCTTGAAGAGCAGGGAAATTCCGAAAAGAGGAGGTATGGATATAATCCGTTTGGTGAGCAGACGGAAGTAATCGGTGATAATTTCCGTTATGAGAATTTCTACGATGGAGAGTTCTTAAGAGTCGGCACAAATGTAAATGGAAAAGCCTCCAGATTTATTTATTATAATGGGGAACTTCAGGCAGAGACCGAAGTGGACCAATCTGTTAGTGCCAGATATATTTTAGGGTACGGTGTTGCTGGGAGTGAGAAGAAAAACGATGCAGGCATTCATGCCTACCATTTGGACGAGCGGAACAGTACTGCGTACATAACGGGAGAACATGGTCAAATAGAAAGCTTTTATGAGTACGATGCTTTTGGAGCCATACGTCAAAAGTCAGAGGAGATTAAAAGTAGGATTCTGTATACAGGCCAGCAATATGATCAGGAGACAGGGCAGTATTATCTAAGGGCCAGATATTATAATCCAGTGATTGGACGCTTCCACCAGGAAGATGTTTATCGGGGAGATGGGCTGAATCTTTATTCTTATTGCGGGAATAATCCTGTGGTTTATTATGATCCTAGTGGGTATAGTAAAAAGAATAATAATGAGTGTAAAAATGATAATCCTGCTGAGGGTGATAAAGTTTATATACCTAAAGATGCTGATGGTAATCCTATACCTGTAGCTAAGCAGCGAGTTAATGGGCAAGATATTCCGTTACCTGATCCAAATGCTAACGGTCCTCATACTGTTATAGGAGGTAAGGTAAGCTCAGAAACGGGTGAAGTATACAGGCAATCAGCTACTTTCTTAGATGAAGCATGGCCAACTGCAAATGGCAAAAATGTTCCTTTGAGTGAAGTACATTGGAGTAATCATGGTAGGGCGGATCAACATACGAACCCTCACCAACATGTATTTATGTATGATAAAGAAGGAAAAGGTGGTTGGTATCGAGGAAAACCAGAGCCATTTAATAACTAAATAATATACTAGTGGAGGGGAAAATGGATTTAATCCTTGATATATTAATACCTAAGAAGGATATTAATAAGTTGAATTTAGAAGAGATATTGGTTGAATGGGGAGGAGAAACGTTTTCTCAAGATCCCAAGAAATATAAATTTCAATCCTCCGTATATTTTCAAGAATATGATAATTGGAATTACTACAAAAAGATTGTAGGAAAAAATTTAGAGCAATACGATTTTACCGCTTTTACGTTGCAAGGAGAAAGCCTTACAGATTTGGAGTTTGCGGTTAACAACCATGAGCAAAATCAAAAGGCAAATAATGAATTAATAGTGTTATTTTATGAATTATACAAGGAATTAGATACATTTTGTATTATTTTATTGCTTGATGAAGAACAAATTGACGTAAAATATGATTTAGCTGACGTAGATCAGGCAATAAATGTTTTTCTAGAAAGCTTAAGCTGGGGGTCTCCCAAAGGAATTGTTATATCTAAAGGTCTGTAGACTTAAAGGGATCGTTAAAATGGTGAACATCTTACCTTTGTCGATCCCTTGTATTAGTATAGCAAACATTATAACTTATCTACATATTTTAATCTTTACTCCATCCATTAATCTATGCCGATTAAGAAAAGCTTCTTGTAAAGCAAGTTGGCTTATAAGTAGTCAATGAACCTTCAACTAACTCTTTTTCCTTGCCGAGTAAATCCTAAAAATCAAAAAGGTAGCAAATACACTAGTGAAATAATAAAAGATGAAAAGATATTTTCTAAAGAATACGAACAAAAAAATAATAAGAAAAATAATAAGAAACATAATAAGAAACATAATAAGAAAACAAATTGTAAGGAGGGGTAATGATGTATGACAAGAAGTTATATGAAACAGCTTATGCTTTAAAAGAAGATGATCAAGGTATCTATACGATGAATGAATTCTGTTCAAGTACGGAAAAAGAAGTTAGTGTAGATGACATTCCAGACTTAATGAAATTATATAGTGATGGGGCTGTTAATACTGAACAAAATGAATTTGTTACAGAAATCATTAATAAAGCTGTTTTAATTAATCCTGAACTGGCTTCCCATACTATTATTAAAAACATTAAAATATTGATTCAAGAAAATGCTATTGGATGTATCACTTATTTGTTTTTATTATTTATATATTGGAATAAATATATTACAGATGTTTTTTTAGATTCCCTAGTTAAAGCAAATATAAGTGATAGTAACTTTTTTATAAGTGAGCTAGAATATGAATTGAAAAATGATTATGATGAATTATATAATGAATTTTTAAAAAAATATTATACTTTAAAAGTTTAATAATAAAGAATGAAGATCAACATAACTTTCCTATCAAATTGTCTAGATGTAATCGTAAAAATGAAAAAGAGGAATTAAAGGTTAAATTCAATTATATAAATTATAATGATTGGGTTTAGTGCAAAACTGGACATAACACTCCAAAATCAACTAATACAGATTCTTATTTGGATGGGAAAGTACTTAAATAAAAGGCAAAAACAAAGAGCTCTAATTAGCCACCTCTGTTTTTGCCTTTTTTTAATAAGTTAATTTATATACCTCAATGGTAAGATAATAAATTAAGAATTTTTTTGGGGGAGGGATATTTGTATAAACAGTAGAAGAGTGATGTTAATAAACTCTATTAAAATTTTAAACATGTTAAACCAATCTGTTTGAAAGTGTTAATCTTGGAATCATAAAATTAAAACTATATAAAAAAAATTATATTTTTAAAATCATTATATAAGTTAACCCCTTTTTTATATTGAAACATATAGACATATAATGTATAACTAATACTAAGAATTCTTTACTTTTTAGTTAGGATCTATCAAATTATTTTATCACCAAATAATAAAACAAAATCTATATGATGTTAATCATTAATGTTATAATATGTAATATTATATAAAATATAATGAAATATTTATATGTAATAAATGAGAAGAGAGCAATATGGAAGCGAGATTTAATAGATCAATTAGTTTTTATAAATACAATTTATCCAAACAGAATGGTAAACGTAAACTATTGGTAAAATAATATTCGCAAAAAAGAACAAGTTTAGGGGAGGAAGAAAAAATGGCAGATATTTTTCAAATTGTAGAGTATGAAGGAGATAACAACACATTTATATGGAAATCGAATATCGAAGATTTTAATACTGGAACACAGCTAATCGTACATGAATCTCAAGAAGCAATATTTTTTATGAATGGTCAAGCACTGGACTTATTTGGTCCAGGACGTCATACAGTTGAAACACAGAATATACCGTTAGTAAGGAAGTTTTTAAGTAAGTCAACAAATGACCAAACGCCATTTCATTGCGAGATCTATTTTATAAATAAAACGGAGCAAATGTCTATTAAGTGGGGGACAGATAGCCAGGTTCAATATATGGAACCGACCTATAAGTTTCCACTTAAAATAGGAGTTTCTGGGGAGATGGCCTTGCGCGTATCGGATTCTCGAAAACTGCTTGTGAAACTAGTCGGTACGGAACGTTCCCTGGGGCAGGCAGGACTAACTCAGATGTTCCGAGCTTTCCTAATGGCCAGAGTTAAGCCATACCTGGCTCAGACAATGCAAAATAGCGAATTTGGTATCTTTGAAGTCGACTCGCATATGGATGAGCTTTCATTAGCCTTGCATAAGCAATTGATTCCAGATTTTGATGATTACGGTCTCTCACTTGAGCGCTTTTTTGTAACAACCATTGTAAAACCTGATGGAGATAAAGCATATGAATCCTTTAAAGATATACATATAAGACAGTATGCTGATGTTGCTAACGCACAGCTGAGACAAAAGGTTGGGATAATCGATCAGCAGACCAATGCACAAAAAATGGTGATAGAATCTGCTGCAATCGCACAGAAGAGAGCGCAGGAAGGGTACACCTATCAATCAGAACGTGGTTACGATGTGGCCGAGAAGGTTGCCATGAATGAAGGAGTCGGTAATTATTCCAGTACAGGAATTGGACTTGGGATGATGGGAGGAATCGCTGGTGGTATGGGTGCGGTAGTTGCAGGTATCACTAATGATGCTTTAAACCCTTTGATGTCATCATTAGGTTCTGTTAAAAATAATATTACTACAACAAACTCCTCTGCAATACCAGAAGGATCTGATGACATGGTATCTTTTAAACAAAAGGTTGAGAAGCTTAAATTAATGAAAGAAGCAGGAATATTGTCAGACGAAGAATTTGAAGAAGAAAAGAAAAAAATTCTGAGCAGCCTGTAATTGGCAGCATTTTTAGGGAGGGCTAAAGATATGATTATTTCAAAAAACAAAGGGTTATCCCTTATATCGGTGTTTGTCATATTGGCTGTATATAATATAGTTGCTTTTTTGCTGCCATTGGACAGAGGTGGAATGTTTTGGGTAGGGTATAGTTTTACAACAGCGGCTATTTTATTGACTGCTGGAGTTGGCTTTTATGCTCTTGGGAGAGAAGGGCTGAGAAGCAAAGTTTATGGGTGTTCATTAATTGCCCTTGCGTGGACTTATTTAATTGTGCAGTTAGTATTTGGACTATTAGAAATTTTTTTAGTCTTTATTCCTTTCCAATATGGCATTTTACTAAATACAATTCTTTTTGGTGCTTGTCTGATAGGATTGGTTGCTGTAGATATTTCAAAAGATGAAATCGAGCGCATTGATAGTAGAAATAAAGAAAAAGTATTTTACATCAAGACCTTACACATAGAAATAGAAGGCATGGCAGATAAAATTACAGATGAGGCTGTAAAAAAAATACTAAATGAACTTGCAGAGTCGATAAGTTACAGCGATCCAATGAGCAGCCAAGAGCTTGCAGATTTAGAAAATCAAATCAAGAGTAGAGTTGCTGATCTTTCTAAATCTGTAGTAGATAATGATTTATCAATCATAAAAATCATTTGTAAAGAAGTACAGCAGTTAGTTGCAGAACGAAATAGAAAATGCATAGCTTTAAAATAGTTTTTTTTTGGCCTGATGGTATGGCCAGAGTAGAAAATAAGAAAAAGAGACTATACCATTAAATATATTTTAATGGTCATATAAATATGAAGTAAATGAATGTAGTTAAGGAGATATTACTATGGCTTTATTAAAATGTAAAATGTGTGGTGGGGATATTGAAGCTTCCGCAAATCAAACATACGGAACTTGTGATCATTGTGGTAGTACAATGACATTACCAAAAGCTACTGACGATCAAATAGCAAATCTTTATAACAGAGCCAATCATTTTAGACGCCAAAATAATTTTGATAAGGCGATGATGGCGTATGAAAATATTCTTAATATTAATGCTTCATCAGCGGAAGCACATTGGGGACTTGTATTATCAAAGTTTGGTATTGAATATGTAGAGGATCCCAAGACACATGAGAGAGTTCCAACCTGTCATAGAGTTCATAGTGATTCAATACTGACAGATGCCGATTATCTTTCCGCGATTGAAAATGCTGAAGATTTACACACAAAGGATTTATATGAGCTGGAAGCAAAGCGCATTGCTGAAATTCAAAAAGGCATTCTGGTGATTTCTGCACAAGAAGAGCCATACGATGTATTTATATGCTATAAGGAAACCTCAGAGGGGGGGACCCGTACAAAAGACAGTGCACTGGCACAAGATATATATTACGAGTTAACAGAGGAAGGCTATAAAGTTTTCTTTGCTCGAATAACTCTGGAAGATAAACTGGGTCAACTATACGAACCATACATATTTGCAGCATTAAATAGTGCCAAAGTTATGGTTGTAATAGGTACAAAACAAGAGTATTTTAATGCAGTATGGGTTAAAAATGAATGGAGCCGTTATTTATCATTAATCAAGAAAGACAGAAGAAAGCTTTTAATTCCTTGTTACAGCGACATAGATGTATACGATTTACCTGAAGAATTATCCATGTTTCAAAGTCAGGATATGACAAAGATTGGTTTTATTCAAGATTTGATCCGTGGTATAAAAAAGGTATTGTCTGCAAATGAAGATAAAACAGATAGCCGCTTGCAGAGTAATTCAGAAATATCATATTTGACTCCTGGTGTTACCCAGTTATTAGAACGTACCAGCCTTTTTCTGGAAGATGGAAACTTTCAATCTGCCCAGGAATATTGTGATAGAATTTTAGACTTAGAACCTAGAAATGCATATGCGTACTTTTATAAGCTTTTAGCATTGTTAAAACTTCATTGTTCCGAAGACATAATCACTCATACAAAATCCCTGGATGGATACTTGGATTATCAAAAAGCAGTTCGATTTGCTGATGAAAGCTATAAAAAAACAATTCAAGAATATAACAAAAAAATAAATGATAGACTTGAAACTGAACGCATTGAAAGTACTTATCAAAGGGGACTATCCAGGCTTCAGGGGGCTGAGACGGAACAGGATTATTTAGAACTTATAGAATTGTTTGATGGTTTAAACGGATATAAGGATTCAAGTGAGAAAGCTGATATCAGCCGTGGTTTTGCAAATGAAAAACTTCTTGAGAGACAGCGTGAGGAAGAAAAGGCTCGTTTAGAAAAAGAAGAGAAAGAACGTTTAGAGCAAGAATATACAACTGTTATCAATGAGCTGTGGGATGAAGTAAGAGAGTTAGAGAAAACTAATATGAAACTCAATGTATTACAATGGGGGAAAAGATCTAAGATTGAGAATGAACTTGTAATACTATATGAGCAGATACGGCAAACAAAGACAAAGTATGGAAAGGATTCCTAAGGTAAACAAAATATAAAACAATTAATTGTACCTTCTATAAGTAAGGTACATAATTGGAACGGATAGGAGAGAGAAATAGGCAGTAATCGCCTGTTATGATTCTTATATTCTAAAAATCTTATGAAATGATAAGGGTAATATTTTATGCTCCCTTGCTGTTAATTGATTTAAAATTTAGATTGCAGAAATTGTTACCCGATATCTATTACCACTTAATATTTAGAGCTTGGATTCAATATACTTATACCCATATTGCTTGCTTTCTTTGGTGCTAACACAAATAAATTCATTTTTGTAATCCTTATAACAGCCAATGTGCTGATACATATATTTATTAAATATACATTTGAGCCCTACCTAAATTCATTAAAACGGATTCAGGCAGGGCATTTTCATTTTATATCAATATAGTCTCTTATTCATAGAAGCACAACTGTTTATAAGTGAGGCTGTAGCAAAAAAGTGTTAACCTGATTTTTTAGAACTAGAATTCAGCCACGCTTGGAGAAGACCAATAGTTAAAATTGTAACAAAATGTCGAATTATGCGTTATATGTAGTCGAGATTATATGGTTTACTGACTTGAATAATTGTATAATTTGACTAGCTCATAAAATAAGAAAAACAAAGACGCAGGTATACCACGTATAGAAACTCCTATCAGCGATTCATTTTTCATATATAAATCTATCAATAATCTAAGTGGTGTCGCAGCTTATATATAGTAAAAAAAGCAAAGAAGAGCCAGAACAGAAGAAACCTCTATCTGATAGAAACGAATCAGAAAATTTAGCAATATCTGAATAGAACATAGCAGAAAGTAGTGAGAAAAGAAAGCAATTCCCCGTTAAGATGAGAAGGGGGCATGCAATGGTTTCATAAGAATCAATAAACACAGCTTTTCTTATGTACTTAAGGGGAGGGAAATATGGCAAGTAATCCGATAAGGGGACAGAATCCATTATTGAAACAGGATTATCCAGATCCTGATGTAATACGTGTAGTAGACACCTATTATATGATCAGCACCACCATGCATTTCATGCCAGGTGGTGCAATTATGCGTTCTTATGATCTGATTCATTGGGAGCTGGCTGGTTACGTATATGAAACTCTTGATAATACGCCAGCTCAGATGCTTGAGGGAGAGTTGAATATTTATGGTAAGGGGATGTGGGCAGCCACTTTAAGGCATCATAAGGGAGTATTTTACGTATGCTTTGTATGCAATGACACCCATAAGACCTATTTATATGAATCGGATCGGGTGGAGGGGCCATGGAAAAAGCGGAGGATAGAAGGTTTTTATCATGACTGCTCTCTGTTTTTTGATGAAGACGACAGAGTTTATATTATCTATGGAAATAAAACGATTCGGCTAACAGAGCTGAATGAAGCATTAACCGGACCCAAGAAAGGCGGCCTTGACCGTATTCTTGTTGAAGATAAAGATCACCCGGGATTAGGATTTGAGGGCAGTCACTTTTACAAAATAAACGGCAGATATTATGCTTTTTTTATTCACAGCCTAAGAGAACGGTGGTTTCGCACGGAGGCCTGTTTTTCTTCCGATTCCTTAGAGGGAGAATTTACAGGGGGAGATATACTTTGCGATGATATGGGATTTCGTGGTTCAGGTGTGGCTCAAGGCGGAATCGTAGACACACCGGAAGGAAAATGGTATGCAGTTTTATTTCAGGACCGTGGTGCAGTGGGGAGAATTCCTGTGCTGGTGCCTGTCATCTGGAGAGGAGAAACTCCCGTATTTGGTATAAATGGGAAGGTTCCCACCGAAGTAGAGACAGTAGCTACCAGGTCAGGTTATATATATAAGCCTTTATATGTGTCCGATGATTTTATCTATGAGCCGGATGAGAATGGAAAGCTCCATTTGAATATGGCATGGCAATGGAATCATACCCCTAGAAATGACTTATGGTCCGTAACCGAACGGAAAGGAGTTCTACGTCTCCATTCCGGGAAAATATGTAAAAATCTCACCCAGTCCTATAATACATTGACTCAAAGGACAATGGAAAATGTCAGCGCAGCCAGTGTCACAATTGATGCCAGTGCAATTAAAGATGGCGATTTTGCTGGGATTTCAGCATTTCAAGGGCGATATGGGGCTGTTGCAATTACCAGAGAAATGGGAAATTACTTTATCGTAATGCTTCATAAGGGGCAGGAAGAAGTCATTCACAAGAAACTTCCGGTACAAAACCCACTTGTCACCTTAAAATGCCAGGTGGATTACAGAGATGAAAAAGATGAGGCTTTATTCTTTTATGAAGAAGAGGGCGCATGGGTACCTATCGGAGGCCCCCACAAGCTTAGTTTCCAATTAGATCATTTCACGGGATGCCGGTTTGGACTGTTCTATTATTCCACCAAAGAAATCGGAGGGGCAGCTGATTTCATGAAGTTCAACTACGAATGTATTTTATAACAAATGGGGATTTAAATGAGTGAGGAGGGAATCAAGTGGCAATTGAGTATTTTGAGGAGGATCAGGTTTTTAAACTGGATACTCCAAATACCAGCTATATGATTGGTATTATCGGGGAAGAAAAGTTTGTGACTCACATCTATTATGGAAGAAAGATGAAAAGTCATAGACTGGTTTATTTAATGGGGTTAGGAGAGCCGGCATATGCAGCAGATGAGATGGCTGCAGACCGACTGAACTTTCTGGGTGGATTTCCAAAGGAATATCCCACTGGCGGAATTGGTGATTATCGGGAATCGGCAATTGGGATACGGACAAAGAGCGGACATACAGCTCTGAAGCTTTCCTACATAAAGCATCGGATTTATTCAGGGAAGCCGGAGCTAAACGGTCTGCCTGCAACCTTTGGCGAAAAGGATGAATGCGTTACTTTGGAGCTGGTGTGCGAAGACTCGTTTTTAAGGCTGCAAGTCATTCTGCTCTACACGGTATTTGAGAATGTGGATGCAATGACCAGAAGTGTTCGAATTGTGAACATGGGGGAGGAGGAAATCTTCTTAACCAAGGTACTTAGCGCATCCCTTGATATGGATAACAGGAATTTTGATCTCATTACGCTTCATGGGGATTGGGCCAGAGAGTGCAGAATCAATCGGTATCCTCTTCGTATGGGAACTCATCGTGTACATTCTATCTGCGGGAAAACAGGGCATCAGTCGCAGCCTTTTATGGCCCTGGCATCACATGGGGCAGAGGAAGATCAGGGAGAAATCTATGGGATGAATTTTGTATACTCAGGCAATTTTTTAGCCCAGACCGCCCTGGAACCATCAGGAGGACTGCGCTTTATCATGGGAATACACCCGGAGGACTTTTTATGGAAGCTTAACCCCGGGGAGGAATTTCAGGCACCAGAGGCCGTGCTTGTCTACAGCAGGCAGGGAATTGGCGGAATGACCCGAACATTTCATGACTTATACCGGAAACACTTGATCCGGGGAGAGTATCGGGATAAAAAACGTCCCATTCTTTTAAATAATTGGGAGGCAACATATTTTAATTTTAATACAGAAAAGCTCCTTTCCATTGCGAAAGAAGCGGCAGCAGACGGTATCGAGATGCTGGTTGTGGACGATGGCTGGTTTGGAGTGCGCAATGATGATACCAGTTCTCTGGGGGACTGGTTTGTAAATGAAGAAAAGCTGCCGGGAGGACTATCCCATCTGGTAAGTGAGGTTCATGCTCTGGGCATGAAATTTGGAATATGGATGGAGCCGGAGATGGTGTCTCTGGATTCAGAATTATACCGTGCCCATCCTGACTGGGCCATCGCTGTACCAGGGAGAAAACCGTCTCTTCGAAGAAGTCAGTATGTTCTGGATTTATCAAGACAGGAAGTAGTGGACGCTGTTTATGATATGATCTCAAAGGTACTGCACAGCGCTCATATCGAATATGTAAAATGGGATATGAACCGGACACTGGCGGATATCGGAAGCTATGGCCTGCCCTCGGATCGACAGGGAGAAGTGATGCACCGGTATGTTCTCGGGGTATATCAGCTGCAGGATCGGCTTTTAAAGGAATTTCCATATCTGCTTCTTGAGAACTGTTCCAGCGGGGGCGGACGTTTTGATCCGGGAATGCTGTATTATGGTCCACAGGTGTGGACTTCCGATAATACAGATGCCCTGGAACGCCTGATGATTCAGGAAGGAACTGCATTGTTGTATCCTTTGTCCTGCATGGGAGCTCATGTCAGTGACTGTCCCAATCATATCACGGGGCGTGTAACACCATTTAAAACAAGAGGGCAGATAGCGCTAGCAGGCACCTTTGGATATGAGCTTGATGTGACAAAGCTCTCCAGGGAGGATCGCATCCAGATTCCGGAGCAAATCGCGATGTATCATAAATATAATGATTTGGTGCGGCAGGGGGATTATTACCGTATCGCTTCTTATGCCGCAAATGGCGTATATGATTGTTACATGGTAGTGTCAAAGGATAAAGAAGAAGCAATCATTTCCTTTGTGCATGTATTGCTTCATCCGGGAGAATTTGTACATACGATTCGATTCAAAGGTTTACATCCGGATAGAAACTATGAGATTGAGGGCGAAAAACGTTCCTATATGGGAGAAGAACTGATGTATGGAGGCTATCGCATTCATACACCATGGGCCGGTGGAGACTGCTTTGGAAGTCTGATTCATTTGACCGCCCAGAGTTAGCTTATAAAGGGAGAAAATATGGACCAAATAAATCCTATTATAAAAACGGATTATCCAGACCCTGATGTAATCAGAGTGGGGCATACCTATTATATGGTTAGTACGACCATGCACTTTTTTCCAGGAGGTGTAATTTTAAGATCCTATGATCTTGTACATTGGGAAATCGTTACCTATGTATTTCGCCGATTAGACAGTACGCCGGCACAGTGTCTGGAAGGGGAGCAGAATATCTACGGAAGAGGGATGTGGGCAGCCAGCCTTCGTTTTCATGAAGGAAGATTCTATATCTGCTTTTCGGCCTATGACACAGGAAGGACTTACCTTTTTACGGCCAATCAAGCAGAGGGGCCTTGGGAGAGGCATGATGTACAGGGAGTTTACCATCATGGTTCGTTGTTTTTTGATCATGGAAAAACATATATCATATGGGGAATGAACCAGATTCATATGACAGAGATGAATGAAGAGCTGACAGCCCCCAAAAAGAACGGATTGTGCAGAATCCTGATTGAGGAGCAGGCAGATGTTTACCTGGGCTATGAGGGTTCTCATTTTTATCGGATTCATGATAAATATTATCTTTTTGTTATACACTGGCCGAAATATGGAATGGCGCGCAGAACCCAGGCCTGCTTTCTGTCGGATCATTTGGAGGGAGAATTCAAAGGCGGAGACATTTTTGACGATGACATTGGTTTTTATAACCAGGGGGTCGCCCAGGGTGGAATTGTAAGTACACCAAAAGGAGAATGGTTTGGGATACTGTTTCAGGATCATGGGGCTGTGGGTAGAATTCCGGTTCTGGTCCCTGTTACCTGGGACCATGACTGGCCGGTTTTCGGAGACTGCAAAAAGATGCCGCAACACTTTGACATCGAAAGCACAAGGCCTGATTATGAGTATAAGCCTTTGTATGCATCCGGATTTTTTACCGGAAAAAAAGATGAAAATGGAAAGCCAGAGCTTATAAATGTGTGGCAGTGGAATCATGAACCCAATGACAGCCTGTGGTGGAGGACCGATAACAACGGGTTGGCAATAAAGACGGGAAAAATCAGTATCAATTTGACACAGGCGGTCAATACCCTGACTCAAAGGATGATGTATCCTGTCAGCAGTGCAGAAGTGACCTTAGATGTGAGTGAATTACAGAATGGAGATTATGCAGGGATATGTGCGCTGCAGGGGTGTTATGGTCTGGTGGGCGTTACCAGAGCGACCGGATGCTATTATCTGGTGATGTGGAGCAGAAGAATGGAAGATACCTCACTTAGCGATCTTTCACTGGATTGTATGCCGGGAATGGAATGTTACCGGGTTCCTATAGAAGGAGATTCGGTTTCACTTAAAATAAAAGCAGATTTCCGGGATATGAAGGATATGGCGGAATTTTATTATAAGCAGAACAACCAGTGGAATCTTGCTGGAAATCAGCATCTGGTCTTTAAACTGGACCATTTTACAGGCTGCCGATACGGATTGTTTTTATATTCCACAAGTAATACAGGTGGAACTGCCGTATTTCATGATTTCAAATATTATAACGGAGAACAGCTATGAAGCAATTAAAGATTCCAGAAGGAATAAAAGCAATTCTTATGCGGGAGGAAATCACGGAAAGCCAGATATTATATAAGGCTGAAACGGATATGGATCCGGAAGGCAGCTACCGGGATGGGCTTGTGATTCTTACAGAGCAGATGCTTTTTTTCTTTCAGGAGACAAAAAGAGCAGAGCGTGTACATTACTTTAAAGGCTATGGCTCCACCAGGGAAATGTATGCGAACTGGGAAAGAGATTGGACAGTCAGTCAGTATAAGGTACTGGATATAGAAAACATGTTTATAGAACCCCAGGTGGCATGCAGCACATTGACAATACGGTATCGGGGAATTGATTACTGCATTGCCGCCTTTTCTAATTTCTGTAAGCATCAGGTACACAGGCTGATTATGACCTGGGAGGGACGTCCTTTTGAGGTGGAAGAGGAAATCTATTGTCCAACATGTGGAAGAATGTATCCGGATTCTGCCACCAGGTTATGTCCCAGATGCACCAACCGGAAGACCGCCTTCCTTCGGGCGACAAAATATTTTAAGCCATATCGCCTGAAGCTGGTGCTGATGTTAATCTGCATTCTGGCAGGAGCTGGGCTCAACCTGGTATGGCCTTACTTAACTGGTATGGTTTTATATGACCGGATTCTTGCAAAAAACCAGGATTTTTTAATAAGGCTTGGAATCGCACATGGGGATTTTGTCACAGCACTGTTTTTGGCTGTGGTTACTATGCTGGCTGTAAAAATAACCCTCCTGTTGCTGCAGATTATTCAAGGGGTTTTTACGGCACAAATGGTAACGGGAGTTGTCCGGAATATGGAAAAAGATATCTTCCGTGTTATGGGAAAGCTTTCCATCAGTTTTTATAAAAACAGGCAGACCGGTGGACTGATGACACGTGTCATGAGTGACGCGGATCGGGTCACCGGGTTCTATTTTGACTGTGCGCCATATATTCTCATCAATGGTTTTATCATTCTTGCTTCTGTGACGGTTATGGTTCGAATTAACTGGCAGATGACCATCGTGACCCTTCTTTTGTTTCCCGCCCTTTTTGCAATCAGTTGGTATCTTAGGCCCAGGATCTGGGTGCTGTTTGGTAAAAGACATCGGGCTGAGCGATCCGTAAATAGTACTGTAAATGATAATCTGACCGGGGCAAGGGTCATCAAATCCTTCGGTCAGGAACGGTTGGAAGCAGAACGCTATAAGGAGCCGAACAAGGGGCTTTTAAATGCAGAAATTGCCATTTCCCGTCAGCAAAATGCGTTTCATCTCATCTATGGCGGAGCCCAGGAGATCGCATCCTTTGCAGTCTGGGGGCTTGGGGTGTACTTTCTGATGAGCGGTAAAAATATGAATCTGGGAACGCTGATTACATTTACAGGCTACGTGGGACAGCTTCGTGGACCTATGGGATTTTTTGCGAGAGTGTATAACCAATGGGCAGATAGTATGAATAGTGCAAAGAGAATGTTCGAGATCATGGACGCCATACCGGAGGTAAAAGAGGCTCCGGATGCCCTGAGACTGGAGAAACCAAAAGGAGATATTTCTCTTCAAAATGTCACGTTTGGATATACAGAAAACAAAACGGTATTAAAGGATATTACGCTTAAAATTCCAGCAGGCAGCATGCTGGGTATCGTGGGACGCTCTGGAGCTGGAAAAACCACGATTGTGAACCTGATTTCCAGACTTTATGATCCCGTGGAAGGGCAGATTACAATTGACGGAATTGACATTAAAAAAATCTGCTTTCATGATCTGCGTAAAAACGTAGCTATGGTATCACAGGAAACGTATATATTTATGGGGACGGTAGCAGATAACATCGCATATGGAAAACCAGAGGCAGGACGAATGGAGATATTCCGTGCAGCAAAGCTTGCCGGAGCTCATGAGTTCATCATGGGGATGCCGGATGCTTACGATACGAGAATCGGTGCCTCCGGGCGGGAGCTTTCCGGCGGGGAACGGCAGCGGATCTCCATTGCAAGAGCAATTCTTGCAAATCCGAAGATTCTTATTTTGGATGAGGCCACTGCTTCCGTTGATACGGAAACGGAACGCCTGATTCAAAAATCTATCAACTACCTGGTAAAGGGCAGAACTACAATTTCTATTGCTCACCGGCTTTCCACGCTGCGGGACGCAGATTATTTGGTGGTGATTGAACAGGGGAAAATTACGGAGCAGGGGACCAGAGACGAACTTTTTAAACTGCATGGGACCTATTATAAACTGTTGGAATTACAAACAAAGGCATTAACGATAGAACACTTGCCATGTTCGGAGGGATGAGAGAAAAATGCCAGAAGAGTTTAACTTGAGTCAGATGGAACGGGAAACAGAAGAGATGCTTAAGATCCGTTACCTGACAAAACATAATACTGTATTTAAAAGGACAGAGGGAGGATTTGTAAGTCTTTCCGTGGGAGAGGAATCCTATTTAAGAATCCAGGTGATGCGAATGTTCCCATTTATGGAGAAGGACCGGTTTTTGTCCGTCCGCTCCGTAGGAGATAAGTCAAAAGAAATTGGAATCATAGAAGATTTAGAAGATATGGAAAAAGAAACGATTAAGCTTTTAAGGGAGCAGCTGAACCTGCGGTACTTTACACCTGTTATTACTAAAATCCGATCGGTTAAGGAAGAATATGGGTTTGCTTACTGGGACGTCATCACGGATCATGGAGAGTGCAGATTCACAATCCAAATGGGAGGAAATGCAGTGGTTCATCTGACGGAAGAACGGATTCTTCTCTCAGATATTGATGAGAACCGCTTTGAAATACCGGATGTAGGGCGGCTTACACCCGCAGAGCGCAGAAAACTGGATCTGTTTTTATAGAGGAGGCTGCCTTGGAACTTTTGTATCAATTAACAGATAAAAATAAAGAGCTCCTCTCATTGGCCCGTGGGGAAGAAATCTATTACTGCTTTCCCCTGGATTTAGACCGGGAGGGGAGTTTCAGAGATAATTCCTATACGGTAGTCACCAATCTAAGGATACTTCTATTAGAGGAGGGCAGCTGTACCAAAGCGTACCGGCTTTCGGAGCTTGAGAAAGTAGTAGGTGAGCCTCAGATTTCAAGTGGTATTCTCTATGTAGTAAAGGATGGAAAAGAGGAATTCCTGGGCAGGTATTCCGCAAAGCATCTGACCAGGTATTCCTATATCACCAGAGGCTGTCTGCTTTTGCAGCGAGGGGAAAAGGAACGGGTGATCAGCCGCGAATACGAGACCGCCTGTCTGATTTGCAAAAGAGCATTACCGGGAACCAGGGAATGCCCCAAGTGTGCAGGAAAAAAGGAAGGACTGGTGTCTGATTTTTTAATGCTTATAAAACCGCAGTGGAAACTTTTTGTAGTTATTGTTCTACTAATGTTATCTGCAACGGCAGTAACTCTGGCAAATCCTGCCATTCAGCAGCGCCTGATGGATGATGTTCTAATTGGGAACAAAGGCAATGTGAAACAGGCAGTGCTTTGCTTAAGCCTTATGTTCATCATGAGCCTTGGTATTGTATTTATCAATGCAGGGAAATCCTATCTTTGCTCAAAGCTTGGCTCAAGAATCAGTGCCGGACTTCGGGAAAAGCTTTATGTTAAAATACAGCTTTTGTCACTTTCCTTTATCACTGAAAGAAGTCCGGGAGAGCTGATGAACCGAATCCTTTATGATACAGGAAGAGTAAGAGACTTCATGGGAGAAACCTTCTGTAATTTGTTCACGATCATTATTCTTTTTATCGCAGATGTTCTGCTGATGCTGATTCTGGACTGGAAACTGGCATTGCTGGCATTTTTATTTGCTCCGGCTGCCATGGTGTTTTCCCTGTCGTTGCGAAAATATATCAGAACAAGATTTCATATGCAGGGGGAAAAAGCTGACAAAGTAAGCAGTGGGCTTCAGGATGTAATTTCCGGAATGGCAGTGGTAAAATCCTATGGACAGGAGGAACGGGAAGCAGAGTATTTCGACAAGAATACAGAAGAGTTTGCTAAGGTGCAAAGAAGCAATGAAGTATTTTTTGCAACGGTGTATCCCTTCATTGGTTTTGTCCTTGAAGCAGGTGTCTACCTTGTTATTTATTTTGGAGGAATATCCGTATTAAACGGTAGAATGACTCCAGGCAGGCTGTTTCAGTTTATCACCTACACCACTCTCCTGTATACGTACATAGGATGGCTGACCAATATGCCGCGAATGCTCATGAATATGGTTACAAGTATGGAACGAATCGGAGATGTATTAAAGCAGGAGCCTCAGATCTTTGACCATGAAAATGCCAAATATCATGAGATACAGGGAAACGTGGAATTTCATCATGCATCCTTTGGTTACAAATCATATGAACCCGTCATCGAGCAGATTGATTTTAAGGTAAAGCAGGGAGAGATGATTGGAATCGTAGGGGCTTCAGGCACAGGAAAATCCACACTCATCAATCTTGTGATGCATCTCTATGAGGTGGACGACGGGGAAATACGAGTGGATGGGGAAAATATTATGGATATACGCCTTTCCGATTACCATTCTCAGATCGGAGTTGTTTTGCAGGAGACCTTTCTTTTTTCAGGTACCATTTTAAACAATATACGGTTTGCAAGACCAGAGGCTTCTTATGAAGAAATTATCCGGGCGGCCAAAATGGCAAATGCACATGATTTCATCTGTGGTCTTCCTGATGGCTATCAAACTTATGTGGGAGAAAAGGGTCACAATCTTTCCGGAGGAGAAAGGCAGAGGGTGGCAATTGCAAGGGCAATTTTAAATGATCCGAAGATTCTTATTTTGGATGAGGCGACAGCAAGCCTGGATACGGAAAATGAATATCTCATTCAAAAGGCACTTAAAAGACTGACAAACGGCAGAACCACCTTTGCCATTGCTCACAGGCTCTCCACATTAAAGGATGCAGACAGATTAATTGTCATTGACAGGCACCGGATTGCAGAATCCGGTACCCATATGGAATTAATGAAAAAGAAAGGCATCTATTACAATCTGGTAACTGCACAGCTGATGATGCAGAAGAACTAAATTTACGATGTAGATTAATTATGATTGCAAAAAGATCTGTACTCGCTTGGGGTACAGTTTTTTTGCTGTTTAAAAATACGGTTGAATGTGGAGATGCTTGAAAAACCTGTGGACAAAGCGATTTCCGTAATGGACAGGTTTGGCTGAGCCAAAAGTGTTTCCGCAGCCTTAATTCGTTTAAAACTCAGATAATCATAAAAGGTTGAGTCCGTGTACTGCTTAAATAACCGGGTAAAATGGTACTTGGAAAAGCCGCTGAAGGCTGCAATATCATCTAAGGAAAGCTCTTCCCTGTAATGAGCGTCAATGTAGTTAATTACCGTATTAAATTTCTGCATATATTCTTTTTGCTTGTAGATACGGACGTTTGGAAAAAGATTAATATTGTTTAATCGGTTTCGTCCAAGGGTAACAAAAAGATTGAGTAAAAGAGAGTAAATTACCAATTCCCGATATTCATTGGAACCAAAATATTCATTACGCATCTGCATGAGCAATTGCAGGACATCCTCATAAATTTGGGGATAGCTTGTATTTGTAATATGTAGGGAACTGCTCAGCAGGGATTGAAGTCCTGCAAATCCTTTCAATTTGGTAATGCTTGAGATATCAAACTGAAAGATAAAGCGCTTTCCGTAATCAGGAGCAATCAAATAATGAATTTCACCAGGAGGAAGGATAAGAATCTCACCTGGAAGAATATGATACTTTTTATTAGAAGATACTGCATCATAATAATTTTCCACTGGCATGATGATCTCAAGTGCAGTATGCCAGTGGGGAGCGAAATTACTCGCTTGACAGTTGTACCAGATTCGGATCGTAGATCCATTTTGGAAGTTTATTGTCTCGTAGTTATCATCAACGGTACGTTCTTTCCAATCACTGTTCTGAGTGTAAAAGTCTAAATAAGAACATTTAATCTGATCTCCTACCATGATTCCTCCATTTGCTAATATTCAGTGTGCTTATATTATACAAAATAAGTTTAACACTCTTACTAAAACAATTCTAGCACGATACGACAAAAAGGTAAATATTGCACAATAAAATTAAAAAGATAAAGCGAAAACTAGGCAATATGTGAGGGGTAACTAGCAATAACTGATAAGCGATAGTCGTTGAACTTGATAAAATAATAGTTAGATAGATGTCGGGCGAGGGGTGGAGGAACTATGAAAAGCACTGCTAAAAAAACAGGTGTGGTATTAGGTGTCATTGCAGTATTCGTACTTCTGATTTATTTGATGAATCGGATGACCGGAGTAGAGAGCTATGCGGATAAGTATGCAGGCGTTGATCTTTTATCAGAGGTCGATGGGCTTGACCGCGAAGGAACCTATTCTCAGTATATAGCCAGTTACTCTGATGCTGGTTATCCAGCGACAGATGTGGATATTAATGTATGCAGCTATCAATCAGGCAAAAATATTTCCGTGTATCAAAAGTATGAAGGAGAGGCAGAAGCACTTTATACTGGAGATGGATCAACGGTGACGTGGAATGTGGAAGTACCAGAGGCGGGATTTTACAATGTGTATCTGGAATATATGACAATAGAATCCAGAGGTGTTGCCGCAGAACGTGCCATCTACATTAATGGTGAGAGTCCTTTTACGAGTGCAGCCAATCTGACCTTTAAAAGACAATGGACAGATAAAGGAAAGGTCATTACGGATAATCAGGGAAATCAGATTCGCCCGTCTCAGATTGAAGTTTATAAATGGCAGAGCGCCTACTGTAAAGATGATATGGGATACATGCAGGAGCCATATCAATTTTATTTTAAACAAGGAAATAATATTCTTAGCCTTGCCGCAGTAAATGAGCCCATGGTGCTACGTAAACTGGCTCTTACGGCAGTAAAGGATAAGAAGACCTACATAGAATACAAGAAAGATCAGCCTGAAAATAAAAAGCCTCTCACAGGCTTTCAGCTAAAAATCCAGGGAGAGGATTCTTCCATGAGATCAGAGCCATCCCTCTATGCCAAATACGACCGGTCGTCTCCAACGACAGAGCCAAACAGTGTAACGAAAACCGTGCTTAACTATACGGGAGGAGAAGCATGGAATGGGGCAGGACAATGGATCGAATGGAACTTCGAGGTACCGGAGGACGGGTATTATCATATTACAGTCAAGGGAAGGCAGAATTATTCCAGAGGCAGCATTTCCAGCAGAAGCCTTTTGATTGATGGTGAAATTCCCTTTAAGGAGGTTAAGACAATCTCCTTTGATTATGAAAATGACTGGGATGTGAAGACGTTATCCGATGAGGAAGGAAACCCCTATGAATTTTACTTAAAGGCAGGCAGCCATACCATTCGTCTGGAAGCGACCCTTGGAGGCATGGGCGATATATTAAAGGAGTTAGAGGAGTCTACCTATCGGCTGAATCAGATTTATCGTAAGCTTTTAGTTTATACAGGCGCAGCTCCGGATAAGTACCGTGATTATAATTTGGGGCAGTTATATCCGGATGTAATAAAAGCAATGGGCTTAGAGTCAAAACGACTCTACAAAATCATTGATGATGTGGTGGCCTATACCGGTCAAAAGGCAGAAAAGATTGCGACGGCACAAACACTGGCACAGCAGCTTGAGCTGTTTGAAGAACGACCAGACAAGATAACGGTAAGTTTTATTGATTTTAAAAATAATATTACTTCATTGGGAACTGCAATACTCAACATGAGGGAGACAAAACTAGATGTGGATTATCTCATTGTAAGCAGTGGGGATGTTAGCATATCCGCCGATAAAGCAAGTGTGTTTGATAAAGTCTGGCATGAAGTAAAATCGTTTACTGCCTCTTTCTTCGTGGATTATAATGCCGTGGGAAACGTTTACGGCAAGGATGAAAATAAGGACTCGGTGGTAAAAGTATGGATCGCAACCGGGCGTGATCAGGGAACGATTTTAAAAACTATGGTGGATGATACCTTTACCTTAGAAAGCGGAATCAAGGTCAACGTAGAAATCGTAGAAGCTGGAGCCCTTTTAAATGCGGTGGTAGCAGGCCGTGGGCCGAATGTTGTGCTGTCCGTAGGGGCTGATCAGCCGGTTAATTACGCCCTTAGAAATGCAGTCGAGGATTTAACACAGTTTGAGGACCATAAAGAAGTACTTAACTCATTTTATAAAAGCGCTTACAGAGCGTATGAGTTTAACAACGGCCTGTATGCAATTCCTGAGACCCAGACCTACAATGTAATGTTTTACAGAAAAGATATTATGAAGGAACTAAATCTTCAGGTGCCAAATACCTGGGAGGAACTGATTCATATGCTGCCCACCATCCAGGGAAACAATATGGAGGTAGGAATTCCAACAACTGCCAGTACGACCGCCCCGGACTTATCAGTCTTATATACCTTGTTATACCAAAATGGCAGCGATGTATATGATGAGAAAGCTTTAAAAACCATCATAGATAATGAGGCTGGAGTAAAAGCGTTTAACACATACACCAGTTTTTTTACGGACTATGGAATGCCGAAAGATTATGATTTTGTCAGCCGTTTCAGGTCTGGTCAGATGCCTATAGGAATTGCAAATTACAACAGCTACAATACCTTAATGGTTTCGGCGCCGGAAATCAGAGGATTATGGGATTTTACACTGATTCCAGGCACAGAGAAAAAGGATACAGCCGGGAATAAGATAATCGATCGTTCTGATTACTCCACAGGAACCTGCACCATGATGATAAAAACAAAGGATGAAAAGGTGAAACAGAATGCATGGGAGTTCATGAAATGGTGGGCACAGACAGACACTCAGGTGAGATTTGGCCGTGAGTTAGAAGCACTTCTTGGATCTTCTGCAAGATATGCAACAGCAAACAAAGATGCGTTTCGTCAGCTGGCATGGAGTGCGGATAATGTAGAAGTGCTGGGAGAGCAGTGGAAGTCAACGGTTGGATTCCGTGAGGTTGCAGGAGGCTACTATACCGGAAGACATATCACCAACGCAGTCCGAAAGGTAATCAATAACGGAGAGGATCCAAGAGAAACGATTCTGGAGTATTCGATGACAATTAATGAGGAGTTAAAGAAGAAACGAATTGAATTTGGACTTCCCAACGAGTAGCAGGAGGATGGGATGAGAGAGTATTTAAAAAAATATGTTACGCTGCGCCGTCATGAGTTTGGAATCATGGTGAAAAAGGCAAAAAAAAGCAAAGCGTGCTACCTGTTTCTTGCACCCTATGCAATATTATTTACCATGTTTTACATTCTGCCAGTTTGTTCCTCCATTTTTTTCAGCTTTACTTATTATAACATTCTGGAGTCTCCGAAATTTATCGGATTGCAAAATTATATCAGTCTGATTTTACAGGATGATATCTTTTTAACAGCAGTTAAAAATACATTTATGATTGCCGTAATTACCGGACCATTGGGATATATCATGTCTTTCCTTTTTGCATGGCTCATCAATGAGCTGCCAAGGTGGATTCGGACCATTGCAGTTATCATATTTTACGCGCCATCCATAGCAGGCAATGTATTTGTTATTTTTTCCATCTTTTTTAGAGGGGATTCCTTTGGCTATGTCAATGCATTTTTAATGAATACAGGTCTTATCAATGCTCCTGTCCTATGGCTTACCAACCCCAAGTATATGCTAACGGTATGTATGCTGGTTATCCTTTGGATGAGTCTGGGAACCGGGTTCCTTTCCTTTGTAGCAGGTCTTCAGGGAGTGGACCGGTCTCAGTTCGAAGCAGGATATATGGACGGAGTTAAGAACCGGTGGCAGGAGTTATGGTATATTACTCTTCCCAATATGAAGCCAATGCTGATGTTTGGTGCGGTCATGTCGATTACACAAGCATTTGGGGTCTGTGATGTTACCATGGCACTTTGCGGGTATCCAAGTACGGATTATGCAGCACGTACCGTTGTGACCCATTTGTTTGATTATGGTTTTTCAAGATTTGAGATGGGGTATGCATCGGCGATTGCTACCTTGCTGTTTTTAATCATGATCTTATGTAACAAGGCAATCCAGAGTCTGTTAAGAAGAGTAGGGACCTGATATGATAAATCGTAAATTATTTAAAATCAAAAAAAGAAAACCAAACCGTTCCAGAACCGGAGACTTCCTGATTTACTTCATGCTGTTTTTGGTTGCGATCGCTATGGTATTTCCCCTTGTATTTGCTGTCAGCAGTTCACTAAAGCCCCTGGATGAATTGTTTTTGTTTCCCCCTAAGGTATTTGCACAGAATCCGACTCTGGATAACTTCCAGGATTTATTCGTCACCATGGGAAAATCCTGGGTCACCTTTTCCAGATACATATTCAATACCGTGTTTATTACGGCAGCAGGTACGGCAGGACATTTAATCATTGCTTCCCTTGGAGCCTTTGTGCTCTCAAAATATGAGTTTCCGGGCAGTAAGCTGTTCTTTACCATTGTTGTGACGGCACTAATGTTTAATGGATATGTAACGGCAATCCCCAATTACCTGATTATCAGCAAGCTGGGCTGGATTGATACTTACTGGGCTGTTATTATACCGGCATTTGCGGCACCTATGGGATTATTCCTGATGAAGCAGTTTATGGAAGGAATTCCCATGTCATTAATCGAAGCAGCTATGATAGACGGAGCCGGTCTTGGAAAGATATTTCTTCAAATTGTAATGCCTAATGTAAAGCCAGCGTGGCTGACATTAATCATCTTCTCCGTACAAAGCCTATGGAATAACAAAGCGGCAACCTTCATTTATTCCGAAGAAAAGAAGACTCTTGTCTATGCTCTGCAGCAGATACAAAGCGGTGGAATTGCAAGAACCGGTCAGGCGGCAGCGGTAACGGTAGTCGTTATGATTGTTCCAATTACTATCTTCATCCTGTCGGAAAGCCGTATCCTTGAAACCATGGCAAGTTCCGGTTTAAAGGAATGATACGAAAGAATCTGTGAAGTAAGGAGAGGGAGGAAAACAGGATATGAAAAGGAGCATGAATTATCTTGCAGCATTGATTTTTTCGGTAAGCTTTCTTTCGGGTCCCACAGTTGCGGCCTATGCAGATGACGGCTCGGAAAGGGGCTATACCTATAACTATGATTATTGGGGTGATGTACAGTATTCCCCTGATGCCTATAGCACCGTAGACGTTTATACCGCAACGGATCTGGGGTTAAATAAAGGCTTTAACGCACCGTCAGGATTGTATGTCCAGGGAGATGATGTTTATATCTGCGATACCGGTAACAACCGGATCGTACAGTTGAAACGAGAAAACAAGAATGCTTTTAAACAAATCCGTGTCATTGATGAAATAAAAGGAGATGTGGAGGTCAGGACGTTTTTAAAGCCCACGGATATTTGTGTCACAAAGGATGGATATCTCTACATCTGTGATAAGGGAAATAACCGGATTTTAAAATTAGATCAGGACTTAAACTTTGTGATGATGTTTCAAAAGCCGGATAATGTGGTCTTTGACCAATCAGCTGAATTTCTTCCGAATAAGCTGGAGGTGGATGCAGCAGGAAGGGTATACTGCATTGCCGACAATATCAACAAAGGAATGATAAAGTACGATGCAGACGGAACCTTTACTGGTTTTTACGGCGCCAGCCAGGTAACCTACAATTTTTCAGACTATATCTGGAAAAAGTATGCAACAAAGGCGCAGAGAGCAGCGATGGAATCCTTTGTGCCCACGGAGTATGACAATATTTATATGGATGCCGAGGGATTTATCTTTGCATGCACCACAAATGTAAGCGATAAGGGCATGGATACCGGATCCGATGTGCCCATTCGAAGATTGAATCTGATGGGGCAGAACATTCTCATACAAAATGGAAATTATCGTGTTATGGGTGATCTCTATTGGGGACTTGGGGGAGGCTACAAGGGCCCCTCCTTAATTACCGATATAACGGCACTAGATCATGGAATCTATTTTGCCATTGATAAGGTCAGAGGAAGAATCTTCGGTTATGACAAACAAGGCCATATGCTATATGCCTTTGGCGGAAATGGCAACATAAACGGCAGCTTTAAGCTTCCATCTGCCATTGATCATATGGAAAATGATCTTCTTGTTCTGGATTCACAGGATGCCAGCCTTACCGTATTTACCCCTACGGAATTTGGAAATTTAATTTATCAGGCCATAACAGAGTACGATGCAGGAGATTACAAGGCTTCCGGGAAAACCTGGGAAAAGGTAAAGGTGCAAAATGGAAATTATGATTTGGCATATGTGGGAATCGGAACCTCACTCATGAGCCAGGAAAAGTATAAAGAAGCCATGAAGTACTTTGAATTAAAATGGGATACAAGGAATTACTCCAAGGCATTTAAGCAGTATCGGAAGGAGTGGGTGGAAGAACATATAGGCTTACTATTTACAGGAGTAATCCTCTTATTTGTTCTCCCGGCGCTCATAGAAAGAGGAAAGAAAATCAAGTACCAAATCGATACTGCGGAGATTTTTAAAGAGTAATTCAGAAACGGAGGAAGGTATGACGGCCAATCGTTATGTATCAACATTAAAATATTCATTGTATGTGATTACCCATCCGCTGGATGGCTTCTGGGACTTAACCCATGAAAAAAGGGGTTCCCTTGCGGCAGCAAATACAATCGTATTACTGACCCTGCTTGCGAGAATCATGTCGCTGCAATATACCAATTTCCAGTTTATGCAGGTTTACCGGGAAGGAATCAATATCTTTGTCTACATTGCCAGTATCCTGTTTCCCCTGGTATTGTTCTGTGTGGGAAACTGGGGGCTTACTACGTTGTTTGACGGAAAAGGAAAACTGTCGCAGATCTGTATGGGGGCCGGTTATGCACTGGCACCATATCCGCTCATACGGTTTCCCATGATTATACTCAGCAATCTTATTACGGTAGAAGAAGGCGCATTTTACAACTTTGCACTGGTGTTTATGATGGGCTGGATAGCAGTCTTAATGATTTGTGCCATGATGGAGATCCATGAATACACCATGACGAAAACCATCTTGTTTATGATTGCATCGGTGTTTGCCATGCTGGTCATGATATTTATCTTATTGCTGTTCTTTAGCATGATCAGCCAGGGAATCTCGTATTTTGTTTCCATTGTAAAAGAAATCATGTTCCGGATGTGACGGGTGGGAGGGTAAATGAGAATGATAAAAGATAAGCTTAAAAATCTCCTGGCTCCTGCTCTGCTTCTATTGGTGATTTTTGTGGTGGCTTTGGTATTAACACTTACCAAAAAGGAACCGGAATCGGAAAGTATAATCAGGGTAAATGCTTTTGAGGGAAAAGAGCAGGAAATCATACTGGAAAATGATAAGTTAAAGCTGACCATGGATTCTGCAACCACACAGTTTATGGTCAAGGTGAAATCCACAGGTAAGGTGTGGTATTCCAATCCACAGGATGCAGATGAGGATAAAGTGGCGCTTTCGACAGATATTGAGAATCTGAAGTCAACCCTTCTTTTGACCTACAGCACCATCAATGGGGTAGACACTCTTTATAACAATTACAAATACAGCATAGCCAGTAAAATCTATGGTATAGAGGCAACCAAAGATTCCATTAAGGTAAATTACTCCATTGGAGAGGTGGAAAAGGAATTTATCGTTCCTAACGTTATATTGAAAGATCAGTTTGAGAAATTTCTATCTCAGATGAGCAAATCCAATGCGAGCATGGTGAAACAATACTACAAGATGTATGACATCAACCATATGGGAAAAAAGGAAGATAAAGATGCCCTGCTTGCCAAATATCCAATTCTTGCAGATGAAGTGATCTATGTTCTGCGTGATGGGGTCAAAAACAATATTAAGACCAAGTTTGAAGAATATTTTAAGGAAGCTGGCTATACCACTCAGGACTATGCGGAGGGAAAAAAGCTATATACGGCGGATCAGTCTACGGATAAACCGGTGTTTAATGTCAGCATTATTTATCGGCTGGAGGGAAACGACTTAAAGGTTGAAATTCCCATGGAGGAGATTGAATACAAGAAAAAATATCCACTCCTGACTTTAAATGTACTGCCATATTTTGGAGCAGGTACTTCTTTGGAGGAAGGATATTTATTCGTACCAGAGGGCGGCGGCTCTATTATAAACTTCAATAACGGAAAGACTGCCCAAAGCAGCTATTATTCCAATGTATATGGTTGGGATATGGCACAGGGCAGAGAATCCTTAGTACATGAAACCCGCAACTATTATGGCGTATTTGGGATCTCGAAAGGAGACAGTTCCTTTCTCTGCATGCTGGAAGACGGGGCAGCATATGCCTCCATCGGTGCGGATATCAGCGGCAGAAGCAACAGCTATAATTATGCCAGCGCAAGCTTTGGTATCTTACACCGGGAACAGTGTGACGTAGCAGATAAGTATAATGGTGCCATGTTTGTGTATGAAGATGCAATACCAAAAGAAAATCTAGTAGAACGATACCGTTTTGTGGATTCCGGCAGCTATGTGGAGATGGCAAATTCCTATCATGACTATTTAAGAGAAACCTATGGGCAGAGTTTTACGGCAAATAATGATTCGGCGGTACCGGTCTTAGTAAGCTTCATTGGAGCGGTGGATAAGATGGAACAGGTGATGGGGGTACCTGTCTCAAGACCTCTTTCACTTACCACCTTTAAGGAAGCAAGGAATATTTTGGAGGAGTTAAATGAAAACGGAGTAACGAATCTGTCGGTAAAGCTCTGCGGCTTTATGAATGGAGGAATGAAACAGACAATTTTATCAAAGGCTGATCTAGTCAAAAGGCTTGGCAGTAAAAAAGATTTAAAGGCTTTAACTTCCTATGCGTCTGAAAATGGAATGAAGCTTTACCTCGATGGCGTGACAAATTATGCATACAACAAAAAAACCGATGATTTTCTTCTGTCCCGGGATGCAGCAACATTGGCCAGCAAAGTAATAGTAAAACTTTATTCCTTTGATCCGGTCTATTATGGGAAACAGGATTATCGGGATCCATACTATCTGCTAAACGTAAAAGCAACCACTAAGGCCATGGAAAATCTATGGGAAGCTGCAAAAACCTACAACGCATCTGGAGTATCCTTTCAAGATGTGGGATATCAGCTTTCCGCAGATTATAATCCCAGAAGGTTTGTCACCCGCCAGGGAGCAAAAGAACAACAGATGGAAGTCTTAAATGCGATCCATGATTCTGGAATGAGAATCATGACCAATATGGGAAATGATTATACGCTGGGAGTAACGGACTTCATTACCAACATGGACTTATCTGGCTCTGGCTATACAATCATTGACGAAACCATTCCCTTTTATCAAATAGCCGTTCACGGTTACGTCAACTATACGGGAGAAGCCCTGAATCTAGCCAGAGATTATAGAGAGGAATTGCTTCAATCAGCAGAATACGGAGCCGGTCTTTCCTTCACATTTATGGCAGCGGATTCTAAAAAATTGCAGAATACATACTACACTCAATATTTCGGAGCAGGATACGAAGCGTGGAAGGACACCATGCTTGCTATTTGCCAAAGATATGAAAAAAGTTTAAATGGTACCTTCAATCAGCGGATCACAGACCATGCCAGATTAGACAAGGGGGTCACACTTACTGCTTACGAGGATGGAACAAAGGTATATGTCAACTATAATTATGAGGACTATACCACGCAAGATGGAACATTACTGCCGGCCAGAGACTATCTGGTAGTTCACTAGGAAAGGAAAATAGATAAATGATGAAGCGTAAGAAATATAAAGGTCTTCAAAGAAGAAAAGCAATATCAGGATATCTGTTTATCATGCCTTTCATAATCGGCTTTCTGGTGTTTATGGTAAAACCATTCTTTCAGTCTCTTTATATGAGCTTCTGCAACGTGAAAGTTGGAAGCAGCGGATTTGAGCTCATATATGGTGGATTGGTAAACTATCTAAGAGCCTTTACTGTAGACATTGAATACAACAAGCTTTTAACAACAGAAATCACTCGAATGTCATATAATTCCGTGGCAATCATGGTGTTCAGTTTCTTTGCAGCTATGATACTGAATCAGGAGTTTAAAGGACGGGCGTTTGTAAGAGCTATATTCTTTCTGCCGGTGATTTTATCTTCCGGTGTTGTTTTGGGGATTGAGTATAACAATACACTGCTTGCTGGGATGCAAGATGCCATTCAGCAGTCCGCCGGAGGTACCTCTATTACGACCGCCATACAGAACATACTCACCATAAACGGAATAGGAAGCAGATTATTTGAGCTTGTTTTTAAGATTGTTGATGGAGTCTATGATGTGGCAATCGCATCGGGAATCCAGATTATCATCTTTTTATCCGGGTTACAGACCATCTCCAGTAATATGTACGAAGCAGCGGCAATCGAAGGCTGCACCCGTTGGGAAAGCCTCTGGAAGATTACATTTCCCATGATCAGTCCCCTGTTTTTGGTAAACTGGATTTATACCATCATTGATTTTTGTATGAGATCAGATAATAAGGTAATGGAAAAAATCAGTAAGACCATGATAGTAGATTTGAATTATGGATTTGCTTCTTCCATGGCATGGGTTTATTTTGGAATCGTAATTGTCATTATAGCCATAAGCTCATTCATTATATCCAAGGGGGTTTATTACTATGAATAAGACAGCGGCTAATAGAAGATGGGATAACTACTGGGGAAGAAACTTAAAATCCGGTGGCTATCTTCTGAGAAAAAGTATAAAGAATTTTGCTTATCGCATCATCCGATTTTTTATGCTTTTTGGAATGTGCTTTTTAATCCTGCAGCCGATCTTTAACAAGATATCCATTAGCATCATGGCGGAGGAAGATTTATACAATGCAATGGTTATTACGGTTCCGGAGCATTTTACTACAGCTAATTACCAATTGGCGGGTCAGTTTATGGATTACTGGAAAACCATGGCAAATACAGTATTTGTGTCCCTCACGATTGCTATGTTACAAATTGCTGTCTGCACCATCGTAGGGTATGGCTTTGCAAGATTTGAGTTTCCTCTTAAAAAGTTCTGGTTTGCCTGTGTGATGTTGGTAATTATCATTCCGCCCCAGACCATATCCACTTCCCTGCATTTGCATTTTAGATTCTTTGATTTATTTGGTATCGCGAAGATGCTTACCGGCAGCACCATCAATTTAAGAGGCTCTGCATTGCCCTACTACCTGATGAGTGCTGGCTGTATGGGACTTAAAAATGGTTTATATATCTATATGATCCGTCAGTTCTTTCGAAATGTTCCAAAGGAGACAGAGGAGGCGGCCTATGTGGATGGCTGCGGAACCTTTAAAACCTTTGTCCGGATCATGCTGCCTGGGGCAAAGCCCATACTGACATCCTGTTTTTTGTTTGCCTTTGTGTGGCAGTGGACAGACGGATTTTATTCCAAGATGTTTTTAGGAAATATAAAGCTTCTTTCCGTTCAGCTCCAGCAGATTGGTGAAAGGCTTGGCAACTACATGATTCATACCTTAAACCAGGCGACAGGTGCCTCCGTGGGATATACCCAATGTATTGTATCCACAGGCACTCTGATGGTAATATTTCCTCTTCTGCTGCTTTATCTGTTTGCGCAGAAGGGATTCGTAGAAAGCCTTAGCAGTTCCGGTATTAAAATGTAAAAAAAATAAATGAAGAAAAAAAGAGGAGAAGATGAAGTATGAAAAAGTGGAAAAGAGCAATGGCTCTGATGATGGCATCTGCAATGGTAAGCGGTTTAACCGCTTGTGGGGGAACAGGTAAGGCTGCAGATGTAAAAGTATCAGATAGCACAGAGGCCAAAACATCCGAAGGGGATGAGGCTAAGGGCGCAGAATCTTCGGAACAAGAGGGAACGTATACCGTACTTAAGGATGACACCGGAAAGCCTTATGATCTTGGAGGGATGGAAATAACAATCGCAGACTGGTATTCTTCCGGCGATGAAGAAAAACCGGCAAGTGCATATGAAGAGGCACGACAAGAGTATATTGACTGGATCCAGGAAACCTACAATTTTAAGATCCAGCAAAAGGCTATTACCACCTGGGGAGACTCTCCAGAGGATTATGTAAACTATGCCACCACAGGCGGAAGTGAAAACTACCTATTTACCCTGTATCAGGGAACGGCTCTCAGCTCAGCTGTGAACAGTGGGCTCATGTATGATTTATCTACCTTGGATTGCCTGAATTTTTCCGATTCCAAATGGGTTCCTTCTATTATGGAATTAATGAAAAAAGGAAATTCGGTCTATGGAATGAGAGGCAATCCTCATCAGGCTACCGCCGGCATTTTCTTCAATAAAAGATTACTGGAGGAAGCAGGAATCAAACCGGATTCTCTTTATGAATTACAGGCAAATAAGGAGTGGACCTGGGCAAAGTTTGAGGAATTATGCAAACAGGTACAAAAGGATACAAATAACGATGGCATCATTGATCAGTATGCAATGACAAACTTTTCAAGTACCTTCTACCCTGCAGCAATGGCTTCCAATGGAGGTGGTCTCATTAAAAAGGATGAGGCTGGCCGTTTCTATAACACTTTGGAGTCCGATGAAACCATGGAAGCATTAAACTGGTCTATTGATATGATTTCCAAGTATGAAATGGTATACCCAAAAGATGCCAAATGGGATTATACCTATACGGCATTTGCTAACGGGGAAGCTGCATTTACCTGTGCAGAGTCTTATAGTGCAGGTGACTGGTCAAAAATGGAGGATGACTTTGGATTTGTCTGTTTTCCAATGGGACCTAAAATGGATCATTATGTAAACTACGCCCAGGATACTCTCGTCGTAATTCCTTCCTGCTATGATAAGGATAAAGCATGGAAGCTGGCATTTGCCTACAATCTTTATACGGATCCGGTCCCTGGATATGAAGATTACGAATCCTGGAAAGATGGTTACTATAAATCCTTCCGCGATACAGAATCAGTGGATCAGACCATTGCTCTTATGATTAACAGCGGTGTTCCAAGGTATGAGCAGGCCGTAAGCGGTATTGATGTAGGAAAGGATCTTTACTGGACGATAAACAAGGATAACACTCCAGCACAGCAGGCAGAAGCAATTCGAAATACGTGGCAGTCTTATATTGATACTGCTAACGGAAAACAATAAAAGGTTACAGCCCTATTTATGGAGGAAACAATGGGAGATTATTTTAACATAGACGGCGGTTTGGTACGTTTTCTGTCAAGGGCATCGGATATCTGTATCATTGGTATCATTTGGCTTATATGCTGTCTGCCCATGGTTACCTTTGGGGCTTCTACGACTGCGGCGTATTATACGATCATGAAAGTGGTAAAAAGGCAGCGAGGGACTTTATCCCGGGAATTCATTCAAGCATTGAAAAAGAATTTTAAGGATTCAGTTATGATTCATTGTTTCTATCTAGTCATAGAGGGATTTCTGGTTTTTAACATCTATCATGCATATCAGGCGTTAGAAACCCGAGATTCCGCCATGGCTCTCAATCAACTTTTTATATATGCAGCATTTTTATTACTGGTGATGGCCGCGGGTATTTATACTTATCCGGCACTTTCCAGATTTTCAATGAAAAGAAAAGAATTAATTCAATTTTCATTTATCGCCATGTGCAGGCATTTACCAATTACAATGTTACTCATTGCAGTTTTTATAGCGTCATTTGGTGCTATGGTACTATTTCCGGTGGGGATTATCTTTATGCCGGGAATAAGTCTGTATCTGTACAGTCTGATCATGGAGCCGGTTTTAAGAAAATACATGACAGAAGAGATGAAAAAACAGTGGGATGGAGAGGAGGAGTAACATGAAAGGACCTACCGCACCCAAAGATCCGGAAAAGAAAAAACCATACTTTTATATCATAAGAGAAAAAGAGATATTTGGAGCAAAGCTTGACGAGGAAAAAGGGGTTCAGTTTATTTATGAAAATGACGGAAGGCTCATAAGCAGTGCGCAAATTACAGGGAATATATCAGATCCCAATATTCTGGAGCTCTTAAAAACGACTCAGGGATTTCGAACGTTAGTACATAGTATCGGCGTATCTGTCGAGACGGAAGGCTCCTCAAGTAAAGTGGAATTTATCTTTCAGATGTATGGGAATAAAGACATCTATGGTGGGGGCACCAGCTTAAAGATGTCCCTGACTGGAGACGGAATCGAAGAAAAAATTAATTTATGTGATATTGATTGGAGCGAGGATGACAAAGAGCCTGGGCAAATACGTTTTGAATTTGATACCCCTGAAATTCTTGGAAGAGCAAATGTCCGTTTGTACTTAAACGAAGGGTTTTCCGTACCAGAGGTTTCTGAAGAGAGTGAGGTCGATGTTTCATCGGAAGCCTATCATACGATGATCACCCGTTCCTTGATGCAGCTGGGGAATTCGAAACGATTGGCAGGAGCAATCAAACGTGCCAAAGAAGGAAAGGATGTGACTCTGGCCTATATTGGTGGTTCTATTACCCAGGGAGCAGGGGGAACACCCATTCATACAGGATGCTATGCCTATAAGTCTTATAAGGCCTTTGCAGATCGCTACGGGAATGGAAACAATGTACATTTTATCAAAGCAGGAGTGGGCGGAACGCCTTCTGAGCTTGGAATGCTGCGGTTTGACCGGGATGTACTGCGTGAAGGAAGCTATCCGGATGTGGTTGTAATTGAGTTTGGCGTCAATGACGAAGGAGATGAAACAAAGGGAAATTGTTATGAGAGTCTGGTAAAAAAAGTTCTCATGCTCCCTAATCAGCCGGCAGTGATTCTGTTGTTTGCAGTATTTGCCAATGATTGGAACTTACAAAAGCGGCTCTCGACCGTAGGCAGGCTTTATGAGCTTCCCATGGTTAGTCTCTTAGATGCCGTATCTCCACAGTTTCCATTGACAAAAGAGACTGGTCGGGTGATATCAAAAAATCAATTTTTTTATGATATTTTTCATCCAACCAATGCAGGTCATACGATTATGGCAGATTGCATTACCTATTTGCTTGAACAAACAGAACAGGAAAAGGAGGTGGAAGACAACACCCCAAAACTGCTCTTAAAGAAGCCGGCAATTGGTGATGATTTTGTTTCTGTGAAGCTGTTGGATAAAAAGAATCATAATTCTACAGCGAAAATTCGGTGCGGAGGCTTTACAGAAACAGATACAGAGCTGCAGCGGGTCGAGATGGATGAAGATCTTTTTGGCACCCCTGAGTTTCCAGATAACTGGATGTATGATGGTACGAAGGCTTTAGGTGATCCAACCTTTGAGCTAACCATAACATGTCGTGCCTTGCTCCTGATCTACAAAGATTCCGGAGCCAATGACGTAGGAAAAGCAGACGTGTTTTTGGATGGTAGAAAGGTTTTAACAGCCAATCCCCGTATCGTTGGCTGGGTGCACTGCAATCCAGTTATTGTTTGTAACGATAAGCATTCACAGGAACATATTCTTCAAATAAAAATGGCCCAGGGCGACAAAAATAAAAAATTCACCATACTGGGATTTGGATATGTAAGTTAGTATTTTGTAACATCAGACACTTATTAAACACTACAAGGAGAACTGTATGGTAACAGCAAACAATCCAATTTTATCTGGATTTTATCCAGATCCCTCCATTTGCAGGGTAGGGCAGGACTTTTATCTGGTAAATTCGAGCTTTGCCTATTTTCCAGGTGTGCCTATTTTTCATAGCAGAGATTTAGCTCATTGGGAACAGATCGGCAACATTCTAAACAGGGAAGAACAGCTTCCTCTGGAGAACAGTGAAATATCCCAGGGGATTTTTGCACCCACAATCCGCCATCATAATGGCGTGTTTTATATGATCACTACCAACATCAACCATGGCGGAAACTTTATCGTAACCGCCGAAAACCCGGAAGGTCCATGGTCTGTACCGCATTATTTAGGAAAGGAGGCACAGGGAATCGATCCGAGTCTTTTTTTTGATGAGGATGGGAAATGTTATTATGTAGGAACAAGGCCAAATCCGGAAGGAGTCCGCCATAACGGAGACTGGGAGATATGGATTCAGGAGCTCAGTCTCACAGAAATGAAACTAGTGGGCAAAAGTATGGCGATCTGGAAAGGCGCCTTAAAGGATGCCATCTGGCCGGAAGGACCCCATATTTACAAAATCGGAGATTATTATTATCTGATTCACGCAGAAGGAGGCACCGGGCCGGATCATGCAATCAGTGTGGCAAGGAGCAGGGAGTTGTGGAGCTGGTTTGAAGGCTGTCCACGTAATCCTGTTTTCACTCACCGCAACCTGGGGAAAAATTATCCGGTCGTATATACAGGACATGGGGATTTGGTTGATGATGGCAATGGGGGCTGGTATGTCATCATGCTGGCTTCAAGATTATGTAAGGGACATAGTAGTATGGGACGTGAGACGTTCCTGGCTAAAGTGACCTGGGAAAATGGCTGGCCTGTCATCAATGCAGAAACCGGCAAACTGGAGTCCCAGGTGGAGCTGCCATTTCCTCCCTGCCGCTTTGGGAAAGAGGTCCTGGAGCATGACAGCTTTCATTTTTATGGGAATAAACTGGATGAAAGATTTGTCAGCATACACAGGTGCAGGGAAACCATGTATTCCCTTACAGAGCGACCGGGATTTTTACGGCTCTACACCAGGAAAGAGAAAATCAGTGATAAAGCTGATGCCTCTTATCTGGGGATCCGTCAAAAAAGTTATGAGTTCCGGTTGTCTGCGGGGGTGGAGTTCAATCCTTTAAAAGAAGGTGAGACAGCAGGCTTGGTTCTATACCAGAATCATGAAAATCATCTGCTCATGGAAATTGCCAAAAGGGGAAATGGACGATATTTCATTGTCACAACTAATATTCATGGAACAAAACAGACGATTGCTGAAACAGAGCTTGAGCCCGTTGGCTTAGTGGAAATCAATATAAGGGCGAATTTACAAGAGGCAGATATCTGGATTACGGAGGGGGATATCCGTACCCAGGTGGCCAGGAACGTAGATTTGCTTCCTTATACAACAGAAAGGGCTGGAGGTTTTGTGGGCTGCACGATGGGAATGTATGCCTCAGCAAATGGGAATGAGAGTGCAAATTATGGGGATTTTGCATGGCTCTTATATGAAAAATAAAATATGAAAAACAGGGGGTCTTAAACATGAGAAGGGACTGGAAAAAGAAACTGGGAATCGTTATGCTCTCAGCTATCATGGTGATTGATACCAGTATGATAGCAAGAGCGGCTGGGTGGACGGAAACGAAAGATGGATGGTATTTTGAAGAAAATGGGGATTATTTGAAATCTGTCTGGAAAAAAGCAGATAAAGGTTTTTATTATCTGGGTGAAACTGGAAAAATGCTTACTGATTCCTGGGTTGCTGACGGAGATAAAAAGTATTATGTGGACTCCGAAGGTCTACGGGTGAAAAATCAGTGGATTAACACAAAATCCTGGGATGACGTGGAAGATGGCACCGAATACTGGTATTATTTTAACGCAAACGGGGAAATGCTGACTGGAAAACAAAAGATTAAGGATAAGAAGTATTTCTTTTCTGAGGAAGGCAGGATGCTCACTGGTTGGGTCACTTATACCAATGGGACAGCGGAAAATCTTACCGATGATATCAGTCTCGACGATACCTATTATTGTCTTGAAGATGGCGAAAGAGCCAGCGGCTGGTTTGAACTGGCTCCTCCGGCAGATGAAGATAATAAGGGCGAAATCTACTGGTATAATTTTGAAGGAAACGGCAAAATCCGGAGAAATAAAAAGACTAAGGTGGGAAACTATGAGTTTTGTTTTGATACACAGGGCAGAATGATTGATGGCTGGGCATATAAAACATTGGATAATTCCTTTGTTAATGTGGACGAAGATACAGAAGCTATCAACGAGTACAATGAAGATGCCAGCAGATACTATTATTGCGGAGCAGACGGAGTGGGAGCCGTTCAGAAAAATATCTGGCTGAAAGTCGTCCCACCAGGAAAAGAAGGAGATCCCGACGAAGGTGACAAATGGTATTATTTCGACAAAAAGGGATTTATGGCTATGCCTGATACTGAGTCAAAAGCCACGCCTTCAGAGGCCTCACCTTCAGAAGCTACACCGTCTAGAGCGAGCCGCGTGATTGAAATCAGAAAAGTTGATACCACTGGAGAATACAAGGTGAAAGGAGGCGACGGAGATTTACTTAAAGTTTTGCTGAGACAGTTTAACGATAAATACTATCTGTTTGATAACAAGGGACAGATGGTGGATGGCCTTTTATACGTATATAATAAGGAAGGAAAAAATCTGTTAAAAGAAGGCTATTACGATTTTAGCGCGGATGGAGCCAGAAGAACCGGTAAAGCAAAGAAGGAAGAAGCTGGAATCGATTATGACTACTATTTTTCAAAGAAAAATGAGGATGGATACTCTCTGGGACAGGGAGTGACCGGAGTATATGACGGAAAGCTCTACTATAAGGGGCTTTGCGTTACTGCAGATGATAATTACGAATATGAACTGGTATATGTTCCAGATCTTGCAGGTGAAACCGGAACCGGGTTGTTTGTTATAGACGGAAATGGGAAGGTGAAGACCAGCGGTACAACGCCAGAGTTTTCGGATGGAAACAAATATCGGATCAAGAGCGGTAAATCGAAAAAGAGAGGGTATCAGGTCTTTCTGATGGAAAAAGGGGTAAGAGAAGGAACCCTTCTTCAAGCAGATGATGCAGACCGGACAATACACTTTGATCAGCCAATGTTTAAATAAAAAATCGTCATAGAATTCAATTACACCCTGCCAGGATCCCTGAAAAGAGAAGTCTGGCAGGGGATTTTTTGGTATTTTATAAATACAAAAAGGAACATTGGTGGAAAATCCTGTTGCTGTATGATATAATGTAACCAGCAAAAGATAAGGAGCACAAACAACAGAATATGGATAAATCTCAGGTATTAAAGCATTATTTCGGCTATGACACCTTCCGGGAAGGGCAGGAGCCTTTGATGGATGGGATTCTGGAGGGAAGAGATGCCCTTGGCATCATGCCTACCGGCTCTGGTAAATCCCTTTGCTTTCAAATTCCGGCTTTAATGATGGAAGGAATCACGCTAGTCATATCCCCTTTGATCTCCCTGATGAAAGATCAGGTATCAACACTTAACCAGGCAGGAATACACGCCGCATATCTTAACAGTTCTCTGACGGCCAGTCAGTATTATAAGGCCCTGTCCTATGCTCGGGAGGGGCGGTATCCCATTATTTATGTAGCACCCGAACGTCTTTTAACAGAAGAATTTTTAGATTTCGCCCTTCATGCCAGGATTTCTATGGTAGCTGTGGACGAGGCTCACTGTGTTTCCCAATGGGGACAGGATTTCAGGCCCAGCTATTTAAAAATTGTAGATTTTATAGAAAAGCTTCCAGTCCGTCCGGTGGTCAGTGCATTCACGGCAACGGCAACGAAAGAAGTCCGGGAAGATGTAATAGATATCCTTATGCTTCGGGAGCCTGTGATCGTATCAACCGGTTACGACAGGCCCAATCTCTATCTGGGAGTGCAGGCACCAAAGGATAAATACGGCACGCTGAAAAACTTTGTGGAGCTGCACAAAGATCAGTGCGGAATCATTTACTGTCTGACCAGAAAGCTGGTGGAAGAGGTCAGTGACCGGCTGAGAGGAGATGGATTCTCCGTAACAAGATACCATGCCGGACTTAGTGATGCAGAGCGAAGAAATAACCAGGATGATTTTATTTATGATAAAAGCACCATTATGGTTGCAACCAATGCGTTTGGAATGGGAATTGATAAATCAAATGTAAGATATGTCATTCATTATAATATGCCAAAAAATCTGGAATCCTATTATCAGGAGATTGGCCGCTGTTCAAGAGACGGAGAACCAGGAGAATGCATTCTTTTATACAATGGCCAGGATGTGATCACCAACCAGATGTTTGTTGAAAACAATCAGGATAACCAGGAACTGGACCCGCTGACGAAGGATCTTGTTATGGAGCGGGACCGGGAAAGACTGAAAAAGATGACCTTTTACTCATACACCAATGAGTGTCTGAGGGATTACATACTGCGGTATTTTGGAGAATACGGAAAAAATTACTGCGGGAACTGTTCCAACTGCCTGACTCAGTTTGAGACAGTGGATGTGACGGAGATTTCAAAACATCTTATCGGATGTGTGGGGACGAGCAGGCAGCGTTACGGAATCACAGTTATACTGGACACCGTACATGGGGCAAGTACAGTAAAAATCAGAAATTACCGAATGGATGAAAATCCCCATTACAGCACCCTTTCAAAAACCCCTCTTTATAAACTGCGACAGGTTATGAATTACCTGCTGCTTAATGATTATCTGGCTATCACCAACGATGAGTACGCCATTGTAAAGCTGACAGAAAAATCAAAAAGCGTCATGGAGGAGCCAATGACAATCACCATGAAGATGCCAAAGGAACAGGAAATCAGCTCCAAGGATAAATCTGCGAAAAAAATCAAAAAATCAAGTGCAGCCTCTCAGCTTTCCGGTGAAGAGGAAATGATTTTTGAAAAGCTGAAAGCGCTTCGTCTTTCCATTGCAAAGGAAGAAAAAGTTCCGCCTTATATTGTATTTTCAGATAAGACTCTCACGCATATGGCTATGATAAAACCCGGGTCAAAAGAAGAGATGCTTTCTGTTTCCGGAGTGGGAGAATTTAAAGTAGATAAGTACGGCAGTCGGTTTCTTCAGATATTAAAAGAATAAATGATTGAAAAAGCAAATAAATGAACGGATACATGGAAAGACTACCTGTATTAGCATACAGGAGGAATGATCATGAAACGTTCATTGATATTAATGCTTGTGGCTTCCCTATCAGTAAGCCTTACAGGATGCAGTCATAGATTTGGCTCAGGAAATACGAAGGCAGCAGAAGAATCATCTTCGGAAACAAATGATGCTCAGGCGGCACAGGCTACTGCCAAGGCAGCCACTCCATCAACAACGCCCCAGTATGTGTTTCGATATGGGGAAGTAAATGGAGAAGATAACATTGTAACGCAGACTGGACATAAGTTTGCAGAATACGTGGATCAATTATCAAATGGCCGTATAAAGATTGAAATTTATCCAAACCATTCCCTGGGAGATGAGAGAACTTCCCTAAGAGATCTTCGAAGGGGCGGAAGAAATATTGAGCTGTACCGGGGAAATACGAACGCTCTGACTGGATACGGGTTTAAGAAGCTGAGCTTATTTGGTCTTCCTTATATTTTTGAGAGCAGGGAAGGTATGTGGAAAGTCCTGGAAGATGAGCAGCTGGGACAGGCATTTTTGTCAGAGGGCACGGAAGTAGGTGCCAATATGGTAGGGCTCTTTTATACCGATGAAGGTGCGCGAAATATATTTTCCACCAGAAGGATTCGTAATTTAAATGATTTAAAAGGAATGAAAATCCGTGTTCCGGAATCCGTTCTTATGATGGATACTTTTTCCGCTCTCCAGGCACGCCCCCTTCCGCTTCCTTATGCTGATGTTTTTGAAGCATTGAAAAGCGGCGTCATTGAAGGGGGAGAAAATCCGGTCACTGCCTACCAGTCCAATCGCTTATTTGAATCTGCACCCTACTATTTATTAAGCGGACATGTCTTTAGTCCAGGAATTGTCCTCATGGCTGAAGAAAAATGGAATATGCTCAATGAGGAAGATAAAAATATACTTTTGGAAGCGGGACGTATGGCATCTGAATGGAATCGGTCAGCCATTGAGCAGGAGGAAGCAAAGATCTATCAGCAGCTGGAGAGTGAGGGCGTGACTGTTACCAGGCTATCTCCGGAGGATATGGAAAAAGCCCGTAATTTAGAAGAAATCGTTAGAGTGAGCTTTACTCCAGGTCTGGAAGACTACCTGGCCAGAATCATTGAAATCCAGAAATAATCAAGAGGGTGTTGTAAAATGAAGATTTCATATAAGATACGGTTGCTAATCAAGCAGCCAAGTATTATATTTTGATGATGTTCTTCCTTTTACAACACCTTCCTAATTACATATGGTCCTTTACAGTCCCTGTTCAATTAGGGACAACTATGATATTATGAAGAAAAAAAGATAAGGAAGAAACTATGAAATTTTTTCATTTGTCTGATTTACATATAGGAAAACAGTTAAATGGGTGGAGTTTAAAGGAGAATCAGGAAGCCGTTCTAAGTCAGGTTGTGGAATATGCAAAAAAGCTCCATCCTGATGCTATTTTAATTTGCGGTGATATCTACGATAAAACAGTTCCTTCTGGAGAAGCTTACACCATGTTCGGAGACTTTCTTGGGGCTCTTTCTGAAATCAGCCCCAAAATCACTGTGCTTATTATAGCGGGAAACCACGATTCACCAGAACGTCTTTCCTACGCCGGATCATTTTTAGAGAAGCACCACATTCATTTGTCTGTATTTCCTCCTAAAAATCAAGATGAGTACTTAAAAAAAGTTGTGCTGCAAGATGAGTTTGGACCTGTGAATTTCTATCTTATGCCTTTCTTTAAGCCTGGATATGTCCGAACACTTTTTAAGGATAACCAGCCGGAAGGCTATGAAGAAGCTGTCCGGGCAGTTCTTAAACGGGAGAACATAGATGATGAGGAGCGTAACGTCATATTGTCTCACCAGTTTTATGCAGGCGGCGGAAGGGACCCTGAAACTTGTGAATCAGAACAGGCAGTTATTATGACAGGTGGACTGGACCGGGTGGATGCCTCTTTGCTCACCGACTTTGATTATGCAGCCCTTGGCCATATTCATGGTTCCCAAAAGGTTTTAAAAGAGACGATTCGATACTGCGGAACTCCGTATAAGTATTCCGTCAGCGAAGAGTACCATAGAAAGTCCATTCCCTATGTGACCATGAAAGAAAAAGGACAGGCTTTACAGCTGGAATTTCTCCCTCTTTCCGGCATTCAGGATGTAAGGAGAGAACGGGGGAAATTAGATGAGATTCTTTCCAGAGCGACGGAAGAGAACCGTCATGATTTTGTCAGTGTGACCATAACAGATGAGGAAGAGCCATATCGCATCAGAGAGAGGCTGGAGGAGGTTTTCGATCACTTGTTAGAGCTTCGGATAGATAATGAACGGACCAGGAGCATGTTTTTGGATCAGGGAGAACCGGTACCTGTCTTAAATCCCATGGAAGCATTCCTTCAGTTTTATCAGACCGTAAGAAATGATGAGATGACACCAAGGGCCAGAAAGGTCATGGAGAAAATCATACAGGAAGCAAAGGAGGAGGAAGGATTATGAAGCCTCTTACATTAACGTTGTCAGCATTTGGTTCCTACGGTACCACCCAGACCATAGATTTTAATCGAATCGGACATGGAATATTTCTCATTACCGGAGATACGGGAGCAGGAAAGACTACCATATTTGATGCGGTTTCCTTTGCACTCTTTGGTGAGACCAGCGGACAAAAGCGGGAACCAGCCATGATGAGGAGCCAATATGCTCCCCAGGATGAGGAAACCTATGTAACATTGACCTTTTCGGAGCATGGAGAAATTTATGAAATAAAAAGGAGCCCTTCCTATATAAGAATGAGCAAAAGAAAGAACAAAAGCGGTGAGTATACCGGTGTTCAAGTGCCTGCTAAAGCCTCTTTATTTCTTCCTGACGGGTCTGAGTATCCCGGCAATCTTAAAGATATCAATGTTAAAATACAGGAAATCATAGGTGTTGACCAGAATCAGTTTTCCCAGATTGCGATGATTGCTCAGGGAGATTATTTACGGCTTCTCCATGCTTCCTCCAAAGAACGAAAAGAGATATTTTCAAAGATTTTTAATACTGGAATCTTCCAACGTATCCAGATGAAACTAAAAGAAAAGAACAGTGCTTGCCTTGAGAAGTTAGAAGATAATCGAAAGCTTTGTTTTCACGAGCTAAGCCATATGGAGCTATTAGAAGATAGTAAATACGTAACAGACTGGCAGGAGCTTTTGAGCTTTAAAGAGACAAAAACAGAAGAGATTCAATTGGTCCTTAATCAGGCAATGGACGAATTAAGAGAGAGAACGGGAACACTTCACGAACAGCAGGAAGAAAGCACGGCCCTGCTTTTTGAGGTGAAGAACTGGCTAAGCCTGGCGGAGGAGGTCAACCGGATTTTTGACAGCCTTAAAGAAGCAGAGAACCACATGGAGAAACTGAACGAGGAACAGGAGAGATGGAAGGAAAAAGAGGAGCATTTAAAAAAAGCCAGGCTTGCTGAAAAACTGGAGGGAGCCGCCGGTCAGCGCCTGGAAAAAGAAAGCGCATACAAGGAGGCGCTCCTCCGGTCTGAAAACTTAAAAAATGAGCTTGAAAATTTGAACCAGTCTCTATTAGAGGCTGAGCGGGCAGCGGAAGATGAAAAGAAACTAGCAGATGAGGAGCTTCCACGTCTTCAGTCAGAGTTTAATCGGTTGGAGGAGGCGATGCCCCTGTATGCCACCTGGAACCAGGAGAAAAAAATCTGGGAAGAGTTAAAGCAATCAGAGCTAGATGGAAAAGCCAGATTGGAAAAGCTTGATTTCCAAATACATGACCGAAAAGCCACACTCACTCAATCCGAGTTAAAACAGAAGGAGCTTGAGAAAAAGGCGGAGCATCTTCCTGTATTGATTCAGGAAACAAACGAACTTAAGGAGCGGCAGCAAGGATTAGAACTCTTAAAAAATGGATTGTCCCGGCTTTTAAAAGAGCAGGTTCTTAAAGAAGAGAGCCAGGAAAGTACTTTAAGAGCACGTAAAAAATATATGGATGCGGATCATATTTACAATGAACGATACGATCTGTTCCTGGCTCATCAGGCCGGCATTCTGGCAGAGAAGCTGTCGGAAGGAGATACCTGTCCGGTGTGCGGCTCCACTCACCACCCTTTAAAGGCAAGTCTTTCTCATGATGCGGTTACTCAGGATATGGTGGAGCAGGCAAAAATTAAACGCAGCCAGGCAGAAGATGTACTTGCTCAGGCAACGAAAGAGAGCATTGCTGCGGCAGAACGTTACAAGCATCAGGAGGAACAAATCAGAAAAGATATGGAACGGTGGTTTCATGCTCCCTTGACCCTTACTCAGTTAAAGGAATGCCTGGGCGAAGAAATAAAAAAGAACGAAACTCTCCTTTCTGAAGCCATGGAACGGGAAGCGGAAGCAAAAGAAGCAGAAAAAGGCCGAAAGGAAATGCTAGAGACGATCAGGACAGACCGCACGACTCTGGAGAAACTGGAGTCTGACAGGGAAGAGGCAAGAGTCAGTCTGCAGGAAAAAGAAATAAAAGCCTCTGCATTTACGGAGCGAATCAAACAATTGGAGGAACGTTTGCCATTTCCAGAGGAGGAAGCTGCAAACGCTCATAGAAAAAGAATTTCAAACCAGCTGGAGCGCCAAAAGGAATCTTTAAATACCTTGAATGAGAACGTCCGTCGGCTTTCGGAAGAAACAAGAGAAAAGAAGGGACGTCTGGCATCAGAAATAGAAAACCTGGAAGGGAGAAGGCTGTCGGCAGAACAGGCGGAAAAGAAATTCCTGGAAGGATTAAAAGCAATGGGGTTTGACAATGAGGAGTCATACTTAAAGGCCAGGAAAACTCCTGAAATCATGGATCAATGGGAGAAGGCTTTGGATGCTTATGAAAAAGAGCTTTTAAAGTCCCGTACCATATGCAGCCAGCTAAAGGAGCAGATAAAAGGACGGGAAAAAATTGATCCAGAGCCATTTAGAGAAAAAGAACAGACATTGACGGAAAGGCAGAAAAGTCTTCAGAAAGAAGAGGCGAAAACGTCTGGTATCTTAAGCCGATTGATCCAATCCTATGAAACCCTTAACCGTCTCTGGAGGGAGAGAGAAGTACTGGAGGAGGAATACAAGCTTTATCACGATCTTTTTCAGACCGCCAATGGAAAGCTTTCCGTCAGTCTGGATTTTCAGACCTTTGTTCAGCGCCAGTATTTCAATCAGATGATCCAGGCAGCCAATAAGCGGTTAAAAGATATGACTGACGGTCAATTTCTCCTTAAATGCAGAGAGTTAGACGCCCTTGGAAGGCAGGGAGAGGTTGGGCTTGATCTGGATGTTTACAGTATGACAGCCGGAAAGGTACGGGATGTAAAAACACTTTCCGGCGGAGAATCCTTTATGGCGGCTCTTGCCATGGCTCTTGGTATGTCAGATATCATACAGAGCACGGCAGGAAATGTATCCATGGATGCTCTTTTTATCGATGAAGGCTTTGGCTCCCTTGATGAGGATTCCAGAATGAAGTCAGTTCGCATACTGAAAGAGCTGGCCGGAGAACGTCGCCTGATTGGTATTATTTCACACGTAACAGAACTAAAAGAACAGATTGGGAAAAAGCTTCTTGTGGAGAAAAGTGAAAGGGGAAGTAAAATCCGCTGGGATATTGATCAGTTTTCTCCTGAGTCATAGGATTACATCAGGAAAACTTTTCGGTTTCTCTTTTCACGCTGTTTCTGACTTCCGATAAGCGGGATAACAGATCCTCTAAATCAGCCCCGCTAAGTGGAAGCAGCTTTTGCAGCAGCTGATTGAGAAGCGTTGGATTTAGATTTTCTTCATCGAAAAATTCTCCTGGAGTAATCTTAAAAAACTCACAAATGGACAGGAAGTCCTCCATACAGGGTGTAAAACGGCTTTGTTCTATTTCTTCCACATAAGTTTCCCTTTGTCCAAGAGAAAGGCTCAAATCTTTTGCTGAGATACCCATCTGAGTGCGCAAAAGAACCAGTCTCTCCGATATAAATTTTTGATTCAATTTATTTGACCTCCTTTTTCCATATATTGGATATTTTGTTCTCAAGAGTCATTATAAGAGAGGATGGGAGAGGAATCAATAGAGAAGCATTTATTTTCTAAAGAGGGATTCCAATGACAAAGAAATGGACGAATTCGATAATATGTTCTATAATAAACGATGAATCAAACAATAGTTTTTGCTGGAAAGGAACGATACCATGTTAAAATGTGAAAGAACAAGTGTAATGAATATAGAAAATGCCATTCGCGGTGCAAGAAATCCAATGAACAGCTGGGACCGGATGGACAGCAGCTACAACGAGGAAGGGGAATACATATTAGGGCCCAATGATTTAGGACTGGCAAAACGTCTTAGAAAAGCAGGAAACGATCATCGGAAATACATTCGTCAGATTTTTGTATCCGTGGATATCACCGCCCCCCTTTACTGGTGGAAGGAATATGATACCTATAAAGTATCGACCGTAGCCAATTCCACAAGTACCATGCATAAGATTCACAGTAAGCCATTTGAGCTGTCTGATTTCAGCCATGATCATATGACAGAACAGACACTTGTCTTTATGGAATCTGTAGTGGCTGAGCTTGAAAAGATCCGCCAGCGTTATCTGGAGAATAAGAATAAGGACGACTGGTATGATATGATCCAGCTTCTTCCCTCCAGCTACAACCAGATGCGGACATGTACTTTAAACTATGAAACACTGATCAATATGTATTTTGCCAGAAAGAGCCACAAGCTGGTGGAATGGCATACCTTCTGCCAATGGGTGGAGAGCCTACCTTATGGGAAGGAACTGATTCTTTTAGAGGATTAAGACAGGAAAAGGAAAGGGTTAATTATGAATCTAATTGTTGCAGTGGATAAAAACTGGTCCATCGGCAATCAGGGCCAGCTTCTCGTATCCATTCCCGAAGATAAGAGACTCTTTCGGGAAGAGACTCTGGGGAAAGTGATTGTAATGGGCAGGAAAACGCTGGAGAGTCTTCCAGGGAAGCAGCCCTTGTACGGACGAACTAATATAGTGCTTACAAAAAATCCTGATTATAAAGTAAAGGGAGCCATTGTCTGCCACAGCTTTGAAGAAGCCATGGAAGAACTGGAAAAATACGATAGAAATGATTGTTTCATCATCGGGGGTCAGAGTATTTACGAACAATTCCTGCCCCACTGCAATACAGCACATGTGACATATATCGATTATTTATACAGTGCCGATACCCATTTTCCAAATCTGGATAAGGACCCGGAATGGGAGATGACAGGGGAAAGTGATGAGCAGACCTACTTTAATCTTTGCTATACATTTCGGTTATATCAGAAAAAAAATACTGATTAAGGCTCCTGGAAAAAACTTTGTTAAAATTTTATTGATATTTTCTATAAATGTTGTCATGGTCCTTCAAAGGTGGTAAGATGGTACTGATGGCATTCTCCTGAAGGATTTTGTCGATTTCAGGAACGGTGCTCAGGTATATTCACGAAGACATTAGGAGGATAAAGATGTATAGGATTCTAAAAGCAGAATTGTTGGCCGACAAGATCTATCTGATGGATGTGGAAGCACCCCGGATCGCAAAAGCCTGTCAGCCAGGAGAGTTTGTTATCGTTAAGATGGATGACAAAGGGGAGAGGATACCTCTCACCATTTGTGACTATAATCGGGAAAAAGGTTCGATTACAATTGTATTCCAGACCGTTGGCTCCAGCACCCAGAAGATGGCGGTTTTAAAGGCCGGAGACAGCTTTGAGGATGTGGTGGGACCTTTAGGAAATCCGTCTGAATTCGTTCATGAAGATATCGAGGAGTTAAAGAAGAAAAAATTCTTATTTGTGGCCGGAGGCGTGGGTACAGCACCGGTTTATCCTCAGGTAAAATGGATGAAAGAGCATGGCATTGATGTAGATGTAATCGTTGGTTCCAAGACAAAGAATCTTTTAATTCTTGAGGATGCCATGAGAGAACAGGCTGGCAATCTCTACGTTACAACGGATGACGGTTCCTATGAAAGAAAAGGAATGGTAACAGAAGTGATCAAGGATCTGGTACATAATCAGGGTAAAAAATACGATGTTTGTGTAGCCATCGGTCCTATGATTATGATGAAGTTTGTCTGTCTTTTAACAAAAGAGCTTGAGATTCCAACCATTGTAAGTTTAAATCCGGTTATGGTAGACGGAACCGGCATGTGCGGTGCCTGTCGTATTACTGTTGGCGGTGAAGTGAAATTCGCCTGTGTAGATGGACCAGAGTTTGACGGCCATCTGGTAAACTTTGATGAAGCCATGAAGCGTCAGATGATGTACAAATCAGAAGAAGGACGTGCGGTTTTAAAGGAAAGTGAAGGCGATACCCATCACGGTGGATGCGGACAGTGTGGAGGTGACGAGTAATGGACGTTTTAAAGAAAGTACCAGTAAGAGAACAGGATCCAAAGGTAAGAGCAACTAATTTTGAGGAAGTCTGCCTTGGATATAATGAAGAAGAAGCAAGAGAGGAAGCTTCCCGCTGCATTAAGTGTAAAAACCCAAGATGTGTGGGCGGCTGTCCTGTTTCCATAAATATTCCAGGATTTATTAAAGAAGTAGAAGACGGTAATATCGAAGAAGCATCAAAGATCATCGCATTGTCTTCTGCCCTTCCTGCGGTATGCGGACGTGTATGCCCCCAGGAAAGTCAGTGCGAAGGCGTATGTATCCGTGGAATCAAGGGAGAACCGGTCTCCATCGGAAAGCTGGAGCGTTTCGTAGCGGATTGGTCCAGAGAACACGGTATCGTGCCTCAGGCTCCAGAAAAGACCAACGGGAAAAAGGTAGCTGTCATCGGTTCCGGCCCTTCCGGCCTTACCTGCGCGGGGGACCTCGCAAAGCTTGGTTATGAAGTGACTATTTTTGAAGCTCTTCATGAGCCAGGTGGAGTTTTGACCTATGGCATTCCTGAATTCCGTCTTCCCAAGGAACGCGTGGTACAGCCTGAGATTGATAACGTAAGAAAGCTTGGCGTAACCATTGAGACCAATGTAATCATTGGTAAATCTGTAACCATCGATCAGCTTTTTGATGAGGAAGGTTTTCAGGCCGTATTCATCGGTTCCGGCGCCGGACTCCCCATGTTTATGGGAATTCCAGGTGAGAATGCCAATGGCGTATTCTCAGCCAATGAATATTTAACCAGAAGCAACCTGATGAAAGCATTCCGCGATGATTATGACACACCGATTGCAGCAGGCAAGAAGGTAGCAGTCGTAGGCGGCGGAAACGTTGCCATGGATGCAGCCAGAACAGCGCTTCGTCTTGGTGCAGAGGTTCATGTTGTTTATAGAAGAAGTGAAGCAGAGCTTCCTGCCAGAGCAGAAGAAGTTCATCACGCAAAAGAAGAAGGCATTATTTTTAACCTGCTGACCAATCCGACTGAAATCTTAACCGATGAAAAGGGCTGGGTCAATGGAATGAAATGTATTAAGATGGAACTTGGAGAACCGGATGCATCCGGCAGAAGAAAACCGGTAGAGGTTAAGGATTCTGAATTTGTTATTGACGTAGATACCGTCATTATGTCTCTTGGTACCTCACCAAATCCTCTGATTTCCAATACGACTAAGGGACTGGATATCAATAAGCGCAGATGTATTATTGCGGAGGAGGAGACTGGAAGGACCAGCAAGGAAGGCGTTTACGCCGGCGGAGATGCAGTAACAGGTGCTGCGACCGTAATTCTTGCCATGGAAGCCGGCCGTGCCGGTGCCAGAGGAATTCACGAATTTCTTTCTGCCAAGGATTGATCCGTAGATAGAAAAGGGCTGCCATGTGGCGGCCCTTTTGAAACGGAGTAATTGATGTATGAACAGAAAAATTGATTTGTTAAATGGAAAAATATTTTCAGCCCTAACTGGCTTAGCCCTACCTATTATGGGAACAGCCATGCTTCAGATGGCCTATAACTTAACGGATATGGCCTGGCTTGGACTGGTAGGGTCAGACGCAGTTGCAGCAGTTGGTGCAGCTGGAATGTATGTATGGCTGTCCCAGGGAGTGGCAGCAATGGCCAAAATGGGCGGACAGGTTAAAGTGGCTCACTCCTTAGGCCGCAAAGAGCCGGAGGAGGCTGGGAAATACGTTACGGCTGCTTTGCAGATGGGAATGTTATTTGCTGTTTTATTTGGAGCAGTTTGCTATTTTGGAGCAAGCTTATTGATTGGATTTTTTGGACTGAATCATGAATCCATCATTTTAAATGCCCAGGTATATTTAAAAATTACCTGCGGGCTTATTTTTTTCTCTTTTTTTAATGGAATTATAACTGGAATTATGACTGCAACGGGAGACAGCAGAACGCCTTTATATGCGAATGTAGTCGGTCTCGTTTTAAATATTATTTTAAATCCGTTATTAATTTTCGGATTTGGTCCATTAAAGGGCTTTGGCGTGGCTGGTTCCGCATCAGCTACAGTGCTGGCACAGTTTATTGTTTCTGTCATGTTCTTAAGAGCCATCCGAAAAGACAAACATGTTTTTGACAAGGTTCATATTTTACAAAAGGTTCCCTGGAATTACAGAAAGGATATTGTTAAAATTGGATTTCCTACCTCAATCCAGAATTTAATCTACACCAGCATTTCCATGGTCCTGACCCGTTTTGTAGCAGGTTTTGGAGATACAGCAGTTGCAGTGTTAAGGGTTGGAGGCCAGATCGAGTCCATTTCATGGATGACAGCCGATGGTTTTGCAGCTGCCATTAATTCCTTTATTGGACAGAACTATGGAGCCAGACAATTTAAACGGGTGAAAAAGGGATATTCCACGGCCATTGGAATGATGGCTGTTTGGGGATTTTTCTGTTCTGCTCTCTTAATATGTTTCCCTTCCCAGATATTCGGAGTATTTATTCATGAGCAGGATGTGATTCCCATTGGTGTTAAGTATCTAGTAATATTGGGATTCTCTCAGATGTTCATGTGCCTGGAGCTGACCACCATTGGAGCTTTATCCGGCCTTGGGAAAACACTGTTATGTTCCATCATAAGCATCATATTTACCTCCGCAAGAATCCCTCTTGCCATTCTTTTAAGCGGTACCTCTCTGGGACTTGATGGTATCTGGTGGGCATTCTCCATATCCTCGATTGTAAAGGGAATTTTGTTCTTCCTCTGCTTTTTGCTGGTTGCTAAAAAGCTTCCAAGTGATTAAAAATGGTAAAATAAAACATAGTTATTACATCTAAATTAAAAAATTAATAATTTTGGACTTGAATTTTATTCCTGTTTTAGTTAACATATATAGTAGAAAATATGGTAAAAGGGAACGGATGATGAAACGAAAATTACTATTTAATAACATTCATAAGAATGTAAAAGGATTACGAAAGTTATTTTTGAGCTCGCTCATAGGTATCCTGGTCGTAAGCCAGACAGTACCGGCTTATGCTCTTACGAAAGCAGAAAAAGAAAAACAGGAAGCTCAAAAGAAGATGGAAGAGGCCAATCAAAAGGCCAAGGATGCGGAGAATAAAAAGAGTGCCGCACAAAGTCAGGTGTCAAAGCTTACTTCTAATCTCACAGAACTTTTATCTGATATAAAGGTACTGGAAAATGATATGGCGAATAAAGAAGCCGAGATCGAACAGGCCCAAAAGGATTATGAAGAGGCAAAGAAAGAAGAAGAAAAACAGTATTCTGCAATGAAAAAGAGAATCCAGTATATGTATGAAAAGGGTGATACGGAATATCTGGATATATTTCTTCAGGTAAAGAACATGTCAGATCTTCTTAATAAGGCTGAGTATGTAGAAGGCATTTATACATATGACCGTAAGATGCTTGAGACATATCAGGAGACCAAACAAAAGGTTGCCGATTACAAGGATGACTTGGAAGATGATAAAGCCGAGATGGAAGGCATGAAGCTGGAATATGAGGAACAGCAGGGCCAGCTTGAGACCTTGATCAGCAAAAAGAAAAAAGAGGTTTCCAATTTTGACGGCCAGCTTGCTGTTGCAAAGCAGGAAGCTGCAGCTTACGCTAAGACTGTAGAGAAGAAGAATGAGGAAATCCGCAAGGCGAAGGAAGAAGAAGCCAGACGGAGAGCCGCTGAGGAAGCCAGGAAAAAAGCAGAAGAAGATGCAAGGAAGAAAGCCGCAAAGAACACTTCCGGTAAGACCACAAGCGCCAACAATACATATTCCGGCCCTACTGCCGCAAAGAGCACCGGCGGCAGCGCCTCCGGACGAGCTGTGGCAGACTATGGCCTTCAGTTCCTTGGAAATCCATATGTATTTGGCGGAACCAGCTTAACAAACGGAGCGGATTGTTCCGGTTTTACCCAGGCTGTCTACCGGAAATTCGGTTATTCTCTGCCCAGAAGTTCAACGGAGCAGCGCTCCGCAGGCCGTGAAGTGTCCTATTCAGATGCCCAGCCGGGAGATTTGATCTGTTATGCAGGCCATATTGCTATTTACATCGGCAATGGACAGATAGTTCATGCAAGCAGCCCAAGGACAGGAATTAAGATAGGTACGGCAACTTACCGGACTATTTTATCTGTAAGAAGAATCGTTTAAATGACATAATATAGTTAAAAGCCGGAAGGCAGAAATCCCGTGATTTCTGCCTTCCGGCTTTTGTATAAAATAAAAAACACTTGCGGAATTCGACATAATATGAGAAAATGTAATCAAGTATGATGTGATATATTTAACAAAGTACTTTTCACAATTATTACTTATTTGAAAGGAGTTTTAACATGATTTATTCACATGAAGTAGAAGAGATGTGCGTAGTAGCACAGGGCGTTCACCACGGCGCAGCTCCAATCCCGGAAGAAGCAAAATGGGTAAAATCTAAAGAAGTTAAAGATATCTCCGGTTTAACACATGGCGTTGGTTGGTGTGCTCCTCAGCAGGGTGCATGTAAGCTGACTCTTAACGTAAAAGAAGGAATTGTTCAGGAAGCATTAATCGAAACTATCGGTTGCTCCGGTATGACTCATTCCGCTGCTATGGCAGCTGAGATTCTGCCAGGTTTAACTGTTTTAGAAGCATTAAATACAGATCTTGTTTGTGACGCTATTAACACTGCTATGAGAGAGTTATTCTTACAGATCGCTTACGGAAGAACTCAGAGTGCATTTTCCGAAGACGGTCTTCCAGTAGGTGCGGGCCTGGAAGACTTAGGAAAAGGACTTCGTTCACAGGTAGGAACCATGTACGGAACCTTAAAGAAAGGTCCTCGTTATTTAGAGATGGCAGAAGGTTATGTAACCGGCATTGCTCTTGATGAGGAAAATCAGATCATTGGTTATCAGTTCGTAAGTCTTGGTAAGATGACTGATTTTATTAAGAAGGGTGACGATCCGAATACCGCTTGGGAAAAGTCAAAAGGACAGTACGGCCGTGTTGCAGATGCTGTTAAGATCATTGACCCAAGACATGAATAATCGGCTGACCGGAAAATAGTTATTGGCCAATAATAAGGAGGACAAGGTAATGGCATTATTTGAATCATATGAAAGAAGAATTGAAAAAATCAATTCCGTATTAAATAGCTATGGGATTGCTTCTATCGAAGAAGCTGAGAAGATTACAAAAGATGCAGGTCTTGATGTATATGAGCAGGTAAAGAAGATTCAGCCGATTTGTTTTGAGAATGCGTGCTGGGCATACATAGTTGGTGCAGCAATCGCTATCAAAAAAGATTGCAGAAAAGCAGCAGACGCTGCTGCAGCCATTGGTGAAGGCCTTCAGGCTTTCTGTATTCCTGGATCTGTAGCCGATCAGCGTAACGTTGGTATCGGACACGGAAACTTAGGAAAGATGCTGTTAGAAGAAGGCACAGACTGCTTCTGCTTCCTTGCAGGACATGAATCCTTCGCAGCAGCAGAAGGTGCTATCGGTATCGCTGAGAAGGCAAACAAGGTACGTCAGAAACCATTAAGAGTTATCTTAAATGGTTTAGGAAAGGATGCTGCTCAGGTCATTTCCAGAATCAACGGCTTTACTTATGTAGAAACAGAGATGGATTACTACACAGGCGAAGTAAAAGAGCTTTTCAGAAAATCTTATTCTGAAGGCTTAAGAGCAAAAGTAAACTGCTACGGTGCCAACGACGTAACCGAAGGCGTTGCTATCATGTGGAAAGAGGGCGTAGATGTTTCCATCACTGGTAACTCCACAAACCCAACCAGATTCCAGCATCCAGTAGCAGGTACCTATAAAAAGGAATGCAACGAGAAAGGCAAACAGTACTTCTCCGTAGCTTCCGGCGGCGGTACAGGCCGTACCCTTCACCCAGATAACATGGGCGCAGGCCCAGCTTCCTACGGTATGACTGATACCATGGGTCGTATGCACTCTGACGCTCAGTTCGCAGGTTCCTCTTCCGTACCAGCTCACGTTGAGATGATGGGCCTTATCGGTATGGGTAATAACCCTATGGTTGGCGCTACTGTGGCTGTAGCTGTCGGCATTGAAGAGAGTGCTACTGCTGGTAAGTTTTAAGAAATAAGCTTGATTTTATTAGGGATTGTAATAAATAGACGAAAAAATACGCATAAGTAATCATAAGAAGAGGAGCCGTTTTTGCGGCTCCTTTTTCTGTGTAAAATGTTTGGAATTGTATTTTAATTCTTTATTTTGCAGATTTAGCTTCAGCTTCAGTCAAAATATCTACATATGCATTTCTAAGTTCTTCCTCTGCGGAACAATTCTGCATATAATACCAATCTGAAACTTTTTTCGTAATTTCTTCATCGCTTCCTTCTGCTTTAAAAGGATATACTGCAATTAATTTATCTGTTTCTTTGTTTCTTAATCCAACTGCTGTTGCACTTTCAAATTTACCCATCTTGTTTTTCCTTTCCTGTATAATTCCAGTAACATACTTGTTTTACTTTGATATTATGTCATTATAAATCACATGATTTTAGATGTCAAAGGGATTATCTGTATACACTAAAAAAGAGGCGTATATCTAAATCTCAATGCTTGCTTTAAAAATATTATCCATATTCAATTGATTATGGTAATACAGGAACGTAGAGTGGCAGAAAAGATAGCCCAATGAATATAATTGACAACACACTCAAAGCAATCTATGTAATAACTTTCAACGGTAATTCAATATATCTTAATAATCTGTGCATGTCGCATACAAATTTTCTACAAGGCGAAGTACAGAGTAGTTTTAATTTATTATGAAATAGTAGTAATTACACCTTCAATATTCAACTCCCGACCTGCTAACTAATTTTCTTTTATGCCACTCTTCAAAATCACTCTTTACTTATAATACTTTTCAAACCACTTGGGTTCCTTAACGTTTGGCGTTTCTTTTTCATGAACAATATCTCTGTAAAATCCGCATACCTTATTCTTGTTATTACAGCCCTCTTTTTCTACAATAAAAAAGGAGCATTTGTTTATATCTGGTGCCAGGATACATTTTCCGACCATAAGATCACCTCCAAAATACATTATACGAACATATGTTCTAAAAGTAAACTAGAATATTTTGGATATTGAATTTAAGATATAAGGCACGATCACGATTACTTTTGATAATCTTTGGAAGAAAATGCGTCAAAAAGGAGTATACATATTTCTTAATAAATGAGTAGGTGGTGTGACGCATAATTCCAGGTTGCAATTGGGTAATATCCCAATGGTAGGTACCCCTGTGGCCATTTTTGCGTCTTCATTTTCCAGTATAAAATGTAAGGCAATTACAATTATATAATATATTTCATTATAAACATTTAAGATGTAACTATTAAGGACGATAATCTATATGTAACAATATAACAGAAAAGCGAGGGAATGAGATGAATGAAGAAGTATTAGTATTTGGAAAAGGAATTAAGATTTGGAGCATTATTTGCATCGTTTTAAGTGCACTTGCTGCAATTGTCAATTGTACAGTAGGATTTTTTGATTTGGCTGTTATTGGTGCAGCTGGTTGTGTCGCTTATGTACTGCTGTTAATTAAGAAAACGAAGATTGCTTTTTACGCCATTGTTGTTTGTACAATCATAATAATGGTTCTAAATGTGGCAATACATAATGTGGGAATTATATCATCAATGGTGGGGCTGGTAAATCCTATCATTACATTTTGTTTTTTATCAAAATACTGGAAAGAGATGCAATAAATTGATGGTTGTATGCGTACTATCTAATCTATTTAACTGCCAGGTGATAGTTTGGAATACGAACAGGGGATCGAGTCATTGAACAATGCAAAGAGAAAGAAATTAAGAAATATTTTTTTGGTATTATTTGTAATAATAACTGTAGCTTGTGTAGTGTTAAACCTGAAAGTAAATAACGGAGTAAGGGAAGAGGACTGCGAGAAGGTAGAAGTAGAAATTTTAGATGTAAGTAAAAATATCGTTGCAAAAAAGATTTCTAGAAAAAAAGCGAAAGAATTCATAAAGGTCACCGCTGCCTATCAAAATAAGGAGTATGAAGTAAAGGGTGCGGTAGGTTACGACAAATTTGTAAGACTAAAGGGACACAAGTTTAATGCATTGCTTTATAATGATGAAATCTATTATGACTTAGCCAGTGCAAAAACTTCAACATCTCTTGGAACTATATACTTTATATTATTAGCAGCAGATTTTGGGTGTTTAATGCTGGCTGCTCAATTTAGTACCAAGAAAAAAGGTTCAGATTAATTGTGTAATAATTAATACTTTGACAAAAGGTAGCATTCATGGGGATGCTACCTTTTGTTAAGGTATTAAATAGTTTGAGCTAAGGCCCTATGTACCCAACTAAAAAAACTTGTAACCAAATCCCTAGGGGGGTATTTATTGTTCACCCATTGACAAGTTAGTTTTAGCAGAACTGGGGATATGATTATTTTTAGATTTTATTGAGTATCTGGTGTGTATTTTATATGTAACAGATTAGAAGGCAGTATCGTGTATTGGAGAGAAAAAATCTATTTAATTGTAGAATATATGAAATACCATCATAAACCAACACATTAAAGAAGTGACACCACCTATAACAAAGAAAATGCTAGCAATACCAATTATACAATCAATTGCGCCTTGTATTTTAGAATCCCTATGGGATTTGAATTCCTCTTCACCAGAGATGTTTTTTCTGCGAACATGCCTTCTTTTTTCAACAGATTTAAGATATAGACCTATTCCTAAATAAAGTGCACCCATGATAAAATATGTTGACAAATCTCGTTCCCCCTTATTTCAGTAATATAATATTTCATATATTATACGAAATAAACCAAATGATAGCAAGTGATCATAAAGTATATTCTATAAATGCTATAAGATGTTACACGAGTGCTAAATGAAAAACATTCATTTTATATTGTAAATAGATAAGAATGTACACGTCGGATTATGCGAAGCAGTTAATATGGTATATGATGCCTTTGGCCATTATGTTATTTCTGTTACCATCACCTGGTAAGGTAGAGGTTGCCACAGTAGGAGACCACAAGTTATTTTTAGCAGATCTGGAGGTATGATTTTTTTAGACTTTATAGAGAATATAGAAAGGTCATTGTTATTAATTTATTTGGGTAATTTTTGTTTTGAATATATTTTTGGACTAAATTAATATATAAAAAAATTTATTAAAATATATAACATATAAAAAAAATTTGAATATATTACATTGTATTATAATTAACTAGGAGTTAAAAATGATAGGCAACGAAAATGAAAATGAAATATATTTTCAACGTGGTAATAGAGATGGACAGCATGGTGATCATCGTAACCCATGTAATAATGTTGGCTTTCCGCAGAATGGAAAACCATCCCCTCCTATTGTTCCACAGACACCAACATATGATGATTTATTAAGATATAGACATTATTGGACATATTTTTGGACAATTTATGGAGACTATTGGCTGTATGTTGACAGAATTGATAGAAATGGATTTGTATGGGGCTGTTTTGTAACGTATAATTCTTATTGCTATGTATGTATACCATTTGATTGGATTACAAATTATGTAATTTAAAATGTTGGTTGGGAGTTGAATTTTAAAACTTTAACTCCCGCTTACATAAAAACAATATTTAATAAAATTGATTTCAATATTTATTTTTTATAAAGGCGGATACATGGACTTTTTTTAGAAACGGGTGGGAAAATTATATTAGTATAGGTGAAAAATAAAGCCATGAATAAATGGAATAAGGTTTTTGATTACTATTATATCGTAGGTGACTTTACTTCCGAGGAGGCTACGGATCAATTTAGTACATGAATGTAATGTTTTTGAAGCAAAGGGTTATATTCACTGGAGTTGAATACCACATGAGAAATAATAGACTTTTTTAAGGAATTTTGAAATATTCGGCATTCCCGTGAGCATTATTGGTATCATAAACCGTGGGAACTGTTATTTCCTTTATGAAAGGCTACTCAATAACGCAGCTACGGGAACGCCTCTGGCTCCTAGAAAGCCAGTCCATATTTTTATTGATTTTCTCGATTACAACCGGAATGAGTGTGGTTTTCAAATTCCAGTTTTATTATCTCTGAAAATCAGTCAACCATTACAGAGTTTTTAAAATATAGACGCTTGAATGGCTGTGTTCACAATTTTAATGAACCTGGAAAAAAACAGATCATTGTACAACTGCAAGTCTATATTATAAGTTCCAAAATAGAAAAGGCTTCCAATAAATCAAATCATTTATGCTCCTTCTTACCCCCCTTTTTTGTATGGATAGTAGCCCCGTTATTGTTCCCGCAATAAATCCCTTTTTTAATGGGAGCAAATAAAAAACCAATTACGACTCCTGATAAGAAAAAGGTTGATACAATCAGCTTCTTTTCAAGATAGCTCCATTCACTTTTCAAAAACTTGTCCATAGTTTCTCCTTCCATTATTTTTATTTCATATTACCACAAAAGTATAAAATAAGTAATACCTTTCAAACAGTACATCTCCATCTATATCATGGACTTATTACCAGAAAAATATAGCTTAAAAACCAAAAGAAAAGGAACCGTAATATCGGCTCCGTATTTCTTACGAATATACAAAAGAAACATGCTGAACGAACGTTTACAATCAACTAGATTTATTAAGTAAATCCCATAAACCGCTATGTAAGCTATGTATCAAACCGTAGGAACAACTTCCTCTTCTGGAGTAGCAGGTGTCTCTGGCCCTGCAGCCGGAAGATCTTCCAGTCCGGAACCTGGTCCTGTATAAGTCTCAGGAGCTGGCACAGGCTCTTCTTCAGCAGTAGGTGCACCTAACGTATTAGCTGGCGGTTGGGGAGCATTCGCCCGCTGATTTTCCAGGTTATTCATACACTGTTTATAAAGCTCGTCTGCCATTTCCCAGTTGACTACATGGAACCAGTCTTCGATGTATGCCGCACGGTCGTTAAATCGTTTCAGATAATATGCATGCTCCCACACATCCATGCCCGTTACCACGCAATATCCATCGGCCAGTGGAGTATCCTGATTCCGGGTGGTGACTAATTCAAGGCTTCCATTGGGAGCGACTACGAGCCAGGCAAATCCTGATCCAAATACAGATAAGGCTTTTCGTTTATATTCGTTAAAGAACTCTTCCAGACTACCAAAATCCTGAACAATGGCTGGATAGAGAGTTTCGGCCTGGGCACGGTTCTGGGAATTGGTCATGCCGTTAAAATAAAGAATATGATTATAAACGCCTCCTCCATAATTGATAATGCCTTGGCGTATTTCTTCAGGAAGGTTTTCCGGGTTTGAAATCAGCTCCGGAAGGGATAAGTTCTGCAGTTCCGGATAATCTCTTAAAATTGTATTGAGCTCAACCACATACCTCTGTAAATGCCTGTCATGATGAAGATACATGGTTTGTGTGTCAATATAAGGCTCCAGAGCGTCATAGGCGTACGGAAGCGGAGGATTCACAAATGGGTAATGTTCGTTCATGGGCTGTTATCCTTTTGCATTTTTGTATATGTATATTCAAGTAAGTCTGATATATGATGGATAAGCAAGGAAGAAAAAAATAGTGTAAGCTGTTTAAGAGTGTTGTATAATAAAGAAACAGTAAATGGTCAAGGAGCCAGCTCTGGGTGTTTGTTATAGATTTTGCCTATAACCAGATAGTAATTATACATATTAACACTAACGGTTCAAACACGGTATAATATGATCAAGATAGAAATCAAACAAACCAGAGAAGATGTAAACAGGAGGAATTTCCCATGGCAAAGAAGAATAGAGCAGAGAGAGAATTTAAGTTTGAAACATTACAGTTACACGTTGGTCAGGAACAGGCAGATTCTGTTACCGATGCCAGAGCAGTCCCTATTTACCAGACATCCTCTTATGTATTTCATAACAGCGAGCATGCCGCAGCAAGGTTTAATCTGACGGATGCAGGCAATATTTACGGAAGACTTACAAATCCTACCCAGGATGTATTTGAACGGAGAATTGCAGCACTGGAGGGCGGACTCGCAGCTCTTGCTGTTGCCTCTGGAGCAGCAGCCGTAGCTTATTCTGTTGAGAATATTGCAAAAAATGGAGATCATGTTGTTGCTGCAAACAATATTTACGGCGGTACCTATAATCTGCTGGCACACACTCTGCCGGAATATGGCATTGAGACCACATTCGTGGATCCTTTTGATTACGATGCTTTAGACAAGGCGGTTCAGGAGAATACAAAGCTCATCTTAATCGAGACTCTTGGAAATCCTAACTCCGACGTAGTGGATATTGAGAAAATTGCTCATATCGCTCATGCACATAAAATTCCGTTAATCGTGGATAATACCTTTGCGACTCCTTATCTGGTAAGACCTATTGAATACGGTGCGGATATCGTAGTGCATTCAGCAACCAAATTCATCGGTGGCCACGGAACCACCATTGGCGGCGTGATTGTTGACAGCGGAAAATTTGACTGGGAAGCCTCCGGTAAATTTGAGACTTTAACAGAGCCGAATCCAAGCTATCACGGAATCTGCTTTACAAAGGCAGCAGGAGCTGCAGCCTATATTACAAAGATCCGGGCTATTTTACTTCGTGACACAGGGGCATCCATTTCCCCCATCCATTCCTTTATTTTCTTACAGGGACTTGAGACCTTATCCTTAAGAGTCGAGCGCCATGTAGAAAATGCCATTAAGGTAGTGGACTTCTTAAAGAATCATCCTCAGGTAGAGAAGGTGCATCACCCATCTATTTCAGAGGATGCAGAGCAGCAGGAGCTTTATAAGAAGTATTTCCCAAATGGAGGCGGTTCCATCTTCACCTTTGAGATTAAAGGAGATGCAAAGAAAGCAAAAGATTTCATTGACCAGCTGGAGCTGTTTTCCTTACTGGCAAATGTTGCTGACGTAAAATCCCTGGTAATTCATCCGGCTTCCACCACACATTCCCAGATGACGGAAGAGGAGCTTTTAGGCTCTGGAATTAAGCCAAACACCATTCGTCTTTCCATTGGTACGGAGCATGCAGCAGATATCATTGAAGATTTAGCAGAAGCATTCAAAGCAGTGGAATAGGAGTACATAACCGCACGCAGGCTGCCATTACCATATGGCAGCCTGTTGAGCGCGTGTCAGGAAAGGAGAAACTATGACATTACAACAGTTACGGTACGCCGTCTGCATTGCCAACCAGAAATCCATGAACAAGGCCGCCGCGGAGCTATTCATCACCCAGCCGAGCCTGTCCAGCACCATAAGGGATTTAGAGGAGGAGATAGGTCTGACCATATTTCTTCGTTCCAACCGTGGCATTGTGATCACACCGGATGGGGAAGAATTTTTAGGATATGCCAGACAGATGTTAGAGCAGTACCGTCAGATGGAAGAACGGTTTGTTAAAAAGGAAAAGTTTAAAAAGAAGTTCAGTGTTTCCATGCAGCATTATACCTTTGCGGTTCAGGCTTTCATTCATATGGCAAAAGAGTTTGGTATGGATGATTATGAGTTTGCCGTCCATGAAACAAAGACCTATGAAGTTATATTAAATGTAAAAAACCAGAAGAGCGAAGTGGGAATCCTTTATTTAAATGATTTTAACCAGAAAGCCATGGAAAAACTTCTTGCTGACAATGACTTAGAGTTCATCGATCTGTTTCGATGCGGGATCTATGTGTATCTTTGGAAAGGAAATCCCCTTGCAGCCATGGACCGGATCGGATTTGAAGACCTTAAAAATTATCCCTGTCTTTCCTTTGAACAGGGGAATAACAATTCCTTTTATCTGGCAGAAGAAGTATTCAGCACCTATGAATATAAGCAGATCATTAAGGCAGATGACAGGGCTACCTTATTAAATCTCATGGTGGGGTTAAATGGCTACACTCTTTGCTGCGGTATCATCTGTGAGGATTTAAACGGAGGCGAATATCGTGCCATTCCTCTTGATACAGAGGATAAGATGAGAATTGGGTATATTAAAAAGAAAAAAATGCCTTTAAGTGTTCTTGGAACGAAATATATTGACGAGCTAAAAAAGTATGAAGCCCAGCTATTGTAAGAAGATATTGAACCATAGAAAGAAACTATAGCAGGCTATCGTTTTTTAGTATTAGCGGTTCAACCTACCATATGGGTATACTTATAAGAGAAAATAAAATGAGAAAGCGGTGGATAAGTATGGAATATGGAATATCAACAAAGTGTTTATACGGCAATGGAACAGAGGAAACGGTAGATCGTTCAGGGGCAATCAGCTTCCCTATTTATCAGACAGCTACCTTCGCACATAGAGGTGTGGGAGAAAGCACCGGGTACGATTACAGCCGTCTCCAAAACCCAACAAGAGAACAGCTGGAAAAGGTAGTGGCAGCTTTGGAAAATGGCGTGGATGCCCTGGCATTTTCCAGTGGAATGGCAGCTATTACGGCTTTGATGGAATTATTCCGTCCAGGTGACCATATCATTACGGATTGCGATTTATATGGAGGAAGCATTCGTCTTTTTGACAACGTGAGCAAGAAAAATGGAATCTTATTCAGCAACGTGGACTGCGCAAAATGTTCTCCCGAAGAATTTGAGAAGCTGGTAGGAGAAAATACAAAAGCTATCTTTATTGAGACGCCCACCAATCCAATGATGAATGTCATTGACATTGAAAGGCTGGCAGAGATATCAAAAAGACATGGACTTCTCCTTATTGTTGATAATACATTTATGTCTCCTTATTTTCAGAATCCCTTAAAGCTGGGGGCAGATATTGTGGTTCACAGCGGAACCAAATATCTGGGAGGACATAACGATACCATAGCTGGATTTTTAGTAGCCTCAACCGAAGAGCTTTCTGAAAAGCTGCGCTTCCTTATTAAGACAGTGGGCTCAGGACTTGCTCCATTTGACAGCTGGCTGATCTTAAGAGGAATTAAGACACTGGCCCTTAGAATGGACCGGGCAGAGAAAAATGCAGAGCAGCTGGTTTCCTTTCTTTGTAACGAAAAGAAGGTAACAAAGGTCTGTTACCCGGGGCTTAAAGATCATCCGGGACATGAGGTCTGTAAAAAGCAGGCGAGAGGCTTTGGCTGTATGGTCACCTTTGAGGTGGAATCAAAGGAACTGGCCCATAAGATTTTAAAGGAGGTCCGGTTGATCCGTTTTGCGGAGAGCCTGGGAGGGGTAGAAACTCTGATTACTTATCCCATCACCCAGACCCATGCCGATGTACCGAAAGAGGTTCTGGCTGCTAATGGAGTTACGGACCGGATTTTACGGTTATCCGTAGGAATTGAAGATGCAGAAGATTTAATCAAAGAATTGGAGCAGGTATTTCATGAGTAAGAGAAATTACGATTTTGATGAATTAATAGAGAGAAGGAATACCAACTGTCTGAAATACGACTTTGCCCTGCGCAGAGGAAAACCGGAGCATGTACTGCCCTTGTGGGTCGCAGATATGGATTTTAGAGTCTCTCAGGAGATTTTAGATGCCATAACGGAACGGGTTTCCCATGGTATTTTCGGCTACAGCGAGGTACAGGAGGATTATTTTGAAGCAGTAAGGGACTGGATGAAAGAGCGGCATGACTGGTCTGTGGAGCGGAGATGGCTTGTTAAGACTCCTGGCGTCGTGTTCGCCCTGGCAATGGCTGTGAGGGCCTTTACAAAGCCGGGAGACGGAGTTATGATCCAGCAGCCGGTTTATTATCCCTTCAGCGAAGTGATTGAGGACAATGACAGAAGGATCGTGGACAATACCCTGGTCCTTTCAGAAGACGGTATTTACAGAATGGACCTGGCAGACTTTGAAAAAAAGGCTGTGGAAAACAAGGTGAAATTATTCCTCTTATGCAATCCCCACAATCCGGTGGGAAGAGTCTATTCCAGAGAGGAATTAGAAAAGCTGGGTGAAATCTGCATCCGCCACGACATTCTTGTCATCAGCGATGAGATCCATCAGGATTTTATTTACGACGGAAAGCATCAGGTATTTGCAAACATTGGAGACGAGCTTAGAAACAGAACGATCACCTGTACGGCTCCCAGCAAGACCTTTAACCTGGCCGGTCTTCAGGTCTCCAATATTTTTATTTCAAATGCTGATATCAGAAGAAGGTTTAAAAAAGAAATCGCAGCCGCAGGCTACAGTCAGCTAAACACCCTGGGACTTACGGCTTGTGAAGCAGCATACCGCCATGGAGAAGCGTGGCATGAGGAGCTGATGGAGTACTTAAAAGAAAATCTTTCCTTTGTAAGGGAGTATCTAAAGGAACATCTGCCTCAGATCAAGCTGATTGAGCCGGAGGGTACTTATCTTATATGGCTTGATTTTCGGGGACTTGGACTCACAGAAGAAGAGCGGGAGTCAATGATTGTAACAAAAGCGGGTCTCTGGCTGGATAGCGGTGCTATTTTCGGAGAAGCTGGAGAAGGGTTTGAGCGGATTAACATTGCATGTCCGAAGTCAACCTTAAAGCTGGCTCTTGATAAGCTGAAGGCTGCCATAGCAGAACTTTAAAAAAATATGAAAAAGATATTGACACACACCTTTTCATGTATTAATATAATTATAACATATAAACATATTAAACATGTATGTAAATGGAAAAGGTGGTCTCATATGAAATATAATACGAATGTTATCTCTAATCGGATCTATTTTAATAATAAATGTTGTTGTCAGGCTGTATGTATGGAGAGTGATACGGTTTTATTGTAATGCCATTTGCGTTGCCTGACAGCTTTAAGGGATGAAATAGCAGTATATTTCTATTTCATGAATACCAAAGAGCAGGTGCCAAAGTGGCAGCTGCTCTTATTCATAATCAAATTAAAAAATGGAGGAACATATCATGGGAGCAATCAAAGAAAGCGCATTAGAATTAATTGGAGGAACACCGTTACTTAAATTAAACCGCTACAGTGCAAAGGAAGGGATCAAGGACGCTACCATTCTTGCGAAGCTGGAATACTTAAATCCGGCAGGCTCTGTAAAAGATCGTATCGCACTTGCTATGATCGAAGACGCAGAAGCAAGCGGCGTATTAAAGGAGGGTGCTACCATTATCGAGCCAACCTCCGGCAATACAGGAATCGGCCTTGCAGCAGTTGCAGCAGCAAAGGGCTATAAGACTGTACTTACTCTTCCGGATACCATGAGTGTGGAACGAAGAAACTTATTAAAAGCTTACGGCGCAGAGCTGGTACTGACAGAAGGAGCCAAAGGCATGAAGGGCGCCATTGCAAAGGCAGAGGAATTAAAGGAGTCCATTCCTGGTGCTGTAATCCTTGGCCAGTTCGTAAATCCAGCAAATCCTAAGGTGCACAGAGCGACCACCGGACCAGAGATTTGGGAGCAGACCGATGGAACCGTAGATATCTTTGTTGCAGGCGTAGGAACTGGCGGAACCATCACTGGAGCAGGCTCTTATTTAAAAGAGAAGAATCCGGATATTAAGATCGTAGCCGTAGAGCCTGCAAGCAGCCCGGTACTTTCCGGAGGAAATCCAGGTCCTCATAAGATTCAGGGAATCGGAGCAGGATTCGTACCAGAGGTATTGGATACAAAAATTTATGATGAGGTCATCACAGTAGAGAATGAAGATTCATTTGCAGAAGGAAAGACCTTTGCAGTTACCGAGGGAATCCTTGTAGGTATTTCATCTGGTGCAGCATTGAGAGCAGCAAAAATATTAGCAGAAAGACCTGAAAACAAGGGAAAGACCATTGTTGTGGTATTACCTGATTCCGGTGACCGCTATCTGTCCACCCCATTATTTGGCTAAAGAGATCTGACATACAAGGTGACTGGTGGTATTTACAGCTGGTTATAAGAAAATCTTATTGCCAGCTGTATTTTTTTCGTATTATACAGAAACCTATAGGAATGGTATGATTTAAGAAAGAAGCAAGGAAGCCCAGAAAGGAGTTTTCAGATGAAGCGTTGGAAAATGAAATCAAGCAATAATTTAACCGTCATGTGCAGACTCTCCTTATGCTGTACGTATAGCGAAACCTGATATCCTATGCATCGTATGCTGTGGTGAGCAGGGGTCGGACGGCATCTGCTTTTTTTGTACCCAAAAATCGGAAAGAAGGAAAAAATTATGGCGATAGATGAGAAATTCGGCAAGGTGGTAACATCGGAAGATGCTCACGAAGTATCAAAGACAGGAGCATTTGTAAGACAGGAAAATTACTTTATTACTCCATTTGGAGATGGGGAAGGAGAGCTTCCGGTGGAGGCCGGACGGTACCGCCTTATCTGGACTCCCCTTTGTCCCTGGGCCACGCGACAGATCATTGCATTAAAGCTTCTTGGCTTAGAGGATGCAATCAGCGTAGGAACTGTAAGCCCCATAAGAACAGAACAGGGCTGGGAATTTTCCTTAGATGAAGGAGGTGTTGATCCGGTATTACAGATTCGCTATCTTCCAGAAATCTATGCAGAGACAGCACCGGAGTATGAGGGAAGAGCAACGGTTCCAACTGTGGTAGATGTAAAGACCAGAAAGGTAGTAAATAACGATTACCACCACCTGACAAACCATTGGGAAACGGCATGGAAGCCGCTTCATAAAGAAGGGGCACCTGATCTATACCCAGAAGAATTAAGAAAAGAAATCGATGAACTGAATGTTATTTTGTTCCACGATGTCAATAACGGAGTTTATAAGTCCGGCTTTGCCCAGTCCCAGGAGGAATATGAAAAAGCCTATGAGGTACTGTTTGAACGGCTTGACTGGCTGGAGGAACGCCTGTCAAAAAGCAGATATCTGTTTGGAGATCAGATCACAGATTCCGATATCCGCTTATACGTGACCCTGGCAAGATTTGATACAGCCTATTATTTCTGCTTTAAGACAAACAGAAACCGGCTTACGGATTTTGAGAACCTGTGGAATTATGCAAAGGACTTATATTCCATTCCAGCTTTTAAAGAAGCAACGGATTTTGTATCCATTAAGAAAGGATATCTCCTGGGTAATCACGCACATAATCCTTACAATATCCTTCCCCTTGGCCCGGATACTTCCATTTGGTCCGAACCACATAACAGAGATGAGAAATTTGGAAAAAGACTAGTTCAATATTAAACTTAAAAATGAGGAGAAAAGTTATGAAGAAAAATTTTGCAAAAAAGACAGTATTAGGATTCCTTACAGCAGCAGCCGTAATCGGCGCATTGGCAGGCTGCGCAAAGCAGGAGAGCAAACCAACAGAAGCTCAGACGAGTAAAGCCAGTGAGGCTTCCTCAGAGGAAACAAAGACAGCGGAAAGCACAACAGCTGCAGGAGAGAATAAAACAGAGCCAATCACCATCTACGCGGCTACAGGCGGCTCTCCAAAGCCATTTACCTTCGTAGATAAAGACAATACACTGACAGGACATAACATTGAATTAATCAAAGCTATTTTTGAACGTCTTCCTCAGTATAAGCTTGAAATCGAAGTGACTGATTTTCCTTCCATCTTTGCAGGACTTGATTCAGACCGTTACCAGATTGGTGTAAATAACTTTGCAAAGAATGAAAAGAGAAAAGAAAAGTACTTATTTACAGACCCGATTTTTGCCAATGAATACGTTGCCATCTTTAAAAAAGACAATGCCAAAGCAGAAACAATTGAATCCTGGGATGACCTTGCTGGTTTAAAGACCATTTCCCAGGCGGGCATCAACATAACCACTGCACTTGAAAATTATAATGCCGCCAATCCATCAAAACCAATCAACATCGAATACAGCGAAGAAGACCTTGTTCTTCAGATTCAGGATGTAGAGGCTGGAAAATACGATTTCGTTTTAATGGATAAACCAATGTTTGAGTATTACCAGAAAGAGTTCAACTTTAATGTAACCGGCATTTCTTTAAATAATGATATTTCCAAGGAACTGATGGGAGAACCATTCAGCTACTTAATCGTCAGCAAAGGAAATGAAAAACTGGTGGAAGATTTAAACAAAGCCTTAAAAGAAGTCGTTGAAGACGGAACCTCAAAGGAAATCAACTTAAAATGGTTTGGTAACGATTATTCTCCTTCCTATAAATAAAGAAGGATTAGCTGGAGGAACAAGATGAGCAAAATATTTGATTGGCAGCTGGTATTTACGGAAATTCCCGCATTACTAAAATACTTGCCCGTAACCTTAAAACTGACGGTAATCGCCCTGGTAATCGGCTGGGTAGTAGGGCTTTTGATCGCATTTGTAAAAATTCACAACATTCCGGTCTTACGGCAAATTTGTGCGCTGTTCGTATCGGTAGTAAGAGGAACCCCTATTATCGTTCAGCTCTACCTAACTTACTTTGGGATTCCCATTGCCTTAAAATACTACAATTTCTACAATGGAACCGAATATAACGTCAACGGGATACCGCCAATTATTTTTGCCATCGTGGCATTGGGCTTAAATCAGTCCGCTTTTGACTCGGAAACCATACGTGCTGCCATCCAGTCCGTAGAAAAAGGCCAGGTGGAAGCCGCTAAATCCTTAGGGATGAACGGCTTCCAGATCTTTCGGAGAGTGCTGTTTCCCCAGGCAGTGACGGTTGCCATACCGTCCCTTGGAAACTCGCTCATCGGTCTGGTAAAAGGCACGTCTCTTGCATTTACCTGTTCCGTGGTGGAAATAACCGCTCAGGGTAAGATTTTAGCTGGCAGCAGCTACCGTTATTTTGAGATTTACTGTTCTCTTGCCATCATCTACTGGGTGCTGACAATCTTCATTGAAAGACTGTTCTCATACATTGAAAAAAGGATGAGCGTACCGGAGCAGGTAACAGTTGTAAAAGGAGGTATGGGAAATGAGCGCAATTGAAATTCGCGGATTGAGTAAAAAGTACGGCGAAAATGTGGTACTCGATAACATGGATTTAACCGTTAACAAGGGAGATGTAGTAGCTATCATCGGCCCTTCCGGTACGGGAAAGTCAACCCTTTTACGCTCCATCAATCTCCTTGAGAAGCCAGAACAGGGCACTGTAATCATCAATGGCAGAACCATTGATTTGACCACCAAATCCTCCAAAGAGAAGCTGGAGCTGAGACGATATACGGAAATGGTTTTCCAGCAGTTCAATCTCTTTAAGAACCGAACGGCTCTTGAAAATGTAATGGAAGGCTTAATGGTAGTAAAGAAGTTAAAAAAGAATGAGGCCAGGGAGCTTGCCATAAAGCACCTTCAAAAGGTAGGAATGGGAGACCGCCTCTTTCATTATCCCAGACACTTATCTGGCGGACAGCAGCAGCGTGTCGCCATAGCCAGAGCACTTGCCATGGACCCGGGACTTCTTCTCATGGATGAACCCACCTCCGCTCTTGACCCGGAATTAGTCAGTGAAGTACTGACCACCATTCGGAATGCAGCCAAAGAGGGAAACACCATATTACTGGTCACTCACGAAATGAACTTTGTTAAAAACGTAGCAAACCGAATCCTGTTTCTGGAAAATGGAAAAATAGTAGCTGATGGAACTCCCAAGGAAATTTTTGATAATCCTAAAAATGAACGCTTAAAAGAGTTCCTGGTAAAGATTCATATGCTGGAAAGTCCGGATTTTACAATTTAGCAGGAAAAAGTTTAAGCTTCTGGAGGTTTTACATGAACGATATTACCTATAAGACAACAAGAGAACATGTGAACTGGCAGGAAGTTTCCGATATCCTTCGCCGGTCCGGACTTTCTGACCATACGAAAGAGGAGCAGGAGACCATCTTCACAAACAGCTATGCCGTGGTATTTGTCTACCACGGGGAAAGACTCATCGGAGTGGGGAGAGCCTTATCCGACGGAGTCTGCCAGGCAGCTATTTATAACATAGCTATTGAGGAAGAATTTCAGGGAATTGGAGTGGGCAGAAAGCTGATCACTCTTCTTCTTGATCAGGTAAAAGGCCAGAATGTGATTCTTTATACCCATCCAAGAACGGTAGCCCTATATGAAAAAATGGGATTTCGAAGAAGCAAGACCGCCATGTGTATCTTTAACGGTTCCGAAGAGTCCAGAGCCTTTATGGAGGAGGAAGGATTCATGCTTCCGGAATCATACCGGTTCGTGGATGAGTATGGAAGAGAAGACATGAAAAGGTCATAACAGCCAATAAGAAAAGAGGAAATTGCCATGTCAGAAAGATTTATCACCAGTGAAGTAGAAAAAGACGGGAAGTTTAAACGACAGAAGAATCGTTTTACCACTCCCTTTGGAATAGAGGAGGGGCAGCTCCCCGTAGAACCTAACAAATACCGCCTGCTTTGGTCTCCAGCCTGTCCATGGGCTCACAGATCTGTGATTGTTCGAAGCCTTTTAGGCCTTCAAGATGTCGTAAGCCTGGGTACCTTAGACCCTGTAAGACCCGATGTGGAGCGGACGGACTGGGCATTTACCTTAGATGATGGTGAGGTGGATCCGGTATTAAAGATTCATTATATCAGCGAGGCCTATTTAAAAGCAGACCCGGATTACACAGGAAGATTTACCGTTCCAGCCGTAGTGGATGTGGCTTCAGGAACCGTAGTAAATAACGATTACTATCACCTGACCAGATACTGGGAGGTAGAGTGGAGCAAATACCATAAGCCGGGTGCCCCTGATCTCTATCCAGAGGAATTAAGGGAAGAGATTGACGCATTAAACCAGATTCTTTTTGACGAGATCAACAACGGGGTATACAAGGCTGGATTTGCCAGAAGCCAGGAGGCATATGAAGAGGCTTATTCTCTCGTATTTAACCGTCTGGATTGGCTGGAAGAGCGTTTAAGCCACAGCCGTTACTTATTTGGAGATAAAATCACAGAATCGGATGTAAGACTGTATGTTACACTGGTCCGGTTTGACGTTGCATACTATAATGGCTTTTACTTAAACCGTAACCGGATTTCTGAGTTTCCAAATCTTTGGGGCTATGTAAGAGACTTATACTCTCAGAAAGGCTTTGGGGATACCACAGATTTTGATGCCATTAAAAAGCATTACCATCTATGTGCCGTATCCAATAATCCTTACGGAATTGTGCCTGATGGCCCTGAGCTCTCCGGCTTTTTAAAACCTCATGGAAGAGATAGTATCAATTACAAGTAGAGGAGGCGAAAAGGTGAAAGCAGTAAGAGTATCGGAAAACTGGCAGTATGCAGGTGTCTATTATGTCAGAGTTGAAACCATGGTAAAAGGATTTCATATTCCCATGGAGAAAGAATTCGATGAGGGAGATTTTAACGAATCCCTGTATGTTTTAGTTCTTGATGATATTTACCCTGTGGCAACCTGCAGAATCCATCTTCTGGAGGAAGAGAACATAGCAAAGATCGAGCGTGTCAGCGTTTTAAGTGAATACCGGAGTAAGGGAGTCGGAAGACTTTTGATCAGCGAAGCTGAGAACTGGATCCGGGAATGGGGCGTTAAAAAAATTGTCATCACCAGCCGGGATGAAGCAGTTGGCTTTTATGAAGCCCTGGGCTATCAGCCGGATTACGGAGTAAAAATAGATGGAGGAATCTTTCAGATTATCCATACGGAAAAATATATCTAAACAGGAGGATATCATATGTCAAGCTTGAGTACGAAACAAAGACTGCGTCCAAAAGAAATCGAAAATGAAATTGATGAAAGAGGGGCATTCATCCGCCAGCCCAATCATTTTACAACTCCTTTTGGAGAGGGAGAAGGTGAGTTAAAGGCAGAAGCAGGAAAATACCGTCTCTTCTGGGCCAAAGGCTGTCATTGGTCCAACCGGGCCTCCATCGTAAGGGAGCTTCTGGGGCTTACAGATGCCATTGGAATCAATCTTGTGGGCCACAGCAAGGAAAACAGTGCATTTGGATGGGAATTCGTGTATAATGAGGACAGAAAAGATCCGGTACTGGGGGCTCAGTTCTTAAGTGAATTTTATTATAACGCTGATCCGGATTATCAGGGACGCTGTACCGTTCCGGCTCTTGTAGACATCACGACAAAACAGGTGGTGAACAATGATTACCACAGGCTCACCAACTATTTTGAAACAGCCTTCCGGCCGTTCCAGGCTCCCGACGCTCCGGACTTATATCCGGAAGAATTACGTCAGGAAATCGATGATTACAATGACTGGCTCTTTCCCAATGTAAACAATGCAACCTACCGTATGATGTTTGCCCAGTCCCTTGTTGCCTATGAAGAGGCATTTGAAGATTTCTACAAGGCTCTGGATGAGATAGAAGAGAGACTGTCAAAGAACCGCTTTTTATTCGGCGATTATGTCACAGACAGTGATGTCCGGCTTTTTGTTACATTAGCGAGGTTTGACACCCATTATTACCGCAATCTTGGCCCAATTAAGCGACGGGTGGTGGATTATGAGAATATATGGGCATACTTAAGAGACTTATATGTAATTCCGGCTTTCCGCAATAACACATATTTCCGGGATATTGCGGCGCCCCGGTCAGAGAATAAATCCCTTTTCCAGGACTTTAATTCCCGTTTTGTGAATCAGATTGATTACGAAGGTATTTGGTCTGCCCCTCAAAACCGGAAGGAATTAAGCAAAACTCCAGAGGAGAAGTTTAAACGCCACGGAAAAGGAAATGAATAATCCAGGCAGGTGATCGTATGATAAACACAAACAGGCTTGTCAGCCAATTTAAAACAATGGTAGAGTTTGATTCTGAAACTTACCACGAAAGAGAGATTGCAGACTATCTGACCCTTCAGTTAAAGGAATTGGGATTTGAGGTGGAGGAAGATGATGCCGGAATACAGCTAAAAGAGCGCATTACCGGATACGGAAATCAGTCCTCCACCGGAAATCTCTATGGACGATTAAAAGGAAACACAGAGGGCAGCCCCGTTCTTTTATCGGCCCATATGGATACCGTACGTCCTGGCATCGGAAAACGTGCCATTCAGGACGAACACGGAGTCATTACTTCAGAAGGCGAGACTATACTTGGTGCTGACGACCTTTCTGGTGTTGCAGCCATTTTAGAGGCAGTCCGGGTCATAAAGGAAGAAAATCTCCCTCACCCGGACATTGAAATACTTTTCCCGGTGGCAGAAGAAAACTATGGAAAAGGAAGTCAGATCTTTGACTATTCTAAAGTCAGTTCCAATCTGGCATACGTCTTTGATTTAAGCGGAGAGATCGGTCTGGCCGCCACGGCAGCGCCAACCCTCATTTCTTTTGAAATCAGAATACAGGGGAGAAATGCTCATGCTGGATTTTGTCCCCAGCTTGGAATCAATGCCATTGAAATAGGTGCCCATGCCATCTCCCAGTTAAAGCAGGGCTGGGTGGATGAAGTGACAACCGTGAATATCGGAAAAATCAGCGGCGGAAAACAGACCAATATCGTGCCGGATGATTGCATCATACTGGGAGAAATCAGAAGCTTAAAGGATGAGAGGGCGCTTAAGGAGCTGGAAAAATTAAGAGAAATATTTTCAAGGACAGCAACTCTTTATGAGGGAAGTATAGAATTTCTTTATGAGAAGCAGATTGAAGCTTATGAAATCGGAGACGAAGAGGAAGTGGTAAAACGATTCCGTAAGGTCTGCAGCCAGCTTGGTCTCACTCCAGTAACTCAGGTTACCTTAGGAGGCAGCGATAATAACCATTTTGTTAAGAACGGCATCCGAGGAATTGTAGTTGCCTGTGGCATGAATGAAGTCCATACCACAAAGGAATATACGACGGTGGATCAGCTTGAAAAGACCGCTTCCCTTGCCCTGGGATTGATTACAGCCCTATAAAAACAGCTTAGTGGAATTACTGCAATGAGAAATATAAATTACGACCAATAAAAAAGAAGAAGCCGAGGCTTCTTCTTTCTCTATATAAAAGACCGTTCCAGGCATTTGAAATCCAGGAATCAGTCTTAATCATTAGGTTGAGCCGGCAAAGAGGCCATTCAGGACGACTCTGCCGACTTAGAAAAACATATGTAGTAAGCGCTCTGACTGCTTTGGGTTTTTTCTATGTTCGTATTAATATCATACCGTAAAATTGTGAAGAAATTTTGTCCTGCTCCTAAAGAAAGCATAAAATTAATGAAGAATTTCTGTAAAAAATTGGAAAAGTATACGAGCCTATGTTGCAGATAATATGATATAGTAGAAAATTTCCCATTAAGCAAATTCAGTATTGCCTGTAGGTGGAAAATATGATATTTATATATTAGTTAGCCAAAACTAACCTAAAACCTGCAAAAAAAGGAATAATGGGAAACAACAATTTGACTGTGGAGGTATTGAAATGCTACTAGAAAGACATCTAATCGAATATTGTTCCCCAACGCTGGCTTCCTTAAAGACAGCCAGCCTGTTTAATCATTCCTTCACATCGGATGAAGAGCTTCAAAAACAGCTGGATCACTTAAACAACCAGCTGGGTGAAAAAGGAATATCTCTCATAGAATTATACCGCCGCAATAACAAGGCGCTGATCTATGTTTATCGGAAAACTCATTTGGAAGCTGATTTGAATCGTCCCGGTGTGTGCAGATTTCTTAAAAAATACGGTTATGAGCAAATGGATGTAGAGTATGCTCTTACCAGGCTGACGGAGCGGCTGAAGGAATCCGGCTCCTTCCCTCATGAAATAGGACTCTTTCTTGGATATCCTTTGGGTGATGTGATCGGGTTTATTAACAATGCAGGTAAAAACTGCAAATGTATCGGCTGCTGGAAGGTTTACTGCAATGAATGCGAGGCGGAGAAAAAATTTGCAAGATACCGCAAATGCAGAGTCATTTACTCGCGTTTATGGAAAAACGGCAGAACGGTCTGGCAGTTAACAGTTGCTGCCTGAGCAAATAAAAGGAAAGAAGAGGTAGGATAAGATGAGTAAAGTAGCAGTTGTTTTTTGGAGCGGCACAGGAAATACAGAAGCAATGGCAAAGAAGGTAGCTGATGGAGCAAAGGAAGCGGGCGCAGAGATTTCTTTATTTAACGCATCTGATTTCCAGCCAGAGCAGGTAGATGAATTCGATGCAATTGCCTTTGGATGTCCTTCCATGGGAAGCGAAGAATTAGAAGACGGCGAATTTGAACCAATGTTCAAGGGCTGTGAGCCCAAGCTGACAGGAAAGAAGATCGCATTATTCGGTTCCTACGGCTGGGGAGACGGCGAATGGATGAGAGACTGGGAAGAAACCTGTAAAAAGGATGGCGCAGTGCTCGCTCATGAAAGCGTAATCTGTAACAACGAGCCAGATGCAGATGGAGAAGCACAGTGTGTAGAGCTTGGAAAGGCACTTGCATAAGTTTAATATAAAAGATAAGCCATGGATTGTTGCTGATGCTTAGCAGTGATCCATGGCTTATTTTATTTTTTCCATAAAGTATTTTTAACTATATCAGATGAAAATACTTTATTTTTTTGTCTTTTTTTACCAATGAATTATACTATGGTGAAAACTATAATGCAAATAACACAATAAATCGCCGGTATTTATTAAAAAAGTGAACAAAGTGCAAAGAGGAGGTATCAGAATGGGTAAAAGCATGGATCTTGTCATTAGAAATGGAGTGGTTGTTTTCCCAGACCGTATAGAAAAGGCTGATATTGGGGTAAGTGACGGAAAAATTGTGGAGATATCACAGGAGATTTCTCAGGATGGAAAAGAAGTAATTGATGCGGCAGGCAAACACATTTTTCCAGCAGCCACCGACGGACATGTACACTTTGATGATCCGGGAAGAACGGAATGGGAGACCATAAAAAATGGCAGCCAGGCTCTTGCAGCAGGCGGCGGCGGTGTATTTTTTGATATGCCTTTAAACAGTTCTCCCTGTACACTGGACAGAGTTAATTTCGAAAAGAAGCTTGCCATTGCAAAAAGAGATTCCGTCTGTGATTTCGGTCTGTGGGGAGGATTATGTCCCACAAACCTAGACAAACTGGAGGAGCTTGCGGAATGCGGAGTTGTGGGTTTTAAAGCATTTTCCTGCTTCAGCGGAATTGATGAGTTCCCTGGAATTGATGACTATACTGCCTACAAGGGTATGGAGAAATTAAAAAAACTGAACCTTCCCCTTATGGTCCACTGCGAAAATGACGGTATCACAGGAAAAGTAACCGGTTTAAAGAATGCGCAGAACAAAACTGGAGTGAAGGATTACTTTGAGGCTCATGCGCCTATTACAGAAATCGAAAGCATCTCCAGAATGATCACCTTTGCAGAAGAAACAGGCTGTAAGCTGATTATTGCTCATGTAAGTACGGCAAAGGGCGTGGAACTGGTTACAGAGGCAAGAAAACGGGGCGTGGATATTTCCTGTGAAACAATTGGTCATTATCTCATTCTCACAGATGAGGATGTAGAAAGACTGGGTACTCTTGGAAAATGTTCTCCGCCAATCCGTGACGCAGCAAACCAGCAGAAGATGTGGGGAAAATTGTTTAATGGTGAAATTACATTTATTTCATCCGACCATTCTCCCAGCGATCCTGTATTAAAAGAAAAAGAGTTCATGAAAGCCTGGGGAGGCATCTCTGGCTGCCAGAGTACACTTCCCGCTGTTTTAACCCATGGTTACCACGATAGAAAGCTGATGCTTACAAAGGTTGCTGCGCTTACTGCCTCCAATGTAAATGAAGTATTTCATATCGAAGGAAAAGGGAAGATTCAGACAGGTTTTGATGCGGATTTTGCAATTGTTGATCTGGATAAAGAATATGTGCTGGATGTAGATTCCTTATTTTATTTACATAAAGTAAGTCCCTATGTGGGAATGAAGTTTAGGGGTCAGGTTACACAGACGATTGTGCGGGGAAGAACTATCTTTCAGGACGGAAAGATTACAGCCGTTTCAGGCGGAAAGCTGATCACTCCTGCCAGAATGTCGTAAGCCGTAAACGTATATAAGGAGAAAAACATGGGAGAAAGTGTGATGACAGAAGAAAAGGCATTGGTAGGTGTAATAAAACAGGATGGGATGGAGCCGGTTCCGGTTAGTAAGAGAACAATGGGGGCATTTTCCTACTGGTTGGTCTGGCTTGGGGGCTGTGTTTCCACGGCTAACTTAACACTTGGTTCTGATCTTGTTTCAGGAGGACTGAACCTTGTTCAGGCGATTATTGCAATTACGATGGGATCAGCGCTTTGCGTTATATGCATGGTCTTAAACGATAAACTATGTTACACAACAGGAATTCCATATGTGGTGCAGCTAAGAGGTGCTTTTGGCTTTAAAGGTACTGTAATTCCTGCTCTTTGCAGAGGGATTCCAGCCGTTATATGGTATGGTTTTCAAAGCTGGATCGGTGCTTCGGCCCTGAATGAAATCAGTAAAATCGTCATTGGCTTTGACAGCATTGTTTTATGGTTCATTTTGTTTCAGGCAATGCAGATCGGACTTTCAGCCTTGGGCTTTCAGGGAATTAAGGTAATTAACAATATTGGCGGAGCTGTTGTTATTATTGCTCTGGTCTATATGCTGGTCACAATTCTTGGTATGCATGGCGATGTAGTGACACAAGTAGTTAATAAAAAGGGATCCTGGGGACTTCCATTTTTCGGAGCTGTAACCACCTTTATTGGAGTCAACTGCGCGCTTCTGGTCAATATCGGCGATTCAGTAAGGCAGCTAAAGCCTGGATGTGGCCCTTTGAAACGAGGCTCTGCCTATGCGTTTGCAATGATTCCTGCTGTAGTATTTATGGGCGTCATCGGACTTCTTGTTACAAGTGTAACCGGAATTGCCAATCCAATCATAGGCTTTGCATATATCATGCCCAATAAAGCAATCGTTGTAATTACGTTATTTTGTATCGTTTGCGGCACATTGACTACCAATATGCTTAATAACGCACTTCCCCCCATCTATGTACTGGTAGATCTTTTAAAAGTATCAGTTAAAAAGAGTGCGATTATCGTGGGACTGCTTGCATATGCTACATTTCCATGGGAGCTTGTTAAGGAGTCATCTGCAGCTGGACTCAACCTGTTTGTTTTGATTTCCTCTTCTGTACTGGGACCGGTTTTTGCAATTCTGGTGGTGGATTATTATATCATCAAAAAACAGAAAATTGATCTGAGTGATTATTACAATCCGGACGGAGCGTTTAAAGGAATCAACCTTGCTGCAATCGGAGGTTTAATCGCAGGAATGGCTGCAGCTCTTACCTTTATAAAAATATCATGGCTGGCAAGTATTCTGCCTGCAGGAATTGTTTATTATGTGCTCATAAAGTGTTTTAAAAAGAAGAAATAAAGAAAAAGAAAGAAGTCTGCGTGGCATTCATTGTCTCGGCAGGCTTCTTTTTTATGAGGTTTACTAATTAAGAATCAGAGTATAAACGTAATAAATTCCGCAGAGAGAATCAAAGCCGGAGGAATGCCCCACAGCCTCAAAGGAAGCGTGGATATCTTCGGCAGATGCTGGAAAAACAAGATCCTTAATTGGTTTGCTAAAATGTGATGAAAGAGCACATCGAAGGAAGGTACGGCTGATATCGTTTGTATTGTTGAGAGACGTACCAATCCTTTTCTTAAGAAGGGAAGTAAACGTTCCATCTGAGTTTCCCGTTAGTATCAGCCCTGCCAGTACACCGCACAAAAAGTCATCTCCGCTTGGGGTAAGACCCACTCCAAGTCCGATCAGAGAAACCAGTTCTTCTGTGGCTTTTTCATAATCCGCTGTCTGCATATAGGTACTGCAGGCTGTAAGATGGTTCTTTGCCGCTGCAGTTACAAGCTCCGCCCCCAGATTATTTTCCTGCTCCTTCCTACAGGCGGGAGCAAATATGGTGGAAAAACCTTCTGTAGCAGAATGATCCAGTACTGTCTTTAACGTATCCCGCAAAAGCTGTGGAGATTTACTGTTTAGTTTGGATTCAAACAGGTCTGCTTCTAAAAAATAGAAGTTAATAACAAAAACAGAGCCGTATATAGAAAGGATACCCGGACTTACCTTCACCTTTAATCCTGGAGAAACAGGAAGTGTTTCCATGGATGCAGCGTCAATTTCTGTAATGAGACTGACAGGTGATACAGGCGACAAATCTGCCTGTAAAGCCAGTAAATAATCTCCGAATTGTATATTAATGGTTTTTCTGTATACAGAGTGTACCAGGCCTTCTGACACAGAATTTAATATCTCCAGAGCATAAGAACCAATGGTTGTAATATTAAGATGCATGATCACTTGTTATCTCCTTTTGCTGATAGTATAAATTCTAGCAAAAAGCTGAAAAAAACACAAACATTATAAAACAAATTATACATATTGGACAAAAAACATAACGAAATTTTACCTCATTTTGCATTGTTTTCCCAGGCATTATTTAATAAAATAATGAAATGTTTCGTCAGTCAGTTATCATTCATTAACCAGAAACGGAGGAGAAGGTATGTATGATTTATTAGTAAAAAATGGGAAGATTGTAACAGCGGATTGTGTATTTTCGGGAAACATTGCGGTAAAAGAGGGTAAAATTGCAGCAGTGCTTCTTGCAGGAGAAGAACCGGAAGCAAAAAAGGTAATTGATGCAAAAGAAAATTATGTTTTCCCAGGTGCAATTGATACCCATGCACATTTAAATGATCCCGGTTACGAATGGCGTGAGGATTATGAGCACGGAACTGCCGCAGCTGCGGTAGGCGGATATACAACCATTATTGATATGCCGCTGCAAAACGAGCCAGCCATGACTAACGCAGCTATTTTTGATAAGAAGTTCGAAAAGGTATCTCCCAATGCATATGTAGATTATTGCTTCTGGGGTGGTTTGATTCCTGATAATTTTCAGGATTTAAAGGGGATGGATGAGAAGGGCTGCGTTGCGTTTAAATCCTTTATCGGCCCCGTTTCTCCTGATTACAGCTCCTTAAATTATGGACAGGTTTATGAGGCAATGCAGATCATCCATGAGTTTGGCGGACGTGCCGGTTTCCATTGCGAAGATTTTGCCGCAATTAAGTGGCAGGAACAGAGAATGAAAAAAGAGGGCAGACTGGACTGGAAAGGATTTTTAGAATCAAGACCGGTTGTTGCAGAAATGGTAGCCACGGTTGATGTCATTGAGCTTGCAAAAGCCACCGGCTGCAAAGCACACATCTGCCACGTAAGCAGTCCTGATGTTGCTCAGAAAATTAAGGAAGCGCAGCAGGAAGGTTACGATATTACAGCAGAAACCTGTTCTCATTATTTAAGCATGACGGATGAAGATGTGATCAAGAACGGACCGTTGTTTAAATGCGCCCCGCCTCTGCGTTCCCAGGAAGAAGTGGACAGGCTGTGGACCTATGTGGAGGATGGTACATTCAGCGGTATTGCAAGTGATCATTCCCCGTGTTCCTATGATGAAAAATTCAAGGAAATTCTGGGTAATAAAATCGAAACTCCATTTGATGTATGGGGAGGAATCAGTGGAATCCAGAGCGGATTTCAGGTAAGCTTCCATGAAGGATGCGTAAAACGGGGAATTTCACCATCTGTTCTTGCAAATGCAATGGCAAAGAAACCGGCTAAGGCCTTTGGAATCTATGGGAAAAAGGGAGATATCAGAACCGGATTTGATGCGGATTTCATTATTGTAGATGCAAATAAGGAATGGGAAATAACAGAAGATTCCCTTCTCTACGTAAATAAGATTTCTGCTTTTGTTGGAATGAAGGGAAAAGGATTGCCGGTCTGCACCATTGTCCGCGGTGAGGTAGTAGCAGAAGACGGAAAAGTTGTAGGTGAAAAAGGATTCGGAAACCTGGTTAAAAAACTGTAATATGCGGATTCATAAGAATCCGCAATCAAGTTCACGGTTATAAGAAGCGTTCCGTGTGGTTGTCTAAAAATTCAACAGTTTCATTTAAAAGTTGAGCAGTTGCAGGGTCCCCTTCATTTCTGTCAAAATCGTGTACGGAACCTGGGATAACAAACTGCTTTGCCTGATACATACTGCAAAGATTAAGAAATTCTGTATAAGGAACGTCTGTATCATTCATACTGTGGGCACAGAATAAAGGAGCGGGAAGTTTTTCACAGGTTCGGAGTGAATACTCCAGAAAGAAATATTTATCCCGGTCTTCATAAAACAGCGATTTCCATGATCCTGTCTGTCTGGCGTAAACATAAATGCTGTAGTGGGTATCTAAATTGCCTTCAGTATGAACCTGATCAGAAACTGCATTAAGGCAGGAACTGTTAACGGGTGGAAGAGAACAATAGTAACTGTTTGGAGTATCAAACCAGCTGTCGCACAGGAAACCATAACCGTAATAAGACAGGATTCCCTTTGGAGGAAGCAGAAGACGCTTATCTTTTGAAGCCAGTAAACATAGGTATGCCCCTGCAGAACGGCCCCATAGAAAGTAGGGAAGTTCCTGGGAAACATAAAGTGACGGATTTAAAATATAGTGATTGATGGAATCAATTACAGATTTCAGTATTATATCAATTTTGGCGGCGGGAGCAAGGGGATAGTCATAGGAAATAATGAGATATCCGGCATTGGTAAGGCTGTTCACATGCAGCTGCGGCAGATCCAGACGGGAGCCGTACAAAAGACCGCCGCCATGAAAATATAAGATGCAGGCCTTAGGTACAACTGCCGTATTACGATATACCGTAACATTAATCGGGTAAGATAATTCGTTGAGTGTCATTTCTATTTGTTCCGTCATTGTGGTGATTTCCTTTCTTCTTTCGATAAAAACACATGAATGTAAGATCATTATAACTGTTAAAAAATAAACAATCAGGGGAAAAGTGGATAAAACGGCATCGGTATTTTATCTCATAATAGAATTGAAATACTTTGAAATGCCTGCCATAATAAACAGGTATAAATTGGTTGACTGAATCAATATGACCTAATGGAAAGTGAGGAGCCTTATTATGAGTTATTTAAACGGACAGACAGGATACCGTGATGACTTATTAGCCACCAGATCCGTCGTTAAAAAAGAAAATTATGTTTTAATTGAGCCGGACGGAATTGTAAAAAATGCGATTCCAGGATATGAAAAGTGTGATGTCACGATTCTTGGCTCTCCTCAGATGGGAGCTTCCTTTGCGGATTACTTAGTGACAGTCCACGAAGGCGGAAAGAATTCTGCATTCGGCGGAGAGGGACTGGAATCATTCATTTATGTAATGGAAGGTTCCATTAAGGTTAAAAATGCGGACAAAGAAGAGACGCTTACTGAGGGTGGATATATTTATTCCCCTGCCAGCAACACCATTTCTTTTGAAAATGCGGGAAAAGAGGATGCAAAGCTCTTTGCTTATAAACGCAGATATGACGAGCTGACTGGATACAGCGCCTACACTGTAGTGGGGAATGCAAATGATCTTCCATGGATTCCATATGAAGGTATGGAGAACTGTTATATCCGTGATTTCCTGCCTGCAGCAGAGAATTTTGGATTCGATATGAATATGCATATTTTAAAATTCCATTTAGGTGCATCCCACGGCTACATAGAGACTCATATTCAGGAGCACGGCATGTATTTCCTTACGGGAAGTGGGATGTACAGACTGGATAATGACTGGGTTCCTGTGAAAAAGGGTGATTATGTATTTATGGATGCTTATTGCCCACAGGCCTGCTATGCAGTAGGACGGGAAGAAGATTTAACTTATATCTATTCCAAGGACTGCAACAGGGATGTAAAGCTGTAACCATTGTTTTTGATGTTCTTCCTAAGAATTTTTATAGATACAAAAAACTGGTTTTCCGGTGTCTGATTCATACCGGAAAGCCAGTTTTTTTATTTTTTTATTTTTCTAAAATACCACGAAAGTGGATAAAAATCAAACCTACATTTATCTAGTTATTTGATTGAAACGGGGGTGAAAAATAACCATAATAGATAAAGAAAAGCTGGTTGGCAGCAATTTGCTGAACAAAAATAACCATAAATCAGGAAGGTGAGGAAGGATAAATGAAACTTGTAAGAGCTGAATTAAAAGACTTGATGAAGAAAAAATTAATGAGAGCCGGTTTGAAAGAAGATCATGCTGATATCACAGCAGAGATTCTTACCTGGTCAGATGAGAGGGGATACCATTCCCATGGAGCAGTAAGAGTGGAGTATTACAGTGAACGGATTTCCAAGGGAGGCATTACCGTAGATCCTCATTTTGAATTCAAAGAGACAGGTCCATGTTCTGCAATCTTTGAAGGTGACAACGGCTGCGGATATGTGGCTGCCACAAAAGCAATGGAACAGGCAATTGAGATGGCAAAGAAAAACGGCATCGCTGTAGTCGGTGTCCGCAACATATCCCACAGCGGCGCTCTTGGTTATTATACAGAGATGGCAGCAGACCAGAACCTGTTAGCCATTTCCTTCTGCCAGTCAGATCCAATGGCAGTACCTACAGGCGGGACAGAACCGTATTACGGAACAAATCCAATTTCCTTTGCAGCTCCGACCGCAGATGAGAGAAAAGTGGTATTTGACATGGCAACAACCGTACAGGCGTGGGGAAAAATCCTGGACAAACGATCCAGAGGAGAATCCATTCCGGATACATGGGCGGTAGATGAAAAAGGAAATCCGGTTACAGATCCAAACAAAGTAAATGCACTTGTTCCCATTGCCGGTGCAAAGGGTTACGGTCTTATGATGATGGTTGATATTTTTTCCGGTATTCTCTTAGGCGTACCCTTTGGCAAGCATGTAAGCTCCATGTATCATGACTGCTCAAAGGGCAGAGAACTGGGCCATATGCATATTGTTATGGATCCAAAGCGTTTTACAAACATCGAAGAGTTCATGAAAAATATGTCCGTTACCTGTGATGAATTAAATGCAATCCCACCGGCAGACGGATATGACAAAGTTTATTATCCAGGCGAAAGAGCCGTTATGAGAAGAGATAAATATTATAACAATGGCGGAATTGAAATTGTAGATGCAATCTATGAGTACTTAAAAAGTGATGCCATTCATTTTAACCGATATGACCACAAGAACCGATTTGCAGAATAAGGAGAAATATTATTATGTTAAGAACAGCAGTAAAAAAGGGAAGTTATCACGATTCTGTAGTACTGATGCTTCTTACCAATCAGATCTCAACGATTCAGGGAGTGAAGAAGGCTTCTGTTATGATGGCCACACCTGCTAACAAGGACATCTTTAAGCAGAGCGGGTTGGATACAAAAGAATTAATGGAATCAACGGCCAATGATATGGTTATCGTTGCTGACGTAGAAGAGGAAAGTCTTCTGGAAACCATTATGAAAGAGGCAGAGGAATTCTTTCAGAAGCAATCCGTATCAGCAGGAAATGGAAAAGAATCCCAAAGTGCAAGATCATGGGATCAGGCACTTGGTCAATTACCAGATGCCAATCTTGCAGTGATCTCCATACCAGGAGCTTACGCGGCTCTGGAGGCGGACCGTGCGCTTGACGAGGGCATGAATGTATTCATGTTCAGCGACAACGTCACCATTGAGGACGAAAAGAAATTAAAAGAGAAGGCTCATGAAAAAGGGCTTGTGGTCATGGGACCTGATTGCGGAACCAGCATCATTCAGGGGGTACCTATCGCATTTACCAACAGTGTAACACCGGGAGCCATTGGAATTATAGGTGCATCTGGAACGGGTATCCAGGAACTGACTACCATCATAGACCGCCTTGGAGAGGGGGTTAAAAATGCCATTGGTACCGGAGGCCGTGATTTATCAACCCAGGTGGGCGGAATCACCATGATGGATATGATTGATGCAATGGAAGATGATGACAGTGTTGCTGTCATGATTGTTATTTCCAAGCCGCCGGCAAAGGCAGTCAGAGAAAAAGTATCAGCAAGGCTCAGTGTCTGCAAAAAGCCGGTTATTACTTTATTCCTGGGAGAAAAACCAGAGTATCATGAGGAGAATTTCTATCATACTTATACCCTTGATGAAGCAGCCCGCCTGGCAGTCAGCCTGGTACGGGGAGAGACGGTTAAAGAGGGCGAAGTAACCTTGGATCGATCATTCTTTTACCGCAGGGAAGAAAAGAAGACAATTAAGGCATATTATTCCGGCGGTACCCTCGCTGGAGAAGCTGCCATGCTGATCAAAGATGCACTGGATTTAAAGATCCCGCCTGAAAAAGCAGAAGGATACATGTTAAAGACCGGAGGACACATTGTCGTTGATCTTGGCGATGATGTATATACACAGGGAAAACCCCACCCAATGATCGATCCGGCTAAGAGAATTGAATGCATGAAAGAAGCCATTGATGACAAATCAACAGGAGTCATTCTTCTTGATGTCATGCTGGGATATGGCTCCCATGCCGATATGGCAGGCGCTCTGCTTCCTGCAATCAGGGAATTTGGCGATCAGGCAGAACGAGAAGGCAGAAAGGTTTTCTTTATTGCAACTGTATGCGGAACCAGAAAGGATTTCCAGGGGTATGATGAGGCGGTTATAAAGCTGACTGATGCTGGAGTAATCGTATGCGAAACCAATAAACTGGCTGTCCGTACAGCGATTCAGGCAATCGGTCTTGACTTTGCTGAGGTGAAGAAAGAGATCCGGTCAAAGAAAGCTTCTGATACCATTCCTGGTAAGGCATCTGATAAACTGCTTCAGATGCTGGCAGAGAAACCAACAATCATCAATATTGGACTGAAAAGCTTTTCTGAAGTTGCTAAGGAGTTTGGCTGTGAAGTGGTTCAGTACGACTGGATGCCTCCAGCAGGGGGAAATGTGGAATTGATTAAAACCCTTAATTTCCTTAGAAACAATAAAAATCTGGACATCGATGAAGCAAACCGCAGAGTGATTATGAAGGTGGTTGCCAGTCAGCCAGTCATCACAGATAATACACGGGCAAAAAATGTAATTCCTGAATTAAACAATGGAAAAGTGATTCTTCATGCAGGTCCGCCGGTTGCCTATAAAGATATGCCAGATCCCATGCAGGGATCCTGTGTGGGTGCAATCCTTTTTGAAGAATGGGCTGATACCGAAGAGGCCGCCAGACAGCTTTTGGAATCCGGAGAAGTGAAGTTCCTGCCATGTCACAGTGTAAGAGCAGTGGGTCCCATGGGCGGGATTACTACTGCAAACATGCCAGTATTCGTTGTGGAAAATAAGACAGACGGCAACGAAGGTTACTGCACCATGAATGAAGGAATCGGAAAGGTACTTCGTTTTGGTGCCTACTCCGAGGAGGTTGTTAACAGACTTCGCTGGATGAGAGATGTTCTTGGACCCGTGTTACAGGCTGCGATCAGGGAGCTTGGCGGAATTAATGTGAATCCTCTGGTAGCAAAAGCCATTGCGATGGGAGATGAATTCCATCAGAGAAATATTGCTGCCTCCCTGGCGTTTTTAAAGGAAGTCGCACCTGTTATTACAAAGATGAAGATATCCGATCAGGATCGTTACGATGTCATTAAATTCTTATCCGATACGGACCAGTTCTTTTTAAATATAATGATGGCAACCGGCAAGTCCGTTATGGATGCTGCACGTACTGTGACCGATGGTACGATAGTGACTGCCATGTGCCGAAATGGTGTGGAATTTGGAATCCGCATTGCAGGTATGGGAGATCAGTGGTTTACAGGGCCGGTTAATACGCCTCAGGGACTGTATTTCACCGGATATGACAAAGAGGACGGCTGTCCGGATATGGGTGACAGCGCCATCACTGAGACCTTTGGAGTAGGAGGTATGGCAATGATTGCAGCTCCCGCTGTTACCAGATTTGTGGGCGCAGGCGGATATGAAGATGCTCTGCGTACCAGCACAGAGATGGCGGAGATCACCATAGACAGAAACCCAAATTTTATCATTCCCAACTGGAATTTCCAGGGAGCCACTCTGGGAATTGATGCAAGACTTGTAGTAGAAAAAGGCATTACACCGGTAATTAATACGGGAATTGCCCATAAAGTTGCAGGATATGGACAAATTGGAGCAGGAACCGTGCATCCGCCAATGGAATGCTTTGAAAAAGCAATCACAGCCTATGCAAAGAAACTGGGATACACTCAGTAGATTTTAGGAGAACGTTGTGGAAAATAAAAAAATAGTAATTGCTCTGGGTGGAAACGCCCTGGGCAATGATATCGAAGAGCAAAAAGAAGCTGTCGCCAGGACGGCAGAGGTAATTGCAGATCTTGCACAGCAGGGTCTGTCCATTATCGTCACCCATGGAAACGGACCCCAGGTTGGGCTGATCCAGACTGCCATGGATCATCTTACCCTGATGCAGGAAGGCATGAAACAGGTGCCCCTTCCCACCAGCGTGGCAATGAGCCAGGGATACATAGGAATTGACTTGCAGAATGCAATTAAATATGAGTTTCACAAACGGGGCATGGACAGAAAAGTTTCAACCATTCTTTCTCAGGTTGAAGTCAGTAAGGATGATGAAGCGTTTCAAAATCCGGCAAAACCAATCGGAAGATTTCTTACAAAGGAAGAGGCAGAAAAAAATGAGGCAAAGGGTATCAGGTGTATGGAGGATGCAGGCAGAGGTTACCGCATCGTAGTTCCTTCTCCTATGCCGGTGAGAATACGGGAATTGGAAACGATCAAAACCTTAATGAATGCAGGTCATGTAGTCATAACCTGCGGCGGCGGAGGAATTCCGGTAGTAAGCGAAGAAGGAAAGCTTTCCGGTGTCAATGCAGTTATTGATAAAGATAATGTAAGCAGTCTGCTGGCTTCTCAGATTGATGCGGATTACCTGGTGATTTTAACAGCAGTGGAAAAGGTAGCGGTTAATTTTGGAAAAGAAAACCAGGAATGGCTGTCAGAGCTGAGTACAAAAGAAGCCAGGGAATACATTGCCCAGGGGCAGTTTGCCAAAGGCTCCATGCTTCCTAAAATTGAAGCTGCTCTCCGGTTTGCAGAATCAGGAGAAGGCAGAAAAACATTAATAACACTGCTTGATAAAGCCGCTGACGGCATTGCCGGGAAGACAGGAACTGTTATTCATGCTTAGTAAGAACGAGGAAATTTAAAATGAATATACCAGTAAATCTATTTACATGGGCAATGGCCTTTCTGCCAATTATTGCACTCATAATCCTGATGATTAAATTTCATTGGGGTGCAACGGAAGCTGCGGCAGTTGGGCTTATGATCACAGTCGTTACAGGAGTATTTCTTTTTAAGGCAGGACTCACAATCATTGCGGCGGAAAGTGCAAAGGGCATCTGGAATGCACTGATTATCCTCATTATTGTCTGGACCGCAATCCTTTTGTACCAGGTGGGAGACGAAGCAAAAGCCTTTCTGGTTATCCGGGATGGAATGAGAAAGCTTTTGCCTAACGAGCTGCTTCTGGTATTTGCCATGGGCTGGGTGATTGAAAGCTTTCTCCAGGGAATCACAGGATTTGGGGTTCCCGTTGCAGTGGGTGCTCCCCTTTTAATCGGAATCGGTGTCCACCCAATCTGGGCAGTTATCATCCCTCTGCTTGGACAGGCCTGGGGAAATACCTTCGGAACACTGGGAGTTGCATGGGATTCCCTGGCTATGAGTGTAAATCTGGAGGCAGGCAGCGAAGAATACTTATTAACTGCATTCTGGACTGCTGTTTTTATCTGGTTCTGGAATATTGTGGGAGGAGTTGTGGTATGCTGGTTTTACGGAAAAGGCAGGGCTGTTAAGAAAGGTCTGGCTGCCGTAATGTTAATATCCCTGATTCAGGGAGGCGGACAGCTTTTGCTGACCCAGGTCAACACAACCATTTCCTGTTTTGTTCCCTCCTGCATTTCTTTAATTGTTATCCTTCTTCTGGGAAGAACCCGGATGTACAAAGAGGAATGGAGCCTGAAAGACAGTCCGATTATGAACCGGGAATTTACAAAGCAGGAAGGGGAAGAGCTTCCCCAGGGTATGACACTTGTACAGGCGTTTGTTCCCTATTTTCTTCTTTCAGCGATTACTCTGATTGTTCTTACCATAAAACCGGTACATGATCTTTTAGCAAAATTTCAGTTTGGTTTTGCATTCCCGGAGACAGTAACCGGATACGGACATGTAAACAAAGCAAGCAGCAGCTTCTCTCCGTTGTCCCCATTTACCCAAGCAAGCTTTTTCCTGCTGGTATCTTCCCTTGCCGGACTGATTTATTACAAGAAGAATGGCTGGATTAAAAAGGGAGGAACAAAGCGTGTATTTGTCAAATCGGTTTCGATGACCATGCCATCGGGAATTGCAGTAATCGGTCTGGTCATTATGTCTAAGATCATGGACGGAACGGGACAGACTGCAGTACTGGCAGATGGAATAGCAAAGGTGCTGGGAAAAGCATATATCGCTCTGGTGCCTTTTGTAGGGCTTTTAGGAACATTTATGACTGGAAGCAACATGAGTTCCAATATTTTGTTCGGAGGATTTCAGATGACCACAGCAAATCTTCTGCATGTGAATCCGGCAGCGGTTCTGGGGGCACAGTCAGCCGGCGGTTCCATCGGAAGTGCGGTCAGTCCAAGCAAAATCATACTGGGGACCACAACAGCCAATATTCTTGGAAGCGAAGGGGAAGTGTTAAAAAGAATTCTTATGGTTACAGTCCCTGTGACAATTGCAATTGGAGTATTTTTGTTCTTCATGCTGGCAATTTAGGAAATACATAGAAAGTGAAAGTAAATGTGAGATGAAAAAGAATGATTTTTTTCGGACAAAAGAAGGGGGATTAACCATTGCCTTTCTTGCAATTATGGTTGCATTTGTTACAATAATAGTTGGACTTAATCATGCCAATAAAGTATTGTGCTTCTCTGGTTTAGTAATTATTATTGCTGCAATGCTTTATTCACCTTGTAAAAAGTATATTTACGATTGCCTGAAATACGATAAATCAAAATAAGCGAGGGTAAATAAATGGCTGTTGCAGAAAAAACAGGCAGAATTGCCAAGGATTTGGAATGTTTAAAAAAGTTTACTGCGACTCCGGGAGAAGGCTGCACCCGCCTTCCTTTCACAAAAGAGTCCAGAGCTGCGGTGAATTATCTTAAAACAGTTATGGAAGAAGCCGGACTTCTGGTACAGGAAGATGCGGCAGGTAATGTATTTGGGATTCTTAAGGGGGAAGCTCCTGATCTGCCCTGTGTTATGATGGGATCTCATTACGATTCCGTAGTAAACGGCGGAGATTTTGACGGCATTGCCGGAATAGTATGTGCAATCGAAGTTGCACGGGAATTAAAGAGCAAAAACCTGACACCAAAAAGAAACTTTGTGGTTGTTGGATTTTGTGATGAAGAAGGCATGCGGTTTGGAACCGGATATTTTGGTTCCGGTGCAATGTTAGGAAACAGGAATGCAGAGTATTGCAGAAAATACAAAGATACGGATGGCATTTCCATCTATGACGCCATGAAAGAATATGGTCTGGATCCTGAAAGAGTGGAAGAAGCCAGATGGCCTATCGGCTCCATCGGATATTTCCTGGAAACCCACATTGAACAGGGACCAGTCCTTGATGCAGAAGGAATTGAGCTGGGGTTGGTGGACTGTATCGTTGGAATTCAAAGATATATGGTCACCGTACACGGAAGATCAGACCATGCGGGAACAACTCCCATGGATATGAGAAAGGATGCCGTGGATGCAGCTTCCAAGGTTATCTCAAAGATAGCAGACTGGGCAAGAGAAAAAGCCGATGGAACCGTTGCAACCGTTGGTTATATCAATACAGTACCGGGCGGTATGAATATCGTAGCGGAAGAATGCCAGTTTACCGTTGATATACGGTCCAGAAACAACGAACATATTAATGATATTGCGAAAAGAATCCGTGCCGCTTTAGATCGGGAAGTGAAAGCGATCGGGGGCACTTACGAAATGGACAATAAGCTTACCATTACTTCTGTGAACTTATCCCAGGAAATGCTGAGCACAATGGAAGAAAGCTGCAGGAACCATGGCTTCAGTTATAAGTACCTTCCTAGCGGAGCCGGGCATGATGCACTGGAAATCGGACAGGTAATACCCACTGTGATGCTTTTTGTACCAAGCAAGGATGGCAGAAGCCATTGTCCGGTAGAATTTACTAAATTCAGCGATTTCGCCAAAGCTTCTATTATAATGGAGGAACTTGCAATAAAACTGCTTGTATAAATGAGCCGGGGGGCAATGAGACGTTTATACAGCAGGGAATCAGCCGGGCAGGAAAGCCCGGCCTTTCTTGCATGAACTAACAGTTACCGCTGCATTATGTTATACTGATAAAGGAGAAAAAATAATAAGAAGGGGCTGTGCAGAGAAGGAAATGAAATTTACAGTAGAAGAATTTCTCAAAACAGAGAACTTGGGGAAAATGACTCTGATTTGCGGAGAGAGTGGCTTAAGGAAGGAAATTAAGGGCGCGACGATCATTGAGGCACCGGATATTGTTAAATTTATTAATGGAGGAGAACTGCTGCTGACTGGTTTATATGCATTTAACACCTGTACCATTGAAGAATTTAAATTCTATATTTCCGAGCTTGAGAAGAAGAATGTCAGCGGACTGATTTTAAAAAAGAGAAAACTGGTAGAAGGCGTGGAAAGCAAGATTGTCCTTCTTCGGGAATACGCAGAGAACTTCGGGATTCCATTGATTGAAGTCTCCTTTGAAGTCTCCTTCCAGACCATTATGTCATTGGTTATGGAACGGCTTTTTAATGAGGAAGTGACAAAATTAAAGTATTATAAAACAACTCATGATAATTTTATGGCGTTATCCCTTTCCAATAATTTTAAGAAAAATCCGGTAGGGGATATTCTTGATATGTTAAATAAGCTGATCCGCAATCCCATTGCTCTTTATAATCAGGATATGTCCTGTTATGCGGCAACTGGCAGCGAGGAATATGAATTTGAATTATCCCCTAAAGCAGCTGAGTTTGATCCGGGTATTTTCTCCAATTACGAATATACCAGGCAGGAGGGGGAATGCCCCTGTTATGTTGTCAGAATGAATTTGAATGTGGGAATACAGATGTATCTTGTTATAACGGAAAAATACGATAAATTTAATATGATGGACTGCATTGCGGTGGAAAATGCCATTGTTGCCCTCCAATATGAATTCTCAAGAAAGTTCGCGGTATCAAAACTGGAGAAAAAGTACCAGCACGACTTATTAAATAATATTCTAAATGGAAAAGTCACCTCTGTAGACGAGCTGAAAAAGAATGCCAGCCTCCTTGGTATGGATCCCAATGACCATTACCGTGTGATTGTCTTTGGAGTCACATACGAAGGAAGCACCCAGAAGAAAATGAATGAAAAGCTTCAGCAGATCAACTGGCTGGAAGATGTGGTAAGACAGAGGCTGACTGATGTAAAAGTACATACGGACATGGACAAAGTGGTTGCCATAAAAACTGCCAATCCCAACCGGACCCAGGCCGAGTACCGCAAAGATTTAAAAGAGATGTGGAGTAAGGTTCAGGCAGGTATGGCACAGCATAACAAAAAGCTTGTAGTAAAGGCAGGTGTAGGCAAGATCGTAGAGGGAATCATGCAGCTGGAGGGGTCATATAAGGAAGCTGCAGATGCATTTTCCTTTATTGACATTGCAGCGGATATCTCTTATGAGGGGAACGCCTATATCATGATGTTTTCCGATCTGGGAATCTTTAAGCTTCTGTGTCAGGTGGACGATCCGGCGCTTTTAATGGAATATGTTCCCGAATCCCTTCAGAAGCTGTTTAACTATAAAAAGCCCCAGCAGCAGGATCTTATTATAACGCTGAAGACTTATTTAAACTACAATCAAAATCTTTCCAAGACGGCTCAGGACTTATATGTTCACTATAAAACAGCTGCTTACCGGATTGGAAAAATTTCTAAAATAACAGGGATTGATTTTGATAATGCCAACGAAAGGCTGGCCGTGAGAATCGGTCTTGTAGTTTACAGAATGATTGAAAACTATAATAAGAAATAGACTTTAAGCGGTTTATCTAAGTTGGATAAACCGCTTTTTCTTTTTTGTCATCATGCTCCGATGCAAAGTGTTAATAAATTATCTATACTGGTCATGATAGAAATAATCCGGTAAGAATACAACGATTATTATGGGAAAAGCGGGTCGCAAAAGAAGGGAGAAGATGATGTATCGAATATTAAAAGCACAAAAGCTGGCAGATAAAATAGTTCTTATGGACGTGTATGCGCCGCGCATAGCAGCCAATTGCCAGCCTGGACAGTTTGTAATCGTTAAGATGGGAGAGAATGGTGAGAGAATCCCGCTTACGATCTGTGATTATAGCAGGGCGGAAGGAACAATCACCATTGTATTTCAGGAAGTAGGAGTTTCCACCGTAAAGATGGCAGATTTAAATGAAAATGACAGTTTCCGTGATTTCGCAGGACCTTTAGGAAACCCTTCTGATTTCGTCCATGAAGATCTGGAAGAATTAAAACATAAAAAGCTCCTTTTTGTTGCGGGAGGAGTCGGGACAGCACCGGTTTATCCCCAGGTGAAATGGCTGCATGAGAATGGAATTGAGGCAGATGTTATCATTGGAGCAAAGACAAAGGATATGCTTATCCTGGAAGATGAGCTTAAAAAAGTCTCCGGCAATCTGTATGTAACAACCGATGATGGTTCTTACGGACGAACCGGTCTTGTGACTAACTTAATGGAAGACTTAATCCAGAACCAGGGGAAGAAGTATGATGCGTGTGTAACAATCGGACCTATGATAATGATGAAATTTGTATGCCTGCTGACCAGAAAGTATGATTTAAAAACAGTTGTCAGCATGAATCCGGTTATGGTAGACGGCACAGGAATGTGCGGAGCATGCCGTCTTATGGTGGGAGATCAGGTTAAGTTTGCATGTATTGACGGACCGGAATTTGACGGACATCTGGTTGATTTTGACCAGGCAATCAAAAGAAGCCAGATGTATAAAACAGAGGAAGGCCGTGTCATGCTGAAGCAGAAGGAAGGAAACACACATCATGGCGGCTGCGGGAACTGCGGGGGAGGTAACTAATGGCTGATATGTTAAAGAAAGTACCTGTCAAAGAACAGGATGCAAAAGTACGTGTTACAAATTTTAAAGAAGTCTGTGAAGGATACAATCTGGAAGAAGCAGTCAGAGAGGCTTCCAGATGCTTCGGGTGTAAAAACGCAAAATGCATTCAGGGCTGTCCTGTAGCAATTGATATTCCCGGTTTTATTAAAGAGTTACAGGAAGGAAATATAGAAGAAGCATATCAGGTAATCAGCAAGGCATCTGCCCTCCCTGCTGTCTGCGGGCGTGTCTGTCCACAGGAATCCCAGTGCGAGGGGAAATGTATCCGCGCAGTCAAGGGAGAGCCGGTTTCCATTGGTAAGCTGGAACGATTTGCAGCAGATTATGCCCTGGAACATGACATCAGACCAGAATGCCCCAAAGAGAAAAACGGACACAAGGTGGCTGTAATCGGTTCTGGCCCGTCAGGTCTAACCTGCGCAGGGGATTTGGCAAAGCTGGGTTACTGTGTTACCGTCTTTGAGGCTCTTCACGAATTAGGCGGAGTGCTTGTCTATGGAATTCCGGAGTTCCGTCTTCCAAAAGAGAAAGTTGTAGCAAAAGAAATCGAAAAGGTAAAAGAATTGGGCGTAAGGTTTGAGACCAATGTAATCATTGGAAAATCAACGACAATTGATCAGCTGTTTGAAGATGAGGGATTTGAAGCTGTTTACATAGGCTCCGGCGCCGGACTTCCGATGTTTATGGGAATTCCGGGAGAAAATGCAAATGGTGTTTTCTCAGCCAATGAATATTTAACAAGAGCCAACCTCATGAAAGCGTTCGATGAAAATTATGACACCCCCATATTTGCGGGGACTAACGTTGCTGTAGTAGGCGGCGGTAATGTTGCCATGGATGCGGCCAGAGTAGCGGCAAGACTAGGTGCAACCGTGCACGTTGTTTACAGAAGGAGTGAAGCAGAGCTTCCAGCCAGAGCAGAGGAAGTTCATCATGCCAGGGAAGAAGGCATTATCTTTGACCTTCTTACAAATCCGAAAGAAATACTTGTGGATGAGAACGGCTATGTAAAGGGCATGAAGGTCGTTAAGATGAAGCTTGGGGAACCGGATGCATCAGGAAGAAGACGCCCGGAGGAAATACCGGGATCGGAATATGAAATAAAAACAGATACGGTAATCATGTCTCTGGGTACCTCTCCCAATCCGTTAATTTCTTCCACTACAAAAGGTCTTGATATTAATCGGTGGAAATGTATTATTGCAGATGAAGAAAACGGACAGACCACAAAAGAAGGTGTGTTTGCAGGCGGTGATGCCGTTACAGGAGCGGCCACTGTCATTCTCGCAATGGGAGCAGGGAAGGCCGGCGCAAAAGGAATTGATAAATATTTAAAAACCTGATTATCCAAAAAGGAAAATCAGGTCAGACTGTAGACAAAGAAGGTGCCAGGACGCAAGTCCCAGCACCTTCTTTCAGCCGTAAGCACATTTATTTACGGAACCAGCGCCACAAGCGCCTCATCTAAAGTATCCTTAAAGAAAGCCAGATTCCCCTTATTGCTTTCATAAATAAAATCTCTCAGACTTTTGCTGGTATAATGGGAATAATCCCCGACCACAGCCAGCTTCATATTATAATTAGCAAATTTCTGCAAAATCTCACCTGCAAATCCAGTTTTAAGCTCAAAAAAGCTTTCATCAAGACTTTCCTTATATAGAACGACTCCTATGCACTCACTGTTGTAATGAGCAGAAGCCATAAGATCAAGCATGGTCTGAACGTCGGTAATTCTCATTTCCTTATCCACCACTCCGATGGAGCGATTGTTTCTTGTAATCACATTCATTTGTTACCCTCCTTTAAAAGAAATGGTGCGATGATGCCACCTGCATCCCCAATGATATGACCATAACCGGAAAGGATATGGATTTCAGGGGAAGGTGTAAGAGCAGTGAGCCGGTCAGCCGCCTGGTGAACATCAATGGTCACATCCTGTTCTCCTGCAATCAAGAGAACCGGCATACGAAGCTTCCTTAATTCTTCCTCTGAAAATGCGGGAAGGGGATCTGTCATAGGGTCAAAGTTTCTTAGTATCAGCATAATAAATTCTTTTGCCTTATCAGGAATATCGCTCTCTCCAATAATGGAATCGTCAAAAGACTCCAGCTCATCGGACCCCTGAGATACATACTCAGATGATTTTGATAAGAATTCAGGCTTAATAGGAGATAAGCCGGAAGGGGAGATCAGCACTAGTTTATCAGCATATTCCGGAAATGCAGTTGTAAATTTAAGAGCCATCCATCCGCCAAAAGAATTGCCTATAATAACAGCATGGGAAATCATAAGCTGGTCAAATACCTCTTTCATCCAAAGGGAATAGTCGCTGTCGTTTATATCGTACCGATTCTCCTCACTGTTACCAGCTTCTCCAATGGTATCAATGGCATACACCCGGTATTTATCTGAAAACCGGGATATCTCAGCAGCCCAGAATGCACTGTTGCTGCAGGAGCCATGCAGCAATACCATAGGCGGAAGATCAGGCTGTCCGCAGGCAAGCACAAACGTTTTTCCATATGTGGTATCAAGATAAATAGATTCTCCAGGGAGATGGCTTAAAATCTGATTGTAATAAGTTAAAAACTTCTCTTTTCCTTCTGGTGTTTTAAACACCTTATTGGTTTTACGATTCATAAGAATCTTCTCCTTTCATTCCTTCTGTCATAGTATCAATGAAGTGAAGCACATCCTGAGCCAGCTTCAAGTTTCCATATAACGTAATTCGGACCTTACTCTCTGGCTGAATGAACAGAGCGTGAACGGCTGGATAATCGTAATTGGTGTGAGGGGAATTAAGGGCCGCAAGAAGCATATTTGTGATGCGGTCAGCCTCGTCAATTCCTTTTACTTCAATATCAATCACAGAAGATACTTTTATATCATACTGTCCTTTCACTTCCTTCTTGTCTCTATCAAAATCAACGGTTGTTTTCGTAAGCTCCATAAAAACACTTAAATCATGTCCTGTTACACGCCAGCTTTTTCCCAGCTTGGCAGCCCGAAGCTTTCCTTCCCGGATATAGCGTTGAACTGTCTTCGGGTGAATGTGAAGCATTTCTGAAATCTGTTCCACAGAGTAGTATGTCTCATTCATATGTTTTTGCTCCTTATTGTTACTTATAATCTGATTATAGGGAATAATAAGGAATAAGTCAAGACGTATTTTGAAAAATTATATTCCTTATTATTCCTTTTAGATGGATTCATATCCAACGATATCTATTTTTCAATCAATTAGCAATGAACGCAAAAAAAACCTGATTTTCCAAAAAGGAAAATCAGGTTTTATGACCTATCCGGGAATCGAACCCGGGTTTCCGCCGTGAGAGGGCGGCGTCTTGACCGCTTGACCAATAGGCCGTTTTTTCTCTGTCCTTGCTGACAGCTTCATAATAATACCATAGGATTTTTCGTTTGTCTACACTTTTTTTGAAAAAAATAAAAAATTTGTCAATGACCGTATTTTTATGATATACTTTCTACTAAAAAGGGAGGTGTAAGCTGCCATGGAATCAAAGAAACGTGAAATCAAATACGACTATTTAAGAACCCTGGCTGTCCTTGCAGTCATCATGGTCCATGCCATTCCAGGAGAGACGGCAAATGAAAAGCAATGGCTGTTTTCCGCTGCCCTCACTCCCCTGCTCTTAACCTCAGTTGGCACCTTTTTTATGCTAAGCGGCCTTTTTTTATTGCAATCCTACAAACAGGATATCAAAGAATTTTACTGGAAGAGATTTTTGGGAATACTCATTCCCTTTGCAGTCTATAGTGGAATCTATTACTGGTATTATAATATATATCTTTCCCTTACACCCCGGACCTTACAGGAACATGCAGGACTCTTTATCCAGGAATTTATCACAGAGTCAATCCCTTCGGCACCCCATCTGTGGTTTATGTATGTCATTTTAGCACTTTACGTGTGCACCCCGTTTCTTGCCCGTATGTTCCATGCCATGACGGACCGGGAATTAAAAAGCTTTTTCATCATGATTCTTTTGGTTCAGGGTATTCATACCTATTTGCCGGCTCTTGGTCTTGAGATTGGGCCGGTTATGGAATACCTGATATTTAAAGGCTGGCTGATATATTTTGTTTTAGGATACATCATCATTCGATTATACGGAAAAAAAACGTATCTGCCCTTTGGAGTCCTTGGGGCGGCAGGCTTTTTCATTACCTTATTTCAAAAAATCGTCACTCCTGGCTTTACTCCCGGAATTCACGATATGGCTTATCCCATGATCGCCATGTCAATATCCATACTTTTGTTCTTTGAGCATTTCGGCGATATAAAAATTCCGGTTTTTAGGAAACTTGTGACCGTTATCAGCCGTTACAGCTTTTCTATTTATTTGATTCATTACCTGATCTTAAATCAGGTGGTCAAAGGAATCATAGAAAAAACAGGATTTCGTCATTACTATATCCCAAGGATACTGCTTGAGACGGCGCTGACCTTTTTAATTTCCCTGGCAGTGGCGGTCATTTTAGATGAAACAGTGGTAAAGTTGTTGAAAAAGGGGGCGGAGGCTCTCAAAAGAAAAGGGAAATTAAAAAAGGAGAACTAGACATGGCAGGAAAAGATAGCTGCGAAAGCTGTATGTATTATAATTATAACGAAGAATATGAGTACTACGAATGTGAAATGAATTTAGATGAGGACGAGTATATGCGTTTTATCACCAGCTCATCCAGGCAGTGTCCCTATTACAAATTCGGAGATGAGTACACCATTGTAAGAAAGCAGATATAAAAAAAGCCCTATAAAAAGGGAGGAGCCGGTATTCCAATCTGGAACACCGGCAATTATGAAAAAAATTTTTTCTTAAAGTATGTTGGCAACATCTTTATCTGATAAACTTAGTATATCGGTCAAATATGAAGAGAGTTTGACCATGTTGTAAAAAGATTATGACCAGAATGTGAACATTGTCCACTGACAGGGTGTACTTTTATTCCCTTCCATGATATACTTTTTCGAGTTAGTCACAACGAACTCATATAAAAGGAGCAACTATCATGTACAAAATGAAAAGAATTGCCGGAGTATTAATATCTGCAATATCCCTTTCCCTCATTATCTCTGGCTGCAGCAAGGCTCCGGCAGCCAATGCAGTCACGGATGCTTCCAATGATTTAAAGAATTCAGGGAGAATTATTAACACCTCTCAGGGAGATGTGGAGGTACCCGCAGAACCAAAACGGGTCATCGCTACCTACGGAATGGGAGATTTGCTGGCACTGGGTGTAAAACCGGTAGCCACCAATAATGCCAAGGGAACAGCCTACGAAAAAGAAGTGGCAGATTTGCCGGTATGGGATAAGTTTGAGTCAGAAGAGATTATGTCCTATGAACCGGATTTGATTTTTGTTGTCAATCAAGAACAGTATGACCAGGTTTCTAAAATTGCACCTACTATTATGATTCCTTTCACAGAGCTATCCTTGGAAGAACGTGTTACATACCTGGGCGAAGTCTTAAATAAAGAGGAAGAGGCAAAGAAAGCTCTTTCAGAATTTAAGGAAAAGATAGGAAAAGCAAAGGAGACCATGAAAGAGAGCGGTCTTGACACCCTGACCTATAGTATTTTTGATACCAGTAGCGACGGACGCATATTTGTCTATGGGGATAAATGGGGCCGGGGCGGAGATTTGATTTACAGCCAGCTTAAACTGAAAGCACCTGATGTGATCCAGAAAGATATCATAGGGAAAGACCAGTACCGGGAACTTTCCATGGAGTCTGTCAAAGAGTATGCCGGTGACTATATTATTTTAAGCGGTGAACTGGGATTTCTTTCCGATAATCCTGTCTGGAACTCCATTCCTGCGGTAAAGGAAGGCCATGTAATCCGGATTAACCACGACCTTTTCTATGACATTGATTTATATTCTTCCAATGTACAGCTTGATTTCCTCATGAAAGAGCTGACCGGTAAATAAATCAAAAACCCTACAAATCAAATCCTTTTCGGAAATCACTTGGTGTGATTCCGTGAACTTCTTTAAATGCCGCAGCGAATTTTGCGGCATTTTCATATCCACAAAGGTGGGCTATATTTTTGATGTTCAAATCGTCATCAGCCAGCATCTGCATGGCCCGTTTCATAGTGGATTCCCTGATATATGCGTAAAGCGTTTTGCCGTAGAGGCTTTTAAAGGAAATGCGCAGCTTGCTTCCGCTCATTTGAGCCAAGCGGCATAATTCCTCGTTGGAGGGGAGGGAGAGAGGAGACTCATCAATCCGTTCCTTGACCCGGTAAAGCTTTATTTCATCGCTCCAGGTGACGTATTTGCGGCGTTCTGGCTTCTTCGCTTCCTTATCCCTGTTATGTGCAAAGAGGCAAAGAAGCTCTATGGCCTTGCAAAGGTATGCCGGGAGAGGAAGCCGGTTTCCGCGGACCCCCCAGCGGAGCTGCTCCATGACCAGCATGACATTGGGGGCGTCTATATTCCCAGGTTTCCATTTGACTGCATCAAGAACACGAATGGGGTAGGAATATCCTGTGGCAGAGAGAAATTTTTCGATGCAGGAATCAAAGATCAGCACACTGGTAAAGCACATATGCATACCTGCCGGTATGGTCAGGCGAAGAGGGGTTCCTTTGCTGATGATCAGTTGGGTGAAAGGGCTTAGGGTCTTGGCCTTCTTACCTTTCTGGGTGATTGTCATATCACCGGTATCTATGCAGAGAATAAGAAGACATGGTTTTTCTGTATACATCTTATAATCCAGCCTCTCATCCGCTTTAAACCATGCACTGGCAATAAACAGTCCTTCGGCAGGATTCACCTCTGTGATCCAGCCATTTTCCCAGTTGCCGGGTACCGTATGCATGGCATAATTTCCCTCTCTTTTCGTATCAAAGCCAAAATGCTTTGAAAAAGCGCCCCACCCTAAATTGTATTCATCGGTATATTCCAAGTCAATTCCTCCTTCCGTCAGTTCTTAAAAGTATATCATGCTTTCCCCGGGGCTTTCAAGCTGATATAATCCAAAATGTGATAAGAGTAATCCAAATATGTAATAAGAAAGTTGTGATTTATAGATGAAAAGCTATATAAAACGGGACATATTCAATCTATATTACCTGAATCCACCTACCCTTATAATAGCTCTTTCTCATTGACAGAATAGAGTTAACATGATAGAATATCACCGCGAGTTAGCTAAGTCTAACTAATGTTCGTGCAATATAATAAATACCATTTCAGGGATCAGGATAAAAGGAGATACTATGATGAAGAAAAGCAGCAAACAAATTCTTACTGCCTTTTTAGGCATGACCATGTTACTAGCAGTGACTGGCTGTCAAAGCACAAAACAAGCCTCCCAAACCAGCACACAGGCGGGCACTGGGACAGAGACAGAACAACCGACTCAGTCTGAGGCAAAAGAGACCCGGAGGGTACAGACAGTAAAGGGAGAGATTGAAGTGCCCTCAGACCCAAAGCGGGTAATAGTAAATTGGTATGTTGGAGATGTAGTAGCACTCGACTTAAATTTAGTGGGCTATTATGGCTGGGAACATGAAGGTATGCCTTACTATGATAAGATGATGGCTACAACAAAAATCCAAAACTGGGAGCAGGAAGAGGTCATGGCCTTGGAACCGGACCTTATTGTAACCTATAGTGATGAAGATTACGATAAGTTTAAAAGCATTGCCCCTGTTATTGTAATTCCTGAGGGAGACTTAAGTTCCATCGACAGGGTATTGTTTCTGGGAGAAGCAACCGGCACAAAAGAAAAAGCCCAGTCAGTGGTAGATACCTTCGAGACAAAACTGGCGGCTGCAAAGGAGACCCTTCACAGCGATAAGTTTAAAGACAAAACATTCAGCATCAATGAGGATTGGGGTTCTGGCTCTTATGGCATATTCTATGAAACAGAATCAAGAGGAGGCACCCTTGTTTATAAATATCTTGGCTTAAAGAAGCCGGAAAAGCTGGAGCAGCTCATTAAAGAAAAAGGAGAAAATCGAGAAGGCTTAAGCTATGAAGTGGCAGCCAATTATTTCGGTGATTACATGCTTTGGTTCCACCCCTATGATTCCGCTGAGGGAGAGCCCAGCGAATATGAAAAGTCTGACATATGGAAAAGCCTTCCAGCAGTGGTGAACAATCAGGTGGTAAGCATACCAAGCAGTAAGTCTGGACTCTTCTATTATTCAGATGTGTTAAGCCTGACCGCCCAGATGGATTATATTGTAGATGCCATTAATTCCATAACAAAATAGACTGGAAAGGAACGAAAATAATGCAGAATTTCCCCAACAAGTGGAAAGGCGTGGCCCGCTTTTCCTTCTATATGATATTGGGGGTTGGACTACTTATACTGGTATCGGCAGCATCCATTTCTTTTGGCGCTGCCGATATGCGTTTGTCCACCGCCTGGGGTGCGGTTTTTAACTTTGATCCCACATCCACAGAACATCAGATCATTCAGTCCCTGCGGTTTCCAAGGACCGTGGCGGATATTATCGTGGGATGCAGCCTTGCAGTCTGCGGTGCCCTGATGCAGGGAACCACCAGAAACCCGCTGGCTGATTCCGGCCTTATGGGAATCAGCAGCGGTGCAACCTTTGCCATCGCGGTTGCTATGGCATTTTTTCCAGCACGTACCTATGGTCAGACCATGGCATTTGCCTTTTTGGGAGCAGCAATCGCCACTGGGATCACATATTTCATTGCCTCCCTGGGAAAACGGGGGATGACGCCTCAAAGACTGGTACTTGCAGGTATCTCCATTTCCATGTTATTTGGGGCATTCAGCCAATACCTGTCCATTCGGTACCATTTAGGACAGGCACTGGCTTACTGGACCGCAGGCGGGACCGCGGGTGCTAAATGGAGTGAGCTTGCCATAGTTGCACCCTTTTTTGTGTGCGGTCTCCTGATTGCCATAGGAGTGTCCTCCCAGGTTACACTGATGAGTTTAGGTGAGGATGTGGCAATCGGTCTTGGACTTAATACTGGATTGTTAAAAATAATTTCCACAGTGATCGTACTGGTCTTAACAGGTCTTTCCGTAGTTGTGGTAGGGCCTGTTGGCTTTGTCGGCCTTATTACCCCTCATATTGTCCGCTATATGGTTGGCGTGGATTACCGGTACATCATTCCAGCCTCAGGGCTTTACGGAGCCCTTTTAACTGTATTTGCAGATCTCACAGGACGTCTGATCAATAAACCGTATGAGACTCCCATCGGCATTATCTTCGCTGTCATTGGAGTTCCCTATTTCCTCTACCTCGCAAGAAAGCAAAGGAGGGAATTCGAATGAAAAAGAAACGGTTCACCTATGGCCGGGGAATTACGATTCTCATATTAATGGCCCTTATTATGGTGTTAGCTGCAATCATCAGTATCAATACGGGTAAAATGAGCCTGTCTGTCTCTGAAGTATTTCGTGTTCTCCTGGGAGAAGGAACGGATAAGCAAAATCTTATTGTATTTGAATTCCGTCTTCCCCGCATTATCCTGGCCATCCTTGTTGGCTTTGGTATGGGGGCTTCCGGCTGCATCATGCAAAGCCTTTTAAGAAATGATATGGCAAGTCCGGGTACCCTGGGAATCAGTTCAGGCTCCGGTCTGTTCGTCCTTATTTTTGTCGTAATGTTTGCTTCCAAAGGAGTATCCTCTGCCTTTGTCCTCCCTCTTCTTGCTTTTGTCGGAGGTCTGACTGCTGCAGGACTGATATTCATACTTTCCTATCGGAGAGGAAGAGATATTTCACCCACTGGACTGATCTTAACTGGTGTTGCCTTATCAAGCGGGTACAGTGCCTTAACTACACTTTTAACGTTAAAGCTGGATCAGAATCAAATGGACTTTATACAGCGCTGGGGCGCTGGAAGCCTTTGGGGAGATGACTGGAAATACTTAGCGGTGCTGGCTCCCTGGACCCTCATTTTAATCCTGTACGTAATTTATAAATCACGTATCATCAATACGCTTCACCTTGGTAATGAGACCGCCTCCGGACTTGGCGTTGCAGTAAAGCCTGAATTCATAGGGCTTTCCATTGCAGCCGTAGCTCTTGCTTCCGGCGGTGTTGCACTTGGCGGCAATTTTTTCTTTGTGGGAATGATAACCCCTCATATGGCAAGAAAACTGGTGGGACCAAACCACAAGCTTTTAATGCCTGCATCCTGCTTATCAGGAGCCATCCTCATACTCGTTGCCGATACCATAACCAGAACCATAAGCCTTGGCACTGATGTGCCCACAGGAATTGTCATCACCGTATTAAGCACCCCTTACTTCTTATATCTATTAGGAAAATCAAACGGGTAGCTTTTTTAGAAAAGGAGGATTTATGAACAGCATTACAACAGAAGATTTAGATATTGCATATGAAGATGCCATGATTGTAAAATCCCTGGATATAAATATACCGAAAGGAAAGGTAACAACCATCATTGGTCCCAACGGCTGCGGAAAATCAACGGTATTAAAGGCCGTGGGCCGTATTTTAAAACCAAAGAACGGAATGGTCTATTTAAATGGAGACGATATCAGAAAGCTCCCCACCAAAGAAATAGCCAAAAAAATGGCGATTCTTCCACAGACTCCAACAGCTCCAAGCGGTTTGACCGTCAGTGAACTGGTCGCCTACGGAAGATTTCCTCATCAAAAAGGGTTTGGAAAGCTGACACCAGAGGATAAAAAAATCATACAGTGGGCTCTTTCTGTGACAAAGCTGACAGAATTTGAGAACCGGGAGGTTGATACCCTTTCCGGCGGACAAAGACAGAGAGTATGGATATCCATGGCCCTTGCCCAGCAGACCGATTTAATTCTTCTGGACGAGCCTACGACTTATTTGGACCTTGCCCATCAGCTTGAGGTTTTGGAGCTGTTATACGATTTAAACCGCAGACAGGGCTGCACCATAGCCATGGTGCTGCACGATTTAAACCTGGCCGCTCGTTTTTCCGACTATATGATTGCAATCCGTTCCGGCAAGGTAATCAAACATGGAGCACCAGAAGAAGTTATGGTGCCGGAGGTACTAAAAGAAGCGTTCTCCATAGACGCTCAGATTGTTCTTGAGCCAAAGACCGGACGGCCTGTTTGTCTTACCTATGATTTATTATCTGCAGAACCAGCTGGCGAAAAGGAGGTGTAAGGATCATGGAGACCTCCCTTCGAATATTCAGAGAAGCAAAAAAATACTGGGTACATTTGATCGTAGCTCTGCTTTCCCTGATTGTTTCAACCGCAGCAGGCTTTTACACGCCCTGGGCGCTTCGGGAACTGACGAAGCTTGCTACAGAGGGCACTGCTGATTTCGGGAAAGAAGCTCTCCGTATCGGCCTTTTTCTTTTATTTGCCACTGCGCTCCAGGCAGCAGGCAGTTCGGCCTCCGGATACTTAAATCACTATGCAGCCTTACATTATGTGGCTGATTTAAGAACCCGGCTCTACAGCAAGCTACAGCGCATGAGCCTAAAGTATTTTCATAAAAGCCGTACCGGAGACTTAACGGGTCGTGTGGTCATCGACGCACTGGATGCAGAGGTTTTACTGGCTCATGTGATCCCTGATTTTGTTACGAATATCCTGACCTTTTTAGGGGTCGGAGCCCTTCTTTTTACCATCAACTGGAGACTTTCCATTGTAAGCCTTGTAACTGTTCCCATACTGGTATGGATTACCATCTGGCAGAGCAATCATGTTTCTCCCGTATGGAAAGAAAATTCCAGAATAAGAGGAGAGTTAGCTGGAACCGTACAGGATAACCTTTCCGGAATTAAGGAAATTCAGATTTTCAACCAGCAAAAGCAGGAGGAATTAAAAGTAACTGAGTTAGCAAAAAGGCATAGCATGGCATACCTTCGCGCCAGCTTCTTTTTTGAGACTACATATCCCCTGTTATCCTTTGTAACAGCCCTTGGAACTGTTATAGTGATTGTTTATGGAGGCCACTTAATCAGCGTAGGCACCGTTTCCATTGCTGATATCGTAGGCTTTGTCATGTATCTTTCCATGTTTTATGGCCCGGTCAAAAACTTCTCAAGTCTTGTGGAAAAGGCAGGAGAAGCAGCAGCAGGGTGTCGTCGTGTCTTTGAGGTCATAGACGAGGTATCAGATGTCAAGGAAGGGAAGCAAGCCAGGGAGCTGCCTCGTGTTAAGGGTGAGATTCAGTTAAAGAACTTATCCTTCTCCTACAATGAGGAAATTCCCATTTTAGAAAATGTAGACCTTACCATAAAACCAGGTCAGACCGTGGCCCTGGTTGGAGCTACCGGTGTGGGCAAAAGTACCATAGCAAATCTTGTGAACCGGTTCTACGATCCCCAGAAGGGATCTGTGCTGGTGGATGGAGTAGATATCCGGGAAGTGACCTTAGAAAGTCTCAGAGATAACATTTCCATGGTGCTTCAGGATACTTTTTTATTTCATGGCACTGTGTATGAGAACATCGCCTATGGCTGGAAGGAAGCTACGAGAGAGCAGGTCATTGCAGCGGCTGAGGCTGCCAATGCTCACAGCTTCATAGAAGAACTGGAACAGGGATATGAGACAGAAATCGGGGAGCGGGGAATCCGGCTCTCAGGAGGCCAAAAGCAGCGAATCTCCATTGCCAGGGCCATACTGCGTAATTCTCCTATCTTAATCCTTGATGAAGCGACCTCTGCCCTGGATACGAAAACAGAGCAGGAGATCCAGGAGGCACTTGATGAGGTTTCCAAGGAGAGGACCACGCTGGTGGTGGCTCACAGACTTTCTACCATTCGAAATGCAGATCAGATCGTGGTGTTAGAGGGAACGGGAATTGCAGAGACCGGCACTCATGAGGAGCTGATCGCCCGGGGCGGTCTCTATGCCAGACTTCATGAGGCATCAAAAAACTAAAAAATATAACAAAAACATATTGCCTTTTATTTCACAAAATAATAAGATAGGACATATCTGAAGCCGTAAAAAGAATCTGGGAGGGGTTATGGATTCCTGATACCGATGGTTTCAGAATCATGTACGAATCAGAATGACAGGAGGAGAAGGATGAAATACTTGGCAGTTGACAACGGAGGAACTTTTATCAAGTATGCTGTAATGGATGAGTCCGGTAATATTTTGGAAAAAGGCAAAGAGCCTACCCCGGACCATAAAAAAACAGCAGAAGATTACTTTCATGTCTTAGATCAGATTGTTCTGCCCAGAAAACAGGAGATAGAAGGGATTGCATTCAGCACGCCCGGACAGGTAGATGTTTTAACGGGCTTTTTGCATACCGCAGGCGGACTTGTATACCTTATGGGCCTTAACCTGTGTGAGGAGATAGAGAAACGCTACCATCTGCCCTCTTCCGTAGACAATGACGCTAAATGCGCTGCCATGGCAGAGCAATGGAACGGAAGTCTTAAGGGGGTAAAGAACGGAGCTGTCATTGTTCTTGGAACCGGTGTTGGAATGGGCATTATTATTGATGGTAAGCTATACCGGGGAACTAATTATACGGCTGGAGAAATCAGCTTTTTAAACCTTTATATCGATAAGCCAAAGCAGTCAGACAGCTATATGGCAGTAAACGGTTCCTCCCTGGCTTTGGGACGCACCTATGCCAAAGAGACCGGAATCGACCCATCTGAAATCGACGGACACAGGATGTTTGAACTGATCAATGAAGGAGATGAGACAGCCTGCAGAGTCCTTCGCAATTATGTGAAAAAGCTTGCAGGGAGCATCTATAATTTCCAGACGCTTTTGGATCTGGAGATCTTCGCCATAGGCGGAGGCATCAGCCAGCAGCCAATCTTATTAGAAGAGATAAAAAAAGAGATTGATTACCTGTTTGAAGCCCACCCAAGTTCAGCCTATGGAATGGCGGTAAAGAAGCCTAAGATTACAGCATGTGAGTATTATAACGACTCCAATTTAAGAGGAGCCCTTTATCATTTTCTTAACAGAAAATAATTTAAAAAGAACAGGAGCATGTCCCTTTATTCGGTCATGCTCCTGTTCTTTTGCTGTAACGTTTTATCAGGTGTTGGTAAAATGATAGCTGTCCAGCAGCTCATTTTTCATCTCCCAAAGCTTCTTCGATAAATCCACATGGACCTCGTGAGGATTAACAAGACGTCTTGACTCCTCCCAAAGGGTGTTAAGCTCTTTGGTACAGTAAGCCTGAATATCCATAACAGCAGGAGAGTGGTAGATACATTCTCCCTTTTTAAATACCTGAACCATAAGATCACGTATGGTATAGGTCTCCGGCGCCAGATGGGTTTTCTTCCATGTCTCAATGGGGTCAAAGAGTAAAAGGGAATGACTTTCCTTTATGGTCTCTCCATCCAGGCAGATCAAATCTGCAATAATCTTTCCGGTCTCTTTGCTGTAAATACGCTTAATGACCTTATTTCCTGGATTCGTGATTTTTTCTGCATTTTCTGATAGCTTTATTTTAGGTACAAATTCCCCTGTTTTCCGGTCAAGGATGGCAGCCAGCTTATATACGCCTCCAAAGGAAGGGCAGTCCTTAGACGTGATTAAATTGGTTCCAACACCCCAGGAATTGATGGTGGCTCCCTGAATCTTTAAGCTGTTAATAAGGGTCTCATCAAGATCATTGGAAGCTGAAATAATGGCATCGGAAAAGCCTGCTTCGTTAAGCATGCGCTTTGCCTTCTTGGAAAGATAGGCCAAGTCTCCGCTATCCAGCCGGATTCCATAATTCTTAAGTGGAATTCCGGCCTCCTTCATTTCTTTAAACACCTGAATAGCATTTGGTACACCAGATTTTAAGGTATCATAAGTATCCACCAGAAGAATACAGGAGGTAGGATATAGCCTTGCATAGTTACGGAATGCAGTCAGCTCATCAGGGAAGCTCATGATCCAGCTGTGTGCGTGGGTTCCGCGAATGGGAACATTGAACATCTTGCCCGCCAATACATTGGAGGTTCCCACACAGCCTGCAATCATGGCAGCTCTGGCCCCATAGATTCCGGCGTCCGGCCCCTGTGCCCGGCGAAGTCCGAATTCCATGACCCCATCCCCGGCAGCCGCATAGACCACTCTGGCGGTTTTCGTTGCAATTAAGCTCTGGTGATTGATGATGGTTAAAAGAGCTGTTTCAATCAGCTGCGCTTCCATAATAGGAGCAATCACTTTAATAAGTGGCTCCCTTGGAAATATCACGGTTCCTTCCGGAATGGCATAAATATCGCCGGAAAATTTAAAATGACGAAGGTATTCAAGAAAGTCATCTTCAAACAGTCCGGTTGATTTTAAGTACTCAAGATCCTCCTGATTAAAGCTCAGCTCGTTTATATATTCAATGACCTGCTCTAAGCCAGCGCAGATGGCATATCCGTTACCGCTGGGATTACTGCGGTAGAAAGCATCAAATATGACAGTCTCGTTGGCGTCCTTTTCTTTAAAATACCCTTGCATCATGGTTAATTCATAGAGATCTGTTAATAAAGTCAAATTTCGCTGGCTCATAGTTTTTCTCCTTTTACAAATCCTTTTCGCACATTATACCACAAGATTACAAAAAAACAATGGATTTGATAAAAAAATAACAATGTCGACAAGATCAGAAACAATAAATAAGTTTTTGAAACAGTTTAAATTATCAGAATAAAGCTATATAATATGACAATTAATAATTTATTTTAAAAATAATATAAAAAAGACTTGCAAAAAGGAAAAGTATAGTATATAATAAAGTCATCAACAAAAGATAAATACAGAACCATTTTTCCAATGGTACTACGAAAGATGGCAGGTAGAAAAGGAGGTCGATTCCACCAAAAATGTAAACTTAGCCTGATTTTTAAAAGCATCAGGCAATAGGACTAACCGTTTCACTTTTGCAGAACAAACATTTACCAATCTCATATATGCCTATCATTCGTTATAACTGCAAGGGAATATTCCCCGAATCAAATCATTTGATTCACGTAATCAAATTTACCCAGGCAGTAAAATAACAATATAGAAGAATAAATCAGGAAAGCAGTTAAAATAAGTTGGTAGATAAGGCTTTAAAGACAAAAGGGAACGGAACAAATTCATATAGAGCATCCAAGGATTGCCAAAGGAAAATAACGAGAGAAAGGTAATTAGAAACGAATGGATGAAAGCATGTAGGGCGGGTATCGAATTTCATGAATATGATTCGGTACCCGTTCTTCTTTTTTGCCTTTCTGATACCAATCTAAAATGGCCTTGACATTTCATTTCCAAATCCCTATAATTAGGAAGTATATAAGAAAAATATCTCCTTATATTAAAAATAAAAACGTTGATGGAGACAGTAGGTCTCAGCGAAATGGACAGAGAGCCGGGGAGGGTGGAAACCTGGTGAAAGTAGCTGGAATCGAATATCACTCCGGAGTTTCCGGCTGAACGCTTTGGCATTAGGTCAGGACGTAGTTTCTGCGTTAAAGGAAAGCATATGTTGGTATGCGGTAATAGGTGGTATAACGAAGCGTAAGTATAGCCTTCGTCCTGATTACGGACGTGGCTTTTTTTTATGTAAAAAGAAATACGTCTTATTGCATAAAAGTCCTGCCGGGCGGGAGACATATAACGCTTTTAAGGAAGATTGTCACGAAGGTGGCAGCGCCAGAGTCTGGCATGCCAGACTTTTTATATGAAAGAAATGGAGGTCGCAAATATGTACAGAAAAGTCCCTACAGACTTGAATTTCGTAGCGAGAGAAAAAGAGGTTGAAAAATTCTGGGAAGACCGTGAGATCTTTAAAAAGAGCATGGAGAACCGGAAGGAAGCGGAGACCTATACGTTTTACGACGGTCCCCCAACGGCCAATGGTAAGCCTCACATCGGACACGTTTTAACCCGTGTCATTAAAGATATGATTCCAAGATACCGTACCATGAAAGGGTATGACGTACCACGTAAAGCAGGCTGGGATACTCACGGACTGCCGGTAGAGCTGGAAGTGGAGAAGCTCCTTGGACTTGACGGCAAAGAGCAGATCGAGGAATATGGTCTGGAGCCATTTATTAAATATTGTAAGGAAAGCGTTTGGAAATACAAAGGAATGTGGGAGGATTTTTCAAAGACGGTTGGCTTTTGGGCCGATATGGATGATCCCTACGTTACCTATGAAAATAATTTTATTGAATCAGAGTGGTGGGCATTAAAGCAGATCTGGGAAAAAGGCCTTCTTTATAAAGGCTTTAAAATCGTTCCCTACTGCCCACGCTGTGGAACTCCTCTTTCCAGCCACGAGGTTGCTCAGGGCTATAAGGATGTAAAAGAACGCTCCGCTATCGTGCGTTTTAAGGTAAAAGGAGAAGATGCCTATATTTTAGCATGGACCACAACTCCTTGGACCCTTCCGTCCAACGTAGGTCTTTGTGTGAATCCAAACGAGACTTATGTAAAGGTAAAAAGCGGAGAATACACCTACTATATGGCAGAAGCTCTTTGCGAAAAGGTGTTAGAAGAAGGCTATTCCATCCTTGAGACCTTTGTGGGCAAGGATTTAGAGTATAAGGAATACGAGCCATTATTTGACTTTGTAAATCCAGATAAAAAAGCTTTCTTTGTTACCTGTGATACCTACGTAACTCTGACCGATGGTACCGGTGTGGTTCACATCGCCCCGGCCTTTGGTGAGGATGACTCCAAGGTAGGCAGAAAATACGATCTTCCCTTTGTACAGCTGGTGAATGCAGCAGGAGAGATGACAGAGGAAACCAAGTGGGCCGGTGTGTTCTGTAAAAAGGCAGATCCAATGATCTTAAAGGATTTAGAAGAAAGAGGACTCCTTTTCTCAGCTCCCGTCTTTGAGCACAGCTATCCACATTGCTGGAGATGCGACACTCCTCTGATCTATTATGCAAGAGAATCCTGGTTCATCAAGATGACAGCGGTAAAAGAGGATTTAATCCGCAACAACAATACCATCAACTGGATTCCGGAAAGCATCGGCAAAGGACGTTTCGGCGACTGGCTGGAGAACGTTCAGGACTGGGGTATCAGCAGAAACCGTTATTGGGGAACTCCACTCAATGTATGGGAATGTGAGTGCGGCCATCAGCATGCCATTGGAAGCATTGAAGAATTAAAGAAGATGTCAGGGAACTGCCCGGATGAAATCGAGCTTCACCGCCCATATATCGATGCAGTGACCATCTCCTGTCCGGAGTGCGGCAAAGAGATGAAGAGAGTCCCGGAAGTTATCGACTGCTGGTTCGATTCCGGTTCCATGCCATTTGCACAGCATCATTATCCATTTGAAAACAAGGACTTATTTGAACAGCAGTTCCCGGCTAACTTTATTTCCGAGGCTGTGGATCAGACAAGAGGCTGGTTCTATTCCCTTCTTGCCATCTCCACTCTGATTTTCAATCAGGCGCCATATAAGAATGTTATCGTTCTTGGCCACGTTCAGGATGAGAATGGTCAGAAGATGAGTAAATCAAAGGGCAATGCGGTGGATCCGTTTGATGCTCTTGAGACATATGGAGCAGATGCCATCCGTTGGTACTTCTATGTAAACAGTGCACCATGGCTTCCAAACCGTTTCCATGGGAAAGCCGTTATGGAAGGACAGCGTAAGTTTATGGGTACTCTTTGGAATACCTATGCATTCTTTGTGCTTTACGCGAATATTGATGAATTTGACCCGACAAAATACACTCTGGATTATGAGAAGCTTCCGGTCATGGATAAATGGCTGCTTTCCAAGTTAAATTCGCTGGTGAAAACCGTGGATACCTGCCTTGAGAATTATCAGATTCCAGAATCTGCAAGAGCTCTTCAGGAATTTGTAGATGATATGAGCAACTGGTATGTACGCAGAAGCAGAGAACGTTTCTGGGCAAAGGGAATGGAGCAGGATAAGATCAATGCTTATATGACCCTTTACACATCTCTTGTGACCGTAAGTAAGATCGCAGCTCCGCTCATTCCATTTATGACCGAGCAGATCTATCAGAACCTGGTCTGCGCAGTGGATAAAACAGCGCCGGAAAGCATTCACCTTTGTGATTATCCTGTTGCAGAAGAATCCTTTATCGACAAGCAGTTAGAAGTGGATATGGATGAAGTATTAAAAATCGTAGTAATGGGCCGTGCCGCAAGAAATACAGCCAACATCAAAAACCGCCAGCCTATCGGCCAGATGTTCGTAAAAGCACCTCACAGTCTTCCTGTCTTTTATCAGGAGATCATTGAGGAAGAGCTGAATGTGAAAAAGGTAGTATTTACCGATGATGTACGTGACTTCACTTCCTACAGCTTCAAGCCCCAGTTAAAGACCGTAGGTCCAAAATACGGCAAGCAGCTTGGAAGTATTAAAAATGCCCTTTCTGAAATCAACGGAAATGAGGCAATGGATACCTTAAATGAAACCGGAGCGCTGACCTTTACCTTTGACGGAACAGAAGTAGTGCTCACCAAAGAAGATTTACTCATTGATACCGCTCAGACAGAAGGATATGTATCTGAGGGAGATAACACCATAACCGTAGTACTGGATACCAATCTGACACCAGAGCTTCTTGCAGAAGGCTTTGTGCGTGAGCTGATCAGCAAGATTCAGACCATGCGTAAGGAAGCTGGTTTTGAAGTCATGGACCACATTCTGGTGTACAGTAAGGACAATGAAACCATTGAAGGAATCTTAAAGGACAACGAAGAGGAAGTAAAGAGCGAGGTCCTTGCAGACAGCATTCAATTTGGAACAGCAGCCGGATATGTGAAAGAATGGAACATTAACGGGGAAAACGTGACCTTAGGAGTGGAAAAGATTCAGTAAACGGTGAGGAGGTTTTGTGGAATGGGCATGGGATTTGATAAGGAAACCTTTAAAAAAAGCGTTCTCTTTAATATGAAGAACGTGTTTCGCAGGACAGTAGATGAAGCAACGAAAGAGCAGATGTACCAGGCAGTTGCCTATGCAGTAAAAGATGTGATTATCGATGAATGGATCGCGACCCATAAGGAGTATGAAAAGAAGGATGTAAAAACGCTTTACTACCTTTCCATGGAATTTTTAATGGGCCGCGCTCTAGGAAACAATATCATAAACATTATGGCACAGCCAGAGGTAAAGGAAGTTTTAGATGAGCTGGGCTTTGATTTAAACGCCATAGAAGACCAGGAGCCGGACCCGGCTCTTGGCAATGGCGGCCTTGGCCGTCTTGCGGCCTGCTTCTTAGACTCTCTGGCAACTCTTGGCTATCCGGCATACGGATGCGGAATCCGCTACCGTTACGGTATGTTTAAACAGAAGATCGAGAATGGATACCAGTTAGAGGTGCCGGATGACTGGCTGAAAAATGGCTATCCCTTTGAGATCCGCCGGGCCGAATACGCCACCGAAGTAAAATTCGGCGGTTACGTCAATACTGTATGGGAAAATGGAAAGGAACGGTTTGTGCAGGAGGGATATCAGTCCGTCCGTGCCGTGCCTTATGACATGCCCATTGTAGGCTATGGAAATAACGTGGTGAATACCCTTCGTATCTGGGATGCAGAAGCCATCAACACCTTTAGCCTGGATTCCTTTGATAAAGGCGACTATCAAAAGGCCGTGGAGCAGCAAAACCTGGCAAAGACCATTGTAGAAGTCTTATACCCCAATGACAACCACTATGCTGGAAAAGAACTCCGCTTAAAGCAGCAGTATTTCTTTATCTCTGCAAGCGTTCAAAGGGCAGTGAAAAAGTACATGGAGGCCCATGAGGACATCCATAAGTTCTTTGAAAAGACCGTATTCCAGCTCAATGATACCCACCCCACCGTAGCCGTTCCAGAGCTCATGCGAATCCTTCTTGATGAGTATGGTCTGGGCTGGGATGAGGCATGGGAAATCACCACAAAGACCTGTGCATACACCAATCACACCATTATGTCGGAAGCCCTTGAAAAATGGCCCATCGAGCTGTTTTCCAGACTCCTTCCAAGAATCTATCAGATCGTAGAAGAAATAAACCGCCGGTTCCAGCTAAAGATCATGGAGATGTATCCCGGCAATCAGGATAAAGTAAAAAGCATGGCAATCATCTATGATGGGCAGGTCCGCATGGCAAATCTGGCCATTGTAGGCGGCTTTTCCGTCAATGGAGTTGCAAGGCTTCATACAGAGATTTTAAAAAATCAGGAATTAAAAGATTTTTATCAGATGATGCCGGATAAATTCAACAACAAAACAAACGGCATTACCCAGCGTCGCTTCCTTCTTCATGGTAATCCTCTCCTCGCGGACTGGGTGACGAAGAAGATCGGTAAGGATTGGATTGTTGACCTTCCCCACATCCGCCGTCTGGCCGTTTATGCAGAGGATCCTAAATGCCAGCAGGAATTTATGGATATCAAGTATCAGAACAAGGTCCGTCTGGCAGACTATATCAGGGAACATAACGGAATCGAGATAGACCCAAGATCCATCTTTGATGTTCAGGTGAAGCGGCTCCATGAATATAAACGCCAGCTGCTTAACATACTTCATGTGATGTACTTATACAATCAGTTAAAGGATAATCCAAATTTGGAGATGGTGCCAAGAACCTTTATCTTTGGAGCCAAAGCAGCAGCCGGATATAAGAGAGCGAAGCTTACCATAAAGCTGATCAATGCAGTTGCTGAGGTAATCAACAATGACCGGAGTATTGGTGGCAAGATCAAAGTGGTTTTTATTGAAGATTATAAGGTTTCCAATGCAGAAATTATTTTTGCGGCAGCTGATGTCAGCGAGCAGATTTCCACAGCCAGTAAGGAAGCCTCTGGTACCGGCAACATGAAATTTATGTTAAACGGCGCTCTCACCCTTGGAACCATGGATGGAGCCAATGTGGAGATTGTAGAGGAAGTGGGAGCTGATTATGCCTTCATCTTTGGCATGACTTCGGATGAAGTGATCCGTTATGAAAAAGAAGGCGGATACGATCCTATGGAAATCTTCAATCAGGATTATGAGATCCGCCGGGTGCTTATGCAGCTGATTAATGGCTACTATTCCCCGGAAGACCCGGAGCTGTTCCGGGACATTTACAATTCCTTATTAAATACCATAAGCAGCGACCGGGCGGATACCTATTTTATACTGAAGGATTTTAAGTCCTACGCAGAGGCAAGAAGCAGGATAGCTTCTGCATACCAGGATGAAGCATGGTGGGCCAAGGCAGCGATTTTAAATGTAGCCTCAAGCGGCAAGTTCACCTCAGACCGTACCATAACAGAATATGTCAATGACATCTGGCACTTAAGTAAGGTAAAAGTCGAGCTGGAGGATTAAAGATTAAAACGCTTCGGAAGTGATTCCGGGGCGTTTTTTTGCATATATTGAAAAAGGCCTTGGACAAAATTAAGTTACAATCTGTATCCAGGCAGAAAGGTGGTATGTTTATGGTGAAAAAAATGACAATGGCATGCATCATCGCTCTGTTATTTCCTTATATAATAACTTTGGCCTGGACGGGTAAAATAGAAGAAAAAAAGAGCTTTCCTTTGGAAATGAGCGGAAAGACCATTATTCTTGATAGAAAAGGCGCTTCTTCGTCCATGGATGTGGAGGAATATCTACCAGGAGTAGTGGCAAAACAGATGCCAGCTGATTATGGAAAGGAAGCATTAAGAGCCCAGGCAATCATTGCAAGAACCTATATCTACGGTAAAATGAATGGCAAAAATGAAATTAACGAATCAGAGCTTCACATGGAGTACCTGGAAAAAAAGCAGATGGAGCGGCTTTGGGGCAGCGAATCATTTGTGGCAAGCTATACACTCATTGAGGATGCCGTGCGCTCTACGTCAAAAATGGTCATGACCTATAACGATACCTTGATAGATCCCCTGTTTCATCGTGCCAGCACCGGCAAGACAAGAAAGGGAGATGATAACCACCCTTATCTGCAGCCTGTTGAATGCAAAAGAGATGTGGAAGCAGAGGGATATTTATCGGTGAATGAATTAAGCAAAGAAGATTTTGCAGGTAAAATCAATCAGATAGCAGGAGATGTGCCGGTAAAGGCAGATCAGATTCCAGGAAGCATTCAGATCATCAGCCGGGATGAAGGCGGCTATGTGGGACAGATTCAGATTGGTACCAAAACATACAGCGGAGAAGATATCCAGCGTGCCCTTGGGCTGCCTTCCACTTCCTTTTCCTTTGAAGAATATGAGGGCAAAATCCGCATTGTATGCCAGGGAATTGGCCATGGATACGGCATGAGCCAGTTCGGGGCAAAATGCAAAGCAGACGAGGGGTGGACCGCAGAAAAAATTCTCTCATATTTTTATAAAAATATTGTGATTAATCCTGTATAACTCTTTCACACTTGGTAAGAATATTACCGAGGTGATAAACGTGAAAGAGAGAATAGGTCAAATGTTCAAGGATAAAGTATTCCTTGTCCTGTTGGTTCTAGGCCTGCTGACTATAGTAGCTGCAGCAGGAGTTATTACTGTACAAAGAGGAAATGGTGGAGGAGAAAGCCCTTATCTCAAAGTTCCGGATCAGAGCAATATGATTGTTCAGGAATCAGTTCCCCAGGAAACACAAGTAGCCGTTGCAGGAGATTCCAATGCAACCAAGAGCAAAGAAGAAATGCAGGCAGTTGATTCAGCAAAAGCAACTGCAAAGCAGGAAACACAGGCACCAGCAGTAAAAGCCGGAACAGACAAAAATGCTGCAAAGTCTATGGTACTTAATTTTACCGATGCAACCAGAATGACATGGCCGGTAAAGGGAAATGTCATTTTAGACTACAGCATGGATTCAACCATCTACTTCCCAACTCTGGACCAGTATAAATGCAATCCAGGCGTTGTGATCCAGGGAGATGTAAGCACACCGGTTGTCGCACCAGCCAATGCTAAGGTGAAAGAAATCGGAGCCAATGAAGAAATTGGTAACTACGTTGTTCTTGATATGGGCAACAAGTATACTGCTGTCTGCGGTCAGTTAAAAGAGATGCAGGTAAAGGAAAATGAATATGTGAAAGAAGGTCAGGTATTAGGCTATGTGGCTGAACCTACCAAGTATTATTCCGTAGAAGGAGCAAACATATTCTTCGAAATTACCCATGAGGACAAAGCCATTGATCCTCTGAATCAGATGAAATAACAATAAAAACTTCTGGAAAAAAGTTATAAAAAAATAATAAATTGTTCATACACGATTAAGAGTCATCTGCTATACTGATACCGAACAATAAACGGGGAGTGTGGCTATGAACATATTATTTTTTTTAACACCAAAGAACGAAGTGGCTTATATTTACGAGGATGATTCTCTGCGCCAGGCGCTGGAGAAGATGGAGTATCATAAGTACTCAGCCATACCTGTTATTAATCGTACGGGGAAATACGTTGGTACCATAACTGAAGGGGACATGCTTTGGGGGATTAAGAACAAGCTGAATCTAAGCCTGAAAGAATCAGAGCGGGTAACTGTGGCGGCCATTGACAGAAGATCTGACAATCGCCCGGTCTATGCGGATTCTGATATGGAAGGCTTAATTGATAAAGCACTAAAGCAAAATTTCGTCCCTGTGGTAGATGACCAGAAGAATTTCATCGGGATAATTACTCGCAAGGATATTATCCGCTATTTCTATGAAAAGTCTCAGGAAGTACAAAAACCGGCTGTGAAAAGCCAGTCAGTGATTGGAAATGAATATTAAAAAGAAGCGTTTCCCGCCGAAGTGGCAGGAAGCGCTTCTTTTTTATGTTCGGCTCATCTTTTGTTTTTCTTCAGACAGAAGAGGAATGGAATCATCTAAGGAAGTTCCAAGTATCTGCAACAAAGCAAGTTTTTCAAGAGTAGGAGAGTAGTAAAATCCCTGCTGATAATTACACCCCGCTTCCGTGAGAAGTGTTACCTGGTTTTCTGTTTCCACACCCTCGGCAATTATGGTAAGGTTCAAATCTCTTGCCATTCGAATGAGGCCTTCCATGATGTACCGGGATTTCGGATTGGTTTCCAGCTGCCACACAAATAAACGCTCCAGCTTTAAGGTATCCACCGGAAGGTCTAAAATCGTGGAAATTCCCGAATAGCCGGAACCGAACTCATTAAGAATCAGCTCAACCCCTAAATCCTTTAAGGTCTGTAAGGTGACATTCGCATTTAGATACCCGGTGGTCAGAGCAGATTCCTGAATCTCCAAAGCCAGCTTTCCCTTGGGAATTCCATACTCTTTAAGCTCCCGCTTCACTTCCTGGGGAAAATCTTCCTGCAAAAGAAGTACCGGGGAGATGGGAAGAGCCACTGATTCAAACTCACATCCATTTTTAAGGAGCTCTGATATACACTCACACACCTGTTTCAGTCCATAATACTGTATGGCTTTGATCTGCCCGGAGTCTTCCGCCACGGGCAGGAATTCTCCTGCACCGATCAGTCCAAGACCCTTAATAAAGATGCGCATATAAAGCTCTGCCCGGACAAATACCTTTGTACCTGCATTTAGAGTAGGTCTGTAACGAATTTCCACCTCATCGTTATCAAGAGCAGTCTTTAAATAATGTGCAATGGTTTGTCTGCGCAGAAGCTGCTGATACAAGGCGGTATCAAAAACAACGGCCTGGTTAGGTCCGCCTTCTCCTGCTTTTGAAACAGCAAGATCCAGACATTTAAGCATCTGATCCGTCGTTTGTGCATGGCCGGGATAGGGACAGATTCCCATTTGAGCGGAGCATAAACAGTCGGTTCCATTCACTTTCCATGCCCGGTCAAACCGTTCTGCCACATCTTCTGCCAAATAAAGAGCCTGACCCTGAGTATATCCGTCCAAAATAATGATAAACTCCACACCGATATAATGATAAACGTTCTTTTGTGTCAATTCCCTTAAAAAATCAAGAATCTGTTCTAAAAGAGATTCACAGTAATCATATCCGAAAATCTGATTCAGACGCTTGAAGTTTTCAATGTAAAGCTTTAATACAACGCCTCGTTCTCCTGATTCCATGGCTTGATTTAAATGCTTATAGCAAGAATCCCGTTCCAGCTTATTTTTCTCAGCTGCTGATTCTGCCGTTGATTCGGCCTGTGATTCAACCTGAGGTTTAACCACCATCCCGTCTGGTTTGTTTTCTTTTTTTCGAAACCAACTCATTGAATCTGCCTCCTGTTTTCTTCTGTCTGTGTCTTAAGTTATTGTATGACAATTAATGGGTGAAAGCAAGAAATAATTGGCAGGAAATTCATAAGCATTATTCTAAAAATTGGGAGAATACTATTGGTATGGAACGCATGCAGGAGGTAAAAAATGAAATCAATTTGGATGGATTCAACATTAATTCCCAGACGTAATTCCCTGACAGGAAACAAACGGACTGAGGTTGTGATCATAGGGGCTGGAATGGCTGGAATTTTAACTGCATTTTATCTGCAAAGACATGGAGTCCACGTCGTTGTATTGGAGGCGAACCGCATAGGAAGCGGACAGTCAGGCTTTACCACTGCAAAAATCACATCTCAGCACAATTTAATTTATCATAAACTGGAAAAATCCGTTGGAAAAGAACGTGCCAGACTTTACGGAAAAGCAAATCAGTTAGCGGTGGAGGAGTATGGTAAGTTGATCAAACGATACTCCATTCAGTGCCATTACGAGAAAAAAGATGCTTATCTCTATTCCGTCCAGGAATCAAAAAAGCTGTTGGAGGAAGCCCAATCAGCAAAAGAACTTGGTATGCCAGCCTCCTTTGTCAGAGAGACAAAGCTGCCATTTCCAGTTTGCGGAGCTGTCAAATTTACCGGTCAGGCACAATTTAACCCTTTGGAATTTATAAAAGAGATATCCTCCGGGATAACTGTATATGAACGGACAAAAGTTTTAAAAGTACAGGGACATGATGTAATAACGGACAGAGGTATCGTAAAGGCAGAAAAGATTGTCTTTGCTTCCCACTATCCTTTTGTTAATGTGCCTGGATTTTATTTTGCAAAAATGTATCAGGAGAAAAGCTATGTCATGGAGCTTGGTCCGGTAGAGGATCTTGAAGGTATGTATCTGGGAGTGGATAAAAAAGCATATTCATTTAGAAATTACGATGGAAAGCTTCTCCTGGGTTATGGGAGCCACCGGACGGGGAAAGCACCGGATACGGACCCATTTATCACAATGCGGCATACGGCAGAGCATTTATTTCATCAGGCAGAAGAGTTTAGAAGCTGGACAGCTCAGGACTGCATGACCTTAGACAGTATTCCCTATATTGGAACATTTTCTGCCTTCCGCCCGGACTGGTACGTTGCTACCGGCTTTGGCAAATGGGGAATGAGCTCCTCCATGGTAGCCGCTAAAATGCTTTCTATGCAGATCACAGGTAAGAGAACGCCTTATGATGCCGTATTTTCTCCTCAGAGACATAATGTAAAAGCGTCCGCTCTGCGGTTTGCAGAACATGGTCTGGAGTCAGTAAAAGGATTGTCAGCAGGAGTTAAGCCAGGAGCAGTCAATTGCCCCCATATGGGATGCAGATTGATCTGGAACCAATATGACAAGCGCTGGGAATGCCCCTGCCATGGCTCAGGCTTCGAAATAAATGGAAAAATTTCTGCTGGCCCTGCACAACAGAGTCTTCCTTTCATAGATTGATAGTAGAAACTTTTCATAATTGAAAGGAGTCAAACATCCTATGGATTGTTATGCAAAACAAGGATATCCCGACGGTTTCGACCGTAACGGTACATCCTACCCATGGGAGCCTGCTATGGGCTTTGATATGTCTATGAGCCCCGGTACGGTAATCCGCCCTGATATGCCTCTCGGTTCAGGCCCGGCAAGGACCAATGATCCGGTACCAGCTCCCATACCAATGAGCCGCCAGGATATTTCTGTAGGCCCATGTTCTTGGAACCAAAGACCATGCTGTAATGTATCAGACAGCGCTGCAAATAATTGCACAATGAAATGTCCGGAAAGACCTTCTTGCGTGATGCCAGCAAGAGAGATGCCTACAAAATGTCCGGAGAGACCTTCCTGTGTAATGCCTGCAAAATGTGTAGAAAAACCTGCTTGCGTGATGCCAGCAAGAGAGATGCCAGCAAAATGTCCGGAGAGACCAACGTGTGTGATGCCGGCAAGATGCCCAGAAAAACCTGCTTGCGTGATGCCAGCAAGAGAGATGCCAGCAAAATGTCCGGAGAGACCAACGTGTGTGATGCCGGCAAGATGCCCAGAGAAACCCACTTGCGTGATGCCAGCAAGAGAGATGCCAGCAAAATGTCCGGAGAGACCAACCTGTGTGATGCCGGCAAGATGCCCAGAAAAACCTTCTTGCGTGATGCCAGCAAGAGTAATGCCGGCAAAATGTGTAGAAAAGCCCTCTTGTGTAATGCCAACAAAATGTG
>NZ_JHWJ01000001.1 GCF_000687555.1 [Clostridium] aerotolerans DSM 5434 | reverse complement strand
ACTGGCGATACTGGACCTACTGGACCTACGGGGGCTACTGGCTCTACCGGACCTACCGGGCCTACTGGCGATACTGGACCTACCGGTCCCACGGGGGCTACTGGCTCTACCGGACCTACGGGCAGCACTGGACCTACCGGGCCTACCGGCGACACTGGACCTACTGGACCCACGGGAGCTACTGGCTCTACCGGACCTACTGGCGGCACTGGACCCATTGGTGCTGGAGCAACAACTGTGTATTTAGCAACTGATCAATCTGTAAGTGATGGTGGCTGGGTTGGATTAGGTACTTCATCATCTACCGCCTTATTTGCAACCAGTACTATCACACTTCCTCTAGATACTACCATTGTAGGTTTAGTTTTAAATATCAGGGATAACACAATTCCAGTTGGAGACACTGTTACAGCAACCGTTTTTACTAGCCCTTGTGGTTTTACAGATCCTACTTCTACAGGTATATCCGCAACCATTATTGGCCCGAATACGTCAACAGCGCCTAACTGCCTTGCTACGGCTGTCGGTAATGTTCCAGTTACGCAAGGCTCCCTCCTGTCAGTGCAAATAACCACCGGTCAGGGTGTTGGTGCTTTAAGCAGAGGAGTAGCGGCTACAGTTTTCTTGACGATACCTTAAATTTATATCTATAGTGCTATTCAATTTGAATAGCACTATTAAAATATTGCTGCCCTTTATATGAAAAGACCTATTACCTGGAATCGAATAAATAGATAATAATAATTTTTTAAGCAGTATGTTGATAACAGCGCCCTTCAAAATACATATATTATTATTAAATGTGAGAAATGGTGACGAAACAAATGTCAGATTTGTACGACTTAAATGTAACTCCAGTTACAGATGCACTCCCGACTTTCCCCTATGATTTTGGACCCAACCCATTTGTGATTGATTTAAACAAAGCTGCACAGCAAAATGGAAATTACCGTTCAACTCTATGGACAGGGTCCCAGTTACAGGCTGTACTTATGGATATTCCAGTCCATGAGCTTATTGGTATGGAGGTACATCCGGATAACGACCAGATGATCCGGATCGAAGATGGAGTAGGACTCATTCAGTTTGGAGCAGATAAATTTTCGTTTTATGATCAATATCTGGCTTTCCAAAACTATGTAATCTTTGTACCCGCAGGAACATGGCATAATATTGTTAACATAGGTGATAGGCCACTTAAAATATCATCGATCTATGCTCCGCCAAATTATCCATGGAATACCGTTCAGGAGACAAAGATGTCAGAGCCTGTATCAGCTGGCAATTAATCATGTTTTACTTATACCAGAAAAGCCGGAAGGATATGAATCTTTCCGGCTTTTCTGGTGCTTAATAGTAAGACTACTTCGGTATGCTTTACCACCTTACCTGATATGAAATCCCTTCTCCTCAATTACTGAGATAAACTCCCATTGCATGTCCTTAATTACAATAAACCGATCATTGTTCAGTTCCTGTAATAATCTCTCTATAGCGCTATCCGTCCCTTGAAGCTCCATCTCCACGCGGCCGTCATCCAGGTTCTTTACCTGGCCTGTAATACCAAAACCAGGAGCAAGATACTTCACCTTGTATCGAAATCCAACACCCTGCACTCTTCCGCTCACATAAATTCTTTTTCGAATGATATCTTCCATGGTCTGCACCGCCTATTCTCCTGCATCTGCAGGTACCAGATATACATTTTCCTTTTCATACAGCATTAATTCAAATGCCTCAACACTCATGGCTTTGGCAAACACGTAGCCCTGAATCACATCGCATCCGGCGGCCTTTAGAAATTCAACTGTTTCTACATATTCTACACCTTCTGCAATGGTCTTAATCTTTAGTTCTTTTGCCATATTTATAATATTGGAAATTACAATACGCTCCCGGCTGATGTCGCTGCTCTTTCTAAAGAACATGATATCCAGTTTCAAAACATCAATTTTTAAATTCTTTAACAGATTCAGTGAAGAGTAGCCGGAACCAAAATCATCAAGAGAGCAGATAAATCCTTTTTCATTCAGCCTTGTCACCAAACGGTTAAACATAGCGTCATCATTAAGAAGAACTGTTTCTGTAAATTCAAGTTCCAAAAGCCCGTCAGGTATTTGGTATTTACTTTTGACTTCTCCATAGAAATCTACAAAATCTTCCCTCAGCATTCCAATCTTTGATACATTAACAGCAATACTGACTGGAGGTCTTCCTGATTTTATATAATTACTAAGCCACTCACACGATTTTTCAAACATGTAACGGTCAAGAAGCACTATCTTGCCATCACGCTCCATGAGAGGAATAAACTGTCCCGGCGGTATGGTTCCTTTTCTGGGATTCTCCCACCTTACAAGGACCTCTCCCCCTACAATCTGATTTCCAGTCTGAATGGATATCTTTGGCTGAATAAATATCTTAAATTCCTGGCTTCGCAGAGCAAGGTCTATTTCTGATTCCAGTTCAGATTCAAATAAGACGCGGTTTCTGATTTCCTTGTTATAAAATCCAAATGGATTTCCAGGCAGACCTTTTATGTTTTTTTGTGCTATATTAGCCCGGTCCACAATTTGGTCTATGGAAAGCCGTTCCACATCCGTTTCTTCAATGCAATAGACTCCCATGCTTATTTCCATAGGAATCTTCTTGTTAAATGGCAGATAGCGGCTTTGAAACACGTCAACCAGCTTCTGGAACCACTGCTCCATGTCCTCTCTAGTTTTATATTTATAGAGCCCCGCAAAATTATCGGCAGATATTCTGCAATACAGTGTGTCCGGGCCACCATAATCGCGGAATAGGTTGGCCAGGGAGATCAAAACCCTGTCTCCTTCCTCATAGCCCAATATATCATTCATGAATTTGAATTTTTTTATATCACAATACCAGACCGCGTACGTCTCTTTTTTCTCTTTACGCAGCCGTTTTTCCATCTCCTGCTTAAAGGAAGCATAGTTTCTGGTTCCGGTAATGCTGTCCCGATATGCCAGTTTCGCCAGAGTCTCCTGATTTTTATTAATGGTCAAAAATTGCCGGTACAAATAGCAAAGGAACAAGCCGCAGGATATTAATATCATGATTCCTGCCCCAATGGCCATCTCCAGATATCTGGTGTGAAAATTTGGCTCCGGCAAAACATTAAGAATATACCAGCCATTGATCCTAAGAGGCATCATTACCACCATCTGCTTCTTATTCTGTGTCTTAATTTGAAAGCAGGTTTCCTCCCTGGTATTTATAGCTTGTGACATTTGAGCTTTTAATTTTGTCTCACCTTCAACCAATTCATAGATCTGCTGGGAACCACCAACCTTTTTTCCAGTATGATCAAGTATTACATAAAGGCCCTCTGCCAGTACCATGGTGCTGGTAATGTTACTAAGTATTTCATTGTAATTATTCGCATATAAAGTTCCAATGGGTTCATTGTTATCATCTCGCACCGTTACTTTAAAATAATCTTCCAGGCTCTTAATGTCACTCTTACCAACCACATCTATGAAACCTATTTCCATGGTTGGATTTTCCCTGTTGATTGTATGGATGATTTGATTGATACGCTCCTCGCTGTATATTCCACCAGTGCCAAAACTCACAGCGAGTCCGTTCAGAATCGTAAGCTCCTCTTCCAGCCTGCCTTTCATGATCAACTGATTCTGCTTTGCCGCATTAAAAAAATAGGCAACTTTCTCCTGTTCATTTTTCCCCATCATGTAAATCAGGATCGAAAAACAACCAATGATAAATGACAGGCAGAGAAGTACCGGAATAAGCATATTTTTCTGTTTTCTATCCCATTCTTCCATCTTTTGCATGTATGCTGACTCCTCAAATTAAACAACCGTCTCGCAAATCTCTAGTTTCATTATAGCTTTTTATGGCAGTTTTGGCAATCGCTATGTAATTTTACTTTTTTTAGGAGAAAGGGTTGATTTTTCAATGAATTGTTGTTATAATATCAAAGGTTTTGATGCAGTATTTAATAGCCGGATTGCTTCCGTAGCGCAGTTGGTAGCGCAACGCATTCGTAATGCGTGGGTCGGGGGTTCGAGTCCCCCCGGAAGCTTTCATCATTTATAATCTATACATAGGAAAAGGCCCCATTCGAATGAAATCGAATGGGGCCTTTTCCTATTTTTTAGTAAATTTATAAGCCCAACAAAATCAGGTATTGACAATGAAAAGAAATAATTGTATCATTGTATTAAACCACTAATACAATAATATAAAAAGGAGGCTGCATTATGAACTGGAAACTAACAGAAGACCGACCAATTTGGATACAGCTTGTTGAACAGCTCACTACACTCATTGTATCCGGCATATATGCATCCGGCTCAGCGGTGCCTGCGGTTCGTACCCTTGCAACCGAAGCAGGCGTGAACCCCAATACCATGCAGCGTGCACTTGCTGAACTGGAAAACCGCGGACTAGTTGAGACACGCCGCACCTCGGGCCGGGTCGTTACAGAGGATTTAACCCTCATACAAGGGATCCGAAGACAGTTAGCTTATCAGCGTATGGACGAATTTTTTGAAACCATGCATTCGCTGGGCTATACAGAAGAACAAACACGAGAGTTGCTTGCGGCTTGGAATAAAAAGGAGGAATCAGTATGAATCAGGAACTTATTACCGCAAATAGCCTGACAAAGAGCTACGGTACAAAAATTGCACTTGACCACATAGACTTGTCTGTTGGACACGGCCGCATTGTTGGCCTTTTGGGACCCAATGGTTCTGGAAAGACTACTTTTATCAAGCTTCTTTGTGGACTTTTACACCCTACTTCTGGTGCGCTTAAGATTGAGGGCCTCGCTCCAGGTGTTGAAACAAAATCGATCATATCTTACCTGCCTGACCGCATGTATTTTGCCGACTGGATGAGAACCTCAGATCTGGCGGATTTCTTCACAGACTTTTATACCGATTTTGATCGTGCAAAAGCCCTGGAGATGTTTAGAGCTCTTGGTATCAGTCAAAACGAGCGTATTAAGACCATGTCAAAGGGAACAAAGGAAAAGGCTCAGCTGGCGCTGATCATGAGCCGGAAGGCACAGCTCTATCTTCTCGATGAGCCGATTGGAGGCGTAGATCCTGCTGCCAGGGATTTTATCTTAAACACCATTTTAACCAACTATAATGAGAATGGAACAGTCATGCTCTCTACTCACCTGATTTCTGATATTGAGCGGGTGTTAGATGAGGCCATTTTCCTGCAAAATGGTAAGGTTGTCCGTCATGATACTGTAGATAACATACGTGAAAAGGAAGGCAAGTCCGTAGACCAGCTCTTCCGCGAAATATTCACGTATGGCCGCTAAGGAAAGGGGGCGAATTAATATGTTTCTTAAACTTTGTAAATACGAATTCAAGTCGATTGCACGTACACTGCTGCCCATTTATCTGGCTGTAATTGCTGTTTCTTTTATCAACATGTTCATGGGAATAGGCTCACTGACAAACGGCTACTATGAAAATTTTATGCGAAACATAAGCTTTGGTCAGGATATCTTAAAACTGTTTCAGACTGTCTCTATGCTTGCTTATTTTGGAGTAATGGTTGCTATGAGCGTTCTGACATTCATTATCATTATCCAAAGATTTTATAAGGGATTGCTTTGTGATGAAGGATATCTTATGTTTACCCTTCCAGTTAAGCCCTGGCTGCTGATTGCCGCCAAAGGAACTACTGCTCTTGTGATGTCACTTGCCAGCAGTCTGGCTGCAGGAATCTCCATATTAATCTTAATTGTCGGCGCATTTGGCCCTGTTAAATTTATGGCTGCAGTGACCTCGCCAGAGATATGGGCGAAAATATTCCAAATTTTCAATGAAGTGCCATCCTGGCCTCTTTTATTGGTGGAGTTTATTGTTTTAATCATACTCAGCGGTTTTTCAAAGCTCTTCCACTTGTACTTTTCCATGGCACTAGGCCATTTGGCTAATAAACACCGCATCCTGATGTCAGTGGTTGCATATATTGCAATATCCATGATCCTCAGCTTTGCCAGCGGTTTTGTTATGATTGTGGCAGGAAATGTACCTTTCTTTCAAACATTGGTCAATTCCATTGATTTAATGCCAGGACTTAGAGGTATTAGTACTTTTATGAACTATATGTTTATCTTTTCGATTATGCTTAGTATCGTTCAAATAGGCGTATTCTTCTTTGGTACAGAACGCATTCTATCCGAACATCTTAATCTGGAGTAAACTAAAACCTTGTTGCTTTGTTAATTGTTATGTTCGTATCAACCATAAAAGGGCATCTTTAAACATTTGTATTTGTTTAAAGACGCCCTTTTTATTATGCCCCTGCTCGTCTCCCGCTAACACTGACAGGAATCGTTATCATTCTTTGAACTGGTTTCCATACCATACAGGCAATGGAGAAATCGATCATGCTGTGAATTATCGTCCCCACTCCTACCAGCAGAATAACAGAAGTCAGGTACCCCTTGTCATAATATACGCTGGACATATGATTTCCCCAATAGAACAGGGTAACTACCGTCACCTCACTGATAGAATGAATCACGGCCATCAAAAGGCCAAACAGTATAGATCCTTTCATGGTACTTAGCAATTTAGGATTCCTTTTAAGCATAACGGATCCTATAACAACAAATACGATATGAGACAGAGCTCTAAGTACAACAGCGATCGGATAGATACCAGCCAGCAAAAAGCCCAAAGCAGATATCAGTGCAACGGATATCGCCACATATGGAGATATAAACATAGCAATAAATACAGGTACATGGCTTGCAAGCGTATAGGAGGCAGGCTCTAGGATTAATTTAGGGGCAAACATGGGTATTACGATTCCTATTGCTGACAGCGCCGCCGCTATCGTCATTTTTTGAATTGAATTTTTACTGTTCATTTGATTTCCTCCCCGCTCACGCTTTGAGCACCGCACATTGACATACCACATGTATTATCAACTGTCTTGTCAGTCATTTAAGTTGTATTATATAGAACTTAAGATGCAATGTCAAGTGAATGGGACAAAAAAAGCATCACCAAACCATGAACAGGTCGATGATGCTTTTATCTTGATTGATTACTTACTTTGTTTCAGTTTCTTCCTCGTACTCCTTAATAGGCGCATTAATGCCAATGGCTTTATTGACTGGCATAACAAAGCAGACTCCGTGAAGCGGGGATTTCCAGCCAGCTTTTTCCTTGATCTGGCACATAATTTTCTTAGCTGTTGCTGCGTCTACGAGAGTCAGTATAATCTCTTTTTCTGAATCTATGGTTATCCCCATGAAGGATTCATGATTCACGCCTTCTCCTCGTGCATTTATAACCGTAGCACCGCCTGCCCCCTCTGCCCTTACAATATCCATAATTGTATCAGTATAACCGGCATTCACCACAATAAAAAGGGCTTTGATCTGGTCGGAACATTCCATTTGATTTGTTTTCCTCCTAAAAATTTAAAATGACATTCCCGAAATAGGCATCGTAAAGGCGATTCCAGTATTGGGGTTTCCAAAATCAAATTCATTTAACAACATATTAAAAATAACTTCTGTTTTTTCTTTCGGCAATACCGAAGTTAATATAACCTTATTCTCTTCCGGAACCAGCCCAAGCATGTCTAACAAATAATTGGATTTAACCGTTCCTTTTCCATAAATGGTATTGACAATCCGATTATCAATGCTGCACATTCGGCTTAATAAGGCATCCTTTTGCTTTCTTCCGGTAATTATAAATAAATATTCAATGTTATCCACTGGCACCCTCCTCTAAGTCAACAATCGGTTCCATCTCATATTCAGTTTCCTTAAGTGTATCCTGGGAAGTGAGTTCCATAGAACTGGATTCCGCTTCCTCCAGCTGTGCCGCATAAAAAGACAATTCCTCGTATTTTTCCTGCTCGTATTTTTCGTTCAATTCCTGAGCCTTCTTTAACTTCCGATCATACAGAAGTCCCAGAGACTGTACGGCAATCAAAGGCGTTACAGAAATAAATGCAATGATTCCGAACCCATTGGTAAGAACAGATTGGGCTTCACTACCTGCTGACAGAGCTACCGCCTGCGCTGTTCCAAGAGTCAGCGGTGTTAAGAAAGCAGAAGTCAATGCTCCCCCAGTTACGCCGCCGGAATCAAAAGCCAGGCCAACAAACAAAGAAGACGTCTTTGTCATCATAATAAGTGATATGGCATAAAGCGGTACAAGAAACCAAAGTATATTAATCTGGGTCAAAATCTTAAGCATGGAAAAAAGAGAGGCAAAGCCTATTCCAATGGCCAGGGTCATTCGTATGGTCATCTTCTGAATATGACCGTTTGTTATCTCTTCCAGCTGTTCTCCTAATACCGTAACGGCTGGTTCAGACAGCGTAATGGCTGCACCCAGAACAAAACCCAAAGGCAGAAGAATCCATCGAAACCACTCTGGCCGGCCGGCACTTAAAAACACTTCTCCGATATACTTTCCGGCAAATGCAAAACCATAATCAATACCAGAAAGGAATATAAGCAATCCCAGATACACCGGTACAACACCAAGTATCGTCCTGATAAACTGTTTTCTTGGAAGCTTCACCAAACGGAACTGAAATGGTAAAAACACGATAATAATAGGAAATAACGCAAGGGCAACCCCTGTTATATTGGAAACAACAATCCCAAGAAAGCTTTCGGCTCCGCCTGGGTCATAAATACCGGCAGGCGGCAGATTTCCACCATAGCTGATTTTTAAAATGATACCATAAAGGAATACTGCGATAATAGGACCAACCGATGCGATTCCTATAATACCAAAGGTATCATCATTTGTTTTACGCTTTGACATGGTAGCAGAGATACCCATGCCCAGTGCGAGTATAAACGGAACAGAGATATCGCCCGTAGTTGCACCGCTCCCATCAAAGGCTAGTGCCACAAATTCATCCGGCACAAAAATTACAATGAGAAAAGTCATGGCATAAAGGATCAAAAATACTATCTTTATGTTCATGTCCTTAATGACCCGGTATAAGGCTAATCCCACGAATATACCTACACCAGAGCTTAATATCCATACAAAAACAGTTTCATTGACCTCATTCATCGTCATGTGGGTCTGCCTTGCAAGTACTGCAAGAGCTGGCTCCGCCACGGTTGCCAGAATCCCAAACAAAATTCCGAACAAGATAATAAAGATACTTTTATTGAACTTTACCAAAGAACTTCCAACCATTTTTCCAATGGGCAGAATGCTGGAATCTAATCCCACCAAAAAGAATGCCTGCCCAAAGACAACGCTTAGGTAACCAATGACCAGTTTAACATAGTCAGATGATTTTTCCATAGGCGCCATAAAGACACAAACAGTGATTATTATAAAAACAAGCGGAAGTGAAGATAAAAAAACCTCTTTTAAAGTACGTAATGTTTTCATATTTTAATTATATAAGAAATAAATAAAAATGCAACTTTAATTTCCCAGCCTGGTAATTTATTTACGACTTATATACCTTTCCCTTTGTTATGATCCATAGTGGTATTTGCGTTTCTTTGCCAGATACATTTCTTTGTCTGCTTCCCTGATGAGTTCTGCTGCCGTTATGGGAGTATCCTCCATAGTCCGGATACCGAATGTAAGGGAAAGCCTGATGTTTTCTTTGTCTGTACTGATTCCAATCTTTCCAACATCGTTTTGTATTTGCAGCATAATCTCTTCCGCTTTATCTGCCCTCATTCCGCCAAGGCAGATGAGAAATTCGTCTCCTCCATACCTGGCAGCCCAGGTTTTTCTTCCATCAATATAGTTAAGAATTACTTCACCTACTGATCTGATGGCCTGATCTCCAGCTTCATGTCCATAGGAATCATTGATTGCTTTAAAATTATCAAGATCTACGAAACAGACGGATAAGGGGCTTCCGGTAAGGGTAGCTTCCACGATATCAGCAGGAAGCCGCTCATCAATATACCTGCGGTTAAAAAGCAGTGTCAGGGGATCTTTAATGATTGCATTATTGATTTCTCTGGCGTACTTTGTAAGCATCTCACTTTTGGTATAATCTCCATCGCCTACGAACATGGTATCCGTCACATTTTTAAATAACTCCAGTACAGCCGGTAATTCAACATTGGTAATGGGAATTGCAGTCACCAGAATAACAGATTCTTTGAATTTTTCCATCTTTACCAGACTTCTGTCCTCCTGATATGACCGAATGGAGATGCAATTGTCACAGATTCTATTATCTCCCCAGTAGTCATAACATATTACTTTCGTTGAAATCATACCTGAATCCCGATATTCCAATACTTTCTTATGCAGAGGATCGATGAGACGTACGGCATCATACATTTTATGGAAAAAATCCAATTTATCTTTTATCTCATTAAGAGTAATTCGGTCCATGTATCCTCCTAAAACTTATACTAATGTTTCAAAAAAACAAATATAAAAACAGAATGTAAAACTTTTTTCTATATTACCATATATTATCTTAATTAAACAACAAGAAATTCCATTTTGTTTAAATAAACAATTTATTAGCTGTGTAGTAAGTCTGGCATCACCCCTTCTTTTTCTCACATAAATTTTCGTATGGAAATTTTTATAACACAAAAAAACCTCCAGGTTTTATCCTGAAGGCTGATTTTTATGACCTATCCGAGAATCGAACTCGGGTTTCCGCCGTGAGAGGGCGGCGTCTTGACCGCTTGACCAATAGGCCATTACCAATAAAAAGTACTGAATCGAGGCGACAAGATTCGAACTTGCGACCTCTGCGTCCCGAACGCAGCGCTCTACCAAACTGAGCCACGCCTCGATTACGTTAGGTAGTATAATATAAATCCCAACGTATGTCAACCTTATTTTCAAAATATTTTAATTTTTTAAAAATACTGGAAAAATATATTCAAAATTCTTACACTCTCCCATTGAAGCAGAAACAAACTGACCCAATGAGAGAATGGTTTAAGCTTATCTGTTATGCCAAATCGAACAAAGAAAGCTGGTTTGATTCCGGAAGTTCCCCTAAAAGACCTAAGTCTCCCATGAGGTCACATACGGTCTTGCTGACCTTTGTACGGTTTCTAAAATCTTCCCGTGACAGGAATTTACCATCCTTGACGGCATCTACCACAGCGTCCGCAGCCTTCTCTCCCAATCCATCAATACTGCTTAAGGATGGCATCAGCTTTCCGTCAATAATCTGGAAGTGTCTGGCTTTAGCCCGGTAAATATCAATGGGCATAAACTCATAGCCCCTGGCATACATCTCCTGAACGATTCTCATATCTCTCAGGGTATCCAGCTCTTTCTTCGACAGCGTATCCATTCTCTTTCGGTAATCTGCCAGGAAATGCTCCAGTTTTTCTCTTCCCTGGCACATCAGCTCATAGCTGAAGCCATTGGCACGAATGCTGAAAAAGGAAGCATAATAAGCAAGAGGATAAAACACTTTACAGTAGGCAATACGCCATGCCATCATAACATATGCCGCCGCATGGGCCTTTGGGAACATGTATTTGATCTTTTTACAGGACCATATGTACCAGTCAGGTACCCCGTGGGAGGTCATCTCCGTTTCCCAGTCAGGCTTTAATCCCTTACCCTTACGAACGCTCTCCATAATGGAGAAAGAGAGTCCTTCTTCTATCCCCATGGAAATAAGGTAGATCATGATATCATCTCGGGTACAGATGGCAGTCTGAATGGTAGCCTTTCCTTCCTGAATAAGAGCCTGAGCATTCCCAAGCCAAACATCAGTACCATGAGCAAGTCCTGCGATACGGACCAGATCAGAGAAATACTTTGGCTTTGTATCAATTAACATCTGCATGGCGAAATCCGTACCGAACTCCGGTACACCCAAAGCACCAAGCTTACAGCCACCGATATCTTCCGGCAAAATTCCAAGGGCTGAGGTATCCTGAAACAGGGACATGACCTCAGGACTGTCAAGAGGAATATCCTTAACCGGATCAAAACCAATTAAATCCTGAAGCATTCGTATCATGGTAGGATCGTCGTGTCCCAGTATATCGAGTTTTAACAGATTATGGTCAATGGAATGGTAGTCAAAATGGGTAGTCACCGTCATGGTCGTCATATCATTGGCCGGACGCTGCACCGGCGTGAAGGAATAGATCTCCTCTCCATGAGGCAATACAATAATACCCCCCGGATGCTGGCCCGTCGTCCTTCTTACCCCAACACACCCCTGTACGATCCGGTTAATCTCGCAGTTACGCTTTCTAACGCCATGCTCTTCATAATAATTCTTCACATATCCAAAGGCGGTCTTATCCGCCAGCGTACCAATGGTACCAGCCCGGTAGGTCTGCCCTTTTCCGAAGATTACCTCCGTATAGTCATGGGCCTTACTTTGATATTCTCCGGAGAAATTAAGATCGATATCCGGCTCCTTATCTCCTTTAAATCCAAGGAATGTCTCGAAGGGAATGTCAAATCCGTCCTTTTCCAGAGGGTGCCCGCAAACCGGACACACCTTATCAGGCATATCACATCCTGCCATACCGGAGAATTTTTTTACTTCCTCTGAATCAAAATCATAATAATGGCATTCTGTACAATAGTAATGAGGACTTAAAGAATTTACCTCTGTAATACCTGACATATAGGCCACAAAAGAGGAACCTACAGATCCACGGGATCCAACCAGATAGCCATCCTCATTGGATTTCCAAACCAGCTTCTGGGCGATGATATACATTACCGCAAATCCATTGGATATAATGGAGTTCAGTTCTCTCTCCAGACGCTCTGTAACGATGGTGGGGAGATTTTCCCCATAGATGGCATGCGCCTTATCATAACAGATGGTTCTTAAATCCTCATCGGAGTTTTCGATCACAGGAGCACATTTATCCGGGCGGACCGGAGAGATCTTTTCGCACATGTCAGCGATTTTTCTGGTATTTTTAATGACCACCTCTTCTGCTTTATTAGGACCAAGATACTCAAATTCCTTAAGCATCTCTTCTGTTGTCCTTAGATACAGGGGAGCCTGTTCATCAGAATCCTTAAAGCCCTGGCCTGCCATGATGATTCTTCGGTAGACCTCATCCTCGGGGTCAAGAAAATGAACGTCGCAGGTGGCACAGACCGGCTTTCCAAACTGTTCTCCCAGAGATACGATTCTTTTATTGATATCAATTAAGTCCTGCTCTGTCTTTACTACACTTTTTTCATCCCTAAGCATAAAACCATTGTTGCCTAAGGGCTGTATTTCCAGGTAATCGTAATAATTCACAAGCTTTGTAATATCAGCGTCAGATGCACCTCGTAAAAGCGCCTGATACAGCTCACCGGCTTCGCAGGCGGAACCTATGATCAGCCCTTCCCTGTTTTCATTTAGAACACTTTTGGGGATTCTAGGCCTTCTGGCATAAAAATCAATATGTGATCTGGAAATAAGACGGTATAAGTTCACCCGCCCTACATCATTGGCAGCCAGAATAATCACGTGGTGGGTAGGAAGCTTTTTGATCATATCCGCCGTCATGGTGCTTAACTGGTTAAGGCTATCCAAATCTTCCACTCCGCGGTCTCTTAGCATCTTTACAAACGCCAAAAATATAAGTGCCGTACAGCCTGCATCATCCACCGCGCGGTGATGGTTCTGTAAAGAGATATTAAGAGCCTTTGCAACCGTATCCAGCTTGTAACGGTTCAGACTTGGCAACAGAAGCCTTGCCAGGGCCACGGTATCCATGACCGTAGGATTGAATTCCATCCCAAGACGATTGGCATTGTAAGCTATGAAACTGATATCAAAAGATGCATTGTGAGCCACCAGCACTGCATCCGAACAAAAGTCCAGAAACTGTGGAAGGATTTCATCAATCTTTGGATATGGCAGAACCATATTGTCATTGATTCCCGTCAGTTTCTCTATTTCAAATGGAATGGGTACTTCTGGATTAACAAAAGAACTATAACGGTCAATTACCACGCCATCCTGCACTTTTACTGCACCAATTTCTATAATCCGGTTTTTAGAAGAACTGAATCCGGTGGTCTCAATATCAAATACAACATAAGTATCAGATAACTTTTGGTTTCTGGAATTTCCCACAAGCTCCTTTAGGTCATCCACCAGATATCCTTCCACTCCATAGATTATTTTAAAGTCATCTCCCTTATCCAGGGCATGATTGGCATCCGGGAAGGACTGGACACATCCGTGATCCGTGATTGCGATTGCAGGCATCCCCCACTTTTTCGCACGCTTCACAATATCTTTTACTTCGGAAACCCCATCCATATCGCTCATCTTCGTATGGCAATGAAGCTCCACTCTCTTTTGCAGGCTGTTGTCGCTTCTTTTTCCGGTAAAATCTTCTGATTTCTTAATTCCTACCACAGAACCAAGGGTTAGCTCACCGTCGAATTTATCAATGGTAGTAACACCTTTAATCCGTATAAAGCTTCCTTTGACCACTGCGGCATTTAGATCTTCCAGCTGCTCTTCCTTCGCAAACATCTTTACAGTAAGAGTATCCGTAAAATCAGTCACATCGAAGATTATGATAGTTTTACCGCTTCGTAACTCCCGGCTGTCTACGGTTAAAATCTTTCCACGTATGGTTATTTCACCGATCTCACCATCAATCTTTTCGATCTCAATGATTTCACCTTCAAAATCCCGTCCATACAGCACATCCGGATTGTCAGACCTTTTTACATAAGAGTTTCCGCTCTTTTTATAGTCCTTCCATTCCTTCTTGGCGGTTTCTTTTTTACCTGATTCAGCTCCGGAGGTTTTTCCGCCTTCCTTATTGCCGCCCATACGAAGGGCAGGAGTCTGTCCATCCTGCTGGAAAGGCACTTCCTGCATATAGGCGTTTGCCATGGCCTCCAAATTACCGCCATCTGCCATGGAAGGAGGCGCTTCGTCCATACCCTCTGACATTCGTACAGATGCGAGGGAAGTACGGCTTACAATCTCTTCCACCTCACGCTGCATCTGTAATTCTTTTTGCTTTGCCAGTTCATTGACCTTAGGAGCTACATATTCATACTGTATCTCTACCGGCAGGCCGCAACGCTCAAAAAATATCTTTTCCAGAACCCGTTTCAGTTCCCCTGCCTTTTCCCTGGAAACAATGGTATCTTCCACCGTCAATGTTAAAAGATCCTGCTTGGGAAAATCAAATTTTGCTTTCCGGAACATGTTATATTCTATAATACTGTAATTTTTCAGTTCCATTAAAAGGCTGTCCCGATAAGCCTTTAAAAGCTTTTGTGGCGTATACTGCTCCGAAAGCTTAAATCGTTCAATAATTTTCACACTAAGCTGCTTTGACGGAAAAAGCTGTTCTTTTATTCCTTTTTCCAAGCCATAGATATTCTGCTTGTGTATCAATCTCTGGCTCATCAGATAAACACGAATAGAGCTTCTATCCCTGGAGGAAGTGACCTTTTCTACTTCCACCAGTTTTAAAAGCTCTCGCAGTTCTTCTGTGATATGTAAATTTGGAAATACATCCAAAAATTTTTTCGTCATTCTATCACCTATTACATGTTCATAAGTTCTTCCTGAAGTGCCATAAGCAGCTGATCCTCAGGGACCTTACGGATCACTTCTCCCTTTTTAATAAGAAGTCCTTCCCCAACGCCTCCTGCAATTCCTATATCAGCTTCTCTTGCCTCTCCCGGTCCATTGACAACACAACCCATGACAGCCACTTTTACATCAAGGTGGTCAAATTTAGATACCATCTCCTCCACCTGATTCGCCAGGGAAATAAGATCGATCCGGGTCCTACCACAGGTAGGGCAGGATACCACCTCAACTCCGCCTCTTCTTAAACCAAGTGATTTCAAAATTAGTCTGGCAGCCTTTACTTCCTCTAACGGATCCCCTGTCAGGGAGACACGAATGGTATCGCCGATTCCTTCATAAAGAATAACGCCTAATCCTACGGAGGACTTAATGGTACCAGATACAAGCGTTCCTGATTCTGTAATTCCCACATGAAGAGGATAATCGGTTTGCTCTGATATCAACTCATGCGCTTTGATACACATGATTACATCAGAGGATTTAATGCTGATCACAAGATTATCATAACCCAATTCTTCAATCATGCGAACCTTTTGAAGAGCACTGTCTACAATTCCCTGGGCTGTTACTCCACCATATTTTTCAATCAGGTTTTTCTCCAGAGAACCGCTGTTCACTCCCACACGAATGGGAATATTGTATTCCTTCGCTTTTTCCACAACTGCCCGAACTCTGTCTTCGGATCCGATATTGCCTGGATTGATTCGTATCTTATCCGCTCCCGCTTCAATGGAAGCTATGGCAAGACGATAATCAAAGTGAATGTCTGCCACTAGTGGAATGGTAATTTGCTTTTTTATCTCTTTTAATGCTTTCGCTGCCTCCATATCCGGAACAGCGACCCGGATAATATCGCAGCCCGCAATGGTAAGAGCTTTAATCTGAGCAACGGTTGCTTCTATATCCTGGGTCTTTGTATTGCACATGGACTGGATAAGGACCGGGTTACCACCTCCGATTACCCGGTCACCGATCCTGATCACTCTTGTATGCTCACGATTCATGTCTTCCTCCAATCTGAGTCCATACCCGCTTACGTAAATCGGTTGATATCGTTAAACACCACAAAAATCATAAGAGCAAATAATGCAGCCATACTAATCATATTTACCAGACCTTCTTTGTTGGGGTCCATACGTTTGCCTCTGATTGCTTCAATAATCAGAAACAGGAGACGTCCGCCATCAAGGGCTGGAATAGGAAGCAGGTTCATAACTCCCAAGTTGGCACTGAGGAGAATACACATGCTGAGTACATTCATAAACGCGGCTGTAAGACTGACGGTAAGACCAGCCTTTACAGAATCATCAATCATAACAACAATTCCAACAGGACCGCTTAAGTCATTGACGCTTGCTCTGCCGGAGAAAAGCATACCAAGGCTTTTCACTGTAAGCTTCACATCGTATTCCATTTCCTTATAACCGTATTTCACCAGCTCCCCAACAGAAGCTACTTTTATATTTTGTGGTGCTATAGTAATTCCAATTAAATATTTACCAGTTTCCTTGGAAAGTTCAGGAGTGACAGAAGCCGTCTTAATGCTGCTTTCCCCTGTACTTGAATCCACTCTTAAAAATTCCACCTGATTCATCTTTTCATCCGGCTTTAAGAGTTTGTATAGAATGTATTCCCGGTACATGGATACACTTTCTCCATTGATCTTAAGAAGCTTATCACCGGGCTGCATCCCCGCTGCATATGCCGGGGAATCTTTAGTTACTTCTTTTACATATGTCGTATCGTATCCGCTCATTCCCACTAAAATAAGGGAAAGAAGAAATGCAAGAATAAAGTTAAAAATAGGACCTGCCGCAATGACAGACATACGGGCTGGAATGGATTTATTCTGGAATGCACCTTCATCTGCATTCTCTTCGTCCTCACCCAGCATCATACAAGAACCACCTAAAGGCAATGCCTTAATGGAATAAATCGTTTCTCCCTTTTTGAAATGCACCAGTCTTGGTCCCATACCAATGGAAAATTCTACTACTGTGATCCCATTCTTTTTTGCGAACAAAAAGTGACCCAGTTCATGAATTAATACAATCAGTCCGAATACCAGAATTGCTACGATAACACTGGACAATCTACCACCTGCTTTCTATATATTCATAAGCCGCATTTTCTGCTTCAAGAATCTCTTCCACTGTTGGATTCTCTTTTACAGTATGCCCGTTCATAGCTCCCTCTATCATATCTGTAATGGAAAGATATGAGATTTCTCTGTTTAAAAATTTTTCAACGGCACGCTCATTGGCTGCGTTGAATACAGTAGGAAGGGTTCCGCCTCTTCTTCCGGCCTGGTATGCCAGGGAAAGACCAGGGAAATTAACCATATCCGGTTTTTCAAAAGCAATTTCTTTAAGGCTCCAAAAATCAAGACGTTCTCCGGGAAGAAATCTTCTCTCCGGATAATAAAGGGCATACTGAATGGGGAGTTTCATATCTGGCGTACCGAGCTGTGCCATAACTGCCCCATCTTCAAATTCTACCATAGAATGAATAATACTTTTAGGCTGTACCACTACTTCAACCTGATCCATGGAAACATCAAACAGCCATTTTGCTTCCATGACCTCAAGACCTTTGTTTACCATCGTTGAGGAATCAATGGTTATTTTCCTGCCCATAGACCAATTGGGATGCTTTAAGGCATCCTCTACCTGAACCGACTTTAATTCTTCTCTGGTTTTCCCCCGGAAAGGGCCGCCTGAGGCTGTCAGCAGGACCTTATGTATGGTTTTCTTATTTTCACCGTTTAAACATTGAAAAATGGCACTGTGTTCGCTGTCAACAGGAAGAATGTTTACTCCTTGTTTTTTTGCCAGCGGCATGATGATGTGACCAGCAGTCACTAAGGTTTCCTTATTTGCAAGAGCAATATCTTTTCCAGCCTCCATGGCTGCAATGGTTGGACGTATTCCTATCATTCCTACCACTGCGGTCACTACAATGTCAGCGGACGGTTCTGTAGCGACTTCAATCAGCCCTTCCATACCGGAAACAACACGAACCGGTAGATCTCCTACCGAAACAGCCAGCTCTTTTGCTTTTTCCTCATTCCAAACACATACAAGTTTAGGCATGAACTTTCTGATCTGTTCTTCTAATAGTCTGATATTGTTCCCCGCGGCCAATGCGGTAACTTCCATATCCCCTTGGTTTTCAACCACCTCCAGGGTTTGAGTTCCGATGGAACCTGTAGAACCCAGAATTGCTATTTTCTTCATCTTATGCTGCTAACTCCTTTTCTTTTACAAAATTCCAGTCGTCAATCTTCCTAACGTAAAAAAGTAATTGCCAAATAAATAGCAGGTGCTGTAAAAAGCATGCTGTCGAAACGATCTAAAATTCCCCCATGACCTGGAATCAACTTTCCATAATCCTTCACTTGGTGGTTTCTTTTAATAGCAGACGCTGCCAGGTCACCAATCTGTGAAATAAGGGCTGCCACGGCACAAGCCAGCATACAGGTGAATATTGGAGTACTAAGCCCTATCATGGATTCGCCAAAGACACCGGCATACAAGGAGCCTAAAAGTGCAGCTCCCACCACGCCTCCGATGGCGCCCTCAATGGATTTGTGAGGACTGAGGACCGGGGCCAGCCGATGCTTTCCAATCAGACTTCCTACACAGTAAGCACAGGTATCACTGCCCCATGAACTTAAAAATACAAGCCACACCAGGTACTTTCCATCTTCCATGGATCTGACCTGATATAAATAAGAAAGCATCACAGCGACATAGAATAATCCTAAAAAGGCTACTGACACCTCTTCCAGCTGAAATTTAGGGAAAGCAAACACATAGATGCTCATAAGAATCATCAAAAATCCTACCGATAATAAAAGCATCTTGTCTTCCATATGAAACCACAGCAATCCGTAATAAGCTATTACTGCCAAATATCCCATATACCCCAATAAGTTTCGTTGTATCTTAATCACGCGATACAATTCAAACAAACCGATGAGAGAAATGGAAACGGTCGTTACAAACAGCAATATCCCTCCGCTGCCCACTGTTAAAAGAGCAATCAGCACAAGTATAATACCGCTTATGAGTCTGATCGTAAACATCGCGTTACCTCCCCCTGAATCACTTTACTCCCCCGAATCTTCGTTCCCTGTTATTGTACGCCGCAATTGCCTTTTTCATTTCTTCCATATTAAAATCAGGCCAAAAGCAATCGGTAACATAGAGCTCTGTATAGGCAAGCTGCCATAACAGATAGTTGGACAGCCTTAATTCTCCACTGGTACGAATCAATAAATCAGGATCTGGTATCTCAGCAGTATCCAGATAAGACTGAAACATCTTCTCATCCATGTCTTCCGGCAGAATTTTTCCATCTCTCACATCTTTCATAGCATTTTTAGCTGCGCGAACGATCTCGTCACGGCCGCCGTAATTTACTGCTATCACAAAAGTCAGGCCAGAATTATCTTTTGTCTCCCGCTCCAGCTTGTTAAGACCTTCCACAATGTCCTGGTCAAAGCGTTCCCGGTCACCAATCATCTTAACGCGAACATTATTAGCTTTTGCAACCTTTAACAATCTCACCATATAATAACGGAAAAGCTGCATAAGAGCTCCCACCTCATCGGAAGAACGCTTCCAGTTCTCAGTGGAAAAACCATAAACGGTTAAGTATTTAATTCCAAGCCTGGCTGCATCCTCAACGGTCTTCTCTACAGTCACACAGCCTTCTTTATGTCCCAAACTTCTGGGAAGTCCTCGTTTCTTGGCCCACCTGCCATTCCCATCTAATATGATAGCAACATGCTCCGGTATCACCATTCCCTGTATCTTATCGTCCATATTAAACCACTCCTTATAAAACACAAAACAGGACAGGCAAAAAGCCTGCCCCCCTGTTCAAAATTTTATACCGTAAGAAGATCTTTTGACTTCTCTTCAATCGCTTTATCGATCTGTGCGACCATCTTATCTGTTAACTTCTGGATTTTATCTTCTGCATCAGCCTGCTCATCCTCAGAAATCTCCTCTGCCTTTAACTGCTTCTTAAACGCATCATTGGCATCGCGACGGATATTGCGAATAGCAATCTTAGCATTCTCACCCTTCTTTTTCACATCCTTCACCAGCTCTTTTCTGCGTTCCTCGGTAAGCTCTGGGAATACAAGACGGATTACGTTTCCATCGTTTGTAGGATTAATGCCTAAATCAGAAGTAAGGATTGCTTTTTCAATGGCCTTTAACAAGCTCTTTTCCCACGGCTGAATTATGATCATGCGTGCTTCAGGAATGGTAACATTACCAACCTGCTGAAGGGGAGTTGGCGTACCGTAGTAATCCACTCTGATTTTGTCCAACACATGAGGATTGGCACGTCCAGCACGAATGGCCATAAAATCATTCTCCAGTGCTTTTAATGTCTTATTCATCTTCTCGTCGTAAACCTGTAAAATTTCCTGCATATCGTCCTCCTGGTTATGCGGTAACAATCGTACCGTTTATTTTTCCTTGCATGGCATTGGCAATGCCATCTTTTTCATTCAAGCTGAATACCGCAAGCGGCATCTTATTTTCCATACACATAATGGAAGCAGTCAGATCAATGACTCCAAGCTGCTTATCTATTACTTCCTGAATTGTAATCTTATCATACTTTACAGCATTGGGATTGATCTTAGGATCGCTGTCATATACGCCATCTATGGCCTTAGCCAGAAGAATACAGTCTGCATCCATCTCAATCGCACGCAATGCAATTCCAGTATCCGTAGAGAAATAAGGATGACCGGTTCCGCCGGCAAAGAATACTACCTTACCCTCAGCAAAGTACTTATTGGCTCTGTCTTTGGAAAAAAGCTCTGTCATGGAACCACATGAAAAAGGTGTCAAAATCTCAGCGCCCATTCCTTCATTCCGGAAAATCTCCGAAACATAAATACAGTTCATGATAGTAGCCAGCATTCCGATCTGGTCTGCCTTCGTTCTGTCAATGGCATTACTGGTTCTTCCTCTCCAGAAGTTCCCTCCGCCAATAACAATGCCCACCTGAACGCCTGCATCAACGGATATCTTAACCTGCCGTGCAACTTCTTTCACCGTAGCCTCATCATAGCCGGTCTTCTCTGCTCCGGCAAGAGCCTCACCGCTGAGTTTTAATAATACACGTCTTGGATTCATAACCTTAACTCTCCTGTACTTTTGTATTGTCTTAAAAGATTATAGCATACTTTTAGAAGGTTGGAAAGAGGTATTTCCCCGCAAAAAACCCGGGAAATAAATTCCCGGGCATCTCATATCAGGTTTTTCCTCTTATTCCATGGTGGCATACTGGAAGAACCAGTAACCAAATGGAGAATACCAGGTTCCTTTTAACTTTGTATTCTGTAACCAGAATTCATTTCTGTAGTTAAGCGGAGCAATGGCTGCATCTTCAAGAATCATATTCTCTGCCTCATGAAGTTTTGCATAATGCTCTTTCACATCGAGAGTAGCATTGGCTTCATCTAACAGCTTATCAAGTTCAGGGTTCTTATACTGAGCACTATTGTTACCACTTGTTGATTTCAATAAGTTCAGCAGATTGGAAGGATCATCATAATCAAGGCTCCATGCATCCCGTGCTGTGAGATAATCTCCTGCACGACGGGTTGGTGCAAAGGTTCCCCATTCCACGATTTTAATATCCATGTTAACGCCAAGTTCCTTCCAGCAGTTCTGTAAATACTCTGCCACTGCTTTGTTATGACCTGCATCATTGGTCATATATTCAACTACCGGAAATCCCTTTCCATCAGGATATCCAGCTTTTGCAAGAAGCTCCTTAGCCTTTTTTAAATCTTCTTCATGATTTTTAATATTAAAGAAATCTCCGCCGTTATTTTTTCTGGTTACATCCTCAAAATAAGTTCCGCTTTCAGCATCACTGACACCTTGAGGTACAAAGTTTCCTGCAGGAGCACCGATTCCCTGCATGACTGTATTTGATACATAATCCCGGTCAATGGCCAGACTCAGAGCTTTGCGGACATCCGGATTTGTAAAAGGCTCTTTCTGATTATTAAAATCTAAATAAGAAACTCCAACGTTAGGCGCTACATGAAACTCCTCATTGCCCTGAAGAGAAGGAATTTCCTCTGTAGGAACATCCTTAATCATAGCGACTTCTCCAGTTCGGTATGCACTGTACGCTGCATTCGCATCTTCCATTAAAACAAATTTTAAAGTATTAATAGTAACTTTATCTGCATTCCAGTAATTTTCATTCTTTGTAAAGGTGACATGGGAACCTGGAACCCACTCAATCATCTTTAAAGGACCATTGGAAATATAAGTTTCTGGCTTTAAGCTCCACTGCTCCCCATTGGCCTCTACAGAAGCCTTCTGTACAGGAACCATGGTTGCATGAGTTACAATCTTTATAAAATACACACAGGGAACAGATAACTCTACAACAAAGGTCTTATCATCAGGTGCGGAAACGCCAAGTGCGTCGATATTTCCAGCTGCGGCCTCCTGATATCCCTTTACGTATCCTAACATATCTTCAGCATATGGAGCTGCAACATTAGGATCTGAAAGCCGTTTCCAGGAGAAAACGAAGTCGTTTGCAGTTAAAGGAGTACCATCACTCCACTTCAAACCATCACGTAAATGAAAGGTATATGTAAGCCCATCATCAGACACCTCATAAGATTCTGCCTGTCCAGGTACAATCTTATTATCCTTGTCTACAATCAACAGTGTTTCAAAGGCATGCATAATCATGTTGGCACTGTCAGCTGCACTGTTTAAGGCAGGATCAATGGTTTCAGGGTCAGGTCCAACCTGTACTGCGAGATCAAGACCTGCAGTTCCGCTCTTCGGAGCAGTTGTTTCCCCGTTTGCTGCTGTAGTTGCGCCCTTTGATGGTTCAGCCGCTTTATTCCCACCGCAAGCAGAAAGAATAAGGCTGGATACCATAATCGCAACTAAAAAAAGTGACTTCTTTTTCATAGCTCATCCTCCTATAAATATCATAATATTGGCATCCCATAATATTACTAAATGTTTTACCAATTTTTTACAGAATAACATAGAAGCATAATAAAATCAATAAAATATATACTTAATTGTTCAATTATCACTAAAATCATCCATCAATCTTGAGATTTTAGGCACAAAAAAACAGCCAGGAAATATTTCCTGACTGTTTTTTGTAAGACTTTTATTCTTAGTCCATAGTAGCATACTGGAAGAACCAGTAGCCGTATGGAGAATGCCATGTTCCTTTTAATTTCGGATTCTGTAACCAGAAATCAGTGTAATAAGCAACTGGAGCAATTGCTGCATCCTTCAGAATCATATTCTCAGCTTCGTGAAGCTTTGAGTAATGTTCTTTTTCATCTGCAGTTGTGTTTGCTTCGTTTAACAGCTTATCAAGCTCTGGATTGCTGTACTTCGCATTGTTGTTACCGCTTGATGCCATCATTAAGTTGAGCATGTTGGAAGGATCATCATAATCGTAAACCCAACCATCACGAGCTACCTGATAATCACCAGCACGACGGGTTGGTGTGAAGGTTGCCCACTCAACAACTTTGATATCTACATTAATGTTAAGTACCTCTTTCCAGCAGCTCTGTAAATACTCAGCAACTGGTTTGTGGTAACCGGAATCATTAATCATATATTCAATTGTTGGGAAGCCCTGACCATCTGGATAACCAGCTTTTGCAAGAAGTTCTTTTGCTTTTGCTACATCTGCATCATGATTCTTTAAATCAAAGAAATCTTTGCCATTAAGTTTTTTTGTTTCATCTTCAAAGAAGCTTCCTGGCTCTGCATCAGAAATACCAGGTCCAACAAAGTTAGTAGCAGGCATATAAGTTCCCTGCATTACTGTGTTAGCAACATAATCTCTATCAATTGCAAGGCTTAATGCCATACGAACGTCAGGATTGTTGAAAGGTTCTTTCTGGTTCTGGAAATCAAGGTAGTAGGTACCCATGATAGGTTCTACATGGAAATCTTCTTTTCCTTTCAGACCTGGAACTTCTTCTGTAGGAACGGTCTTGATCATGGAAACTTCGCCTGTCTGGTAAGCACTGTAAGCAGCGTTTCCGTCTTCCATAAGAACGAACTTAAGAGTATTTAAGGTAACCTTATCTGCATCCCAATAGTTCTCATTCTTAGCGAATGTAATGTGAGATCCTGGAACCCACTCGATCATCTTTAAAGGACCATTAGAAACATAAGTTTCTGGCTTTAAAGTCCACTGATCGCCATTGGCTTCTACAGTAGCCTTTTCAACAGGTACCATGGAGCCATGTGTTACAAGTTTAGAGAAATATACACAAGGAGCAGATAATTCTACTACAAATGTATTTTCATCTGGTGCGGAAAGACCAAGAGCATCAAGATTTCCTGCTGCTGCCTCATCATATCCCTTTACATAACCAAGCATATCTCCTGCATATGGTGCTGCTGTTTTAGGATCAGCCAGTCTCTTCCATGAGTAAACGAAATCATTTGCTGTTAAAGGTGTGCCATCGCTCCACTTTAACCCTTTGCGAAGGTGGAAGGTATAAGTTAATCCATCTTCAGATACATCAAAAGACTCTGCCTGACCTGGTACGATCTTGTTCTCAGAATCTACAGACAGCAATGTCTCGAATGCATGAAGAATCATGTTTCCACCATCAACCGCACTATTTAAAGCAGGATCGATTGTCTCCGGATCTGGTCCAATCTGAACTGCAAGATCAAGCCCTTTGGAATTCCCTTCTGCTGGTGCGGTCGTTTCTCCGTTTGCTGCGCTGGTAGCTGCACCAGTTGTTGGCTGAGCAGATTTACTTCCGCCACAAGCGGTAAGAATCATGCCTGTTGCCATAACGGCAGCCAATACAAGTGACATTTTTTTCATAGTTTTTCCTCCTATAAAAGTATTCATTATCAGCGCAGTAACACTTTACTCGGCTACTGCGCTGATTTATGTTCTAGCATATCATAACTATGGGAAAATAGCAATGAATTTTTAGTTCACTTTATCTAAATGATGACAAGCCGCATAATGACCGGATGTAACCTCTTTCCATTCTGGTTCCTGAGCCGCACAGAGTTCATCTGCATAAGGGCAGCGTGTTCTGAATCGGCATCCAGATGGGGGATTTACAGGGCTTGGCACATCTCCTTCCAATACAATTCGATTGGATTTTCTGCTGAGCTCAGGATCGGCAATAGGAATCGCAGAAATCAAGCTCTTTGTATACGGATGAAGGCTGTGGAATGTAAGCTCATAGCTGTCCGCAAGCTCTACCATCTTTCCGAGATACATAACACCGATCCGGTTAGAGATATGCTTTACGATAGAAAGGTCATGGGCAATGAATAAATAAGTAAGTCCACGCTCCTCCTGAAGCTGTTCGAACATGTTAACAACCTGAGCCTGAATGGATACGTCCAAAGCAGATACAGGCTCATCACAGACGATAAACTGAGGGTCTACTGCCAGGGCTCTTGCAATACCAACACGCTGACGCTGTCCGCCGGAAAACTCGTGGGGATAACGGTTCGCATGCTCTGAGTTAAGGCCTACGGTAGAGAGAACAGAGATAATCTGTTCCTGACGGTCTTTTTTATTGGCAGCCAGACGATGAATGTCAATGGCCTCACCAATAATATCACCTACTGTCATACGGGGATCCAGACTGGCATAAGGATCCTGGAATACGATCTGCATCTTCCGGCGGTAAGGAAGCATATTTACTTTTGTTATGTCCTTTCCGTCAAAAAGGATCTTTCCGGCTGTCGGCTCATGAAGACGAAGCAGGGTACGTCCAGTAGTGGTCTTACCACAACCAGACTCACCTACAAGTCCAAGTGTTTCTCCCTTTTTAATTCCAAAGGATACGTTATCAACAGCTTTTACAACTTTTTTCTCAAACATTTTGCCACCGGCAACCGGGAAATACTGCTGTAAATTCTGAACTTCTACAAGATTCTTATTGTCCATCATGCATCTCCCTTCTGAGCCTGTTGTTTTTCAAACTCCTGCTTCTGCAGCAGCCAGCAGGCACTGTAATGTATATCTGAAACATCCGTATATGGCGGCATCTCACGCAGACAGATCTTAATACAAGCTCTGCATCTTGGCGCAAAAGGACAGCCAGCAGGTGGATTCAACATATCCACAGGGCTTCCTTCAATGGGCACAAGCTTGCTGTGCTCTTTTTCTGTCAGCTTAGGAATGCTTCGAATCAGACCTTTTGTATATTCGTGGCTTGGATTATAGAAAATATCGTTGGCGTCGCCATACTCTATTACTTTTCCAGCATACATAACCGCAATACGGTCACACATATTAGCAACCACACCAAGGTCATGGGTAATCATAATAATAGCCATACCAAGCTTTTCTTTTAATTCCATCATCAGTTCCAGAATCTGAGCCTGAATGGTCACGTCAAGAGCGGTTGTCGGTTCATCAGCAATCAGAAGCTTTGGTTCACATGCCAATGCAATGGCAATCATAACACGCTGACGCATACCACCAGATAATTCGTGTGGATACTGCTTTAAGCGTTTTTCCGGCTCATTGATACCAACCAGAGTCAATAATTCTTTTGCACGCTCATTGGCCTGAGCTTTATTCTTATCTGTATGAAGCATGATTACTTCACAGATCTGATTTCCTATGGTATATACAGGATTTAAGCTGGTCATAGGATCCTGGAAAATAATAGAGATCTCATTCCCTCTGATTTTTCTCATTTCCTTCTCTGTCATCTTGTCAATCTGATGACCGTTGAACTGAAGAGATCCTCCGATCAGACGTCCTGGATAAGCGGTAAGTCCCATTAAGCTGTATGCAGTAACAGATTTACCGGAACCTGACTCACCTACGATACCAAGAACTTCTCCTTCACGTAAATGAAGGGACACATTATTTAAAGCCTTAACTTCCCCTGCCGGAGTAAAGAAAGAAAGACGTTCATTTTCAATATTAACTAAATACTCACTCATCAGTTCTCTCCTCCTTTAATCTTTCAGTTTCGGGTCAAATGCATCACGAAGGCCGTCACCTAAGAGATTGAAACTTAAAATAATGACTGAAATCATGATTGCAGGCGCAAACAAACGGTGAGGATAGCTCTGAAGTCCGTTTAAGGCAGCACTTGCAAGGCTTCCGAGAGATGGCATAGGTGCAGCAACACCAAGACCAAGGAAGCTTAAAAAGCTTTCCGTAAAAATAGAAGACGGAATCTGCAGAGTTGTTGTAACGATCAAAGTACCGATACAGTTGGTAAGAAGGTGCTTTTTAATGATATGACCGCTGGAAGCTCCGAGAGCTCTTGCTGCCGTTACATACTCCTGCTCCTTTAAAATAAGAATCTGGCTTCTTACGATACGTGCCATACCTACCCAGTAAAGAAGTGCGAAAACCACAAAGATACTGATTAAGTTTACACCGATGACCTGAATCCACTGAAATCCCGGCTTCTGCGCCAAAGCTTTCAGGGGTTGGTCAAATGCCACCGATAGCAGTACAATGATTAATATATCTGGAACTGTATAAATCATATCCACAATACGCATCATAATCATATCCACCCAGCCTCCAAAGAAACCGGCGATGGAACCGTAAAGAGATCCAATCATAAGGATAATACAGGAAGCAACCAAACCTACGATCAGAGAAACACGGCTTCCCATCATAACACGGACTGCATAATCTCTACCAAGATTATCGGTTCCCAAAACGTGAGGGAATACACTCTCTCCTGCATCAATTGCCTGTAATTCCTTCTGGGAATACTGCATGGGGGCAAGATTTTCACTTCCCCTTATCTGCTGCTCATAGCTGTATGGATAAAACTGCGGTACAGCAAATGACAGAATGAATACTAATATGATAACAAAAACACTGATCATAGCGATTTTGTTCTTTTTTAAACGTCTGATTCCATCCTTCCAGAATCCGACACTTTTCCGCATGACTGTTAAGCTTTCTTTTTCCGCATCGCTTGCAGGGAGAAAGTCTTCCACATTAAGCTGTAATGACATTTTATTCTTTGGCATCCTCTTTCTCCTTTCTATTATTTCAGATTAATACGTGGGTCAATGAATTTATAAGCAACGTCGACCAGCACGTTCATGATAACCATCAAAGTAGCAAGGAAAATAGTGGTACCCATAATAAGAGGATAATCACGACCAGTAATCGAACCAATAAACTCAGATCCTAAGCCAGGGATGGTAAATATTTTCTCAACAATAAAACTTCCTGTTACGGTATAGGCCAAAAGCGGTCCTAAATATGTAACAACCGGAAGAATCGCATTACGAAGTGCATGCTTAAAGATGCTGACCAGCTGGGAAAGACCTTTTGCACGGGCAGTTCTCATATAATCCTGTCCCATGACATCAAGCATGGAGGAACGCATGAGGCGTGCAATATAGGATGACGGATAAAAGGAAAGAGCCATTACCGGCATGATATAGTTTTTCCACGAGGTAAGTCCAAACGTGGGCAAGAGCCCCAGTTTCAAACTTAGTACATACATGAGAACGGTACAAACCACGAAGCTAGGAACGGCAATGCCGCAGGTACTGAATATAATGATTACATTATCGACAGGAGTTCCACGCTTAAAAGCTGCAATACTTCCAAGAGGAACACCAATAAGAACAGCGGTCAGAATAGCCATACCGCCAATTTTAGCAGATACCGGGAACTTTGTTGCAATAATCATATTAACAGTACGTCCACGCTGCTTAACGCTTAATCCCAAATCTCCATGAAGAAGATCTGACATATAGGTGATGTACTGTTCACTTAACGGTTTATCAAGGCCATATTTTTCATTTAATGCGGCCTGAGCCTGTGGGCTGATTGCTTTCTCAGACATGAAGGGAGCGCCTGGGACCATATTCATGACAAAGAATGTAACCGTTGCAACTGCAAAGATTGTTACAATCGCCATAGCGATTCGCTTAATTATATACTTAGCCACTTTCGTCAACTCCTTTGGTATTGTGATGTCCGTACAATATGGAAACATTTGTTAATGGTAAACGGACACTGTTTTAATAGAAAAATCCCATGGATACCCATGGGATTCCCCCCTGAATCCTGTTAAGGTTACTGCATCTGTCTCGCAACTTCTTCAGCGAAATTGTCTTCTTTCTTTTCAAGACCCTCACCAGTTTCAAAACGTACAAACTTCTTCACATCTACCTTGCCGCCAACTTCTTTAGAAACCTGCTCTAAATATTTAGCTACAGTCAGATCTCCATCTTTTACATAAGCCTGGTCAACCAGACAGAACTCTTTTAATTCTTTATTCAGACGACCAACAATCATCTTGTCAATAATGCTGTCTGGCTTGTCCGGATTTTCATTCTTAGCCTGAACTTTTAAAATTTCAGTTTCATGATCGATGAATTCCTGAGAAATCTCATCTCTTCTAACATACTTTGGAGTTAATGCAGCAATCTGCATTGCAATATTTCTTAAAGCTTCTTTCACTGTATCGTTGACAATTTCTGCACTTGCCTCGATTAAAACGCCGATTCTTCCGCCGCCATGGATATAATCAACAACAACGCCATCAGTTGTAATTTTCTCAAATCTTCTGATGTTCATGTTCTCGCCGATAACTGCGATCTGGCTGGATAACATCTGCTCTACTGTTAAAGAAGTATCTTTTGCCCATGTTTCAGCAAGAAATGCTTCCATATCTTTGGATTCAGAAGCCAGTGCCTGTGCTGCAACATCAGCAACATATGTCTGGAACTGAGCATTCTTAGCAACGAAGTCTGTCTCGCTGTTTACTTCAACGATTGCTGCAGATTTTCCATCTTCGCTTACAATCGTAGCAACGATACCTTCTGCTGCAATTCTGCCTGCTTTCTTAGAAGCTGCTGCAAGTCCTTTTTCTCTTAAGAACTCAACTGCTTTTTCCATATCACCATCAGTTTCTGCAAGAGCCTTCTTGCAATCCATCATACCTGCACCGGTCAATTCTCTTAACTCTTTTACCATTCCAGCTGTAATTGCTGCCATTTATTTGCCCTCCATATATATATCAATATATCATTCCATGATTAATAGTCTACTTTAAATTACTGGGTTTTTTTCCAGTAAAAAATGCTCCGACCCGCTTCTCAAAGCAGGTCGAAGCATTCAATCGCCTGAATTATTAAGCTTCCACAGTCTCTTCCATATCCTGAGCCGCTTCTGCTTCCTCAGCTACTGCCTCGCCCTGGTTTGCTTCGATTACTGCGTCAGCCATCTTAGACACAATTAACTTAACAGCTCTGATCGCATCATCATTACCTGGGATCACGAAATCGAGTTCCTCAGGATCACAGTTTGTATCAGCGATACCGATTAATGGAATACCCAGTGTATGAGCTTCCTGTACGCAGATTCTTTCTTTCTTAGGATCAACGACAAAAATCGCATCTGGAATCTTCTTCATATCCTTGATTCCGCCTAAGTTCTTCTCTAATTTCTCCCACTCTTTCTTAAGAGCGATAACTTCTTTTTTAGGAAGTACTTCAAATGTACCGTCCTGAGACATAGTCTCGATTTCTTTTAATCTGGCAACTCTGGACTGAATTGTCTTAAAGTTTGTCAGCATACCGCCAAGCCATCTCTCGTTAACAAAGTACATTCCGCAACGCTCTGCCTCAGATTTGATTGCATCCTGAGCCTGCTTCTTTGTACCAACGAAAAGAATCTTACCGCCTTCGTTAGCAATATCAGAGATTGCTTTGTAAGCTTCGTCTACTTTAACTACAGATTTCTGTAAGTCGATGATGTAGATACCATTTCTCTCTGTGTAAATGTAAGGAGCCATCTTAGGGTTCCATCTTCTGGTCTGATGACCAAAGTGTACGCCAGCTTCTAAAAGCTGCTTCATTGAAATAACGCTCATGTTATTACCTCCATTGGTTTTACTTCCGTCCGTTTCTCATGCTTCCTGGGAGACCCTTATCAGGCACCTTCCACAGAAATCCGCAGACGTGTTTTTTATTAAGCTTAGCCAGTATAGCATAATTTTCTACACGATGCAAGTAGTTTTTTGTACTTAACGCCTGAAAAAGAGAGCTGTACTGACTAATTCAGAAAAAAAGAGCAGATTTTTGTCCGCTCCTTTTTTCTGAATATTTTTATAAATCTTTTAATTCTCTGCGTTCTGCCATGCTCTTAACGGTTCCTGCTTTAATCGTTCTTAACTCGTCAAAAACCACGTCATTTAATACTTTAATGTAAGTTCCCTTCATACCAGAAGATCTGGATTCAATAACGCCGGCACTTTCAAACTTGCGAAGGGCGTTAACGATAACGGAACGGGTAATTCCTACACGGTCAGCAATTTTACTTGCAACAAGGATTCCCTCGTTTCCATCCAATTCCTCAAAAATATGGGTAATTGCTTCCAGCTCAGAAAAGGATAATGTGCTGATAGCAGATTTTACAATCTGTACTTTTCTGGTCTCTTCCGCATTCTCTTCATTGACGGACCGCATCATCTCAAGGCCTACCACCGTAGTGCCGTACTCACTTAAAATAATATCATCAATGTCGTACTGAGAGTCTTTTTTGTAAATGAAGAGAGTTCCAAGCCTTTCACCTGCTATATCAATCGGTGTTATAATAGCCTGATATTTTCTAATATTATCGCCAGTAAATCCCAGCGTCTCCAAATTAACATTTTCTTTTGTTGACAGAATGCTGAGAAGGCGCTCATTCAGCATAATATCTACATAACCGCCGACCTGATCTGCAATCAGTTCCTGAATCTCATCGATGTCCGGTGACAGGCCTACGCCAAGCACCTTTCCCTTCTTGCTGATTACAAGAATATTGGAATTCAGGATCTCGGTCAGCACTTCACAGATATCGTTAAATACTACCTTATGCGAATTGTTGTTATGCAATAATTTGTTAATTTTTCTAGTTTTGTCCAACAACTGTACGCTCATAGCCGAAAACCTCCTTATGAATTTGTGTGAAAATCCAAAATATATCTCTAATGTATAAATATTAACATTATTATGCTCAAATAACAATAGTTTTTTGAAGATTTTCGATTTTCTTAATAATTTTCCATTTTTGCTATTTATCCGTGCTAAATCCACACTGCTCATTGGAACAAAGCAATTTGTTTCCTTTTTCAACCATGTAAGCTCCGCACTTTGGACATTTCTGTGTGGAAGGTTTTTGCCATGACATGAAATCACAATCAGGATTGGCTTCACAGCCATAGAATACTCTGCCTTTTTTCGTCTTCTTGATTACGACTTCCTTACCGCATTTGGGGCATGGAACTCCAACCTTCTCAAGATATGGCTTCGTGTTCTTACACTCCGGAAATCCGGGACAGGCAAGGAACTTACCGTGAGGACCGTATTTAATGACCATATTACGGCCGCACAGCTCACAAACTTCCTCTGTCACTTCATCTGCAATAGTCACAGATTCCAGCTCCACAAGAGCTTTGTCTACCGCTTCCTTTAAATCCGGATAAAAATTCTTTACAACCGTCTTCCACTGGACCGAACCATCTCCCACTTTATCAAGGAGATATTCCAGATTCGCGGTGAATGTAATGTCTACAATACTGGGGAAACTTTGCTTCATCATACTATTAACAACTTCCCCCAACTCTGTTACATAAAGATTCTTATTCTCCTTAGCCACATACCGTCTTGCAATAATTGTGGTGATGGTAGGTGCATAGGTACTTGGACGGCCAATTCCCTGTTCTTCCATTGCCTTTACTAAAGAAGCCTCAGTAAAATGCGCAGGCGGCTGGGTAAAATGCTGACCGTGCTCAAGTGTTTCAAGCTTTAATATACTTCCCTTTTCCAGATTCCCTAATAAGACATTGGCATCTTCTTTATCATCTTCCTGTACATACACAGACATGAATCCATCAAAAGAAAGCTTGGAAGCAGAAAGTGTAAACGTATACTCTCCGGCTCCTACCTTAACAGAAGTTGTCTGGTATACAGCTGGCTGCATACGGCTGGCCGCAAAGCGCTTCCAGATCAGCTGGTAAAGCCGGAACAAGTCTCTCTGCAAAGATTCTTTTACCATAACCGGTGTAAGTGCAATATCGGTTGGACGGATCGCCTCGTGAGCATCCTGAATCTTTGCGTTGGTCTTTTTGCTCTGCTCTCCCACTGCCACATACTGACTGCCATACTGTTTCCCAATGTACTCTCTTGCTGCTGTATCTGCTTCTTCTGCGATTCTGGTAGAATCTGTACGAAGATAAGTAATAAGACCTACGGTTCCATGACCAGCGATCTCAACACCTTCATAAAGCTGCTGTGCAAGACGCATGGTTTTTTGAGTAGAAAAATTAAGTACCTTGGAAGCTTCCTGCTGAAGTGTACTGGTTGTAAAGGGAATAGGAGCTTTTTTAACTCTTTCTCCATTCTTCACCTCTTCCACTTCATAGGTCTGATTCTCAAGTCCCTTAAGTATCACATCCAATTCCTTTTTATTACGAATGGGAAGCTTTCCGCTCTTATCACCATAAAACTTCGCAGTCAGCATCTTCTTGCTTCCGTCCTGCTTTAACTGGGCATCCAGATTCCAATACTCTTCGGGAATAAATGCATTGATTTCTTCCTCCCGGTCACTGATGAGCCGCAGTGCCACGGACTGTACACGGCCGGCACTTAAGCCTCTCTTAACCTTTGCCCATAAGAGGGGGCTTATCATATATCCAACCATACGGTCAAGGACTCTTCTGGCCTGCTGGGCATCCACCAGATTCATATCAATGGCTCTTGGGGTCTTTAAGGAGGCTTTTACTGCATTCTTTGTAATCTCGTTAAAGCTGATTCGAAATACCTGCTTTTCTTTCAGCTCATCAAGCTTTAAGGCTTTTAATAAATGCCAGGAAATAGCTTCTCCCTCACGGTCAGGGTCAGTCGCCAGATAAATCTTATCTGCCTTCTTTACTTCCTTCCTGAGCTTCGCCAGAATATCCCCTTTTCCTCTGATTGTTATATATTTTGGATCAAAATCATTCTCAACGTCAATTCCCATCTGACTTTTCGGGAGATCTCTTACATGTCCGTTGGATGCATCCACTTCATAGTTCGTCCCCAAGAACTTCTTTATTGTTTTTACTTTCGCCGGTGACTCCACAATTACTAAACAGTTCGCCATACCAAACTCCTCGCCTATAGTTTCTTACCATAATATTGATGGGATGTCTGCAAAATGAGGCCGTTTAATTCTAGCTCCAAAAGGGCACCCATACATTCACTGACAGACAATCCGCTTAAAGATACAATCTCTTCCAGATTCTTTGGTTGTAAATCTAGGCAACTATACACCATTTTTTCTTTTTTGGCAAGCCCGTTCTTATTTTTTTCATGAACTCTTAATATTTTACCATTTTGTAAATTAAAATATTCCAAAACAGAATCAGGACTTAAAATCACACCGGCGCCCTCAGAAATCAACCGGTTACAGCCTGCACTCAATGGATCTGTGACTCTCCCCGGAAGAGCAAAAATTTCCTTTCCCTGATCCAGTCCAAGGTTAGCTGTAATGAGAGAACCGCTCTTTTCTCTGGCCTCTATTACAAGGATCGCATCAGACAGTCCACTGATAATCCGGTTTCTCATGGGAAAATTACAAGGCCTGGGGGCTTCATCTGGAACAAACTCTGTAAGGATGCCTCCTCTTTCTTTCATTTGTTCAAACAATCCGTAATTCTCTTTGGGATAACAGATATTGATCCCGCTGCCTAATACACCATACGTATCTCCCTTTCCTTTCAAAGCACCCTGATGGCCTGCCCCGTCGATTCCGCTAGCAAGGCCGCTTATAATCTGGACTCCACAGGAAGCCAGTTCCTTAGAGAGATAAGAAGCCATCTGCCTTCCATAATTCGTGCAGTTTCTGGCTCCAATGACAGCGACTGTGGGACGATCTTCATCCGGAAGCTTTCCCTTGTAAAAGATACCCATAGGATAATCATATATTTTAAAGAGACGTGCCGGATAACCGGCATCATGTGGTGTGACAAACTCTATCTTTTGATCCTTTAAACCAGCAAGCTCCTTATCGCACCCGGTCTTCATTTTTTTACTATCTTCAAAAACAGATACAGCAGACGACTTAAGCAGTCCCAGCCTCTGTAACCCTTTTCCTTCTATATTATATATCTCCTTATAGCTTCCCATGTAATCATAAAGCCGCTTTATGGTCACAGCCCCTAACATAGGGACATGGCAAAGCCAGTATAAATACTCTCTCTCCTCATGGCTGACCATAGATTCCACCCCAGTATTTTCCTTCCAGACTGCGCAGACCGGCAGCCTCAGCCAAATGTGCTCTCCGAATCCCATAGGAACCTTCCAGATCCGCGATGGTCCTTGATATTTTAAGCAGCTTTTCATAGCCCCTTGCACTAAGCCTCTGAGTTTCATATATTTGCTTTAAGAATTCCCTGTCAGACTTCTGGAGTATACAGAACCTTTCAAGCTCTCCTTTTCGCATAGAACTGTTAAAGTATATTTTCTGCCCCTTAAACCGCTTTGCCTGTATCTTTCTGGCTGCTTCTATCCGGGTTCGTATGGAGGCAGAGGATTCTCCTCCCTCCTTTTGCTCCAGTTCCTCGTATGTAATCATTCTGGATTCGACGCAGATGTCAATGCGGTCTAAAAGAGGCTTCGATATCCTGCTTAAATATTTATATACCTGTTGTTCTGTGCACCTGCATTTGGTTCTGTCAGGATAAAATCCACAAACACATGGGTTCATGGAAGCAGCCATCATGAAATTCGCCGGGAATTCATAAGAGCCATGTACCCTGGAGATTGTTATCTTTCCTTCCTCCAATGGCTGTCTCAAGATCTCAATGGTACTTTTTTGAAATTCAGGGAATTCATCCAGAAACAGAACGCCTCCAGATGCCAGAGAGATTTCTCCTGGTTTGGGTATCCGCCCACCTCCCGAAAGAGCCTGAGGGCTGATGGTATGATGCGGACTTCGAAAGGGCCGCCTTGTCATTAATGGCATCTCAGGGGAAAGCAGTCCGCTGACGCTGTAGATTTTTGATATTTCGATGGTCTCTTCTAAAGATAACGACGGCATTATGGTGGGAATGCGATTTGCTAACATGGATTTGCCGGTTCCTGCCGGACCTATATAGAGAATATTGTGCATTCCCGCTACTGCCACCTCTGTAGCTCTTCGAAGGAGAGGCATTCCTCCTATTTCAGAAAAATCCACTTCATAGGAACAAGTCTCAGCCTGCCTCCAATCTCCCGGCTTCTCTCTTTTTCCAAGAGTACCTGGAACATTTAATTCATCAACCAACTCTTTTAGTTGACTTACCCCAATTATATTAATTCCTTCAATTACCAGACCTTCCTTAACATTCTCCCTGGGGAGAAAACATACGGACTTTCCATCCTTTCTTGCAGCTGCTGTAATCGAAAGTGCTCCATGAACCGGTTTAATTCTTCCATCTAACCCCAGTTCACCAGAAATCACGCAATCCTCCAAGGCAGAGGATTTGATATGGCCGGAAGCGGATAACATAGAAATTGCAATAGGCAGATCAAAGGCTGTGCCTTCTTTCCGTATATCAGCAGGAGAAAGATTTATAGTGACCTTTTTTGCAGGAAGACGAAAGCCGGAATTTTTTAATGCCGTTCTTACCCGGTCCTGCGCTTCCCTGACCTGGGAAGAAAGATATCCTACCATGGAAAAGCCCGGAAGTCCATCACTGACATCCGCTTCTACCAAAATAGGAACTCCTTCCACCCCCGTAATGCCAATGCTATGAACTTTGCTGTACAAAGACGCCTCATCCTTTCCTTATTCAGTTTTTATTTCTAACTTGGATAAACGTGCAGAAACGCACATGGAATGTTCCTGAACCGGAACGTGTCTCCATCATAACTCAAACGGTTGAAAAAGGCAAGAATTGTTTCATTATGTGTCCCGTAACCCATGGGAGAATTCTGGCATATAGGGCCGGTAACGCAAGGGCATATGATTTTGCTGACAAACAGGATTTTCCCGTTCTTTGATGGAAATGCTTTTCCGAAAGCATTTAAAAAGTTCCTCGTATTCATCTTCCTCGGAGGCTTTTTTTAACTTGCTCTCCCACTCCGGTGAAATAAGATCCAATAGATACCATGGACGATTGGCAGGATGTAGTGCTGCTTTTTTTCGATTCTCGTCATAAATCACCCAGTTCTCTCCTGACAAACGGTCTGCAAAATGAGGCGCCAGAAGAACAACCACATCATTCTTCGGGCCAATGCGGCTTACTAAAAGCTCTCCTTCCATCTCTATAAACCGCACAAATCCCGTCAGAAGATGAGTTTCGTTGTCGATGTGGCGGCACATTAGAAAAATCTCATATACCTCCGGAAGCTGCAGCATGTCAATGATACTGGAGCCAATATAAAATCCATAGATAAGAAAACGGTAAATCTTATCAGCCCGGTCGGGGTCCTTACTCAGGGCAGACTTATAGACGAGAGAATATGCTTCTTTTGAAATCTTCTCTTTCATCGCCTTTACGACCTTTCCTGCTTTCACCGAATCCGTTTTCACTTCTTCGTATTGGCAGAACAGCTCCATGGTATCTTCCGTTCCCATGATCTTTAATTTCACATTGTCATGACCTTTTCTGCTGGTCCACGCGGTATATACACCACTTAAGATTCCTTCTACACTATTCTCGCAGTAATAGACTGTTTTCATCTTCTATGACCCTCCTGACACGGTTAATGACGGGGCATTCATGTCATCAAACAGTGAAATCTGACGGTAGGAGCCCAAAGAGCCTATCTCCCATACCTTTCTTTTTTCATCCCCAATCAAATGGCTGGAAATATAATCCTCGTCAATTTTCACCGGATACATCATCCTGCCAGAGCAGGTAATAAAATAAATTGCTCTTTTTAATACAACACCGATCTTTTTCAGCGCATCAAAATCAAGCGGTCCGTTTTTCCTGGCCGCTACAATGCGCTGTGCTGATTTGACTCCCATTCCAGGTACCCGCAAAAGGGTATAGTAATCCGCCCGGTTCACCTCAACAGGAAATAACTCCAGATGTCTTAAGGCCCAGTCGCACTTTGGATCTAGGAGCACGTTAAAGTTGGGGCGTTCCTCTGAGAGCAGCTCTCCTGCCTGAAATCCATAAAAGCGCATCAACCAATCCGCCTGATACAGTCTGTGTTCCCTTAAAAGAGGAGGACCACCAGGCAAAGAAGGAAGATTAATATCCTGATTCACCGGTACAAATGCAGAATAAAACACTCTTTTTAAATCATACTTCTGATAGAGTGCCTCAGCCACCATCATCATCTGAAAATCATTCTCCGGCGTGGCACCTACGATCATCTGGGTACTCTGTCCGGCTGGAACAAAGGAGGGGGCTTTTTTATATTCCATCAGCTCAAACCGATTGGCAGTTATTCCCTTTTGAATCTGCTTCATAGGTGTGAGTATCTTACTTCTGCTTTTTCCCGGTGCCAGCTTCTTTAAGCCATCAGCCGTCGGCAATTCCAGATTGATGCTCATACGGTCTGCCAAAAAGCCTGTCTTCTCAATCAGAACAGGGTCTGCACCAGGAATGGCTTTTACATGGATATAACCATGAAAGTGGTATTCTTCTCTCAGTTTTTTCAAGGTCTGATAAATTAAGTCCATGGTATAATCAGGACTGTGCAAAATACCAGAGCTTAAAAACAAACCTTCTATATAATTGCGCCGGTAAAACTGTATGGTCAGCTGACATACTTCCTCTGGAGTAAATGCCGTACGGGGCACATCGTTGGAGCTTCGGTTGATGCAGTACTTGCAATCATAGATACATTGATTGGTAAATAAAATCTTCAACAGCGAAATACATCTGCCATCTGCAGAAAAGCTGTGGCAGATTCCTGCTTTGGCCGCATTTCCCAAAGTCCCTGCTTTTCCTTTCCGGTCAACACCGCTGGATGTGCAGGCAACATCATACTTTGCAGCATCTGATAAAATTTCAAGTTTTTCCTGAACACTTAATTCTTCCTGTATCAGCATCTTCTCACCTCGAACGCACGTTCTTTTAATGGAATCATATCATAAACCGAAAATATAATCAAGCATTTTCGAATGTATGTTCTTATTTGGGAGAAGTTACCATTTACTTCTTATTAGTATTGAATCACTTATAAGAAAAGCGGGAAATCAAGAATCTATTTATATAGGAAGAGACACCTTCATAATGGCGGATTTTTTCAAATGATTGACAAATTTAAGGTATTAAAAAAAGACCATAGCTGGTACATTATGGAGTCTGACATGTGATGATGAAAAGAAGAGAGACATGAATAACTGTAATTTTTTAATATTACATTGCTCTATTATAACAAATACCGCCAGCCGTCTTTATACGGAGGCGGTATCTATTTATAAATAATATTATTTTACATATCCTTCTGGATTATTTTTCTGCCAGTTCCAGGAATCGCGGCACATATCTTTTAAGCTCCGCTCTGCTTTCCAGCCAAGTTCTTTCTCTGCCTTGGAAGGATCGGCATAGCATTTGGCGATATCTCCTGGTCTTCTCTCTTTCATTACATAAGGAATCTTTAAATCATTGGCTTCTTCAAATGCGTGAATTACGTCCAGAACGCTGTAGCCGATGCCGGTTCCAAGATTATAGACCCAGACGCCGCCCTGACTTTTAGCCACCTTGTTTAATGCTTTCACATGGCCCACTGCAAGATCCACGACATGGATATAATCCCGAACACAGGTACCGTCTTCTGTCTGATAATCGCCTCCGAACAATCCAAGGCAATCTAATTTCCCCACTGCCACCTGAGTGATGTAGGGAAGAAGATTGTTTGGTATTCCTTTTGGGTTTTCTCCGATACGTCCGGATTTGTGTGCACCGATTGGATTAAAGTAACGCAGTAACATTACCTTCCATTCAGGATCCGCCGTATGTAAATCCGTTAAGATCTGCTCCAGCATTCCCTTTGTCCGTCCATATGGATTGGTAATCTCTCCTTTTGGACATTCTTCGGTAATAGGAACAAAGGCAGGGTCTCCATATACTGTTGCAGAGGAACTGAACACAATGCTCTTTACTCCATGAGCTTTCATCACTTCGCAAAGAACTAAGGTTCCTGTAATATTATTATGATAATATTCAAGCGGCTTGCCAACAGACTCTCCTACCGCCTTCAATCCGGCAAAATGAATCACCGACTCTATGTTTTCTTTTTCAAATATCTCTAAAAGTGCCCCCCGGTCCAATAAGTCTGCTTCATAAAAAGTCAGGCTCTTACCTGTGATATCCATCACACGTTCCAGAGATTCTTTACTGGCATTGCAAAGATTATCTACTACCACTACTTCATATCCTGCATCCAGCAGCTCTATGCAGGTGTGGCTCCCAATGTAGCCTGCACCTCCGGTAACCAAAATAGCCATTTTGTTTCCTCCTTCAAAAATGTACGTCTTTCCTTATTATAAGCATAAAGGCACAAAATGACAATGCAGAATTCTTAGAAAAACCTATAGTTTTTTTCGTTTATCCCTTCACGCTGCCTGCTGTAACTCCACCTATGATGAATTTAGACAGACATAAGTATATGATTGCCACTGGAATTATGGCGATGGTTATCAGCATGTAAACCTGCCCCATATCAAACTTTAAGAAATCTGCACTACGCAGCTGGGCGATGAGGATAGGGAGTGTCTTTCTGCTATTTGATTTTAATACCAGAGATGGAACGAAATAATTATTCCAGGAGGCAACAAATCCAAAGATTCCCTGAACAGCCAATGCTGGCTTAACAATAGGCAATACAATAAAGTTAAAGGTATAAAATTCATTGGATCCATCAATTCTCGCTGATTCCACAATTTCCAGCGGAAGGTTGCTTTCAAAATAAGACACCATAAAGTAGAAAACAACAGGAGCTGCCATAGACGGTAAAATCAAAGGAATAAAATTATCCATAAGGTTCATGGCATTGATGAGTCTTAAGAATCCAAGGGTAGTTACCTGTGTAGGAATCATCATAATTAGAATAATGAATAAGTAAATCGTCTTACGGAGCTTGAATTCATAGGCATGGATTCCGTAGGCAGTCATGGCGGAAACGTATACAGAAAGGATCGCTGAACTGCCTGCGATAATCAGGCTGTTCATAATCCCCTGAACAACCGGGAGATTCTTATTGTTAAGTACGTTATGAAGATTGGTACCAAAGGATTTGCCGGGAATAAATGAAAACCCTTTTGAAATCTCCGGATGAGATCTTGTTGCATTGATCACCAGACAGTAAAAGAAGAAGAGACATAAAAATACCAGCAGGGACAGTACAACGTAAGCCACGGCTTTTTTTAATTTTTCTGCATTGCTCATGATTAACGTCCTCCTTTCTTATCGCCGGAATTAGTCAGTATGAAAAATACAAACAAGCTAAGCACTGCTGTGATGATGAACAGTATGACAGATAAGGCACCTGCCATTCCGTAATTCTTACTGTAAAGGTGATTGTTCAAAAACATAATCAAGGTCATACTGGTTCTGTCAGGTGTTCCCTGGGCGTTAGTAAGTACCTGTGGCACATCAAACATCTGAAGACCACCAATCATGGATGTAATAAGTACATAGACGAAAATCGGCCTGATGATAGGCATGGTGACCTTAGTAAAAATCTGCAAGGATTTCGCTCCGTCAATGGATGCAGCCTCAAAAAGGGAAGCATCAACTCCCATAATAGCTGCCATTAAAAGAATGGTCGTGTTTCCAAACCACATCATGAAATTCATAAGACCAATCAGTCCCCTGGTTCCCCAAACCGTAGCCAGAAAACGAATGGGTTCATCGCTCATTCCTGCTTTCATCAACAGGTTATTCATTGGACCATTATCAGAAAACAACGCAAAAATCAGCATGGCAAAGGATGCCGCCATTATGACATTAGGCAAATAAATAATCGTCTTAAAAAACGCGCTTCCTCTAAGCTTCATCCGAAAATCAGCAAACCAGACAGCCAGAATCAAGGAGATAATGATCTGAGGTACAAACCCTATGACCCATAAAATCATGGTATTTCCAAAGTATTTAAGCAGATCACTTTGGAATATAGAGATATAATTTTGAAATCCTACAAAATTAGGACCGATATGGGTTAATCCGGAACGGTAATTTTCAAACAAACTGTTATAAAATGTATTGATCAGCGGGATCAGTGAGAATATAGAATATGTGGCAAAAAATGGTATCAGAAAAATATATCCCCATTTTGCATAGCTGACTTTTTTTCTGGTCTTTGCCTTTTTTTCTTTTACCATAGCAAAACCTCCTGCTTTTTTCAGGGCGGGGTGTCCCCGCCCTGCTATTTACAGCTACTCGGTTTTTAATTCCGGGTATTTTTCTTTGAGAGATGTATAGAAGTTCTTCATCGCTGTGTCTTTGTCAACAGTTCCGTTAAAGTAATCGTGCATAGCTGTCTGAATACTCTCATTAAGACCCTGGTCGTATGGAGAGATCTTACTCATATCGATCTTTTCAGCTGCATCACAGTACATCTGAAGAGGATTCTGTCCACCAAGGAACTCGGACTTATAATCGCTCTTTGCAAGTGCTTCCATAACGGTCTTGTTGTTCACAAAGTCATTCTTCTCTTCTACGATCTTCTTCATAGTTGCATCATCGGTACAGATTGTCTTCATAATATCAGCTACGATATCAGCATTGTCGGTTCCAGCCGCTGCACATAGCCAGGTTCCGCCCCAGTTGTAGGATTCTGGTCCAATGGTTGCTGCCCAGTCACCAAATGTACCGTTGCCTGCCTCCTGCTTTCCGCCATCAGCTTCTGCTTTTGCAAGAGAGTTCTTTGCCATAACGAAATCAACGCCCCATGCTGGCATGAAATAACCAAATACTTTGGAATCAGGTCCCTGCCCGGAAGCCCATTCAGCTGCCCAGAGAACTGTTTTCTGATTGTAGCCCTTGTCTGTATAGTTCTTTGTCTGCTCAATCCATTTCTCGATCTTAGGATCAATGACAACCTTATCACCATTTACCCAAGGAGAAGAAACGTTATTGGAGAATGTACGGTATGTATCATCAAATCCAGATACCATATAATATCCTTTATCCTTCATCTTTGCTGCTGTCTTATCAAAGGAATCCCAGTCATTGATTGCTTTTTGAACTTCAGCCGGATCATCGGTTCCAAGAACATCCTTTGCAATGGAACGGCGATAAATATAAAGTCCAGGGCAGCCCTGCCATGAAATACCCTTCTGTGCGCCCTTTGTATCCTGAGCGATGACCTTGGTATAATCATACTGCTTTGACATATCCTGATCTGTAATACCGATCTCCTTCAAATCAAGGGTACTGTCGGAATTTACATACTTCAATATATAATCAGCCTCTACAAGGAACATATCTACTTTATCATCTGCCTTTGCATCTGCCTGATTTAACAGTGCTTCATCAAGGGCGTTCTGATAAGCATTATTTTCACTTGGAGTCGTAACGAAATTCACTGTATACCCTGCCGGCAGCTTTGAAGCATAATAATCTTCATATCTTGCCTTGAATTCGTCATTCCACACGTAGATGTTAATGACTTTCCCCTCTTTACCTGGTTCCTCTTTTTTTGCCTCTGCTTCCTTACTTGTTGTTTCTGTCGTGCTACCCTTCGTTGTTTCCTGGGTCTGGGTACTTTTTGCACCACAGCCGGCAGTCAATGATGCAACCATAACTGCACACAACAATCCACTTACTACCTTCTTCTTCATATTACCTCTCCTTTTCTTAAAAACTATTTTAATTCATATGCATATCCAACCGATTCCCCAACAAGCAGATCTCCCTCCACAATGATCTGCTCCGTAAATGTAGTTTTAGGTTTCTCGATGGTGCTTATCAATTTCTCTGCTGCCCGCCTTCCAATTGCTGCCGTATCCTGACGAATGGTTGTCAGCCTTGGGTTTAAAAACTGGGAAACCCGGCTTCCATCGTATCCGGCAATGGAAATATCTTCCGGCACTTTCATATTCCTTGCTCTGATCTCATTTAGACCGCCAATCAAAGCGGTGTCATCCGGGTAAAGAATGCAGGTGGGCGGATCTTTTCGATCCAACAGCTTTTTCGTTGCTTCTGACGCCTGGCTGACATCCAGATAATTAGCTTCCACTGCATAATCATCCGGCACCTCCAGGTGATGATTCTCAATAAATCTGTAATAACTGGTGACTCTGGTTTTTGTAACGGCTGTACTTGACTGGCCATGAATATAGGCGATTTTTCTGTGCCCCTTTTCATAAACATGCTCCAAAAGTGTGGTAATTCCTGTTGCATTATCAGATAAGACAGAGGAACAGTTCTCATGAATGTGATCCACCGTTACAACCGGAATATCACCTGCAAGGAGTTCCGCTACTTCAGGACTGTCAAAGTTCACGCAGGCAATTACAACACCGTCTACATTCCGGTATTTGCAATGCTCATAGTAAGAAACTTTTTTCTTACCAATCTGGCTGTTGATAAAGGTGATATCATACCCCTGCTTTTCAGCTTCCACCTTAAACCCTTCCAACACGGCTGCAAAGTATTCATGAGTAAGACCGCTGTTAGCCTCATCAACAAATAGAACACCAATGTTATAGCTTTTATTGGTTTTTAAAGACCTTGCTGCTGCATTTGGAAAATATCCCAGTTTTTCCGCTGCCTTTTTAACTCTTAATTTTGTGCTCTCACCAATATCGCTTTGATCGTTGAGTGCTTTACTTACTGTGGCAACAGATACCCCGCAATGCTGCGCCAGTTCTTTCATAGAAATCATATGTCTCATCCTTTTAACTTAATCGTTTTCGTAATTCCACTATACCCCTACTTTTGGAAAAAATCAATAGTTTTTTAGAATTTTATCTAATTTATATAGATTATACGTTGACATTTTATGCATTATAACGGTTGATTCGAAAAGATAATCCCAGTAACTCATAAATTCCTCTTGTATTTCTGAAATAAATGAGCTATTATTGCAGTATGGCTCCAATATTTTTTACTTAATCGTTTTCGAAAAATGTCATTTTTAGTAAAATATATCTTTCAGCCGAAAGGAGTTATCCTATATGAAATATGGTTATTTCGATGATCAGGAAAAGGAATACATCATAAATACGCCGGACACTCCGCTTCCCTGGATCAATTACCTGGGCAGCGAAAATTTCTTTTCCCTGATGTCTAATACCGGAGGCGGCTATAGCTTTTATAAAGACGCAAAGCTTCTTAGACTGACCCGGTATCGTTATAACAACGTTCCCTTAGACAGCAACGGTCACTACTATTATATCAATGATAACGGAACTGTATGGAATCCGGGCTGGCAGCCTTCTCAGACTCCTCTGGATTCTTATGAATGCCGTCACGGCCTTGGCTATACCTGCTACAGCGGTACGAAAAACGGAGTCAAAGCAAGCGTTACTGCCTTTGTTCCTCTCCATGATCCATGCGAGATTCATAAGGTGACATTGGAGAACGCCTCCGATGCTCCAAGGGATTTTACCCTATATTCCTATGTAGAGTTCTGTTTATGGAACGCCATGGATGATATGACAAATTTTCAGCGTAATCTAAGTACTGGTGAAATTGAGGTGGAAGGTTCTGTCATTTATCACAAAACCGAATACAGGGAACGCCGCAATCACTATGCTTATTATGCTGTAAATGCAGAAATCGACGGCTTCGATACAGACAGAAATACCTTCGTGGGAACGTATGGCTCCAACAAAGAGCCGGTTATGGTCGGGAAGAACTCATCCGGTAACTCCATGGCAAGCGGCTGGTCTCCCATTGGTTCCCATCGTCTTTCCATTCATTTGGAACCAGGAGAATCAAAGGAACTGATCTTTGTACTTGGATATGCCGAAAATCCAGATGACAATAAATGGAGCGCTCCTAACATCATAAACAAAGAGCCTTCAAAAGCTGTTTTAGACAAATACAGTACAAGTGCTCAGGTAGATGAAGCCATTCTGTCATTAAAGAAACATTGGGAACAGCTTCTATCAACCTACTCTGTTTCCATGTCAGACGAAAAAGCAGCCCGCATGGTAAACATCTGGAACCAGTATCAATGTATGGTGACCTTTAACATGTCCCGTTCCGCCTCCTACTACGAATCAGGCACAGGAAGAGGCATGGGATTCCGTGATTCCTGCCAGGATCTTCTGGGCTTTGTACATATGATACCAGAACGGGCAAGAGAACGTATTATCGACATCGCTTCCACTCAGTTTGAAGACGGAAGCGCTTATCATCAATATCAGCCTCTGACAAAAAAGGGCAACCTTGATATCGGAAGCGGCTTTAACGACGATCCTCTTTGGCTCATTGCAGGAGTTTCTGCCTATATCAGAGAAACAGGTGACTGGGATATTCTAAAGGAATCTGTTCCCTTTGACAATGACGAAACTAAGAGCCAGTCTCTGATGGAACACTTAAGACGTTCCTTTGGCTTTACAAAAAATAACCTGGGACCACATGGACTTCCCTTAATTGGAAGAGCGGACTGGAATGACTGCCTGAACTTAAACTGCTTCTCCACAGAGCCTGGAGAATCCTTTCAGACAACAGGCCCATCAGAAGGTCCAGTCGCCGAATCCATTATGATCGCTGGCATGTATGTAAAATACGGAAAAGAATATGCGACCATCTGCCGTATGACCGGACTGGAGGAAGAGGCTTTAAAAGCAGAGGAATCTGTAAAAGAAGTTTACGATGCCGTGCTGAAAGCAGGTTGGGATGGCAGCTGGTTCTTAAGAGCCTACGATGCGTTTGGAGAAAAGGTAGGTTCCAAGGAGTGCGAGGAAGGACAGATTTTTATTGAGCCTCAGGGATTTTGCGTTATGGGCGGCATTGGTATTGAAGAAGGTCTTGCCGAGAAAGCCCTTGACAGTGTAAAGGAGCATCTTGACACACCATATGGCATTGTAATCCTTCAGCCGGCTTATTCTACTTATCAGAAGCATCTGGGAGAGATTACCTCTTACCCACCAGGCTATAAAGAAAATGCGGGTATCTTCTGCCACAACAACCCATGGATTACCATTGCTGAAACCATGATCGGCAGAGGTAACCGGGCATTTGAAGTATACCGGCGCACCTGTCCTGCTTATATCGAAGAAATCAGTGAGATTCACAAAACAGAACCTTATGTATATTCCCAGATGATTGCAGGTAAGGATGCCAAAAACTTTGGAGAGGCAAAAAACAGCTGGCTGACTGGTACTGCAGCATGGACCTTTGTCAGCATCTCCCAATACATCCTTGGAATCCGTCCTGGCTTTCATGGGCTCATTGTAGATCCATGTCTTCCGGATTCGATTGAAGAATTTACCGCCATTCGTAAATTCAGAGGTGCTGACTATCATATTCAGGTCAGAAAAAGCAAACATGGCGAGCCAAAAGCGTTTCTGGTCGACGGAATGTCTATGGAAGGAAATGAAATTCCATTTGAAGAAGGAAAGAAACAATATCATATTACGGTGGTTTTACCGTAAGTCTCAGGGCAAGGTCATTACGGCTTTGCCCTTTTTTAAATTTCATGATATAATAACTAGAAAAATCTGTAAGGAGAGGAAAATATGGATTTCTTAGAACTGGTCAAAGAACGTTACTCTGTGAGAAAATTCAGTAACAAGAAAGTGGAAAAGGAAACGCTGGATTTAATACTGGAAGCAGGAAGACTCGCTCCTACCGCTGTTAATTTTCAACCTCAAAGGATTCTTGTCATTGATAGTGAAGAAAATCTGGAACAATTAAAATCATGTACGGTTTATCATTTTTATGCTCCCATGGCACTTCTGGTATGCTACGATAAGACAGCGAGCTGGAAGCGGTCCTATGATAAGGAAGATATGGGTGTGGTGGATGCCAGCATTGTAACCACTCAGATGATGCTCCAGGCTGCTGCTCTGGGACTTGGCACTACCTGGGTAGGACATTTTGATCCGGAAGCGATTCGGTCTGCTTTTCAAATCCCTGATTATCTTATTCCAGTCGCACTACTTCCTCTGGGATATCCCAGAGAAGACTGTGTCCCTCATCAGCTCCATGGAACCAGATATGAGATGGAGCACACTGTTTTCTACAACTCCTTTGAGGGCATTCAGGAAGGAAAAGCCTCTAACAAATAATTCAAAAAGAACCCCCTTACGTTTCGGCTTTTTCTGATTAAACCGAAGCATAAGGGGGAATTTTTTTATTTACCTTCTCCATCAAAGGCTTTTAATGCGATGGGAAGAGAATGTATCACTGTATTGCCTACGGCCGGAAGCCCAACCATTACGCTGCTTATGATCTCTTCTCTCGTAGCGCCGTGAGCTTTTGCCATCTGCACGTGGAAGGGGATACCGCTATCCAGCTTTACAGCCGCCATCACTGCGATATAGGCTAACTCCTCTGTCTTTTTGTCCAGAGCGCTTGCTGCATCTAATTTCTGAATGGTCTCCATCCATGCTTTATGAACCTCTGGTGCCTCCTCTTGAAATGTCTGAAATGCATTACTTACCTGCATAATAAATTCTCCTCTCTATGATCTCCTACCCCTAGAAGCAATGCTTCCAGGCTGGCAGCTTTTTCATGCCGTTTAACGCAATCTCAATGGCTGCAGATTCATCAAATCCCTGGGTTTTCATTATAAAACCAACTGTGCTTGCTTTTTTCTCTTCAAATGACTGCATGGTCCCATCTGGTCTTGCACAATGAACACAATAATCCTTATCCATATCGCCTCCTGGAAAATCAGAAGCATTTTCCATAGGCATTCCACAAGCGATACATATCTTCATCCTATTTCCTCCTGTTAACATCTTATCAGCGTTAGAAAGGTATCTTTTAATTCCCTGGAGTAACGGCTGATTACCGGGCCTTGGGGCGCAAAAAAATCTTTATTCCATAAATAATAGTGAATCATCCCAAGCCATGTGGAATAAAGCATATGGGTAGGAATATCCTTAATGGTCCCTTTGTTTATTTCCTCCTCAAAAATACGGCTAAAATGATGGGCAATGGTAGTCTGGGTATTGGCAAAGGTATATTGCACTTCTTTTGGAAGCAGACTTCTTTCTGTCATGAGCCGGGTATAAAATTCCTCATGACGGCTTAAAATTACCAGATGCATCTCCAGAAGCTCTTCCACACTCCCGCTTTCCTCTGCAAGCCTTCGAATCTCCAAGGCAAGAGATGTGCCAAAACCTTCGATCAGGCATTCCAGCAGTTCATTCAACGACTGAAAGTGGGAAAATACAGAACCGTGAGAAACGCCCGCTTCTCTTGCTATCTCAGCGGTCGGCGCGCCAAACCCCTGCTCCATATATACCCGATATGCCGTATCCAGTATCTTCTGCCTCGTATTCTCTTTTTGTATCTGTCTTTTTGATTTCATATAATGACCAACCATTCATTGAGTGTGTACTCATTATAGTTCCAATTGATGAAAAAAGCAATCATTATTTTTTATTTTTGCACATTTTACCGTTTCGTCTCTTATAATATCAGTTTTATGCAAACCCCACGCACCCCCTGCATACTATTATACATATACTTTGCCTTGTAAGGCACAGGAGGCAATTCATGCAAAAAATTTTGGACAATGAATATTATGATTTAATCATAAGCAATGCCCTGATTCCCGAATCGGTTGACAAAGGCAATGTAACGATGATTAACGATAAGCACTCTCTTCTCCACTTGCATAGAAGCCAAATGAATGCCTGTGATCTTGGAATCTATCCTTACAGCAGTTTCCCCTCTCTTTATACTCTGGCTTCTAAGGTGAGTGTAGAAAAATCCGGAATTGGAAGCATCCAAAGAGAACCTGGCCTGAATTTATTTGGCCTGGGAATTATCATCGGAATTATTGATACAGGGATTGATTATCAACACCCTGCCTTTCGTAATCACGATGGCTCCAGCCGGATTCTCTCTATCTGGGATCAGACCGATCAAAACGGAACGCCTCCAAAAGGCTTTGAATTCGGTTCCGTCTATACAAAAACCAACATTGATACTGCTTTAATGTCTACCGCACCCTTAAGCATTGTTCCAAGCGTTGACACTCATGGTCATGGAACGGCAATCGCCAGCATTATTTCCGGCACCCCCAATCAGGAACATTCCTTTATGGGAGTAGCGCCCCAGACAAAACTGGCTGTTGTAAAGCTGAAAGAGGCAAAAAAAAGCTTAAAGGATATCTTTGCAGTACCAGAAGATGCCTTGTGTTATCAAGAATCCGATATCATGCTGGGAATCCGTTTTTTACTTTCTCTTGCCCGGCAATTAAGCCGCCCAGTTATTATTTGTATTGCTCTTGGCAGCAGCCAGGGAGGTCATGGAGGAAGAAGTGCCCTGTCTAGTTATATAGACAGCATTGTAAATCTCCAGAGAACCAATGTAACTGTAGCAGCAGGGAATGAAGCAGATAAACGCCGCCATTATTACCACAACATCACTTCCCCTCCCTTTGAAAATGAATTTTATTTAAACGTAGGAGAACAGGATAAGAGGTTTTCTATGGAAATCTGGCCGTTTCCGCCCGGAAGAATTACCCTGGATATTGTTTCACCTAACGGGGAATTTCTGGAAGGAAGGCCTCCCTCCCTTAACCGATGCGAAAAATATCAGCTTATCGCGGACAATTCATGCGTCTGGGTCAATAACATAGATATGGATGGAGAGACTGGGGATCAAGTGATTTTAGCTCGCTTTGAAAATCCTATACCAGGACCATGGCTGCTAAAAATCCACAGCATGGAAAACGAGCCTTTTTTTGTTCACGCCTGGCTTCCCTCCGGTAATCTCATAACCAATAAAACCTATTTTCAGATTTCAACACCGAATACCACCATCACTTCGCCTGGAAACTCAAAGAATCCTCTTACGGTAGCCGCCTACAATCAGTTTTTCGACTTGATCCTGGAAGAGTCGGGAAGAGGCTATACCAGATTTGGTGATGTAGTTCCAGATATAGCTGCTCCTGGTTACCGAATCCCCTGTGCCATTCCAGGTAACCAGTATGGCACCCTGACCGGTTCAGGCGCTGCCTGTGCCCATGCCACCGGCGTTGCCGCCATGGTAATGGAATGGGGGTTTGCCCGGGGAAATTATACAGAAATGACTGGTCTGCAGGTTAATCGTATGATTATCCGAGGCGCAAGAAGAAATGATCTTTATCAATACCCCAACAACATCTGGGGATATGGCCAGGTGGATATTTATCATATATTTGAACGGCTTTCCGTTGTTTAAAGTCAGAGACCTGATGGGCTGTTACTTAATAGCTCTTTACAATATCAAGCAATAAAAATACGTCTTGACCAGCTTCCAGCGTAGTGCGGAATTCTGTTCAAGACGTATTTTCCAGTAAGAGGTATTATATTTTTATGCTATTAGTCATTACAGATTTGTTTCGTTAAAGCCTCTTAACACTTTCTTTCAGTTCTGCTTCTATTGATATAGTATACCGTAGATACCACAGTACCTATGAGAGAAATCCCTGCCAGCACCAGATAACCGAAATGGATACTAAAAACAGAGGCCAGGGCTCCCGTAAAGATTGGAAATGTAGTCATACCAATGGCATATACTGCCTGAAAAAGCCCCATGGCTGTGGAACGCTTTTCCAATGGAATTCCACACATTGCCTCAGAATTAAGATAAGAAAACAAAATACCGGTAGACATTCCAGGCAGTATCTGCAGGAATAAAAGCTCTGAGATTTTATTTGCCGACGGTACCAGGATACAGTATACAGATACAATGACAAAGACGATAGGTATCCAGAATCTGGGGCCTTTCCTGCAACAGAGAAAGGTGGAAGCAAAAGCGGCAAACCCCACTGCTGAAACCATATATATGATAGAAGATAATCCAACAAGCCCGTTGGAAGCTCCAAGGTCTTTTAGGATCTGATTTGTAAATGACATTACCGTCGTAAGCTGAATGCCCTGCTGAATGAGAGCAAGTATGGAAAATAACCATAACCGTTTCAACTTACACACTGAGAGAAGGTCTTTTATATCAGCCTCTCCAGTCTTTTTACATGGTTCTTTAATTTGAAGCGAGAGAACAAAGGCTAGCAGTCCGGCACACACGCTGAGAATGCAGATCCCCTTCATCCCGATTCTGCTGTAGCCAATGGTACTTAACAGAAAACCAACGAGCATGCCAAGGTTATTAAACATTACGATCCTGCTGGTGGCTTCCTGCTGGTTTTTGTTTGAAAAGTGATTGGTGTAAAACACCATAAAAGATATCCACATGGCCGAAGCAAGGCCTGAAAAGAGATTTGCTGCTAAAAATCCCATCCCATTGCCCCAGAATATCCGAAACAAGGAGGCAAGACCGGAAAAACACGTTCCTGCCATAATGAAACATTTATGCCTTCCGATGGAATCTGCACAGAGTCCTATGGGAAGCCGAAATACCAGCTGGGTAATCCCATAAGCGCCTAAGACCATTCCGGTAAATGCACTGCTGACACCTAAAAAAGTCAGATAAGTCGTTTGATAGGGAATGTATATGTACTGCGCAAACCAAAAGAGGGAAACCATAGCAAGAAAACGGATTTCCTGTTTGCCAGTAAAAGTTTGTTCATTCAATTTGTGTCCCTTCATTTCCTGTTCTGCTGAGAGTATTCCTCCAATATCCGATGAATATGGACCGTTAAGTACATTTCTTCCTGTCTGGACAGTCTGGAATCAAATTTTTCCTGAATAAAGATCCCAATTTTTTTCACACAGTCGTACTCCCTTGGACAGCTTTCAATGACATGAGTATAAAAAGAATCCTCATAATCATATAAATCCTGACTGCCATTGACAAGCCGTTGTGCAAAGAGCCGCAAATGAGTGACGAAACGGGTATAACCGATCCCCTCTTCATTGTAAATAATGGAGAAGTTATATTTCACAATATCTAAAATTCCTTGAACGGTTTCAAATATGGTCTGGTTGTCAGTGCTATCAGAGTTATTTGTTTGGGCATTGATAAAATGAAAGGCAATGTTGCCGGCCTCATCCTGGGGTAAGTCCACATGCAGCTGCTCCCTCACAAGCTGCAGGGCATATAATCCGACCTGGAATTCTTTTGGATTAAAGCGCTTTAATGTCTGTGTATAAAAATTCTGTATTAAAATCCCCTCATGATATCTTTTTACAGCAAAAGAAAGATGGTCCGTCAGCCCCAGATAAATGTGCTCCATTAAAACCATGCCATAGGCTTCTATGGCATGGTCAATCACCTGCTTTGCCAGTTCAAAATAAGTACTGTCAATTTCAGATGCAAGACGGATGATATTCTTTGAAATGGACCGGTCCTTTAAGACAAACACTTTCTCAATGTCTTCACTTTTTAAATGGTGTCCGATGGATTTATTAAATCCAATTCCCTTTCCCATCAGGATCACTTCTCTGCCGCTGTCGTCAAGCGCCAGCAGCAGAGAATTATTCATTACCTTAACAACCCTCATAACCAAACCCCATTTCTGTTATTTAGAGTTCTTCCCCGTTCGTTTCAATTACCCGCTGATACCAGTAAAAGCTGTCTTTTTTGATACGGCTCATATCTTTTAAGTCATGATCGTCACGATTGATATAAATGAAACCATAACGTTTCTTAAATCCCTCGTGGGAGCTAAGAAGGTCCATAAAGGTCCATGGGGAATAACCCAGCATCTCAACTCCGTCTTCTATTGCCTGGCTGCAAGCCAGAATATGAGCCCTCAAGTAATCGATTCGATAATCGTCATGAACCTTACCGTCTTCCGTTAAGGTGTCGGCGGTACCCAGTCCATTTTCTGTAACGATTAGAGGAAGATGATATTTTTGATGATAATTATTTAATACGGTTCGAAGGCCTAGCGGGTCAATCTGTGCTCCGTATTCACTGGAAGCAAGATGCTCATTTTTCAGATGATGGAAATATCCATATTGGTCAAAATCAACCTGATTGATCGGGAACGCTCTCTCACCTACAGGATGAGTTTCATCCGCAGGCAGATACTTAACGCAAAGAGTTCGATAATAATTCAGGGCAATGAAATCCATCTTTGCATCCTTTAATATTTCCTCATCCTCCGGCATCATAATGGGAACGATATTTCTCTCCTCCAGATAACGCATGTAATACCCTGGATACTGGCCATAGTAATGCATGTCCAGGCAGTAATCTGTCTTAAACCAGTCATTTAACCGGGCTGCCCATACATCTTCCGGACGGTTACTCTCCGGATAAGTACAGGTGGAAGATACTGCCGGACCGATTTTCCCTTCCGGAATGATGGAATGACACGCTTTCACTGCAAGCGCATGAGCCAGGAACATGTGATAATCCATCTGCGCTCTCTGGCGGTCGGCCTCCCAGCTGCCTTCTGCGGTAATGTTCACTCGTTCATCCACGCGGACCATGAGGTTTTGCTCGTTATGAACCTGCCAATAGGTCACTCTGTCACCAAATGTTTGAAAACAGATTTTAGCATAGCGCTCAAATGCCTTTACGCAATCTCTGGATTCCCAGCCATTGTACTTTTCAACCAGTGCATAGGGAAGATCAAAGTGATATAAGGTGATAAATGGCTGAATATCATTGTCTAACAGGCAGTTAATGACATCATTATAAAAATCAATTCCTGTCTGATTGATTTCCCCGTCGCCATCTGGTATGATTCTTGCCCAGGCAATGGAAAAACGGTAAATATTAAGTCCCATCTCTTTCATCAGAGCGATATCCTCTTTCCAGTGATGGAAGAAATCGCTGGCAACCTTACTGTCTGCCTGTAGATGAGAACGCTTAAAGGAGTTTATATCTGCAACCGTAGGTCCTTTTCCGCCTTCATCCCAGCCACCTTCAATCTGAAATGCAGATGAGGATGCTCCCCATAAAAAGTGATCAGGAAACTTCGTTTTCAACTTGTTCATATTAAAACTCCTTTACTGATTTTTTTTGATGGCAATGACGGACTTCTGAAGATCAGCCCCTTTTCCAGTCATTCCGGAAACCTGCTGAAATACAGGAGTATTGCTTACGATAATCGGAACAATGGTATCATAGCCTTCCTTTTTCAAGGCATCAATATCAAAAGAGAGAATCTTAGTTCCTTTTTTAATATGGCTGCCTTCTTCTACAAACTTTTCAAAATGCTTTCCTTCTAACTGAACGGTATTAATTCCAACATGGATAATCATCTCTACCCCATTATCCAGCATAAGGCCAAGTGCATGTAGGGTTGGATAGATTAAGGTCACGGTACAATCCTCCGGAGCTACTACCTCTCCTTTTTCCGGGATAATAGCAATTCCATTTCCTAAAGCCATAGAAGAAAATACTTCATCGTTTACTTTTGTCATGGAAACAGCTTCACCTTCAATGGGTGAATATATGAATAAATCAGCTTCTGATGGATCTAATTCGTTATTCTTTGTTTCTACCTCGGTCTTTGACTCTGTGGTCTGGGCCACTGCTGTTGCTTCTGTTTTCTTTTTCTTATCTCCCATTTCATCAAAGCCAAACAGGTAAGTAAGTATCATAGCGCCAAAGAAGGAAACGCCTACACCGACCAGATAATATACAAATGGTTTCATACCAAATGCCGCATACGTTGCAAAGGTAAGAATTCCGTTGTTTGCAAAGGAATCACCATATACACCGCCAACGCCCATGATAGCTCCGCCAATGGCACCGCAAATGATGGCATAAATCATCGGTCTTTTTAATCGAAGGTTACATCCATAAATAGCAGGTTCTGTAATACCGCAAACGGAAGCGGATATTGCTGCTGATGCTGCTACTGTCTTTAAATCTTTATTCCTGGTCTTTAACATAACACCCAGGGCTGCTCCACCCTGTGAAAAGTTGGCTGCGCCTGCGAAAGCCAGAAGATTCTGGTGACCGAACTGAGCCACATCGTTAATACCAATTGGAAGAAGTGCTCTATGAGCTCCAAATATAACAAACACACACCACATACCGCCGATAAAGGCACCGCATATGGCCGGGCTTAAATTCATCATACCAGTGTAAACAAAGGTGATTGCATTACCGATGTAGATACCAATGGGACCAAATACCATAAAAGTTGCCGGAAGCATCACAAGAAGTGACAGACCAGGAACCAGAATGATTTTTAAGACTTCTGGAATTACTTTTTCTAAAAATTTCTGCACATAGGAAAGAATGAAAACTCCAATGATAATCGGAATGACAGAGGAAGCATAGCTTGCTTTGGTGATGGTAACACCAAACATGCTCACTACATCTTTTCCAGTCATCAACGCTACGACTGACGGGTAACACATGGTACCGCCAAGAGCCATGGCAATAAATTCATTTGCTTTAAATACCTTGGCACTGGTATAAGCTAAAATAACAGGCATGAAATAGAACAAGGCATCTGTACCAGCCATAATCAGCGTGTATGTCTGATTTACCGTAATATCCACACCTTGTTTCGCTGCCAGAATCTTTGCTATGGTAAGGAATCCCTTTAAAAGACCAGAGGCTGCAATCGCAGGAACCATAGGGGTAAACATAGCAGAAACTGCAATCAGAATGCGGTTCCAGATGGATACCTTCTCTTCGCTGATTTCTGTTGTTTCATCTATGGATAACATAGGAACCATGGCATCATAGACCTGGTTTACTTTGGTCCCCAACACTACCTGGAACTGTCCTCCGCTCTCTACAACAGAGATGACACCTTCCAGATGTTCGATGGTTTCTTTATTTGCTCTTTTTGAATCTTTTAATTGAAATCGTAATCTTGTAAAACAATGGGTCAGTCCTTTTACGTTACCAGAACCGCCAACATTCGTTAAGATATCTTTGGCTATTTGATTATAATTCATATACAAAACCCCTTTCAAGTATTTTCTTATCTCCTCATCCGGCCGGAATGACAAAATAAAAAGACCCAATTAAACGAACTCTTCATAAGACAAAATACCCCATCCGTCTTATAACCATTCGTCTAATCCGATCTTGCCTGCATTACCAGTAACACGTCTTCATATTCATTTATTTAGTTGTTCTCAACTTAACCATAATATATCACTATTTTTAAAATCGCGCAATATCCTTTTTAGTTTTTCTGCATTTAATACAATCTTTCTATGTATTTTTTGTCGAATATAAACAAAACAGACCGTGGAATGATTAAATGTGCTCCCACAGTCTGTTTTATTAATCAGCCTTTTTATTTACCAGTTTCTTTTTTATATTCATCCATATCCTTTTGAAACTCTGATTTTACTTTGTCATATCCCGCATCCTTGATCTTCCTTCTCATTTCATCAATGGCTTCCCTTGGATTGTCATATTTTCCATAAGCAAGCTGAGGGAGATATTCTGACAATACATTGGCAATGGCCGCCTGTTCTGCTTCCACCTCATGTTTATTCAGAATGAGATTCTCAAATTCATAGGTGTAGGCGATTTTATTCAGATTCTCTATCATTTCCTTCGTACCGCTCCAATTAAAGCTGTTTTCCAGCTCCAGATCATCGTTTCGTCCGCACCAGAAATTGGAATCCAGTTTATCCGTACTCTGATCCCAGCCTTCCGGGTAAGCCAGCTTATGATCTGCCGTAATGATATAATCCGTTCCCTCTATTCCGTAATTGATATACCGGTAACAGGTTTCATCATTGCGAAGAAGATCGTACACCATGAGCGCTCTCTCCGGGTGTTTGGAATTGGCACTGATGGCTGCTGCTCCGTGAGTTTTTAAGGGTTTTGCTATATTTTGATTCTCCTGGCCCCAGGGATACATCTTTGCATCAGACCCTGGCTGCTTTTTATCCATATTGGGCTTTATCTGCGAGTAATAAGTCTGACTGTGATGCTGATCACTTCCACTGGTTCCTGCATACATCTCTTCTCGGGAATCCCCGTCAAAATTAAGGACATCCTCTCTCCAGACGCCGATGCTATTCCATTGTTTCATTAACTCAGCCGCTTCATAAATAACATTGGACTCCATATAGGGAGAATAAATGGTGTATGGATCAGAAGCACTGGTATACCAGAATTCATAGTTTCCTGCATTGCAGCCTATGATGACACGGCTGTCGGTATTAGACTGTATAAATCCTCCCAGCGCACCTCCGGAGTTATTTTTCCCGGCTACATCCCAGGGGATGACACCTTCTTTGTTTTCCTTAACATACTTGAAATAGGTAGTCAGATCATCAAATTTTTGAACTGTCCCCTCCGAAAGGCCTGCTTCTTTGGCCCAGTCTCCCCGGTAGAACATCCCATGATTGGTATATTGAGTGTAGTGGTCTTCGGGAATAAAATAAATCTCCCCCTTATATTTGCAAATATCCCAGTTACCGGAGGCATCCACCTGATTCCAGGTCTTAGGTGCATAGGTCTTTAACATTTCTTCTGATAAGGGAAGAAACGCACCTTTCTCCACATTTTCCCAGCCATACAGCCAGTCGGTAGCTGTGGTGATGATATCCATGGAGCTGTCTCCGCTAAGGAGCTGAACGTTATATTGGGTCTGCCAGTCTGCCCATTCCACATAGGTAAGCTTTAATTCTGCATTGACCTTTTCTGTGAGGACCTGATTTAATTCCTTAAGCATTGCCTCACACCTGCCGTTGCTTGGCTTATCACCCAGCACCAGCATGTTGATGACCTCGTGACTGGAAGTATCCACACTTCCATCCTCCTTTTTCGGCGATGTGTTTTTTGAGACGCCCTCCCCCCGGCAGCCTGCAAGGCCCACGGCCATAACAGCAGACAGTATGACCGCTGCTGCAGACGCTGTAAAACCATGTTTTCTCATGACACTCCTCCATTTCATACTTTTATTAAGAAAGAAACTCCTTCTCACCCCTTCACTGCCCCAATGGCAATACCTGATATAAAATACCGTTGGACAAACGGATACATAAATATTATTGGACCTGTGGCTATTACGGCAGTTGCCATTTTCAGTGTATTGGAGGGCAACGCTGTTATGGAAACATTGGCCCCGGCAACGGAAGACTTTAATGCATTTGCCATATTGATGACATTATACAGATAATACTGGAGGGGCTTATATGTAACAGAGGACCCCAGATATAAGGACGATAAATACCATTCATTCCAATAGCCAAGAGCCAGAAACAGGCCTACCGTAGCAAGTGCAGGCTTAAGCATGGGGAAAATCAGGGTGGTAAAGATAGTAAAATCTCCAGCACCATCTATTTTCCCGGATTCGGTGATTTCATAAGGCACAGATTTTGCGAAATTTTTCATAAGTATGATAAGCCAGGGAGTCATAAGAAGCTGCAGGAACACAGAAAAGTAGCTTCCTTTTAAATTCAGATATCTGGAGACCCAGATATAGGTGGGGGCCATTCCAGCGGAGAATAAAGTGGTAAAATAAATAAAAAAAGAAAGTATATTACGAAACGGGAAATCCTGCCTCTGCAGAGCATATCCGGTCATGGCAATGAGGAACAGGCCAAGGAGGGTCCCGCAGACGGTCATCAAAATAGTAACGCCATAGGAACCGAGTATCATTTTGGGATACCGGAATACCCATTGGTATGCCGTCATTGTAAGTCCTCTGGGAAGAAGACCAAATTCCTGCCTGCTGATTACGCTTTCCGTGCTTAAAGATGCCGAGAGAATCAAGATAAAGGGAAGCAGGCATACCATTGTAAATAAGGCCACAACAGTATAGGAAATTCCTTTAATAAAAAGGTTTGTTTTACATTCTTTTATTTTCTGTTTCTTCATCTCTTACCCCCTTTTAAAACAGAGCATAGTCCGGATCGATTTTCTTTACGACCCAGTTGCTGATCATGACCAGGGCAAATCCAAACAGTGACTGGTACAGACCCACGGCTGAGGATGTGGAGAAATTGTTCTGTGACATCATCATCCGGTATACTGCTGTTTCAATGATATCGGTGGTAGGAAACAGCTGAGAATTTGCTCCCACCAGGTTCCAGAAAAGACCAAAGTTTCCCTTCATAATTCCACCCAGTGAAAATAGAAGCAAAATAATAAACGTAGGTTTCAGGCTTGGCAAAATGATGTAGCAGATTTTCTGCCAGCTGTTAGCCCCATCCACTTGGGCGGCTTCTACAATCCCGGACTCAATTCCGCAAATAGCCGCAAAATAAACCACAGAACCATATCCAGTCTGCTGCCACATCTGACAGAAAACTACAATAAAGGGCCATATCCCTGCCATGCTGTAGATCTTGACCGGATTTCCACCTGTCTCCCGGATGAGTGTATTAAGGGCACCTGTATCGTAATTTAAGATGTTAAACATGATTGCCCCAATAAGAACGACTGAGATAAAATATGGCAGAAACATAATTGTCTGAGATACTTTTCTAAACCATCTGCTGTTGATTTCATTGAGCATAATAGCCAGGGTAATCTGAAGTACATTACCAAGTAATATGAAAACAAGATTGTAAAGGATGGTGTTTCTGGTGAGCAGGCTTAACTGGCCTGACTTTATAAGGAATTCAAAGTTTTTAAAGCCAACAAACGGGCTGCCGAAGATGCCGTCCCTGAAATTGTAATTGGTAAACGCTATGTACACACCTGGAAGAGGACAATAATTAAATACGATAAAAAAAGCCACTGCCGGAAGACACATGAGGAGCAAAGTCCGGTTATTCCTCACCTTTTTACGAAAACTCCCTATCGCCTGATGGGTCGATACCGCTTTACGTTTCGAATCCATTCACATCCTCCTTTTTAATACTGGTTGCAAAATGAACTGTTTTTACGTTACAGCCCTTTCTCATGAAACCGTCTTACTCCCATGTATATTCAGGAGCGGCCTGTGAAATGCGTTTGTCCACTGCTTTTCATGAGTGATGGTTTGTTGTATAATAAAAAAGGTTTCAAATTATGACACTATTTAACATTCAACAGGGAAATGGAAGAATTAATGAATAAAGCAGAACGTTTAAACGATATGATTATGTTTTTAAAAGACAAAAGCGCCTTTCGTCTAAAGGACATTATGGAGCGTTTTGAAATATCCAGAAGCACGGCACTCAGAGACGTACAGTCTTTAGAGCGAATGGGACTGCCTATTTACTCCAGGCAAGGAAGAAACGGCCATTATGGAATTCTAAAAAACAGGATGCTCTCTCCTATCTTATTTACTATGGATGAGGTGTTCGCTTTATATTTTTCCATGCTTACCTTAGAAGCCTATGAAAGTACTCCCTTTCATTTAAGCGTGGACCAGCTAAAGAGAAAATTTGAAGCATGTATCTCCGCTGATAATATATCGTTGCTGCATCGAATGGAACAGGTCTTCCGTTTAGGCTCAATCAGACATTTTAATCATTGCTATTATTTAAAGGATATTCTGCAATATGCGATAGAAGAAAAAGTATGTGAAGTAGGATATAGAATGAATGATTCCGTACGAAATTATGTGGTACAGTTTTTTGATATCACCTCTGCTTACGGGCAGTGGTATGCCACAGGATACAACTTTAAGACCAATGAGCCTAAAGTATTTCGATGCGACAAAGTGATAGAAGTGAAAGAAAATTCAGTATATCATCCTAAGCCCTTAAGTGAATTTAAAAGAAAGGCAGTTGATTTATATAAAAAACCAGGTGCAACTGAGTTTAAGGTGACCGTTACAAATAAGGGGGCGGATTTATTTTACAAGGAGCATTATCCTTCCATGGAATTGTTTATGGAAAATGGGCAATATGTGATCCGCGGATTTTATAATCCCGGTGAAGAGTCCTTTATTGCTCATTACTTCTCAGCTTATGGAGAAAACGTGGAATCCATAAAGCCGGATTCACTGAAAACCCTGATAATAGAACGGTTGGAGGCTTTGATCAGACACTTGCATTAACTGCTTTATCTCAAAAAACCGTGAATCTTAAAAACGCCGGCATAAAGATAGCTTTATGCCGACGAACCAATACCTTATTATTTTTTCTTCACAGGAATCCATAGCTCGCAAAAAAGTTCTGGTTCCTGCTGATCGTAGTAAATTTCAAAATCCGTATCATCCGTATGGATATAACCGGACTGAGGCAGAAACTCTTTAAAGAACCGGCTCCAGGTCTCGCTGATACAATTACCACTGTCTCCATAACATTTAAATACCACGTATTCCGTGGGTTCTACCTCCCAGAACTGAAATCCCTGGTCTTTTAAGGCCATCTCATCATCAATTACAGTATCACTGTCAACCACCACTCCGATGCCATAATCAAAGGTTGCTTCCTGCTCTCTGGTAGGACTGCAAAGGCCATAGATATCCTTTTTACCCTTAGACCGCATGCCAGTCAGCTGGTTTATTATGCCCTTTTTGCGGCATTCTCCCCAAAACAGTGGAATATCATGATTGCTCTCATCATTGATTATTTCATTTGGAAACTCCTTCACCTTTGCAATAAATGTTCTCTTTCCCACTTCTTCTACTCTGTAATCCATGGTTCTACCACCTTCCAATATTATTTTAATGGCTAGGGCCTGAAACAGGGAAAGCTGAGTACCTTTTACTTTAGCAAGCTTTGGAGAAACTCCGTGAAACCTGGAAAATGCTTTGGAAAAACTCTCCGGGGTTTCATAGCCATATTTATAGGCGGCATCAATAATCTTTATATCCGTCAGCTGCAGCTCCTGTCCAGCCAGAGATAACCTGCGATTGCGAATATACTCGTTTGCTGTGATTCCGGCCATCAGGCTGAATGTTCTGTGAAAATTGTAACAAGACATATGTACCTGTCTGGCTACATCCTCATAATTGATGCTTTCCAATAAATGTTCTTCCATATAGTCAATTGCTGTTTGTAAAAGTGTTACCCATTCCATGTTTACTGCCCTCCTTGTATGGATTATTATAGATGTTTTCGTTCTCACTTTCCTGTTGTGGTTTGCTTACTTCTGTCCGCTTTGAAGAGATACAGATTCTGTCACTCATGTATTTCTCATTATACAAAGTAGATAGATACTGGTCAATCAATCAAAAAGCTTCATTTAATTACTATGTCTGTAACCTCATAAAACCTTGGTCTTAAAACCACTTATATGATAAACTGAAATCAAATTAGCAAGAATCGTCGAGAAGTTTTCTTTTGCTGCTGTTATGATTATAACTGTTAGGAGGGAAAAAATGGAGGAACAGATTTTAGCCGTCAGCCGAATGCAGGATTATATTGAACGCCACTTGCAGGATAACATTACACTTGCCGATTTGGCAAATGCATCACACTTTTCGCCTTGGCATTCACACAGATTGTTTTCCCAGTATATCAACTTGACACCTGCTGAATATATTCGTCGGCTTCGACTGTCTAAGTCAGCGCTTAAGCTAAGAGATGAGTCATGTAAGATTATTGATGTCGCCCTGGAGCTTGGCTTTGGCAGTACGGATGGGTATCAGCGCGCATTTTTTCGGGAATTTGGCTGCAATCCCAGAGAATATGCAAAATCCCCAATCCCCCTATACCTTTTCACTCCATACAAGGTTAGTGATCAAATAGTTCGAAAGGAGATTAAAATGGAACGTACAAAAACAGTATTTCTTCAATTGGTTGAAAAACCTGCCAGAAAAGTTATCATCAAGCGAGGAGTAACAGCAAGGGAATATTTTACCTATTGCGAGGAAGTAGGCTGTGACGTCTGGGGACTGCTCACCAGCATCAAGTCTATTAGCAATGAGCCGGTTTGCCTTTGGCTTCCAAATGCCTACAGGAAACAAGACACCTCCGAATATGTTCAGGGTGTTGAGGTGCCAGTAGACTATGACGGAATGATTCCCGATGGATTTGATACGATTTTACTGCCAGGAGCAAAATATCTGATGTTTAGGGGTGAGCCTTTTGATGAAAATGATTTTTGCGAAGCGATTAAGGAAATTCAAGAATCCATGAATCAATATGATCCGTCCTTTATTGGATATGTATGGGACGATGAAAATCCCCGTATTCAATTAGAACCACTGGGGGCAAGAGGATATATTGAGCTAAGGGCTGTAAAAGATAAATAATGACGCCATAAATGGCACGAGCCTGTCCGTTTGTTATAAAATGCTTAGGCTGAGTTCTTTCTAATTAGACTCAGCCTATATCCCATCTATTAAAAGCTTCTGTTCTGGTGTAAATTATGATTTATGCTATTACAAGAATATCATTTGGCTGCTTCCTTGCATAGAACCCTTAAAAATTCCCGGAAAATTGATTCACAATTCCATCTGTCATCATATCTGCCATTTCCAACGCCTGAGTTTCAATTTGATCATAAGTAGTAATGCTTTCCTCATATTTCCCAGTCAGCAGCTCAACAGCTTCATCTTTTGTCATTGCAAGATGATCAAAAAGCATCGTTTTCCAAGCTTCCTGTGACCAGTAAGGATTAATACTTGCTAGAAAAGCTGCTATTTCTTCTGCATTTGTATACCATTTCTTTTCTGCTTCCTCTGCTGCCTTACTATCACCAGCTTTTGCAGCCTTTACAAGATCCGCAGCAATTACAAGATGGCTGGTAAATAGCTGTTCAAACCTGGAAGCCGCCATTTCTCCATAGAGAGGCTTAAGCAGTGCTTCAAAATCCTTAGGATTCTGAAGCAAACGTTTGGTAACCAGATCTACGTCTGGTAAACCAAATACCATACTTAAGATGACCAACCGAGTCCATGTAATGTGCTGCTCCCACAGCATTCTGATATGATTACTTAAATCTACTTGAGCTTTGCTTATATCATCATGATCCTGGGGGATACAAGGCGGTAAATCCAGAGTATTTGGCTGTAAACATATGACTTGCCCGATATAAAGCTTGCTTGGATCTATTCCTGGATTAGCTGCTAAGATTTCATCCGTACTGGTATTAAACTTTAGAGCAATTAAAAATAAGGAGTCTCCTGGACAGACTTGATAACAAACTGAGCCCTTGGGACATTGTAACATAACAATCACGACCTAAAGATATACTTATTACTATAATAATGACAATGAAAATAAATCATACCTGAAAACACCATTAATAAAAGTTTTTTTCTATGAAATAGAGCCGGCATTCAGCCAGCTCTAACTTTATTAACTCTGATTTACTTTGAAAATGTCCGCTGCATCAGTTTTGTAATTTCTACAAGAATCAAAGGCAGCAGGGAGAATCCCAGGGTTATCAGCCACTGATGGAAAGAAAGCGTTGTCAGACTGAAAAAGCTTCTCAATTGAGGAATCATCATAATCAGTGCAATGATCACACCAGAGGCTGCCATCGTACCAAACAGAGCTTTATTATGATGGTTTCCCGGGGTAAAAATGGAATCAATGTTGGAACGCTGGTTTAAAGCGTGAAACATCTGGGAAATGGCCAGAACAAGAAATGTCATAGTCATTCCTACGGTATGGCCCTGAGCCGTTAGACCATATCGGTATGCCCAAACCGTGGCAATGGTAATAAAAATACCGTGGAGAACAACGCGGATCACCAATCCCGATTCAAATAAGGTTCCTGACTTCACCGGTTTGTGCTTCATAATATTTTTGCTGGCAGGATCAATTCCCAATGCAATGGCCGGAAGAGAATCCGTTACCAGGTTAATCAGCAATATGTGTACTGCAAGAATCGGCGCATCCCAGTTAAGTAAGGTCGCAATAAAGAGAGTCAATATTTCTGCAATGTTTCCTGCCAGAAGGAACTGAATCACCTTTTGAATGTTTCTGTATATACGACGTCCTTCCCGGATTGCATATTCAATGGTAGTGAAGTTATCATCAAGAAGCAGCATATCGGCGGCTTCCTTCGCTACATCCGTTCCGCTTTTTCCCATGGCAACACCAATGTCTGCAGCTTTTAAAGCAGGGGCATCATTTACCCCGTCGCCAGTCATGGCTGCAATTTCACCAGTACGCTGAAGGGATTCTATGATACGAAGCTTGTCGCTTGGGGTCACACGGGCGAAAACGGTTGTTGTTCCAATTGATTTATCAAGCTCTTCATCAGACATCTTATGGAGCTCATCACCGGATACAACGGTATTTCCTTCGCAGAAGATTTTTAACTGCTGGGCAATTGCTACCGCAGTCACCTTATGATCTCCTGTAATCATGATGGTGCGGATTCCTGCAGCCTTACAGGTCTCCACTGCCTGAATTACCTCCTTACGAGGTGGGTCAATCATACCGACCGCTCCAAGAAAGGTAAGATCACATTCCAGATCAGCCTCATCATCTTCCGGTATTTCTGAAACAACGCGCTTTGCAAATCCTAAGACACGAAGTGCATCTGATGACATGGTCAAGCATAATTCCCGGATCTCTTTACGGTCTTTCTCTGTAATGGATCGTATTCCATTTGATGTCAATATATAGTTACAAAGAGGAAGCATTTCATCCACAGCACCTTTTGTAAAGGCAGTAAAACCGTCTTTCATTTGGTGAACTGTGGTCATTCGCTTACGATCAGAGTCAAAAGGCTGTTCAAATAAGCGGGGGTGTTCCTCTTCTAATTCATTCTGATTAAGTCCAAAAGCATCACCCAGAAAAATCAAGGCTCCCTCTGTTGGATCACCAAGAATATCTCCTGGCCGGTCTGGGTCAAGGCTTGCATTGTTACAAAGCAAAGCCGCGTGAACCAACTCCAGATAAATCTCCTGTCTTTCCGATGCTCTTTCTACTTCCGTGGTATGACCGGATTCAAAATCTCCATTCATAGCCACCTTAGTAACTGTCATTTTGTTTTGAGTTAATGTACCCGTTTTGTCACAGCAGATGACCGTAGCTCCACCTAATGTTTCTACCGCTGGTAATTTACGTACCAGTGCATTTTTCTGAGCCATTCGCTGTACGCCAAGTGCCATTACAATCGTGGCAGTGGCTGGTAAACCTTCTGGAATTACTGAGATAGCCAGGGATATGGCGGTCATTAACAATGGAATCCAGGGTCTGCCGTACAGGGAACCAATTACAAAAATCACAATACAGACAAGAAGTCCGAAGATACTTAGAATCTTACCTACGGAATTTAACTTCCGTTTTAAAGGGGTATCGTATTCATCCTGCTGATCCAAAAGACCTGCGATCTGACCTACTTCTGTTCGCATTCCGGTTTCCACTACAATACCGGTTCCATTTCCGTACATGACTACAGATGAACTATAAGCCATGTTGCTTCGATCTCCCAGTGGAGATTCCTCTGAAAACAGAGCTGTATCTTCTTTGTCCACAGGAACAGATTCTCCGGTTAAGGACGCCTCCTGGATTTTTAAATTGTTGGTATTGATTAATCGGATATCCGCCGGAACGATACTGCCATCCTCTAAATAGATAATGTCTCCGACCACCAGTTCCTTTGCAGGAATCTGGCTTTCTTCCCCTTCACGCAGTACACGGGCAAAAGGTGCTCCCATGTTCTTTAAGGCTTCCAGGGCATTGGCTGCTTTTCGTTCCTGAATAATACTTACAGTTGCATTTAATGCTACAATTACTAAAATTACAATCGCTTCTGTCCATTCATGAAGCAGGACAGATAGTCCCGCAGCTCCAATCAAAATTAAGATCATGACATCGGTAAGCTGCTCTTTCAGCATAATCAAAATGCTTTTCTTACTTTTCTGACGCAGTTCGTTAAACCCGTCTCTTTGTAGTCTTAGTGCCGCCTCGGCATCGCTTAGGCCATCCTCTGATGTTTCAAGCATTGCTTGCACATCTTCTGCTGATTTTGCGTGCCAAGGCTTAGGTAAGTGGTCATCCATTAATGTAAATCTCCTTTATAAAATTTATTAAAAGTCAGAATAGCACAAAAAGGCATGCCTTGCCATGTAACACGCAAAGCACACCTTTGTATTATTCTGAAACCTTTTCTATTTAAATACGGTCGAGTACAGTTATTGTTGTTGCTACTGTCACTGTCATCCATTGAGTGAATTGTCTCCTTAAAATATTTACGAAACATTATATCCAATGAATTATATTTTGTCAATAACCAATTTTGACCTGACAATCCTTTGGACTGCCAGGTTAACTATATTACATTATTTTATCACTGCTTACTTATTCTCTCTTTTAAAAACAGTACCAAATATCATACGTACCAAAGGCCCTACAAAGAAAATCTGGGAAAAAAGAGCCATAGGAAAATTAAAAACTACGGTATTGATCCACACAGCTACGATCTCTGTTCCAGGGTTTTTAAATAGAATTACAGCAATCAGACTCATGATAGGACACATAACACATACCGTCATGGTCGATATGAGTAATATCATAATGATTGGCTGCTCCATAACCGGTGTAATGATTCGTTTCACTAACTTCATGGTTAATCTTTCACCAATCAGTAATTCAATCAAAATGGCAACCGGCCACATAATGATCATCTCGTGAAGACCCAGTAAAAAAATCTGATTCTTCATGCTTCCCATTTCTAAAGCAATGTTATAACAGATCATAACATACACCATAAAAAAGGTCATTAACAGAGTAAAAATAATGGTTTGAAATTTGTTTCTTGGCATTTGATGCTCCTCCTGGTAGTAAATTTAAGTAAAGTATCTGTGTTGTTCATGCCAGGCAGCAACGTTTCCAATAAGACCAAATTCTTTTACTCTAAAACTCAAGTAGTATACTATATTTCCAGGTAACAATCAAGTAAATTATAAAGATCTTTCAATCTAAATCAGTCATCTTACAACGTTTCCGATACTCTTCCATGATATGTCTGAATATCTCACCATTACTTGGAGGGGTATATGTAATGGCATTTGCTCCTGCTTCTATGACGGCCTCAATGGTTTCTCTGTTTGGGCCACCGGTTGCTATAATTGGAAATGTTTTATCGATCCTGCGCAGCTCCTTTATAATCTCGACGGTATTGCGGCCACCGGATACGTTAATGATGTTAGCACCCGATTCCAGCATACGTTCTTCCAGATTTTCATGAATAGAAATAATGGATAATACAATGGGAATATCAATATAATCCGATAAAGCTTTAACAAAATCTGTTTTCGTTGGCGCATTGAGCACGACTCCAATGGCTCCATGGAGTTCCGCATCAAGGGCAATTTCCCGAACTCTGGCACCAGAGGTAGTGCCGCCTCCCACACCTGCAAAAACAGGTTTTTGCGATACATCAATAATGGCATTTGTGACCTGCAAGGTAGGGGTGAAGGGGTATACGGCGATGACAGCATCTGCGTTGCAATTAGCAATAATGGCTACATCCGTAGAGAATAAGATCGATCTTATCTTCTGCCCATTAATTATAATTCCTGATGCCTGATTTATGGATTCTGGAACAATTACTGTATGGCTGCGCAAGTTCGTATTGATTCTCGGCACAATTTTATCATTCATATGTTTGTTCCCCTTTTCATTTTAGTTATTTCGTATTTTAGATTATATCATATCTTAATACACAAAAAAACGAGTATTTTTTTCAATTTACTCGTTTTTTATAACCTGTAAATATATAGAGTACATTCTTCGATGACTCAGACTTTTCTTTTTATATTCTTCATTATAAATCCGCTTTCAGGCAAGGTAGGAATCCTGGAGAGACGAAAGCTCAAATCCTGTTCTGGAACTTCAAACTCAATTTTGTTCACCAGAAAATCGAGACTTGCTTTCATTATCTCAATCGTAATACCTTCTCCTGGGCACCGATGCCCCTTGGCAGGATCACCGCCTCCCTGGGGGATAAAGCTGTATGTCCTGTCCTTTTCTTCCAAAAAACGCTCTGGCTCAAATTGATCAGGATTCTTCCAGATATGGGGATCATGATCCATCCCGTATACATCAAGCAATACCAAAACTCCTTTTTTAAACCCATACCCATTCCATTCAAAATCTCTATGAACCCTTGCTCCAAGAAATGGAGTAAATGGATAATACCTGCGGACCTCCTGCACAAACATTTCGTAATAATTATGATGATTTCTAAGTAATTCATCATGGCACTGGGGGTGTTCATAGACTGCTAATGCAGTAAACGTTATATAGGTTGAAATCGCCACAATGGGTCGAATTACGTTAATCAGTTCCTTTGCAGCCATTGAAAGCTCCATCTGATTTCCGTCTTGGTCCCTGTGAAAGGCCATTAATTTCAGCGGGGAATTCTCTTCCGGTTTCAGCTTACCCAGTCTCACATCGTCGATAATGCCTTGAATCCATTCCTCCGTTTTATTACGCCCTGACTTACCTTTCCAGTATCTTGGACCAACGCCTCCTATTCCATCAATCATGGAACAGAAATCATCTGCCCTGTCTTCGATTTCATTCTCCTTTATAGGGACGCCTGTCCACTTACACGCTGCTTTGCATATAATATTTTTCATTTCATGAAAAAGAACAATTTCTTTCTTTTCCATCCACTGAAAGACAGACGCTTCCAATTCTTCCTTATATAGCCGGGTCAATTCGTTTTGACGATCTTCCGTCATCAGAGACATGAAAAATAATTTGCGCTCCGTGTGGGGCTTCTTATCCATTCCCTGAATGGCATTAACTCCAAACAGTGTTTTTTGTATTCTCATGGGCATTGCACCTTTTCGTTGAAACAGTTCTTCATTGTAAAAGATCTTGCAAGCCTCTTCTCCGCTTAAGCATATTGCTTTCTCACCCATAATATGAGTTTCAAACATGTTGCATTCATAGCGATCCGTTCTATTTTTAATAAACAGGTATCCTTCTTCCAATATGTTCAGCGTATGATCTAAGCCTTTATCCTGTATGATTCTATCTTTTACTTCCATTTTTTCTCCCTTATATCAATAATTATTTTGTCAAAAGTAAAATACTTATCGTTTTATTATCGCTCGATAGCTAATAATTATTCGTTTGAAGAGAGTTATGTACGGTTAATTAAATATTATGCCTCCATAAATGCTGTTAGATATAACTTAAGGCAGGTCCTTATTTGGGAGGCCTGCCTAAAAAGATTATTCATAATCATATCCATCATCATAATTATAGTTATAATTATCATCAAAGTTATCGTCAAAATCCTCGTTAAAACCTTCGTTAAAACCTTCGTTAAAATTCTCGTTAAACCCCCTTGATCTCCAGCGGCACTTCCTACAGCCATCTCTGAAACCCTGCCAGTAAGCCTCTCTGATCTCTCTTCTGCACCGTTCATTGTTACCATTGTTACCATTATTATTGCCATTATTCCAATTGCAACGGCGTCTGCAGCAACCACAGTTAAAGCAGCCCATTCATCTCACCTCCTTTCCTATCATCATACTTTATTGTATGTTATCAAAAGACAAGTTGTGAAAATGTACCATTCTTGCAATCCATAATGAAAGAATTTTGATTCCTAACTATAGTGCTGCCAAAAAGAGAGAGGCGATTATCTCGCCCCTCTCATGAAATATTGTTTTTATTCTTATACACGAAAACACGCATGCTGATATCTTCATTTCTCTTACTCATATTTCCATATATTTATAATTACTTTACCATTCTTGACTGTGCAGAAGCGCTAGAATTGAAGGTCTAATTATCGTTTCAGCCTTCCATATCCCGTATTAAGTTTACCATTTCAATGGCACCTACCGCACAATCGAAGCCCTTGTTGCCAGCCTTTGTTCCGGCACGTTCAATGGCCTGCTCAATATTTTCAGTTGTGAGAACACCAAACATCACTGGAATATCACTGTTTAAAGATACATGGGCAATCCCCTTGGAAACTTCGCTGCATACATAGTCATAATGGGTGGTGCTTCCACGAATGACAGCACCCAGGCAGATGATTGCATCATATTTTCTGCTTTTTGCCATTTTGGAGGCAATGAGCGGAATTTCAAATGCGCCGGGAACCCATGCAATGTCAATGTCATCCTCGCTGACTTCGTGACGTTTCAATCCATCAAGTGCACCGCCAAGCAGTTTGCTTGTAATAAATTCATTAAATCGTGCGGCAACAATACCAATCTTAATGTCCCTGGATACTAAATTTCCCTCGAATGTTTTCAATGTTTTAATCTCCTTTTATTTAATAATGTAAGATGTGACCCATTTTTTTCTGCTTGGTTTTCAGATAGAATAAGTCGTGATCCGTAGCTTCCATTTCAATGGGAACCCGCTGGGTGATTTCCATGCCAAATCCGGAAAGTTGATATACCTTATCCGGATTATTGGTCAGCAGACGAAGGGTCTTGACTCCAAGGTCCCTTAAAATCTGTGCGCCAATGAAGTACTCCCGCATATCTCCAGGAAAGCCAAGAGAAAGATTGGCTTCCAAGGTATCCAGCCCCTGATCCTGAAGCGCGTAGGCGCGGAGCTTATTAATCAGCCCAATGCCCCGCCCCTCTTGACGCATGTAAAGCAGAATCCCCCTTCCCTCTTTTTCAATTTGCATCATGGCTGCCGCGAACTGCTGTCCACAGTCACATCGCATGGAACCGAACGCATCTCCAGTCAGGCATTCCGAATGAACCCGGCATAACAGATTTTCCCCATCACCAATTTCACCCTTTACCAGTGCCACGTGATGCTCCCCGTTGAGCTTGCTGATATATCCGTAAGCCTTGAAATCACCATACCTTGTAGGCATAGATGTGCAGGTTATCTGCTCAACCAGGGTTTCATTTCTTTTGCGGTAATCCTGTAAGGCTTTGATGGTAACTATCTTAAGGTCCCATTTCTGTGCCAGCTCCATAAGCTCTGGTGTACGCATCATAGTTCCGTCTTCCCTCATGATCTCACAGCAAAGACCACATTCCTTTAAACCTGCCAACCGCATAAAATCCACAGTAGCTTCAGTATGCCCGTTTCTCTCCAGTACGCCGTTTTTCTTTGCAAGGAGGGGAAACATATGGCCGGGACGGCGAAAATCCTCCGGTTTGCTTTCCTCAGCAACGCATTTCAAGGCTGTGATGCTCCGCTCTGCCGCCGAAATGCCAGTGGTGGTGGTCACATGGTCAACGGATACGGTAAATGCTGTCTTATGATTATCCCGGTTATCCTCCACCATCTGGGGAAATTGGAGCTTTTGGCAAAGGGCTTCGCTCATGGGCATACATATCAGACCTTTACCATGTACCGCCATAAAATTTACATTTTCAGTTGTGGCAAACTCCGCTGCACAGATAAAGTCACCTTCATTTTCTCTGTCCTCATCATCTGTAACCAAAATAATTTTACCAAGGCGAAGGTCCTTAAGCGCCTCTTCGATTGTGTTAAATTGAACCATATTTATTCCTCCTAAAAGCCGTTTTGGGCAAGAAATTCGGCTGTGATATTGTTGCTTTGAGTTTCTTTTCCCATCAGGCGTTCCACATATTTACCAATGCAGTCATTTTCTAAATTGACCAGATCCCCTACACGCCGTTTGGCTAGTGTTGTGAATAGAGCCGTGTGAGGTATGATGGAAACATCAAAGCTGTCCTTATACACATTTGCAACTGTGAGACTGATTCCGTCAATGGCAATGGAGCCTTTCTCAATGATGTAGCGAAGAACCGGAAGGGGTGTTTTGATTTTATACCAGATAGCGTTATCATCTCTTTGTATGTTAAGAATCGTGCCGGTTCCATCTATATGACCGGAAACGATATGACCGCCAAATCTGCCGGTTGCAGGCATCGCCCTCTCCAGATTAACCGGACTTCCCATACGAAGACTCCCCAGTGATGACCGGTTCATGGTCTCATGCATCACATCGGACGCAAAGCCAGCGGTAGAAATCGTAGTCACTGTAAGACAAACACCATTTACTGCAATGCTGTCACCCAAATGAATGTCATCCATGATCTTCAATGCCTGAATCCTTAAGACAGCAGAGCTTGCTCCTTTTTTCACACTTTCTATCGTTCCAATTTCTTCTATGATTCCTGTAAACACCAAATCACCTCGCTTTCCAACAAAATATCCTCCCCAACCTGTGTAATCACTGGCTTTTTCAGCCGAAATGCTTCATTGGGGCGAGTAACACCAAGCCCTTCCACCGGAGATTTTCCACTGCCGCCAAACACCTTTGGAGCCATATACGCCTGTATCTTATTGACAATGCCGTTTTTAAGTGCTGACCAATTCAGTGTGCCTCCTCCCTCCAGCAAAAGACTGTCAATCTGCTTTTCACCCAATTTTATCATCAAACTGTTTAAGTCAATATGATTATCTTTTTGAGGAAGTACCATAATCTCACAGCCCGCATCCAGGTATGGCTTATGTCGTTTTGCCTCTGTGACTGCCGTTGCAATAAGTGTGGGGGCTGCATCATTTGTAGTTACAATGTTTGCGTTCACTGGTGTTCTTAAATTGGTATCACAGATAATTCGCAGCGGATTTCTGCTGTTTTCCAGCCGACAGGTCAGCATGGGATCGTCTGCGAGAACAGTACCAACTCCGACCATAATGGCAGAATAACGGTGTCTGTCCTCATGAACACGCCGTCGAGCCTCTGGGCCAGTGATCCATTGTGACTTTCCGGTATAGGTGGCGATTTTTCCATCCATGGTCATGGCATATTTCATAACTACATAGGGGGTTCTGCTTTGAATGTAATGGAAAAAGCTTTCGTTTAGTTTGTCACATTCATCCTTTGCAGTATTCTCAATTACCTCAATACCGTGAGACCGTAAAATCTCAATTCCTTTCCCGGCGACCAGCGGATTGGGATCACCGGAACCGACTACCACACGGGTAATACCACTTTCTATGATCGCGTCGGTACAGGGTGGTGTTCTTCCATGATGACAGCAGGGTTCCAATGTCACATAGAGCGTTGCCCCCTTTGCAGATGCCTGACAGCCTGCCAGTGCTATCCTCTCGGCATGAAGTTCTCCATATTTTTTGTGATAGCCCTGCCCAATGATGCTTCCCTCCTTTACGATTACCGCCCCCACCATTGGGTTGGGGTTCACCCACCCGCATCCCTGTTTTGCAAGTTGAATTGCAAGACGCATATAATCTATATCTTTCATATTGCACCTCCTTCTGAATTTAAAGAGTCTGATTTACCGAACTCAGGCAATGACGCTTTGCCACGTTAGTGACAAGGGCACTTTTTATGCATTAAGACAATATTTTAATTACATAAAAAATACCCTGAACAAAATGTTCAGGGCTAAAAATATATGCAGCGCTTTCTTCCACGCAAACCAGAATCCTTACTAAAAAATGCCTTGAACACGAACATGTTCAAGGCATTTTAGAAAGCGAGTGACGGTTACGCTGAATGGAAATAAAAATAAAAGCTCTGAAATGGTAATTCATTTCAGAGCATAATCTAAATATCCACGCAAAAAACGTAAATCATTCTTTATCTTCTACTATCAGACTTTACTGTCGGCTTCGGAATTTAACCGAATCAACCTTGCGGTTCGTGGGCTATACCACCGGTCGGGAATTTCACCCTGCCCCGAAGATTTTATTCAATTGGCGTTATTATACTACTGTCGGAGCATCATGTCAATGAAAATATTATTGTCAGCTGTTCTGTCTTAATCCTCATATTCATATGGTTTTACCTGACGCACTACATCAAGGATTGTTCCATCACGAGCTTCCACAATAGCAACTACCTTATCTTCCCATTCCAGCAAATCTGGCTCCCCAACAAGGCTGTATGCTTTTTCCTGTAGGGATTCAATTGTTACATGCTTAATACCAGCTTTGTTCAGGCACTCAATGATATCCTGACGTGCTGGATTAACGGCAATGCCATAATCTGTTACCAAAACATCTACACATTCTCCTGGTGTTGTTACGGTTACTACATCCTTGCAGACTGTCGCCATTCGACCACGGGTAAGAGGTGTTACAATAATGCAGCATTTGGAACCTGCAGCAGTATCGGGATGTCCACCTGGAGCTCCACGTAGTACACCATCGGATCCAGTAATAACATTTACATTAAATTTCGTGTCGATTTCCAGGGCAGAAAGGACTACATAATCCAGTTTATTTACATATGCACCTTTATTAGCCGCATTTGCATATTCACTTAAATCAATTTCAATGTGATGTGGATTACTGAATAAATGAGCTGCAGCACCCTGATCAAAGTCCTGGGTATCCAGAATGTAATCCACATAACCTTTATCCTGTAATGCACAGATTGCGGAACTGGTACCTCCAAGAGCGAAGCTCATTTTAATCCCTGCTTTTTTCATATGCTCTTCCAGAAAACGGTTTACCGCAAGGGAAGGGCCGCCGACTCCTGTCTGAAAAGAAAATCCATCTTTAAAATAAGGAGTCGCTACAATGACATTTGCAACATTCTGAGCCATCATAAGTTCACGTGGATTGTCTGTCATACGTGCTTCCTTTGTTGCAATCTTCTTTGGATCACCAATTGCATCCACAACACAAACCGCATCTACATCAATACAAGAAATGGATGACGGAAGGTTGGGGAATGGAACCAGTGTGTCAGTGATAATAACTGTGTGATCCGCATAGCGTGCATCATGGTTTGCAAATCCCATAGAGCCACAGTTATTTTTTCCTCCCTGCCCCTTGGCATTGCCACAGCTGTCAGAGGTTGCTGCTGCCAGAAATGCAATATCAATATGCACTTCTCCTGCTTCCACTGCCCGGGGACGTCCGCCATGGCTTCTGATGATTGCAGGCTTTTTTAGTTTTCCAGCGGATATCACTTCGCCGATACGTCCACGAACCCCTGAGGTCTGCGCCTCTATAATAATTCCCCGTTCCATATAATCTGCAAAAATATCCTGGGCAGAACCAAGAGAGGTTGCTGCAACGTGTAAATCTTTCAGTCCCATTTCTTCTACTAGCACTTTACAGACCATTGCAGCTACATAATCACCATCACGAAACTCCGTATGAAAAGAAAATGTCATTCCATCATGTGCTCCACACCGTTCGCAAGCTTCACGGATTGTCTCGCAAATTTTGCTCTCCATTGGTTTTTCACCGCGCTTTACGGTAGGAGAAGCCTTTTTGATATACTGTCCATCTTTATAATTTCTTCCCTGATATACCTCACGGCCATCTGTTAACAGATAATCCGGGATATCTCTTCCAACTGCGTTAATCATATCCTATTCTCCCTTTCTTACAGATCGCCGTGATAAACGCCACATGCCTTTGCCAGTGCAATGATACGCTTCGCATCCTCAAAGAACGGAATATCAACCATTTTTCCGTCGACTGTATATACACCGATTCCTGCATCTGCCTGTGCCTGACAACCTCGTACCAACTTTTCGGCATAGACAATCTCTTTTTCTGTAGGTGCGAATGTTTCATGTACAAAAGCAATCTGCTTCGGATTTACGATACTCTTACCATCGAAGCCCATCTGATGATTCTGAATAACTTCAGCCTGAAACCCTTCCATATCATCAATGTTTGGAAACATGGTATCAAAGCATTGTACACCTGCCGCACGGGCTGCCAACAGCATCTGCCCGCGGGCAACCATCATTTCTACACCACCGCGCTGAATCTGCACATGCATGCTCTTACGGAAATCACCTCCGGAAATCGCGCAGCCAAGCATACGGTCAGATGCAGTAACAATATCATACGCATTCATGATTCCCATAGGGCTTTCCAGTGCCGCCATCAGAAGTGTCCTTCCTTCCTCAACACCGAACTCCCGCTCTGCTGCTAATACGGCCTCCTCTACCTGATGGACCATTTCTGCATTTTCACATTTTGCTATCCGGATTCCGTCTGCTCCTCCGGCAACACATACACGAACATCCTCCTGCCAATGCGGCGTATCAAGGCCATTGATACGAACAAGGACCTCCGTATCTCCATAATCAATATTCTTTAATGCATGATACAGACTAAAACGTGCTGCATCCTTCTGATTTTCAGCCACAGCATCTTCCAGATCCAGGATAATACTGTCACTTCCATAAATATAGGCATCTTTAATAAGACCTGGTTTCTGCGAATTCATGAACATCATTGTGCGGCGCAGACGCTTTTTATCTGGCTTTGGTCGTTGAATCATTTGATAATACCTCCCCATGGAATATTGGAAGCGGACTGATCGCAGCTACGATATACGGCGCATTCCACACGTGCTTTTAGTGTACAATCAAGTGCTCCTTTGTCAATAACAGTTACCTTTGCATTCGTTACTTCCAGCCGATTCAGAGTTTCCAATACAGCGGCCTTAATCTGGCGTCCATACTGATTTAATACACTGCTCTGGATATTGAGTTCCAAACCGTTTCCAGGTTCTATTGTGACCTGTGCATCACTGGATTCCAGCGTGCCGGCTACTGCACTATTTTTAATTAGCATTGAGGTTTCTCCTTTTTCATTTACGTTGAATAAAATTTAGGTATATTTGCCTGCTGAGTTCATTGTATCCTTGTTTAACCATCGTGTAAAATTCATAATATTTCTCGTATTCCAGTCCATTTTGGAATTTATATCTACTCTGTATCAATTTCATGATTACATTATAAACTATACACAAAAAGTTGTTACTTGATTTAAAAAGGGGGTTGATGTAACATGAATATATGGAATGGAAAATTAAAAAAGGAGAGAACATGGACGAGAAAGATTTTGAGATGCTAAGCATCCTGAATGAAACCAGAAACATCACACGTGCAGCAGAACGACTTTATATTACGCAGTCCGCTCTGTCAAAAAGAATAAAAGCCATTGAAAAAGAATTGGATACAGAATTACTAATTCGTTCCCGCCAGGGCATCCGTTTTACTCCTGCCGGCGAAGCAGTACTGGAACACAGCACATCCGCAGCCAGAGAAATGAATTTGCTGCGAATCTACCTGGAAACTATGAATGAGGAAATATGCGGAACACTTAATATGGGCGTCTCCGTTAATTTCGCCCTTTATAAATTACCTGATGCCCTGGCGGAATATCATGAGAAATATCCAAAAGTGAATTTGCAGATTACCACAGGACAAAGCCGCCATCTTTACCGCCAGATGCTGGACGGCTCTCTGGATCTTGCTGTAATTCGTGGAGAATATTCCTGGGACGGCGTCCAATATCTCCTGTCTCAGGAAAACATCTGCCTGGTTTATAATGAGGAATATGAAAACACCCCTCTATCTGACTACCTATATATCAGTCACAAAACAGATATGGCCCAGTCTGCAATGATTACACGCTGGATTCATGAACAAAACTTAAATCCCAGAACAAACGGGATATGTGTAGACAGTATTACTGCATGTGTGGAAATGGTAAAACGTGGATTAGGCTGGGGACTCTTGCCGGAAATAGCGCTAGAGCATTTTAATGGCTGCCAAATACCTTGTACCTTTAAAAACGGCGAGCCTTTTATAAGACGAACTTATATTTACTGCCAGCGGGAGGCCCAGAAACTACCACAAATAGAAGCATTTATGGAGATTTTAAAAAATAATCGTTTCTAGTACTGACGCGTTGTCACGTTTGAGATTACCTTCCTTAAACGAATCAAGTGCATACCGCCTAACAGGGTATTAAAAAGGAACTGCTCCAGCAGCTCCTTTTTAATGTTCTTTATTTATTTATCCTCACTTTTAACTGGACCGGAGGCAGCTTTTTAGTATAATACCTCTTTGTAGATAGTCTAAATGTTTATTTTTATAAGAAAATCACTCTGATTTTATGCCCCAAATACATGTATTGTTATCTCCCACAGTGGAAAAAGTCATTGTTGGCTCTGCAGTACCATTTTCGTCGTGCTGTTTGAAAAATACTCCCTGATATTCCGTACCATTTATATTCATTGTGATATAATCATACTTATTTCCTTTGGTCTGTTTCCAGGTTCCCGTTTTGTCTCCCTGGATCTTTCCGTTTTCAAGCAGAGTAATCGTTTCTTTCTTCACCATGTCAGACGTGGTTTTCTGACCATGATCGTATAAATCATATTTGCCCAACACCTCCTTGGAGTCATAATGATTGATAGGATCATTTTTGTTTTCAAATACAGCAGTCACCGGCCAGCCCTTTTGGTTTAAAAATTGCTGATGAACCCGAACCTCATGGTTTTCCGTTCCGTTATCAAATCTTTGATGATAAATCAGATAACGATTCTTACCCCCGTCAATGATAGCGCTGTTATGCCCTGCTGCCTTATATCCAATGCTGCTATTTCTTAACTTATAATTGCCCATAAGCTTTATTCCGTACTGCTCATTATTGCTGTTATTACCAGCCGCATTTTTCCCTGATGCATCAAGATAGGGGCCGGTGACCTCCTTTGAACGGAACAGGCGCATGTTGTACCCACCATTGGCTGTCAGACCACCATAGGTTTCATAAAGATAGTAATAGCCGCTTTCCTGGTCATATATGATATAGGGTCCTTCCCCTGACTGGTGATTCCCACCAGCCAGATGGACACCAAAATATCGGTCCACGTAATTTCCGCTCACTCCATCTACAGAATCCGTTCCAGGATACTTCACTGCTCCCGTCTCCCGATCCAGTTCACATAGGTAGATCCCTCCCGACCAGGAGCCATAAACCATGTAAAGCTTATTGCCTGTTTTATCAAAAAACAAGGTGGGATCAATGGCATTCGGACCATAATTATGGTTCCATTCATTTCCTTTAAACCATTGATTGCTGATCCCATTCTTTAAAACACCGGAATCCGTCAGTTTTTTTATATTCAGGTAATTATTATCCCACCTTGTATTCCTTCGGCTGTTTCCATCTGTCTTTCCATCTTTTGTAAAACCAGAATAAATTACGGTGTCCACATAGGTGTAAGGCCCCTCTATATTTTTAGATATGCCGTAACCAATACAGGACCTTCGCCAGGTCGAGGAGGCGCTGTAGTAAATCATATAGGCACCTTTGCTACCGTCTTTATTCCGGTAATAGGGATTCCAAATAACATCCGGTGCCCAGACAGCATACTTTCCGCCGGAACAATCCCCGTCATCATAGCCCGCCCATAGAAATGATCCTTTTAAATTTTCTCTTACATTTCCATAGAGCCAGTTATTTGTTACATTGTCATAATCAGTTCCCAGAGAAGTCCAATTGAGCAGATCCTTTGATTTTGCACCAGCAAGATGGGAACCAAAGATATAATATTCTCCGTCCTTTGCCTGAACGATTGACGGGTCGTGGACTGATACCCGCTTTGGTGCAGCCTGATTGTTTTGTGTGGACTCACTGCCTTCTTCTGCCTCCGCCTGAAACATAAATGCAATTACAAAAATTGCAAGAACCCCTGCGACTGCCAGATACCTTCTAAACGTTCTGCTTCTAACCACTCCACTCATAAATACCTTCCCCCTTGAAATTCCAACTTTCATTTCTTCCTTCCTCCATGGCGGGCAAACTCCTATTGCAGCAAATTCTGTTACATATTGAATTTCTCCTTTTAAGATGCATTTGTATACGATCCCATTACACATGGACAGGAAGAACGCTTCCTTATAGCGTATTGTACTATTTCACAAAATATCACATATTCACAGGTACAAGTACATCAATCACGTAATCAATATCATTCATAACAAAATAGCCTGCCAGAATAGTTTCATTCCAGCAGGCTATCATGCTCTTATTTAATGGTATATCAAAATATTATCCCCAAAGCGCATTGGCATCGGTGGCACTTCGATTCAATCTTGAAAAATCTGTCTTAACAAAGGATATGGTCGAAAGAAGCAGGAACACCAAACCAATGACCAGGATAACTCCAAACGTCATCATCGGAGTAATTGCAAAACCATTTATTTCAACCACCAGTCCTTCTTTAATCAGTTCAGAAACAGGAAGATTGCCTTTTTCCAAGACGATCATTCTAAAAAATGCTGTGGCATAAGTCATTGGATTAAAGTAAGCGACAAACTTCAGAGAGCCTGGCAGCATGGACAATGGAACATAGGCACCGGACAGAAATGTCAGGGGCATTGTTACTGCTGTTTTGACGATCTGGAATGTTTGACCGTTGCGTACCTTTGTAGCTAAAAACAGCCCAACGCCAGAGAATACGATGCCAATAAAAATCATGGATACGAGCACCAATAAAGGAGTTTTCCAGTTCGTAAACTTTATACCGATAAATAAACCAATTACCAGGATCAGGATACCCTGTAAGGTGGCTACTGTTGCTGCGGACAGTAATTGTCCCATTGCAACATAAACTCTTTTTGCCGGAGAGACCAAAACTTCTTTCATAAAACCACTGACCATATCATCAACCGTTGAAGACGCAAGGTTCAGCGCACTTTCAAATACAGTCGTGATAATAACACCTGAAAGCATATAAGCGATGGGATTTTCAATGAAATCATTTTTAAATATTGCACCAAACACATATACAAAGAAAAAAGGAAATATGAGCGAAAATATTAACCCTGTTTTATTACGTACAAATGCTTTTAGTCCTCTTTTCCATAAGGCGAATACTGTATTCATATTATCCCTCCTCCCTAATCTTTTTTCCTGTTATCTCTAAAAATACATCATTAAAGGTTCCTTTTTTAATTTCAATATTGGTAATGTGCTCCTTATGAACGCTTAATACCTCCAGCAGACGATCCAGATCTTCTGCTTCCACCTTGTAATAACCATCTTTTTTTGAATAGTTTAATTGGTGCTCCGCTAGCAGGCGTTCAAACCCTTCTTCATCGTTTGTATTGATATAAGCCTTGTCCTTCGTATACTTTTTCTTCAGCGCGTAAGGGGTATCATGTGCTACAATTACCCCTCCATCCATAATTGCTATCTTATTGCAGATTTCGGCTTCTTCCATATAGTGGGTGGTCAGAAAGATGGTAATGTTCCTTTCTTTTTGAAGCTTCATAATATATTCCCATATATGTGCCCTGGTCTGGGGATCCAGCCCGGTTGTTGGCTCATCAAGGAATAAAACCTTGGGATAATGCACCAGGCCCCTGGCAATCTCAACACGCCGTTTCATTCCTCCTGATAAAGCGGAAACCATTTTCTTTCTTTCATTTGTTAAATCCACGAGGTTTAGAACAAACGTAATTCGTTCTTCTACTTCCTTGTTTGGAATGTTATAAAATACACAGTGCATTTTCAAGTTCTCTTCAATGGTCATTTTCGCATCAAGAGTGGAATCCTGAAATACAACTCCAATGGAAGACCGTACCTCACTTTTTTGCCTGCTCACATCTTTTCCATCGATCAGTAACGTACCGGAAGTTTTTTCAAAAATGGTACATAACGTATTTATGGTTGTGCTTTTTCCAGCACCATTTGGTCCCAGAAATGCAAATACACTGCCTTCTTCCACATCAAAAGATATATCGTTTACTGCGACAAAGTCACCATATTTTTTTGTGAAGTTTTTAACCTGAATGATTGGATTCATAGTTTTATCTCCTTATTGCTTATTGTGCGAAAAGCCCCCTATTTTATACGGTGCTCTAGTGTGGCCTAAGTGTTACTTTAAAAATTCAAGCTGCAATTACTATGAAATGCAGCTTGAATAATGCTATATTATCATAATAAAATATCATTTACAACAGAGAAAGTGTACCATGCTATTCCCCTTGTATCTTGTATACCAATCAAAAAAAGCGATGCCCTGCCATTGTTCATTTAAACAAATGGCAAAATACCGCTTTCCATTAAATCTATAAATATAGTTTATATCCCATTGCTTCCAGAAGCTCTTCATTTCCCGTGGAGGCAAAAATTATATTTTTCTCCCCTCTATTCCATTCCTGATCCATCTCTGAAACATTCAGACTTATAAATAATCTTCCCTTGCTTCCGTCTCTTACAAAAGTCAACAGTTTTTCATTGGTTTCTTCCCATAATACTTCATAGGAAGTGTCTTCCTCTATATATTCTTTTCTGATCTCTATGATCTTCTGCACAAATTCACATAGTTGTGGATTTTGGTTCCATACCATGGGATTCCTGTATTCGTTTTCCTTCATTCCGCTAATTGCCTGTTCATCGCCGTAAAACAAGCTGGGGACCCCCGGAAAGAGCATAAGGAGAATACAAGCTAATTTCCACTTCCGCAGGTCGCCCCTACAAAGAGATAGAAATCTGGGTACATCATGGGTATCCAAAAGATTCAGCTGTCCGTTTACAAGATTGGTAGGGTAACGGAGCCTCATCTGTTCCAGCTGTCTGGCTGCAGTTAATGCATTTTTATGGTCACCAATGATGTGATCACGGCAAATTCGTCTGAATTCGTAATTCATGGTTGAATCAAAGATATCTCCCCGAAGCCAGCTTTCTGCATTCTCCCACACCTCACCAATGAGAATTGCTTCCTTATTTTCTTTTTTTACTGCCTCTCTGAATTTTCTCCAAAAATTCCGGTCAATTTCATTTGCTACATCTAATCGCCATCCGTCTATTTGATACTCACGAATCCAATAAGTACCTACATTGGCGAAATACTTTTGCACCTCTTCATTTGAAGTATTTAGTTTTGGCATCTTAGGCTCATAAGCAAAGCAGGCATAACCAGGTTTTTCTTTTTCCGACTGGGGCCGGCGGACCGGGAACTTTAAGTCATAAAACCAATCAATATATTTTGAATTTTCTCCCTTTTCCATAACATCTTCAAAGGCAGAGAATTCCCAGCTGCAATGATTAAATACACCATCTATAATGATCTTCATCTCTCGTTTGTGAATTTCTTCCACTAAGTGTTTAAATTCCTCATTGGTTCCAAAACACGGATCAATGTGATAATAATCAATGGTATCATACTTGTGATATTCTCCTGCTGCAAATATGGGATTGAAATAAATGCAGTTAACGCCAAGTGCCTGAATATAATCCAGATTTTTTATAACTTCTTTCAGCGTTCCGCCTAATCTTGATCTACAGACCTTTCCATTTTCTAATACCACTTCCTTTGGCTGTGTGAACGAACCAGCTTCCTCACCGACAAAGCTATCCGGAAATATATTGTAAACGACTGCCTTCTTAAACCAAGCTGGTACATCTGGTATTTCATTTCTTAATATGTAGGGATACTGATAATACTCGCTTCTTTCTTCCATAACATTACGTTCAAAATAAAGAATTGCTAGTTCATTTGAAAAACGTTCTGAGTAATAATAGGTCCACTCTCCTTCATTTTGCAGCTTAAAATAATAGCATACACGGGTATATGGTGTTTCAAACGCTGCTTCATAATAGTCAAAAAGTTCATCCCTTGCTTTTATTTCCATCTGAATTTCTTCAAAAACAACGGGCGTGGCAGGACAAGCCCGATCACCATAGTATAAGGTACACGCAGAAACATTGTCCTTTTGTGTTCGTATTCTTATGGTCAATCTATGTTCAGAATTGGCAAATGCATAATTTGATAACGGAATATGCAAAACCGCCTCACGATTTATTTTCATGTTGTTTTTCATTATCCTTTCACTCCTCCTGTAGTCAGTCCTGATACCATATATTTTTGTATGGAAAAAAACAGGATCAAAATAGGTACTGAAACTAAAATTGCGGCCGCTGAAAATAAGGACCAGCTTCTGCTATAATCATTGGCCTGAAGCTGATAAAGCCCGCCTGCAAGGTTATAGTTCTCCTCTTTCATTAAAAATGTAGTTGCAAATAGATATTCATTCCATACAAAAATCAATACCATGACCGCAGTCACAATAATGGAAGGCCTGGCAAGGGGTAATATGATCTTACAGATGATCTGTCCCGAGCTTCCGCCATCGATTCTTGCAGATTCTTCAATTTCGATGGGAATGGTATCAAAGTAACCTTTCATATTCCAGATACTGAATATACACATGCTTCCTGCATAAATCAGGATTAAACCCATGTAATTATTTAAAAGGTTCATGTTTTTAAATAATCTAAATATAGCAAACATGGATAAGATTTGTGGAAACGCATTCAGAATTAACAATAGCTTTAACATCTCATTTCTTCCCCGAAACCGAAAGCGGGAAAATGCATACGACGCTGTCACCGATGTCCCCATTGCAAGTATCATAGTCCCAAGACTAAGAACGACAGAATTCTTAAGCCATATAAGAAATGGCTCCTCCACAAGAATTGCTTTATAATTTTTCAAGGTAGGACTCTGGGGAAATAAGAATCCGTTTCCAAATGCAGAGCTATCACTGCTTACGGAAAGCAAAAATGCATATAAAATAGGAATTAAAGTAATAAAACATAACAATACAAAAAATACATTTAAGATACTTAAACGAGCCATGCGTTTTGCTGTTTTTATCCTCATACGTGTTCCTCCCGAATGCCTCGATTGACAAATAAAGAAAATAGAATAATAAATCCAAATATTACTATGGAAACAGCAGAGGAAAGCCCATAATTATTAGATACAAAGGCATTTTGGTGCGCATATGTAATAACAGTCTGAAGAGTTGCTCCAGTAAGAGAACCCTTTTGCATCGTTAATAAATAGATAATGTCAAACTGCTTAAAGGTGGTAAATGTCGTCATAATAATGGAAGGAGCTAATATGGGCTTAATGGATGGTATTGTTATATATAAATTTTGAGCCCACCATCCGCCTCCATCTAATCTTGCACTTTCATAATAGCTGATGTCCACACTCTGCAACGCCCCATCCATCATCATAATGAGAAATGGCAGTGCCATCCACAAGTTTAATACCATGCAGGAAATAAAAGCCGGAATGTTTTCAGATAAAAAATCCATGTTAGAAAACCCCAGCGCGGAACGTATTTTATTCAATAAGCCATACTGCGGATTATAAATACCTACTCTCCATAATAAAATTGATATGTAAGCCGGCATTGCCCAAGGAAACATCAGGAGTGTCTTGTATAATCTCGCCAGTTTTAGCCCTTCTGCATTCAACCCCAGTGCAATCAAATAGGCAGCCAAAATCTGTATGACCATATTTAAAACGGTCCAAATGATTGTTGTTAATAATGCAGACATAAAACCTGAATCCAGTTTTGTTAATGCACGTCTATAATTGTCCAAGGCTATAAATTCATAGTCCGTCCAATGATATAGATTCATATTTGTAAACGAAATATATATGGTATATATAATCGGAAATACTACAATTAATCCGATTAATATGATTGAGGGAAAACTATATTCCCATGGAAGAATTTTATTTTTCTTGTTCATAAATTGCCTACTCCTATATCCCCAATCTGCAGCAATCTGTCCTATAAAAAAGGACAGGTAAGGTGTCTCTACATAATCGTAAGACAAGTTTTCTTCTGTATGACCGATTAACTATTTAAAACAAGTTAACCGGTCATACAAAGAGCTTATAAAAGCATCCTCTGCTATCTTCCCGCGTACTTACACTTTTATTGCATATCTGCGATTGCAGTCTCTGCCTGCTTCTGATATTCATCCGCAACGTTGTTTAAATCTTTGCCTGATTTATTGACTGCCGCAAGAAGTGATTCTGCTGGCCCCCACATTACGCTCATTTGGGGAATGTTTGGCATAGGCTGAGCAATATCAGCAGTCTTTCTCATAGCAGCTATCATTTCATCCTTTGACACCGTTGGATTTTCATAGGATTTTTGATTCGCAGGAGCGCAGCCTGAGTTTTCTGCCAGATCAATTCCAAGCTGGGGATCAGCAATTTCTTTCAGCACCTTTTCCACCGCTTCTTTTTTAGTTTCCGCTGCATGCTTCATAACACCAATTCCCTGGACGCCTGAATATGGCACCAGTGCATTACCGTTTGGCATCGTAAAATCACATAAGGCTTTTATTCCATAATTGATTTTAGCTTCTTTCACGCCTGATATCAGCCATGGTCCGCCAATAATTGCCGCGGCTTTTCCGTCTTTAAACAGAGCATTCACCGTATTATAGTCCCCGTCCGCTTCTAATTTGGCAAACTTTCTATTATATTCAATTGCCTCCATGGTCTTTTTATCATTTAGTCCTGACTTCGCCTGCTCATTGATAATGAATCCGCCAAATCCGTTTATAAAGGGAGCTACATTATAAGCAGTTGAATGTTGGTTCACTAAAGCATAAGTTCCAGCAGTGGCATCTGTATGGTCTTTCATGTAGGAATAAAGTTCTTCTGTGGTGGAAGGCACTTCTCCCTCCCATAAATCCTTATTGTAAATAAAAAGCAGTGTTTCAAAGTAGACCGGCATCAGATATTGAGCCTCCTTATAATTCCCTGCTTTCAGCGTCATGGGAAGCATATCCGCATAAACAGCTTTGTCAATCACATCCGTGATCGGTGCCAAAGCTCCCATTTCCACGAACATTCCAAGAGAATCATGGGCATACATATACAGATCCGGTCCATTCACCTCATCGCTTCCATATAGCTTAATCTGATCTGTTAATCCGCTCTTCTGCTCGAATTTTACAGTGATTCCATCATCACTTAAAGCTTCATTTAGATGATCTTCCATCAACTGTATCATAGCCTTATCTCCATCATGCCAAATACGGATGGTATTGAGTGCCTCCGTATTCCCCTGCTTTGCCGCAACGCTGTCCGTATTTTTACTACATCCTGTAAACATTGCAGCAGTGATTGCAATACACAAAACCAGTGCCATCTTCTTCAATTCTCATGCCCTCCATTCAAAATTTTGAAATTATGTTACGAATCTTTTACCAGTCTATATTCACTGTCCCTGCCCCCGACGCTGGCACCGTATAGCTGCGATTATCTCCGCTTTGCCAAATGACATTGCCTGCCGCATTCTTCTTAATTGCTTTAAACTCAATTTTCTGACCTGCCGGAATATATACGGTCAAATTCCACTCAGGATAATTGGGGCAGGCTGCAGGCCCTGCTGCTTTGTTTGGATCCCAGTTTCCAAGTTCTGCGCAGTTTCCTAAAATATAAACATTCTGTCCCCAGTCCGTAGACGCATTGCGAATATGAATAGTCACCGGAATAGTATTACCTGCATTTTCATCAACCACATATATTTTGGAAGTGTCTCCGGTAAGGGTTATTGTTACTTTCTTATCTTGGGATACGGTTATTTTATCATTGGGATTCATTACATTTACTAACGTAGTCCCTGCTCTTATGGAGCTTTCAGCACGTATAGACATTGTTTCAGTATCGGTGCCTTTGGAATTATGAAACGCACAAATTATTTCCTGTCCTGCATTTTTTCCACTGTCCATTCTTCTTGAAAACGCATAGGTATGCATGGAAGTCCACATCTCACGTTGTGTTCCGAAGCTTAGGGCTTCATATTTTTCCCGAAGGTCGTTCAAAGTCCGGATAAGCTTATAGGTATTGGTGGATGTGTTAAAATAATCTTTTATTACATTGCCGTTTTGATCCTTCGTTACCATGGACCAACGATTCCAGGTATCTGCAATCCCATTGATCCCCTGACCATTGGCATTTCCTCTGTTTTGCTCTGTTCCCTGAAAGACCACCGGAGTTCCTCTTGCTGTAAATATAAACGTCAATGCATTATGGAGTTTATCAACATCGCCTCCAGCTTCTGTCAAAAAACGATTTCTGTCGTGATTGTCAATAAATGTAACCATATCATTCAGGTGAGTGCCATAAAGGTAATCCTGTGCTAAAATGGATTGAAGTGATATTTCCGATGTGTTGTTAAAATTCTTACCATATGCAAAATCATTTACAATAGCCTGAAACAGGGGAAAATCAAGCATGCCTGTTTCAGCGTTATCTCCAACCCAATCCTTAATAAATTCCACATGCATATCAAAGTTCTCGCCAAAGGTTGCAACTCCCAAATATTCCTGTAATTCATGAATATCAGATGGTTTCATACATTTTGCTGCATCCACTCTGGCCGCATCTGCCCCGGTATAGGTAAACCAGTTTTTTATAGAGTCAAACATTGCGCCCTTGGCATCCTTATTATCAAAGTCAATATCATCCAGACCACCCAGGTCATGATCTTCAAGCATCTGCGTGCTTGTTGATGTATGAGGGTGCTCTATGTTAAAGTTGATATCTCCTTTATTGTGATACCATGAGACATTATTAAACGGAGCCGCAGGCTGCAACTGAGTGCCCTCTTTTAATCCTGTACCGTTGGTATAATGCGCATTGCTTCCGATTCCCTGCAGATAATCTCCCACATGATTGGGAACTACATCAAAAATGACCTTAATTCCATTTTCATGGCAAACATCTACCAATTCCTTTAGCTTATCCTTGCTGGCCTGAGGATCTCTTGAACCGAAATAGCGATTGGCTCGATTGGGATCAAATACATTATAGCCATGATAGGCAGATGGCCACTGTTTGCCACTGGAATCCGGTATCCCCCATAGCTGCGGATCAGACACCGGTGAAATCCAGATTGCGGTATATCCCATTTCCTTAATGTAAGAAATCTTATCTATGATTCCCTGCCAATCACCGCCATGCATATAACGATAATCTTCTTCTGAGTTCTCTGCATATCGAAAAGCTTCTCCAGTTGCATTATTCGTTTTATCCCCATCATAAAAACGATCAACCATAATCTGATAAATAGACTCTCCCCGAAGACTTTCGGCTGCATTTACCTCCATTGGAGGTAACAGCGGCATTGTCATAATAAAACAAAGTACAAAGCTTACAATACGTTTTAACATCTTTTTCACTATCATTTCCCCTTCCTTCTCCATTCTTGATATGTTGTTTACTATTTTATAAAATACCGGTATTTATAAGCAAATTATAACAATACCACTCCTAATAACAAAGTTTTTTTATACATATTGCTTGATTTTTTTAGGTAAACGATATACTATTCTAATGGAGTTTAAGAAAGGGGTGTCCAATGGCTGTAACAATAAAAGATGTTGCCAGGGAAGCCGGAGTATCCACAGCTACGGTATCTAAAATCCTGAACAACAAGCCTTATATTTCAGAACGCACGACTCAGCGTGTCTTGGAAGTGATGAAACGTCTCAATTATCATCCCAATGCACAAGCCAGTAATTTCAAATGCAAACGTACTGGCAACATTATCTTTCTTGCTGTTACGGAAATACATACTGCCTTTCATAATCCTCACATGTTTGAAATTCTATGCGGTGCACAAAATGTAATCCGAGACAAAAACTATAATCTGTCTTTCTTAGGCGTATCTGACAAACAAGATGCTTTTGATTCAGCGAATAAAATCGTCGGTTGTAACACGGCTGATGGTATTTTGGTCCATGGCTCTGCCACTTCAAGGGCATTGATTGACTTTTTATCTAAAAACAACTTTCCACACATTATTATCGGGAGGCCCCCATTTGCCAGCCCCTCTTCCTGGATCGATACCAACAATCGCGTTTCTGGACAAATGGCAATGGAATATTTGGAAAAATGCGGCTATTCTCAGATCGCTTTTATCGGAGGGCCTAAAAGCGATGAAATATCAAGGCACCGCCTGCAAGGTTTTGTATCGTATATGAATATTAATGGACTGACCATACAAGATGATTTTATAAAATACGGTACCTATACAAAAGAAAGTGGATTTTTAATGATGGAAGAACTCCTAAGTCAACCCACTCTCCCCGATGCCGTTATCTGTGAGAATAATCAGATTGCAATGGGGGCTGTTGGGGCAATAGAAAAACATCAATTATCCATCCCAAAGGATATGGGACTCATTACATTTGACGATTATCCTCTCTCACAGCTCGTTGATCCACCTCTCACTGTGATTGATATAGATGTCCATGAAATGGGAAAACAGGCGGCTTCTATCTTATTGAGGAAGATAAAAAATCCGGGGCTTCAAGTTCAATCCTTTGTGACTCTTCCAAATCTAATTGTTCGATCATCAACCAGAAAATAAAATAAGGCATAAAAAATGCATCCTGAATCAGCTTTTAAAGGCTTCTCAAGATGCATTTTATCTGCGCCAGTTTCAAACTGACTAATCTCTAGCTATTATTATGACTCACTATGGGAATACTTTATATCCTAATGCTATTATCAGACCCTTTCTTACAGCTTGCCATTCCAATGCTAAGCAACAACCACATCATGGGAGTTACAATCACTACACTTATATTCACGACTGCTTGAGTCATATAACATATCACGGCAAAACAACAGGCTATTATATATGGCTTTGTCTTCACATTTTTCCACATACAGCGAATAGCTGAGCCAAGAAAAACAACATAAGCAATTAAACCAGTCAGACCAATGGTCATAAAGTACTGCAAATACTCATTATGGGCATTTTCAAAGCGTTGTGGCATTTCTTCACCGATTTTTGTTACAGTCAGTATTCCAAAGGTATCCAGTCCATGCCCAAATAATTTATGCATTGGAGTAAATTCCTTATATAATTCCATTGACTTTCTCCAGATATACCCCCGACCCGTTCCCCAGCTATCGTTAAATACGAGATAATTCCCCAAAGAGTCATACCTTGCTGCATTTCCAGCCACGTTTGCATCAAAAAGCAAAAAGCCAAGAACCAATATGGAAAGTATCATCAGTCCAGCCCAGCCATATAGGAACCCCAGTCCAACTTCCTCATTCTTATTCTGGCTTTTTTTAATCAGGATATAAACTGCAGCGTATACTGCCCACAGCCCTGCCACTACGTATATAAAACCTTTAAAGTCAGCCAATGTCTGAAACAAACTATCAAGCCCAATCACAGTATCCCCGTAAGCCTTGTTCATTTGGATAATGCATAGCACCACGGTACCGAATGTAGCAACCATCAGCAAATACCGTTTCATCCCGGTTTTACTTCTGAATAATAGAAAAGGCAGAAATCCAAACAAAGCCGCCAACGCCAAATATCCATTATCGCTGCGTCCCAGGATAATTGCAAAAAAGCTAACTACCATACAGAGATAACACCAGATGACTCTTATCCTACTTATAGAAATAGCAAACCACGTCGCTGAAGAACCTAAAATCAGCGCAACATAACCGGTATACATATTAATATTTCCAATGGTGGAGGTAAATATATCCCATTCTTCATACGCAATGTACTTATGAAGATTAAGGACATCCATCCTAAAATAATCTGTGATTCCAACAAAACATATCATCATACCACTGACCAGAAAAACATCCAGTACCCATTCCTTTGCCTTCCAAAACCGGCTAATCATCAGATAGGATGCAACATAGAGTGTCATTAAAAATAATCCAGAATATCGTCCTTCATTTCCCCAGAATGACTCATAAAAATAATCGGACTGAAAAGTTGAAATAACGAGAATAATCAAAAAAATGATAGCCCAACGATCAGCTGCACGAAATGTTTTTCTCCAGTTCTTTGGACGCAGCCTGGTAAAAAGAATCTTTGTATGCTCCCCTTTATATTTCTTGTAATCGATTACCAGCATAATTAGAGAAAGAATAAAACAAAGTGATAACATAGCCACAACACTGCCCCAATAGAATTGATATTTGAACACTAAAATATCTATGTAAGAATTATGATAGATGATTGGAAATACTAACACTAACAAAACAATAAAAAAGCTTATTACTCCATTGATGATGGATGAACAAGCTTCTGCAAAGGTGTAGTTATGTACTTTTATTTTTTTACTCTGTGAACTCAAATCATAGCCTCCATTCTCTTCCCCATATATTAAATAAAGTATAACATTCAATTGACTTAACTACAATTTACGATTTAATTAATATAAATGATAACTTTTTTAGAAGCTTGATTTATCTCATAGATGAGAACATTGGTCTGGTGCCCATATTATTCCAGATTTCTACTTTCCGCCAAATAATTTCTATTTGTATTCTAGTGGGCAGCGAATATCCTTCTCTAGTTCAGGCTGAAACATTTTTATTACCTCCTGCCAACAATATAAAACTATAGCTTTCGTATATCAAGTTACATATAAACTTAATAGTAACTTGATATACTTCAAAAATTATTTGATTTTCATAATTTCTTATGTAATTTGTTTAATAGTAAATGGGAAAAATTGGATATCAGCAGGCCTGAAATAATAATAATTCCTCCTACCCACTGTAATGCTGTCAGTTTCTCTTTCAGTACGATCTGTGCTGTAATAAGACCCGCTACCGGAACCAGGAGCGATAAAGGGGCTACCTCTCCAGCGGAGTATTTTGCGAGTAATGTACTCCATATACCATACCCAATCAGAGTTGCACACAACGCCAGATATACGATTGAAAAGATGGCTGTCCCATTGATATCGGTCAACTGATTCCAGACCTGTAAGGGCTTAGTAATAATGATTGCTGCTGTCAGCATAGGAATTGGCGGAACCAAACTGGACCATACAACCATGCTGAACATATTTAATTTCTTTCCATGTGCTTCTGCTTCTTTTGACGCATATCTAACTACAATATTTGAAATTCCCCAGAAAAGTGCCGCTAATATCGTTAGAAAAAATGCCGCTTTCGGTACAGCAGTGCCGCCATTGCCTCCTATGCTGCCGCTTATAAAATAAAGTCCTGCTCCAGCAATGATAAGTCCCACAATTTGGCCCTTCCTGATTTTTTCCTTAAACAGTACACCTGCAAATAATATGGTAAAAAATGCCTGTGACTGCAAGACCACTGATGCAACACCGGCAGGCATTCCTATATTTGATGCATAAAAAAGGCATGAAAACTGTCCTACACCAACGGTCATTCCATAAAGGACAACATATTTCCAACTGATATCTGGCCGTTTTACAAATAGTATTGCAGGCAGAGCGGCAACGGTATATCTTAATGCCACCAATAAAAATGGCGACATTTCATTGACTCCTAATTTAATTACTGTAAAATTGATTCCCCATAGTAGCACAACAAATATGGCTAGTAGTTTGTCCCTTGTTTTCATAAATTATATTCTTATGCCTCCTTATTATACTGACTTTCAATCCCTACAATTATAATAGGTTTGGAGCTTCTTTACTTAAGCTACTAATAAACTTATTATGAACTATTATCTTTTCAAGTCGCTAATGAATTAGATTATATATTATCATTGAAATAAAAGAAAGATATAATACAGGCAAGTTTTATAAAAAAGCTAACATTTTCTATATTTAAGGTTGATATAAGGAAAGTCAACGCTTATCTTGAAATTACCATGAAAATTGAAAACGCAAATCGCCTTACATCTGCAAGCGTAGTCTAAGTAAACTTAAACTTAAAGATCCCCGTGTGGCTGAATAAACTACACGAGGATCTTTAATGGAAAAAAAATATCTTTTTACTCTTCTTTTTTTTGCTCAATTAGCCAATTTCCAACAACTTTTCTGTTATGCTGGCTGATAGGTAATATTCTTTTATTAACCATTTCTATATAATTATATTGATAAGAGACTATATACGAATAGTTTACAATGTAAGATTTATGGATTTGGAGAAAATTCTCACCTGGAAGCTGCTTCATTGCTTCTTCTAGCTTTCCATAAAATTCATATTCTCCATCCTTTTCTATTATTTTAACCTTTTTTCTATTACTCTCCAAATATATAATGTCCTTAAAAGGTATTCTTTTATGAGTTCGGTTCATTTTAAACTCAAAATATTGATTTTCATTATCAATCAACATAATGGCTGTTTTTAAAACCTTCTTTATTTTTTCTTTTTTTAAAGGCTTCACTAGAAAGTTCAATGGACGAATATCAAATAATTTTATAGCATAGCTTTCTTTTACTGAAACATATACGATTTGTGTTATATTGTCATTTCTTTCTTCTCTTATCTTTCGTCCTATTTCTATGCCATTAATAGTCTCAAATTCAATACCAAGAAATATCAGATGATAGAAATTTTCTTTTATAATATACTTATATAATTCTTCACCTGAATAAAAAACATCCACCTCAAATTCTCTTCTCATACTATTTTGAAATACTATTATAATTTCTTCCAGTTGAGTACAAGTTACTGGATCATCATCACATATTGCAATATGTAGCAAGTCAATTCCCCCCATGCTTCCATAAGTTTAGATCTTAATTAAATTTATATAGTTTATTAAAAGAGATGTCTTATATGACCTCCTAGCTAATTTATTCATATATGAGCCTACTTTTACCTCTTTTCAATATAATCATAATAATAAATATAATAAACATATTATTCACGATATAAGTGACATCCGGTCCTATTATACTGGAAATAAAACCGGAATAAAGAATCCCTAACGGAACAAATAGACTAGAGCTAAATGCTAATAAAGCAAAAAAACGGCCTTGAAACTGCAGTGGAGTATGAATTTGAAAATAAGAATTTAATGGCACATTTACACATGTGGTAAAAAAGCCAATTAATAATTGTATTATTAGAAATAGAGAAAAATATAAAGTTTGTAAAGGATACAATATTATAGATAATCCGCCAGTAATCATCATCAATCCACTATTAATTATAATAAAATAATACATATAATTCTGTAATTTAATTTTGCGGTTTTTAAAGATGATGAACCCCGCAATTATCGTTCCTAAAATTGCCGTCGTGGACGTAAAACCAAATAATACATCAGATATTTTATATTTTTGAATTAAAATTCCTGGATTCATTATTTCCTCACTACCACCTACAAAAAAATTCAAGGACATAACTAAAATAAACAGATATAAAATATCTTTATGGTCCCGAACAAATTGAATACCTTCTGTGAGCTCTTTCATCCAATTAGATTTTACAGAAACATCAGATTTACACGACGTGTATTGTATGAAATATTCTAATATAGCAGACGTAACATATAAAATCACCATAATTAATAATATTATTTTAAATCCCCATAACCCAAAAGTAAGTGTCCCTAATACAGGAGCAATAAGTGATGCAGCATTATCACCAAAACTTTTTATACCATTATATCTTTCTATAGTCTCCAAAGAAACAATTTCCGAAAAGAATACTTTAGATGCTATCTCAAAAATATTAGAAACAATATTTATTATTATAGTAACGGTCAATAAAACCCCCGAATAAATATCTTTAACATTGTAAGTGACAAATAATACAAAATATAAGAATCCTGCTGACAGATCACACAGAATAATAATATTTTTCCTATTAAATCTATCCACGAACAATCCTAATAATGGTGTCACAATAATTGCCGGTACAGTAGACAATGTAAAAAAAACACCTGACCAAGCTAAACTTCCCGAGCTTTTTAAAATAAATAACGGTAAAACAATAAGATAAAAAGCCACTCCAAACTTTGAAGTTACTCTTCCCATAATTAACAAAATAATATTCTTTCTATATATCCTATCTTCCCCCATACTCTTACTCCTTGATCCAATATTCAGAGCAAGAATCCGTTCTCTCTAAAAAACCATATTCAATTAATAACCGCCGAATATATGGAAAATCACTGTAAATCTTTTTTAACACATTATTGACTTCAACTTCACTATAATGTATTCCTGGTGAAAAGTTACTTGCAATTTCCCTTAGTATTACGATTTTTCCCTTTTCTTTAGCAGGAAACTGTTTGATGCAGCCATTTTGATCTAAATATCTTGCTATCATTTTTTTCTTTTCCTCAACAGTGACATTGTAACGATCATCAATCATTGTAGCGGTTTTATGAGCATCATAAAATTGAGATGACGGTTCTTCCGATTTCATAAAGTCCTCCTTTTTTTTGAATAGATCCATAGCAGCTAAGAATAATTTAGCTTGTTTCTCATACTCATGTAACTTATATCGGTGATTTCTCACAGTAGAGCAGGAGATACCTTTTACTTCACTAATTTCTTTATCAGATTTCCCCTCTGCCATTAATTTTAATATGGATTGCTGTGTAGATGAAATTCCCAAAAAATTCGGATTCATATTCAGTAGATAATCTAACATGGAGCCATGCTTATCCTCATTATGAATTTTCATCATCTTGTACGCATCATATAAATGATTATTATGCTGAAATATTTCTCCTTTCGTAAAGGTTTCATTGCATATCAAACAATATACAAAATTATCATTTTCGTAAAAACCGTTTGTTAACTCAGTTTGTGTCACTTGCCATAACGATTTTCTTTCATCGTGGTCTTTCATCTTATCCTGGCCCCTTTTTAGTAATTTTTCATTTCTACTTTTCTACACTTATGAATACCACTATTCTATCTATTACATTTATGAACTTATATATGATTATAGACCTTTTCTCTGATTATGTCTATATATATGCAAACAAAAATATCATTTGTTTGCATATTATTAAACCTGAAACTACATTTAATCATAAAGCATAAGCTGTAATTCAGATTTTATTTTGTCTATATAAAAAGGAGTTGCTGCTATCGTAGATGATTTACCCACTCTTGCAACAACTCTTTTTAAAAAACCATTGTTAAAATTTTGCACCTTAAAGAAATGCTCAGAACATTAAGTTGCATACTTCATTACATAATCCTGATTTTCTAAACTCTCGGCAATTATTTCTTTTTCTTCAAGCTCTTTTAGCATTTCAAGTAACTGTTTGTCCATAAATTCACCTCCACTCTCTTCATTTATTCTAAAGGTATTAAGATCTTTGAATCAAGCATGATAGAAAACAGATTTCCCAGATCTTTGCCTTTAAAACCAAAATCATTTTTCTTTAACTCTGCCTTTAGGCATTCCAGAGAATGTCTCTTCTTGAAATAATCCAATAATAAAAAGGAGAGCTTGTTAATTTTACACATATCATAAGTAATTAGATTCAAAAGATAAATGACACCAGCATCATTTGTTTCTTTAACAACAAATTGATCATTTAATATACAATCAGTACTTTCATAATTAATCAAGTACTTATCTTTATGACTCTTATTGCTGATATTAAGGAAATTGAAATATATCATTTTATTAATTTCATCCAACAGTTCACCCTGTGAACTAGTTAATAGCTCCTGTACGGATATTCCCTCTTCCAATCGCTCTAATATAGTTTGATATTTATCATCCAGATAAAAAATCTGGTGATTCATACTATTATATAATACAAACCTCTTGTCTAACGCCAAATCATAATGATTGATTTTTTGAAAACTAACATGCTCATTTAAATTAACATACAAATCTTTATTTTCATTTCGTATATCATACATTAATTTCGTCTTTACATTATGATATTCTGTTTTGTTTACAGAATCCAGTATCCACTTTACTTCTGATACATGCAATCTTTCTGGTAAAAGCATATACTGGGTGAATAACTTATCTGATTGATGCTCGAATTGATGTTTGCTTACTAATCTTATGCTCTCTTCTGTTGATAGACCTTCTAATATATCAAAGGGAACATTAGTAGATAGATCACCCCGACCATCACGGTATATTTTATTAATGCTATATTTTTCAGGATAATACCATACATCAGAACCTATGTCTAAACCAAACTCTTGAAAGCCTCTTGATGAATAAGGAACTTTATACTTATTTTTTGATTCATTCAAAATCATAGTAGTATAATTGATTGAATTCAGAGCTTCTGCTTCTGTTTCCGTAGGGAAGCCAACCATAAAGAATAAATGTACTGGAATTCCGCTCTTTAAGCAATTACGTATGTTCATATCAATCCATTGGATTTTTACATTCTTTTTCATCTTATCGAGCACACGTTGATTGTATGATTCCAGTCCAAATTGAATTTGTCTACAACCACTTTTATATATTGCATTACAATTTTCTTCTGTCAATGTTGGACTAAATCGTGTCTCACCATGCCAATAGAAATCCAGATGCTCTTCATTTATCATTTCTGCAAGTTCAACCATTCTACTTGCTTCAAACGTTTCATCGACAAAAGAAAAAATACGTGAATGATATTTGGAATTAAGCTCTTTCATATTTTGTAAGACCTTGACCACTGGTATGGTACGATATCTCCCACTGGTTGCACTTGGAATTGTACAAAAAGCACATTTGTTAAAACATTGTCTACTAGTATATATTGGCAATACTAATTCCGGCATTAAATATTTATCCAATTGAAACCCGTCAAAATCAGGTACTGTATCATTGACAATAGACGTTGCCACTATATTATTCTTATAGATTTCATTTTGCTCACGGATATAATATAAATTATTGATACCCTCTAAGCTATCACCCTTCTCAACCGCATTTATTAATTGTGGCAGAACTGCCTCTCCATCATATAGCATAATAGAATCAAAATATTTGTAAAATGGATGACGATTCGTAAAATTATGTATTGCCAACCTGGTTATGTAATTACCTCCAAGTGATATATGCTTGACGTTATTACAATTTTTTTTAATCAGCAAGCATAACGTTAACGCCGAAATGAGTTGATACGACCCACTAATTGAAATTCCAATGAATTCAATTTTTTCTTTGTTTATTCTCTCAATGATCCCTTTTTTATAAAACTCAATAAAAGGATTGATATTGCTATTATCAATTACTTGCATAATATCATTGGTTTGTTTATAACCATATTTTAAATCTATTTTATTTAAGTCAATGGTACATCCGTCTATGGACTTGCTAATTAAAAATAAACTGTTTTTAATTATATTTTCAGCATAATCCCGCTTTTGCAAATCATAATATTCTTTCCCTCTGATGATTGATTTTGCAAGCTCAATTTTTAGTGCGGACTCCTTAACTAAATCAAAGGTTAATTGATCCCTGCCTTTTAATGACTTTTCACGTGTGATTATATCCAATGATTTAGTTACTCGTTCTGCAGATAACATTTCATCATAAAATTCAATATTTAAATCGACAATGCTTACATCTATATTTTCTCGCTCCTTTAGGTATGATTTTAATATAGGTAATGCTAAGTAAGGCCCTACAGGTGTCCACCCAGGAGGAAAAATAAGCAGTTTTTTCATTTTAACTTTGTATGATTGTATTTAAAATGCTAATCATACTCTCCTTTCCCTTATTAATATAGAAATCAAAGAATAAGTATGTAAAAGTACATGAAGTGAAGTTTTCTGAAATTATGGATAGCATTATCAGCTACATTGATATCATTCTACTTATTATTTATACAGATATTTTCATAAGATTTTATCAGAAAAATGAACCTTTTTTTATTTATGGAAAAAATGATATATACTTTTGCCATAATTTAAATTCTTGGGCATTGGGTTAGAAAAACAGACGCAATTGTCTCTAGCGGACTTTCGCGTCTGTTTATATTGGTCACTGCTGCTGGGCTCTCAGCCTATTATATATTTGGAAAATTTCTTATCCACTAACTCTTTATCCTCCGTATTGGCAACTAATAAAAGTGTTTCTTCCAAATTCAGGCTGAAAATTCCCATGCAGGTTGTAACCACCCGTGTTGGAATGAAAGGGGATAGCTTATGGAATGGTTGATCCTCACACCTCATTTGATAATTTTCGAAGCAGATAAGCAGGGGTACAACTCCATGCATGGCAGTAGCTGTTTACTGCAGAAGAGCCATAGGGAGATTCCTGAGGGTTATTCGGATTATACAATTCCCAGAAAGTATCCGCTCCCTGTAAAAGCATACCTCCCCAATAATATTTCATATAGTCTATTGCTTTTTCCTTTTCTCCACAGAGGATTAATGCTTCTACAAAATGATGATTCATATATGGAGTCACCATCCCCATCTCTGGTTTCAGTTCCACAATACGATCCATCAGCATTCTGGCTTCCTCTCCTGCTTTTACACCAGCCAAAACCATCCATACCTGGCTTGCATATGAAATCTGACGTTTCTCTCCGCTGATAAATACCCCTTGTTCCTCATCCCAAAAATAATTAAGGGCTGCGCTCTCAAACCGTTTTCTTTCTTCCTTTAATTCATCTGCAAGTTGAACCTTGTCTAAAGCCTCAGCCAGAACAATAACGTCATTCAACGCATATATGTAGATTGCCTGCGCACTGGCCTGCTTATTCAGCCCCTCTTTCCAGTCAACAAAACACCAGTTACTATCACCCTCCTGAACCACGTTTCTTTCATCGAAACGCATTCTGGACAATTCAATCTGACGATATGCTGACGGCCAAAGCTCTTCTACCGTCTTTATATCATTTGTAGCTTCATAATAGTCTTTTAAGGTGGAAATGAAAAACAGAGAATAATCAAACATAAACGTATCATCCACCAGATACTCCGGTTCTGTAAAAAGACAAGCTCCTATGGCTCCGTCATCTCTGATAAGTCCGGCAAATAAATACATGCACCGTTTTACCAATCCATAATCTTTAAACGTTGCATAATTTGCCAAAGCCTGAAGCCTTAAATCTCCCAGCCAAAGTCTACGGTCACGCTTCGGTCCATCTTCAAATACTGACTGCATACAATTTTGAAGAGTCCTTAGACTGACTTTGTCCATACGTTGCAGAACTGGCTCTGAAGCAGAAATTGGCTCTACCTCTTCCATATCTACAGCCGAAATCGCTCTGCAAACCACTTCTTCCACTACAACCTGAAATTTTAAAGAAGTATCAACCGCGTAAATTTCCAAAAACCGGAATGCATATCGCCTTGGCAAATGCAGCCAGGTTGGCAGCACATCCAAATGAATGTATTCTTCTTGAATCCAACTATGGCTGATCCACCCATTATATTCCTCTGAATTTTCCGTTATTTCTTTTGGAACCTCACCAAATTTCAACCTTAAATAAGCCGGCGCATCCTGAGGACTCCCTATGGATTTCAATTTTAAACTGACATAGCCTACTTGATGGTCACCAAAATCCAGAACAATGGATTCCCCTTTCTTTAAAGGAAAAAGCTCTAATTCACCAATTTCTGCTCTTGGTTCCACTTTCCCAGATTTATTGATGGACACAATTTTTATTGGTTTCACTTGTTTCTCTATCAGCTTTGGTTCCAGCTTCATTGCCTTTTCCACAAATACATCATTTGTAATTCTCTTCATATTTAAATCAACACTAACTGCTGCCACAATATCCCTCTCTTCCTAATTTTCTTTTCTTCTTGCTTCCAGCTCTCTATTAATATCTGGTAGCTTCTTATCTAAGTCATAGAATAAAAATGTTACAATTGTTAATACATTTGCTGCAATTGGAATCCAAATATACATTGCACTGATTGCATTTAAAGCTGATGCAGACTGTACCGGGGCATTGGCAACATAGCCACTTGCAGCCAGCATTGCGGCTGCAACGGAGCTTGCAACTGCCATTCCCACCTTACCGATAAAGCCGTTCACCGCAGATAATGTTCCTGAGATATTAATCCCGGATTTCCATTCTCCATAGTCGACAGGATCTGGCTGAATTGCAAAATGCATACTTCCTTTTAGACCATAGCCAAGAGCTGCAACCACCACTCCCAAAAGCACCAACGGAATGAAACTGCCGCCAATAAAAACCACCACCAATCCAGCACCATGTAATACGGATCCTACGATCATTAAATTTCTTTTTGTAGTCAAACGAGATAAAAATGGAACACAAAGATTTGTAACCACTGGTATCAAAGTTGTGATGGTAGCGGCAACACTGGAAAGCTCTTTATTATCCAGATTATATGTAAAGTAGAATATGATTGCTCCCGCCTGGATCACAAACCCGCCGAAAAACCAGATAATGTTTGCTGCAAAGAGAAGCCACGGTTTATTATGTATCAGACAGCTTAGGCTTGCTTTTATACTTACTTTCTCCTCATTGATCCGTATTCTTTCTTTTGTATTAAAAAAGCAGAAAAAGAATACCAGACAGCCTACGACACCGAATATCAGCATTACAATCCGAAAACCTACGGCTTCATTTCCCCCTCCCAATCGATCCACCAATTTAAGAGTAAATGCTGATACCACAGTTGAGCCTATACAGGAAAAAAAGATACGACTGGTTGCCAGGTTAGTTCTTTCTCTGGGATCTGCTGTTAATGCCGGTAAGATAGATGCCATGGGGATGTTTACCATTGTGTACGCCACAGACAACAATATAAAGGTTACATAAGCGTAAATCAGCATTCCTTTCTGAGATATATCTGGTACACTGAATGCCAGAACTGCTGTCACTGCAAATGGAATGGCACCTGCGAAAATCCAGGGCCTTGATTTCCCCCACTTCGTGTTTGTCCTGTCAATCATAAAACCCACAGCCAAATCAATAAAACCATCAAAAATTTTCGTTACCAAAAACATCACGCTTACCGCTGCGGCATTGAGATGCATGACATCGGTGTAAAAATACAACAGGTATAAGGAAATAACCTGCCAAATCAAATTGCATGCAAAGTCAGAAGAACCATATCCAATTCGCTGGCGCCATAGACTTTTTTTCATATCTTTTTCTATTGTATTCATCTCGTGAAAACCCTCCCCTTTATTTGGTATGGCCATGATATCATTACGTAGTTGTTTTTTCTATTGAATAATTTATGATATTGACTTGATATTTTTTAAGATGTTATACTTAAGATAATTGAAAAGAATGCAGAGGTGTTTCTATGAAAATAATCAAAGACAAATTTAAAAATTTCATGCTTTCTTATACACCGGATGAACTTTTTTATCGCCACCTTTACGAAGAAGAACACCTACATCCGGAAACATTCCCTCAATATGTTGATTCTTTGGATCGAAATTTTATTGAACAGCATCAACTCTATGTCCCATTCCTTCACGATACATGGTTTCCTTATATATCCGAAAATGAATTCTTTAAATCTCAATTTCAAAACATTAACATTGCAAAGCACAATCGCTATACACCAGAATATCTTCACCAACATGAGTTCTATGAATTTTTTTATGTTTATACTGGCTCTTGTATCAATACAATTCAGGGGAAAGAGCAGACCTGCCGGATCGGAGATTTGTGTATCATTCCCCCTAATACGAAACATAGTATTGCCGTATTTGATGACAGTGTCATAATCAATGTCATGATTAAGTCCAGTACCTTCCATGCGACATTTTTCGAATTGTTTACGAATAATAACGTTTTATCCAATTTTTTCTCCCATACTTTATATGAAAAAACGGAAAACAATTATCTGCTGTTCCACACCCAGTCAGATATTGTTATCCGCTCTCTTATTGAAGATATTTATATTGAATATTACGGTCATAAAAAATATTCGAATTCTCTGCTTGACAGTTACCTCTTAACCTTTTGGGTTTTACTTCTTCGGCATCATGAAAACCACCTGGAAAGTTTCCTTAACACCACTCACCAAAATCTGGCATTACTTGATATCTTAAATTACTTCCAGGCGAACTTTATGGATATTAGCCTTACCTCCGCTGCTGAGCATTTTGGATTTTCTGTTCCTCATTTCAGCAAACTAGTTAAAGATAATACAGGAAAGACCTTTATACAGCTTATCCGTAATATACGGTTGGAAAAAGCATGCCGTGCCCTTAAAACAACAAATTTAAGTATTTCTTCTATTTGTGAAATTATCGGTTATTTAAATCCCGAACATTTTAATCGTATTTTCAAAGAAACTTATCATATGACTCCAAGTGAATATCGTAGGAACCATACAAATTAGTGCAAGGTGTCTTTATTCTAAAACCACATCATATTTTACCAAGTTACAACATACACTTCCTTGAACATCAAATTATCCTAGCATAGCTCTATAAGTAACTTGCCAGTTTACGAGATGTGTTTCGGAATGTTGTAGGAGACATTCCTTTTTTTGTAGTAAACTGCTTAATAAAATAGGTGTCATACTCAAAACCTGTTGAACGTGCAATTTCATTCAAGCTCATTCCAGTATGGGTGAGCAATTCTTCTGCAACTTTTAATCGATATGATAATAAATAAGACATTGCCGTGCAGCTACATCGTTTATGAAACATTTCATTGAGTGAAACACGGTTTAAGTGAGCACATTGTGTTAAATCTTCTAAAGTAACCTTATTAGCATAGTTGGTGTGTATATATTCTAACGTCATATCAACAGGAGATTGTCCGTTTTCAGAATTTAAGCTTTCAATTAAGCCTAACATTTGAATAAGATTTTTTTTGATTCTACAAACCCAAAGCGAATCGCTTTGAGCAAACACTTCCGTACCGATAATAAAAAACCAATCTAATAATTTTGAATATGCTTTTGTATTAATAGAGGGTACTCCTGTATGAATGCTATCTCTTTGAAATAAAGGTAATCCTGTTTGTATCTTTAGATTGGGCATAAGATAATCTTCTGTTTTTGAAATCGGTATTGTATTAAGAAAATCCGTATCAAAACTAAACGATTGTGCTGATACATTTTCTTTTTCAAAAACTTGTATCACATCAACTTCTGACAAGCAAAGCACTCCAGGTGCAGAAATTGCAATAGGTCGATTATTCAGCATTCCTTTTATGCTCCCACTAGTGACAAATACTATAGTGAATCGATTCTGATAAGGAAGTGCTTTAAAATCTTCTATGGCATAGAAATCTATATTAACAGTTCTTTTTTTGTAACGGTCAATTTGTGGCATAATACCCTCCTTACAGATAGTATAGTTAAATTCTTCGCTTATTACATTGTACCATAGAACTGCAAGTTATAAAATATTAACGTAGCAAAAGGAATAAGATCAACATGGCGGCCAGCTTTTTACTATTAAAGCTGTGTTAAATGACTTTTCAACTAACAAGGAGGAAAATAAATTATGGCAGTAAAGGTTGCGATTAACGGTTTTGGACGCATTGGCCGGCTTGCTTTTAGGCAAATGTTCTCCGCAGAAGGATTTGAGGTAGTAGCAATTAATGATTTAACCAGTCCAGAGATGTTGGCTCATTTATTAAAATACGATTCTGCGCAGGGACGCTACGCTTTAGCTGATAAAGTAGAAGCGAAAGAAAGTTCTATTGTGGTAGCAGGAAAGGAAATTAAAATTTATGCTCAAAAAGATCCCAAATATCTCCCTTGGGGTGAGCTTGATGTAGATGTGGTTTTAGAATGTACAGGGTTTTTTACATCGAAAGAAAAAGCGGGGGCTCATATTACAGCAGGAGCTAAAAAGGTTGTTATCTCCGCTCCGGCAGGAAATGATTTACCCACAATTGTTTATGGAGTAAACGAAACTGTCTTGACCAAAAATGACACAGTCATTTCAGCAGCTTCTTGTACAACAAATTGTTTAGCTTTGATGGTTGATATACTTGATAAATTGGCTCCAATTGAAAAAGGATTTATGACAACGATTCACGCTTATACAGGCGACCAAATGACCCTTGACGGCCCACATGCAAAGGGTGACTTACGAAGAGCACGTGCAGCAGCCTTAAATATCGTTCCAACTTCTTCTGGTGCAGCTAAGGCCATAGGGTTAGTGATCCCTAAATTAGAAGGAAAACTAGACGGTGTATCCCAGCGAGTTCCGGTACCTGCCGGTTCAGTCACAGAGTTAGTAGCTGTCGTCAATAAATCTGTAAAGAAAGATGACATAAATACTGCTATGAAAGAGGCATCTTCTAATTCTTTTGGATATACAGAAGAACAATTGGTATCCTCAGATATAATTGGTATAACATTGGGTTCGTTGTTTGATGCTACACAAACAAAAGTCACTTCGCTTCCTGATGGAAAGTCCTTGGTAAAAGTAGTAGCATGGTATGATAATGAAAATTCGTATACAAGCCAGATGGTTCGGACAATTAAATACTTTGCCGAATTATAATTTATGGCTTAATAAAATTTGCCCGATTGAGCTTTGTTCAGTCGGGCTTTTTTATATTTATAATCTCTCGCTACCGTTCTCCATCGCACTTCTTTCGATTTCTTTCCTGTCCCTATTAATTATAATTTAAGCCACAAGCTTTCAAGCCCACGGCGTTTAAGTGGAGATAATGGGACTCGGACCCAGGGCCTCTTGAATACCATTCAAGCACTCTCCAGCTAAATTATACCCCGGTCTTATTCCTATCTATAAATAGCAATTTGGAAAGTTTTTGCCTCCAACTACCCAAAAGGCTTTTTTTCTTGCAGCTGATGAAACATATTTATAAAGGATTTTCTAATTGGCAATTTAATAGGAACATAATCTACAGACATTGATTTTACTGAATGAATAAAATATTATACCACAGAGAATTTGCTTTTGATTTAACAAGTTTTGATTGACAAACAAGTGTATTGTTGTTGCAAGGACAGGCCTTCCCCTTGACGGGAAGGCCATTTTTATTACTATCAACTTGAATCCGGCTGCTTAATGTAATACAGATTGCTCTTTTGCCGCCGTTTTCCTGCCACCGCTACTCCTTGCGCAGATGTTCGCTGCTTTCAAGGTCGGCCATAGCTCGTTTGACCGTGCTACGGGATAGCGTTAACTCTCTGGCAATAGTGCCAATCACCGGATAGCATTTGGATTCTTTATAATTTCTCATCAGTTTCGAATTTTAATATTAATTTATATTTCCGCAATTACTCTGCAAGAAAGACCAGAAAAGCCGCTCATGTTTGTAGGAAAAGTATATACTGTGAAAGAGTTTTCAAGAGTTTCTTTTAATAATAAATCTAAGTTAACAAGATTTTCAATAATAAATACTCCTCTTTCAGAACAATGTAAATCAATTCGAAGGTGATCCTCCGGCTTTTTAGCTCCAGCCATATCCACTCCTATTAAACTTACTCCCTTATTAAGAAGATAATCTATCACCTCATCAGATAATTCAATATATGTTGAAAAATATTCTTTTGAACCATATCCATACTGATTCAAAATCCCTGAATGAAAGAATACAAAATCATTTTCTTTTATGTTCCCTAAATCTAAATCCTCCAATTTTACTTCCTCAGTTTTTATATGGCTTATATCGAATATTTTACCTTTTGTTATAATATTATCTATTGAAAATTCTCCATTCATAACATCCAAATGAGTGCCTACATGGCCAGATTTTTCAGCTGCCTCGTTAGTAGTTTTAACAGCAGATAGCATTTCGTCTAACTTTTCTTTTTTTATTTTATAACTTAAATCAATTTTCATTTGATAACCTCCAACATATTTATTTATTTTTCCTAGGAATAATATTACAGTATCACAATATAGTTTCCTTGTAAACTATTTTTTAAAAATATATTGAATATTCATCTAATATATGCTATAATACATTTATTTACATGGAAACTAAATCTAAAATGGAGAATGCAATTATGAAAACAGAGAACACAAAATTTGAGATGGATATAACAATAAACAAGCTGGTAACAGTCTTTGAATATATAAGTAACATGATGGATGGACATGAAGAAGAAGTAAGAAATTTGTTACTCAAAAATGATTATAAAGATATTCAAAATATGAGCTTAATGCTTTCAGAAATTCATGTAATTGATTGTATTGGAAAAAGTCAATTAACTAATTCAACATTTATATCAAAAGAATTAAATTTGACAAAGGGAGCTATATCTAAGATTACTAGTAAACTAGTAAAGAAGGAGTTAATAAAAGGAAATCACCTAGAAAATAATAAAAAAGAAATCTATTATACCCTGACAACTAAGGGAAAAGAAGTTTTTAATATACATGAAATACTTCATAAGAATGAACATGAAAAATTTGTAAAAATATTAAGTAAATACAATAAAGAAGCACTTAACACTATAAATAACTTCCTAGATGATTTAGTAACCAATCTTTAATAGAGAGAATATTGGTATTAGCAATAATATTTTTTGAACTATGTAAGGATGCTTTAAGAGCTTAATAGGATAAGCTGTTGTATTATCATCTTCATCACCTATTCCCATTATATCGGTGTTCCAATATAGTTTTAAAGGCGTAATGGAAAGCACTGACAAGAATAGAACCCTCAGCCCACTGTCTGAGATTTTATGCTTTCCAGCACCATGACTTTTTTCGCATAGTTATCCAGACCAACTGTAAGGCATGTGCAATTGAACATATTATCTGTGATGTGACAGTAGCTAAAATGGCCTTTTTGATACAAGTCTGGTCTGCAACATAATTTGGTATATTAAAACGAATCGTAAGGAGGTCATTATATGTTTTCTTGTTTTAAACGAAAAAATGCAGCATCTGTAGAGGATATTGAACTACAACATTTCTTGCAATCTAAACACTGCAATGGGTGCTCAAGACATTGTCCCCTGTCCTCGCCAAAATGTGGACGTGGAAAAAAACTCGCAACAATTGAAACGACGAATTATAAACGGTCAGCCCCTTCGGATTGATAGCTTAGCATTGAATTTAAACTTTAGGAAAATGTCTGGCAGCAAATGTGTCATTAAGTACCTGTCTTATCCAGCTAAACCACCTTCATCGTTCCTATTATTTCTTTAATAAATACCTTTAATAAATCAGATAATTATGCAAATAATCATAATATAATTATATCATGATTATTAAAACAATTTAGTAAGTTTTTCCATGTATCCTTTCCTTCTATTATTATTTTACTCAAAAATATAACTCCATTGTTCTCAAAGAATCCCGCAAGTCAGCATAAAATCAAGCTTTCCGTGATAGCAGACAGACGGTCTCAACGTTCCTTGAGTGTATAAAAATGATGCTCGTGAGGCGTAAATATGTCTTGACAGAGGCATCACTTATTTTAATCTATTCATTTCTTTGTGATTTATCACCAATGTCATTTTTACATTCTTTAAAACTATTTTAAATAGAATATTAGCAGTAATATTCATCTGTTTACTATTAACACTTTAGATAAAAAACTTTCTTTCATCTTTTGGTAAAAACGCCAAAGACATAAATAAGTCACGTTACCCTCAGTCCGAGATTATAATATTTTAGTATTCCCATATCAACAGCTATAGAATAATACTATATTAATAATAGTCAACCCTATCTATAAGCCTTGGCCCTCTCCATTCTGAATCAGGTTCGTCTAAATATACGGATCCATACATTTCATATAAATCATAATTAAGTGAAATGTCTTCTATAATTATATTTTTGTATCTTTCAATAATTTTGAGAAAAGACTTCCAGCTGTCTTTATTCAGTCCGCTAGGTGTTTTTACGTTATCTAATATATTATCATATCTATCTCGAGCTGTTGGATGAGTTTTATAATCCCAAGAACTGCTAGGATAAATAGCATCACATGCCGCTTCATATATTTGAAGCGAACCAAACCATAACAAAGATGATTCATATAATTTCCTATATTTATCGGCAGTTAATCTTGGAAAAGATAAGGACTTTATATCTGCATCAAATTCATCACGTTGCGATTGATTATATATTTTTACTTTTTTATAATCTTCATTGCACTCTGATATATCATGATATATATAACAGTCAGAAACATTAGTTTCTGATAAATGGTTCAATAAATAATGAGCGAATTCGTGCCCAGCAATAAATTGTAACTGATAAGGTATGGGTGTATGAATAGCTTGAACAATATCTTCCGGGACTATCCCTCTAGGGTCCATCAAAAAATCCATTGTTTCAGTTTTAAGCATAATTCTAATGGCAATACGTAATGCATTTAAACAAACCCGTTCAGGAACTCTTCCATCAAAATCTAATAAGGCTAAATTCATAAATTTAAAAAAGAATCTAAGCGAATCACTTATCGTAATCACCGGACCATAATCCGTCTTGAATATTTGACCATTAGGAATATTTGAAAATATATCACCATATGTGATTGAGTCACAACGTTTTCTCAAATTTAGAGGTATACTTTGTAAGAAATTCGTATAATGATCTATCTCAAATGATTTTTCAAGTGACCATTCCCCTTCAAGGGATAGCGCTCTATTTCTATAAACTCTAAATAATCGCATATTATTAACTATTGTATCAGCACGTAGCTTTAATAAATAATCTTGAGCTGTCCTTACATTTAAAACTCTATCAATTTCATCTTCGTTGCATATTGGAAAGTAAAATAATCTACTCAACATTTTACTATCCACTTTATTCTTATCCCCTGACATATCCATTTTCCCTCCTTACCAAATATAATGCTATTAACTGCACAAATAAAGGCCTTTTTAAGGTACATCATTATAGCTTTTCTCAATTATAATTAACTCACCAATCTAAACCTTTTGCAAAAGTTCCATACTAAAAGTTTTTATGTCACCCCATTTCCATATAAATTTCAGTAATCACAAAGGTATTTTCTATCAAAACGATGCTTATTAAAAAAAACACAATCTACGTAAAATCAAAGTCTTTTTGAGAGCAAACAAACGGTCTCACAATTCGCCGTAGAAGGAAACATATCAACACAACAAACCTTCTCCACCTTATACCCTCTCTCCTGCAACACCACCAAATCTCTCACAAGGCTGGTAGGCTTACAAGAAACATAAACCAGCTTATCCACTCCAAAATCAATAATTTTCCCTAATGCCTTTGGATGTATCCCATCTCTAGGTGGATCAAGCACAATCAAGTCAGGCTTGTCCTGTAACTCATCAATAACCTTTAATACATCACCAGCAATGAATTCACAGTTCTCAAGCCCGTTACGCTTTGCATTCTCCCTTGCTGCCTCTACAGCCTCTTCAACAATCTCCACGCCAACTACCTTCTTAGCCACAGGAGCCAGAATCTGCGCAATCGTACCAGTTCCGCTGTATAAGTCAAATACCACCTTATCTTTTGTTTCACCAACATAACCTCTGGTAGTTTCATACAAAACTTCTGCACCAAGAGAATTTGTCTGGAAAAACGAAAAAGGAGAAATTTTAAATTTCAGTCCCAAAAGCTCCTCAAAAAAGAAATCCTGGCCATATAAAATATCAGTCCGGTCATTCTTTACCACATCAGCAAGACTGTCATTAAATGTATGAAGAATTCCAACAATTGTACCATTTAAAGTCAAACCAAGCAAAATATCCGTTAATGGCTGTAAGTCCATATCTTCCTGACTAGTCGTTACCAGGTCAATTAATATTTCCCCCGTTTTAATGGCACGGCGCACCAGAAGGTGGCGTAAATACCCGGTATGCTGCATTTTCTTATAAAATCCAGTTCCTTTTTCCTCAAAATATCCCTTTACAGCCTTTAAAATATCCGTGAAATCAGAATTAACGATCTGGCAGTTACCTGTTGTTACCACATCATAAAAGCTTCCTCTCTTATGCATGCCAAGGGCCAAAGGACCATCCTTAAACTCATCTCCAAAGGAAAACTCCATCTTATTCCGATATCCATCTTCCAGAGGGCTTCCCTTGATCCCTTCAAATACATAATCCTCACAAACACTGTCAATCAGATCTTTTACCTGTTTCTCTTTAATCTTTAACTGCTCTTCATAAGGAAGTGTCTGGTAAGTACATCCGCCGCATATCCCAAAATGAGGACAAGGATTTTCTGCGGTCTCAAGCTTAGAAGGCTCTAAAACTTCAAGAACCCGGCCCTCTACCTTTCCGCCTCGTTTTTTATTGATCATCACACGAACCTTTTGTCCTGGCAATGTGTGCTTTATTCCTATTTTACCTTCCGGCAGTTCTATATACCCCTTATCCGGGAAATCGAACCGTCCTATGATACCTTCGTATATCTCACCCTTTTTCACTCTTCTGACTCCTATCCTTTTTTATTCCTGACCGAGCAAAAAGCGTGTCTCACTGACTGAGGCACGCTCCTTCTCTATAATAATGCCAATCTTATTGTTCCGTAGCTTCGACAGCCTGATCGTCTTCAAAAAAATCATCGTCGAAATCGTCATCAAAATCATCTTCAAAATCTTCCAGATAATCCGGTGTGAAGAAGCGGTAAACGGTATAGGCGATGCCTGCCACCGCTGCCACAGCTCCTACTATAGCCAGTATCCAGAGAATACAATTTTTCTTCTTTTCTTCCTGTTCTCTTTTATGAAGCAATTCATTCACTCTGCTTGAGTTCATAAGATCTTCCAGTTTGCTCATAGCCTCTTTGCTCATTGCATCAAATCTGTTCATGTCTCCACGTCCTTTCTGAGAGCCTTGCTTTTTAAATCCTGGCAAAGGTTTGTCTCTCTGCCTATCGCAGTTATTATACCATTATATTGGGTCTTTTACTATCATTTTCACAATTTTTTTGAATTTTATGTATTGATTATTGTTTTTATAAAAGTTTTAGTTTTGCAAAGGAAGCAAACATTTTTTTAACCCCTGCTTTATCAAACTGGACCGTGACTTCGAAGTCTCTTCCGCCGTCCTTAATCTCCATGACAAGCCCTTCTCCAAACTTGATATGGCTGACCCTGTCGCCTTCCTTATAGCTTAAGGAAGATGGTTTTTCAACGGTAAATGCTTTTCCAAAACCTGGAGATGAGGTCGGGCTTGCAGTTTTAGATGCATATGCATTGTTTCCAGGTCCAAAGCTGCTGACACCGGCAGACCGTCCTGCCTTTCCCCATGGCAATGCGCTGTCATCAAAATCGGCTCCCGTGCGGATTTTTGAGATTCTCGGCTCCAGCCTGCTGGAATCCAGAAGGTGATCCGGAATTTCTTCGATAAAGCGGCTTACCTTGCTGTACCTGGTCTCTCCATTTACCATACGCTGTCTTGCAGAGGTCATCATTAAAAAGTTCTGGGCTCTCGTGATTCCCACATAACAAAGTCTCCGCTCTTCTTCCACCTCTTCCTTATCATCGGAGGAAATAGACATCATGCTGGGGAAGAGACCATCTTCCATTCCGGTTAAATACACCCGGGGGAATTCAAGACCCTTGGCGCTGTGAAGCGTCATGAGAGTCACTCTGTTTTCCGAGTCATCCATACGATCTACATCAGCCACCAGAGCCACTTCTTCCAGGAATTCATTGAGATCCGGATGCTCATGGTCTCCTTCAAAGCTCACGGCCTTATTAATCAACTCTTCGATATTTTCAAGACGAGTCTGGTACTCGATTTCGCCTTCTGCTTCCAGCTCTTTTAAGTATCCAGTCTCATCAAGTACATCTTCAATCAGCTCGTGAATGGTGTAAGCCTCTTCTGACATTCTGTTACGGAAATCTTCAATAAGCTCTGTAAATACAAGGACTTTATCGGCTGCTTTACCAAGTCCAGGGACTGCTTTTGCCCTGCAAAATGCATCATAAATGTCAAAGCCGCGTTCTGATGCAAATGCCTGAATCTTACCAAGGCTGGTGGCACCGATTCCACGCTTGGGAACATTGATAACTCTTAAGGCGGAAAGGTCATCCTTACCATTGGCAATGGTCTTTAAATAAGCCAGGATATCCTTGATTTCTCTTCTCTGATAGAAGTTGACGCCTCCTACCATGCGGTAGGGAACATTGTGCTGAAGACATTTTTCTTCAATGAGACGGGACTGGGCATTGGTCCGATAAAGCACGGCACAGTCCTGATAATCGGTCGGACTGTTTAAAATATCCCGGACGATGGCATCCGCTTCCTCTGAAGCATTATCAAACTGCTTAAACTGCACCAGAGGGCCTTCGTCATTGGCTGTCCAAAGAGTTTTATCCTTACGGCCTCTGTTGTGGCGAATGACCTCATTGGCTGCATTTAAGATGCTCTGGCTGGATCGGTAATTTTGCTCCAGCTTAATGACCACGGCTCCTGGATATGATTTTTCAAAGTTCAATATATTTTCAATGTTTGCGCCTCGAAACTTATAGATGGACTGGTCATCATCACCTACTACGCATAGGTTTTTATATTTTCCAGCCAACAGACTGACCAGCTTAAACTGGGCTGTATTGGTATCCTGGTATTCATCCACCAGTATGTATTTAAAGCGTTCCTGATAATAATTTAAGATCTCCGGGCTACTTTCAAGAAGCTGCACTGTTTTCATGATAAGATCATCAAAATCAAGGGCATTGTTCTTCTTTAACTGGCTCTGGTACTCTTTATAGACCTGAGCCACCTTTTTTTGTCTGAAATCACCGGAGGCGTTCAGTTCAAACTCTACGGCTGAAATCAGCTCATTTTTAGCTGTGGAGATTACAGATAGCATGGCACGGTCCTTATAAAGCTTTGGATCCATCTCCAGGCCTTTTAATACGTTGCGCATGAGAGTTTTCTGATCATCCGTATCGTATATGGTGAAATTCGTGGTGTATCCCAGGCTTTCTATGTGTCTTCTTAAAATGCGGACGCAAGAGGAATGAAAGGTAGAAACCCATATGCTGTCGGCTCCAAAGCCCACCAGCTTGTCCACACGTTCCCTCATCTCTCCTGCTGCCTTATTGGTAAAGGTAATAGCAAGAATGTTCCACGGGTTGATTCCCTTTTCTTCTATAAGATAGGCAATCCGGTGTGTAAGTACTCTGGTCTTTCCTGACCCGGCTCCTGCCAGCACAAGAAGCGGTCCCTCCGTATGGAGAACCGCCTCCTTCTGCATTGGATTTAATGTATCGTAAATACTCATAAATTATACCGTCTCTTCCTTTCCTTCCTCTGCTATCCCCAAATACCGCTTCAAATCATCTAAATTGGCCTCAGCAAGCCTTCTTCCGTCTTCATAGAGGGATTCCAGCTTCCGCTTATCCTGTTCTGTTCTTTGCACGGTTACATGCTTATCCGGGCGTATGACAAATATCCGGCCTTCCGCCTCCAGCTGATCAATCTCTTCCTGCATCCGGTTATACCGCTCCGGCACATCCTGAAGAGCTTTTAAAAGCTTTGGCAGCGGTCCAAAATACCGCTCATATCCCTTTTTCGTCCATTTATCAAGGAGAGGCTTCCGATACCCCTTCTCTCTTGTAAGAATCACTACAACCTTTTCATATCCAAGGTCTATGGCTCTTTGATAGGCTACTGGCATGGAGCAGCCTCCATCCAGATACTTCTTCCCATTCACAGAAATCATACTGGACAGAACCGGAATACTGCTTGAAGCCTTTACCGCGCTGATAAAATCTTCACTGGTGCTTTTTTCAAAGTACTCCGGCTTTCCAGTCTTACATCTGGTGGCGACCACCTCAAAGATCTGCCTGGAATTGTTAAATGTATCATAATCAAAGGGAACCAGGGTATCACTTAATTCCCCGAATAAAAAGTCAAAGTTAAATATGGAACGGTTTCTTACCATGTTGCGGAAGCTTAAAAACCGTTTGTCTCTCACGTAATCCAGATTGACCCTGATGGTCCGGCCCGATTGTTTGCTGATGTAGCTCATGCCCGACATGGAACCGGCAGAAACGCCGTTTACATAGGATAATTCTATCTCCTGCTCAATCAATACGTCTAAGACTCCGGCTGTAAAAACGCCGCGAAGGGATCCTCCCTCCAAAACCAATGCTCCTTCTGTCATCTTTTATCACCTCGACTTCTATTCTATTGCATTTCTTCCATCCGGTCAATCCCTTTTAAAGTCTAGGCAAACTGACTCTGATACAGATTATAGTAGGCACCCTTTACGGCTAAGAGCTCTTCATGGCTTCCTGCCTCCATAATATTTCCCTGGTCAATGACGAAAATCCGGTCTGCTTTCCGTATGGTTGATAAGCGGTGTGCGATGATAAAAGAAGTTCTTCCTTTCAGGAGTGCATCGATTCCCTTCTGCACCAAAAGCTCGGTATGGGTATCTATGCTTGAGGTGGCCTCATCAAGAATCAGGATTCCCGGCTTTGAGACCATGGTTCTTGCAAATGCCAGAAGCTGTCTCTGGCCGATGGAAAGTCCTGCTCCTCTTTCACTGATGACCGTATCATATCCCTCATCAAGCTTCATGATGAACTCGTGAGCACTGACTGCCTTGGCTGCCTCAATAATTTCCTCTTCCGTGGCATCAAGACGGCCATACCGGATATTATCCCGGATGGTACCGGAAAAGAGGAAATTGTCCTGGGTCATAATACCCATCTGGCTCCGTAAGCTGTTTAAGGTCACATCCTTAATCTCATGGCCGTCAATAAAGATTTTCCCTTCTGTGGCTTCGTAAAAGCGGCTGATCAAGTTAACAATCGTAGTTTTACCCGCTCCTGTAGGCCCTACCAGTGCAATGGTTTCTCCTGGTTTTATAAGAAAATTCACATCGCTTAAAATCAGACGGTCAGGCTCATCGCTGTATGCAAAGGAAACATTTTTAAATTCTACTTCTCCATTTAACTCCGGAAGCTCTTTTGCGCCCTCCTGGTCTATGATTTCTGCCTCTGTATCGATAATGTCAAAGATACGTTCTGCTGCAGTGATGTTGGTGGTCAGTTTATTGTAAAAGTTGGCCAGATTGCGGATTGGGCTCCAGAACATGGCTATATAGGTGGAGAATGCAAGGAAGGTACCGATTCCCACTTGTTCCACGCCTATGATCTTAATTCCGATGAAGTAAAGCAGGAAGCCACCAAGTCCCCAGGTAATCTCTACCAGAGGTCCAAAAGCATCTGCTACAAGTACCGCATCCATAAAAGATTTGTAGTGCTGGTTCACCAGATCATGGAACACGTCTTTTGTTTCCTTCTCCGCTGCATAGCTTTGGATAATGCGGATTCCAGACAGATCTTCATGAACGTATGCATTTAAGTTAGACGTCTTTTTTCTATAAATCTGCCATCTCCTATGTACGGTTGTTTGAATCAGAAATAGTCCGATTGCAAGAATTGGAAGCGTAAGAAGGGCGGCCATAGCCAGCCGGTAATTCTTAATCAGCATGATAACTGCTACGCAGATGACTGTTAATAGGTCCGGTATCAGCTGTGTCACACTGTCCGATAATACATCCTTTAAGGAATTCACATCTCCAATAATTCTTGCCAGTATTTTTCCAGTAGGGCGGCTGTCGAAAAAGCCGAATCCAAGAGACTGGATATGCTGGTATAATTCTTCCCTAATCGATAAAAGCACTTTATTGGATACTTCTGCCATAAGACGCATCCGGATCTTGGTTCCTGCAAGAAACAATAGAAACAAAATCAGTGCTCCGGCTCCAAGCCTTAAAAGCCCTTTCATATCCTTTTGGGCTACACAGACATTGATGGCATATTCCATAATCAGGGGGGCCATCATGCTTATGGCAATGGTTCCTGCCATAATAAATAAAACGATGGTAATCTGCTTTTTATAATCCAGTAAATACTTAAACATCCGGAGCATGGTGTCTTTTTTTAGGACTGCCTTCTGTTCTTCATCTATTCTGCTGGAATTGACTGCCATGTTACTTCCTCCTCTCCGTATTGAACCTGATATGTTTTATAATACTGTCCTCTCATGTTCATCAGCTCTTCATGGGTTCCTCGTTCTATAATCCTTCCTTCAGAAAGAATCAGAATCTCATCTGCATTTCGAACTGCAGAAATCCGGTGAGCAATAATAATTTTAGAGCTTTTATTAAGCTTTGACAGATGAGCTTCAATTTCTCTCTCTGTTTCCATATCAAGAGCTGAAGTAGAATCATCAAGAATCAGCAGAGGACTTTTCTTTGCAATTGCCCTTGCAATGCTGATACGCTGCTTCTGGCCTCCGGAAAGGCCTACTCCTCGTTCTCCAATTACTGTATCATACTGCTCAGAAAGCTTAGATATAAAGTTGTGGGCTTCTGCTGATATGGAAGCCTGCTGGACAATCTCCCATTCCGTGGCATCCTTATTTCCTGTTTTAATGTTTTCCGTAATGCTGTCAGAAAAGAGAAATACATCCTGCATGACCACAGAAATCTGACCTCTTAACAGGGACAGAGGCAGCTCCCTCACGTCCACTCCATCAAGCAATATCTTTCCATCCGTAACATCGTAAAACCGCTGGATCAGATTGACAATGGAGCTTTTTCCAGAGCCGGTAACTCCCATGATCCCAAGAGTCTTTCCCTTGGTTAAAGAGAAGTCAATGTCCTCAAGGATTTGTTTTCCATCAAGTTCAAAGCTTACATGGTCAAAAGTAAGATCGCCATTAATATGTTCCGGCCACACTAGCTGCTCTGCATCCTTGATTACCGGCTTTTCATCCATGATTGCCTTGATCTTTTTGTTGGAAGCCATGGCTGCGGCTAAATCGTTGCTCAGCCAGCCTACCATTTCCATGGGCCAGATAATGTTATTGGCATATTCGGAAAATGCACCTAATTCACCGATGGTCATTTTCTCATAAATAACAAGAATTCCTCCGATTACAATTACGGATATCATAAGGATTTTAGACAAAAATGAGATATTCGGCTGATAGCGAATGAGAAGCTTTGCCTGTTTCATGTTTAAGTCATAATATTTCTTATTGTGCTTTCTAAACTTGCCGATTTCATATTCTTCTCTGGCAAAAGCCTTTACCGTACGAACCCCGGCAAGATTTTCCTGGGCTACGGTATTTAATTCTGCTGTCTGTTCGCTGATCTTATCGTATACTTCCCCAAGACCGTTCTCCATCTTAATGGCATACCAGGCAATCAGTGGCATGATAGCCAAAGGTACTAATGTAAGTATCGGACTGATGCGATACATGCAGACAAGCACAATAATCGTATGTATGGTGCATTCCAGAACCAGCATTCCCACGAAACCGAATGCATTCCAGATTCGTTCTGCGTCATCTTTGATTCTTGCCATCAATTCCCCAGTATTGTGGCCATCAAAGTAATCCATAGATAAGGTCTGTATATGATCGAATAAATCCTTTCTCAGACCGCTTCCTATCCCCGCCGCAGCATAGTCAAAAATAAATTCCTTGGTGTACTGGAAAATCGCTCTTCCAAATCCGATTCCTATCAGTCCTAACAGCAGGTTCATCAGAATCTGCATATTACCGCCCACGATCACATCATCAATAATATGCTTCGTGATCTGGGGAGACATTGCATCGAGAAAAACGCTGATGAACATCGCGGTGATTGCAAGGATATACAGGAAACAATACTTCTTTAAATACTTCCACAGATTTTTCATACTTCCTCCTTTAAACATTTTTAAACTGGTTGATTTCTGCCCAAATATAGAAAAAAACCGAAAAAAACAGCGCAAAGCGGTCTTTTTCGGTAAATTCTCAAAAAAATAACCGCAGCCCATACAGACTGCGGTTCATACACATAAAGATACTCCTGTTAAGAGTCTATGATCCCTTGCTTATTACATGCAGAGGTCTTCTATGTTCGATGAGGCAGACTGAATGAATTTCATATTAACTACAACATTGCCGATTCCTTTAATTATAATTCCGTTGTTCATGTTTCTCATCGTTTCTGCCTCCTTTTCTTAATTTTATAATTATTTTCAATCACTAGAATACTGCCAATATTTTCATTTGTCAAGTTATTTATGAACATTTAGATAATTTAATCTAAACCAGATACAGTTTCTTCTTTGCTCTTATGGCTTCCTTCCATTTAAAACAGTCATTGATATGGAGCATCATATGGCGTGTGGGAGGCATTAAAAGGAGTCCGGCCACATCTTTACCGCCCCAGTAGTCAAGAAGCCATCTGGAGTCCTCCTCGTCCGTCACGCCACCTTCCAGCCGTATTTTTTCAATGGCCAGTGGGGTGACCTTCCTGACCATATCTCCTGGTTGTAAGTCTGCAACAATCTGCCTTGTTCTCATTCCAACGGCCGACCGGTAACGTAGTAATTCCTCTATTACCAGGCTTTTGCTTAGATGCATGATACCATTATCATCTAAGGCATTGCCAGAGTCTGTAATGGGAGCATTTATTCTTTGCTTCCAATCCTCATTAAATAGCTGTTCTCCTTCTGCCACCAGGATACCCATGGTCAGATCCTCAATTCTTGCAATATGCCAGACCACCCAAGCGATGGTCTCATCCTTACTGGCAGGCATTACAGAATATTCCCATGTCTCTAAGTCATAGAACAATTGATCGACTTCATTTTCCTCTTCTTTTGTTATATTCGAAAGGTGCAGCTTTTTATGTATGTCCAGAAAAAGAGTTTTTGCCTCCTCTATCCTATCCTTCTTTCGAATGATAGAATTTAATTCCTTATGACTTTCACTCAAACCTTCTCCAAAATACTTCATAAGCCCCCTTCTCTCTTATTGCACAGGAACAACTGCAAAAAATATGAGGTCCTTATCACCGGTATTAATTAAGCTGTGGGTATGTCCCTTCGGGCAATAGTGGCAGACACCTGGAGATACTGCTTCCTCTCCCCCGTCATAGATAACAGTTCCTTCTCCTTCCAGTATGTAAAAGATCTCACTGCTGGTATCGTGGGTATGCATTCCAATGGATGCCCCTGGAGCCAGTCTTCCCCTTTGTATCTTATTAAGCTCGTCCAAATACATCCTGGTGTTGAATTCCTTTTCTCCCCCGTTAAAATGAGGAAGTACTTTTTCCTCTGTCTCATCAAAATGAATGATCATGCCTTCTCCTCGCTCTCTCCTTGTATCCCGTACTTGCCGGGTGATCGCATATTTCTTCTATCAAATTACCACGCAGGCAAAAGAAAAACAACCCCTTCCCATGATTTTTTATAAAAGAAAGCAGGCAAAGTGTTTTTATAAAACAACATTGCCTGCCCAATCATAGTTATCGCTTTTCAATGATGAATTCTGTAACAAGTTCTTCTTCACCGCTGATGCAGTATTCCGGATGAACTGGTGCTCCCCAGCTGTCGTCACCGCCTACACCTCTCATGGCACCTAAGATGCTCACCACGGTATAACGCACCGCCGGAAGGTCTTCTCTGTGAGTCGCTGATTCCAGTTCTTCTGCCGTATATGGCAGAACAGAAGCATCAAATGGCTGATTTACTGCCCGGAACCCAATGGAATGGCCTTCCATATCGGATACCTTCAGCCAACGGACCTCAGTTCTGTTGCCGCATTCCTGGGGAACCAGATACCGGGATACATTATTTTCCGGAGTATCCTTATAGATTCCAAGCCTTGCGCCTTTGTTACGGTCACTGTAATTTTCCTCCGGCCCTCTTCCGTACCAGGCAAATTTCTTTACCGATTCCGGGGTGATGAACCTTAAGCCAAAAGCAGGGAGCTGAGGAAGTCCTTTTTGCCCCTGATATACGGCCTTAACCTGAATGGCACCGCTTCCATCTACCAGATAGGTGACTTTTGTAGAGGATTTTGGAACTGTGGATAATTCATAGAGATAAGTTACTTTTATGAATCCATCTCCCTCCTCCACTTCACAGTTCTTATTGTCATAGCGATAAAACCGTCCTGCGCCATACCAGACAGAGCTGTTTACAGAGAATTTATTGCCTTTGTCGTTGTCCGTAGTAGCTCTCCAGTATACCGGCATCACAGGTCTTCCAACCCATTCCTTTCCGTCATAGACCAGGGAAACAATGCTTCCTTCCTGTCTGGAGAATAATACCCGAAAACCGTCTCCGAAAACTCCGATGTTGACATCACCATAAATCACCTTCAAAGGCTCTTTTAAAGAGCTTTCTGTTTTCCCTTCTACCAGATAAACATTTTCTCCAAAAGAAATCTCAAATCCGGCATCAGCCCATAAGGTATCCTGTTTTAACAGGGCTGAGACCTGACGTACATATTCTCCTGGCTCTGGAAACTCCGGAACTTCCATCTGGATAAATTGTGTTTGCAGGGGATCAACGTTTGCGTAGAAGCTCTTCTGGAAGACAAGTTCTCCATCCTTTAACACGGTGTATACAAACTCCAAATCAGAAGTATCCGTAAACATTCTTCTGTTTTCTATGGTTGCGCCCCTAGAATCAGGAGTGAGGCGAATATCCTGATACAGATATTTAACCTCCTGGGCCTTGGGTGATTCGGTTCGGTCTGCATATACAATGCCATTGCCACAGAAGCTGTAATCCGTTGGCCGGTCTCCAAAATCGCCGCCGTATGTCATGTGCTCTTTTCCATAGGCGTCCTTCTTCATCAGAGACTGGTCCATGTAATCCCAGATAAAGCCTCCCTGGTACATGTCATACTGATCTTCTAATTCCGTATACTTATGCATTCCGCCCAGAGAATTACCCATGGCGTGCATGTATTCACAAAGGACAAATGGCTTTTCCGGATTGCCTTTCAGGTAATCTGCGACGTCAGATGCAGTTGCATACATCCGGCTTTCCATATCACTGATTCTGTCATATTCCCGGTTGTGGAATACGCCTTCATAGTGAACCAGTCTTCCCGGATCCCGCTCTCTAAAGAAATCAGCCATTGCAAGAATATCCTCTCCCGCATAGGACTCATTACCACATGACCAGATCAGTACACTAGGGTGATTTTTATCCCGTTCCAGCACGGACTTTGCACGGTCCACAACGCAATCCTTCCATTCCGGAAGATTGCCTGGCACATTCCAGGAAGGTTCCACGGCACCCATCTTCTGCCAGGAGCCGTGGCTTTCTAAGTTCGCTTCATCAATGAGATAGATTCCATATTCATCACAGAGCTCATACCAGAGACTCTGATCAGGATAGTGGCATGTACGCACGGCGTTGATATTGTGGCGTTTTAAGAAACGGATATCCCACGTCATATCTTCCCTCGTAATGCTCCGTCCTCTTCTCACATTAAACTCATGACGGTTGATGCCTCGAAATACGATTCGTTTTCCGTTTAAATGCATGATGCGGTTTTTCATCTCGAAGCGTCGGAAGCCTATTTTCTGGGGAATGACTTCTCTTATATTGCCCTGATTGTCAGTAAGCACGATTGTCAGTTCATAACGATAAGGATCTTCTCCGCTCCATAAACGGGCTTTTTTCACGCAGGCAGTAAATTCTACGTCTCTTTTTGCTGGGACAGCGTCACATTTGGTTACTTCTGCCCCTTCCCTGTCCCTTAAAATAGCAGAAATGGTTCCGCTTATTTCTCCAGTGAGTTTAAGCTCTGCCCGTAACAGGCCATCTTCGTAATCATCGGAAACGTCTCCGTGAATAAAGATATCTTCTACGTGGCATTCCGGTATTGCATACACATAAACATCACGGAAGATGCCGGAAAACCGGAAGAAGTCCTGATCCTCGATCCAACTGGCGCTGCTTCTTTTATATACCTCAACGGCAAGACGGTTTGTACCTTCTTTTAAGGCATGGGTGATTTCAAACTCTGAGGGGGTGAAGGAATCTTCTCCGTAACCGATAAAGATTCCGTTAACCCATACATAAAAAGCGGTCTCTACTCCCTGAAAGGAAATAAACTGACGTTTTCCCTTAAGCTGCGCCTCCAGCTCAAAGTCTCTTAAATAACTGCCCACCGGATTGTTGCTTTTATCTGTAAACGGCGGACGGATATCTGCCAGTCCATCCCATGGGTACATGGTGTTAATATACTGGCATTGACCGTATCCATTTAATTCTATGTGGCCTGGCACCTCAATGGTACCAAATTGATCCCCTGAAAAATCCGCTTCATAAAAGCGTTCTACCCTCTCTCCTGGATTGTCTGCATAGGAAAACTTCCATGTGCCATTTAACGACTGCCGAAGCCTCATTTCCCCAATTTGCGCTTCTTCTGCCGATTCATAATAACAATGATCGGAATGGGCCGGGATACGATTTACTGCAAAAACCTGCGGATCCTCCAGCCATTCCAGCTTTGCTGTTTTCAGTTCCATAAAGAACCCCTCCTTTGATTCAAACTGTGGTTCCATTATAATCCACGTAAGGAAAAGACGCTACCTTATTTTCAAATTTAAGTGTACCATTTCACGGATTACAGATAGGTTTCTACCCTGGTTTCCAGTCGTATGGGTTCCCCTTTTTTTATCCGGTAAGCCACTGCCGGAATGGACGCGTTAGGGTAAAGCACATTGGTGTTTGGATCTACTTCAATGACAATGCCTTTTGCCTCCGGACCCTTCCCGGAAACGCGGCAGCCCTGTTTGTTATAAGACACAGTAGATTCCGCGCCTTCTGCCTTTTGCTCATAGCCTTCCGTGAACTTTTCAACGGAAAAGCCGCAGTCATATGCCATGCAATCGTACTGACTTTCTATTTCATGGATTCTTTCATGACCATATTCTTTTGGAATAATGGTGGTGGTCACTGAAATGCCCGGAAACGGATGCCAGCGACTGATCACACGGTCTTCCAATACCTCGTAGGAATCACTATATTTTCTCACAAATACATAATCGTCTCCGTCAATGACAAAGGCAAGGGATGAATCTGGTGCATTTTCATGAAGTATGATCTGACTTCTTGCAACAGAGAATCCGAATCTGGTGGAATAGGCAAATTTAGAGTACTTTTCTGGAACATGACCGTGTCCGTACTTCTCACAAACGCCTGCCGGATAGGAAATAACATCACTGCCGTGACGGTGCATCAGCATATCCGCCTGCTTTAACAGCTTTATTTCAGAAAGGGGAGGAAGTTCCTTTGCTTCTGCCTTCCAGAAGGGGTGATCATCAGGAAGGGCGAGACATAAGAGTATTTTCATTCCCCAGTAGGGGGAACCTGGCGCATTGTATCGCTCTGCCATAATAAGGTTTGGGTAGCTGTAGCCAATGGTTAGAACTCCATCCCGGTCAAACATCTTTTGATCCATCCACCAGCTTATATGACGGCTGATGATTCCTTTTACAACTCCTAAGGGAATATCATCAAGTCCTGCAAAAATGTAAGCTGACCAGAAAGCCGCTTCCCCAAAACGATAGGAAAGACTTCTTCCGTATGGAAGCGCGGCACCATTTTCATCAAACCAGTAAAGAAAATCCCTGGCAAATAATATGGCCCGTTCTTTAAAACGATGGCACCTGTCAGTGTCTTCCTCTTCCATGGCCTTTGAATAAATCAGCCCATAGTAATGAAGGGCAAAGGAAATGTAATAATCCTTTTGACTGGAACCGCCATCCCGGTACCAGCCTTCTCCAGTATAATAGCTTTCGATTTTCGAAAGGCCAGACTCCAGGCGTTCCTCGTTATAGCGACGGCCCAGTTTCTTTAAAGCTACATTGACTAATATCATGAAGAACTGCCAGTTGCAGTCTGGGATAATATGTTCATTGATTCCATAGAGCCAGTTTGCCAGGTTTTCCTTTCCCGTTTCACCCAAAGGCTCCCATACTTTTTCGGGCGTAAAGATAAGGCCACAGGCAATGGCCGCCATCTCCACAAATCTCTGGTCATAATCCCCGAATCCTCCCCAATATTCTGGATGATCTGGGTCCGTACCATTCTTAAGTCCTTTTTGGTATATCTCTTCAAATCCCGTTCCCCCTCCAAGCCAGAAAGGCACGAGTGCCCATAATGGACGGGAAAATGCTTCCATCTCTATACTGGTCTTTGGATAGGTGACACCGCTGTCTCCCAGGTGAAGTCTTGCACAGCCATCGCTGTACAAGGGCTTTAATGGGTCTAAGACCTGGAACATCCACTGAGAAAACTCCTGCTTTGTATCAAGTTTCATATACATTCGCCTCTTTTCAGATTTTTATGATAATTACCAATATGGATTCCAATCCCCAGACAGACGGGTGAGGGCCTCCATATAGAAGTAATCGCCCCAGATGTTGCACTCATCAACGCCTTCCGGTGTACAGGTATTGTAAGGAGACTTTTTGGAATAGGTGCTGTGAAGAACAAGGCCATTGGATTCTTTAAAATCTCTGACTGCATAATTTTTTACCACAGATGCCATTATCTTTCTAGCCAAAGAGGTGTAGTAAGCAGCATCCTTCTCATCTAAATATTTTGCCATCTCAAGCATTCCGCAGGCAGCGATGGAGGCGGAAGAAGAATCTCTTGGCTCCGTTGATTCCTCGCCAAATTCCAGATCCCAGTAAGGAACCAGATCAGACGGAAGGTGCTCCAGGAAATAGTCGGTCACATGCTTAAAATCTTCGATGTATTCCGGACGCTTCGTATAGCGGTATGCCATGGCACAGCCGTAAACTCCCCATGCCTGACCTCTTGCCCAGGCGGAACCATCCCGGTATCCCTGGCAGGTTGCGCCATGACTTGGTTCTCCTGTTTCCATGTTCATGAAAAAGGTATGCCAGGTAGAATAATCCTCTCTGATGACATTTGCAATGGCTGTGTGGATATGCTTTTCAGCAATGTCCCGGTATTTCTGATCACCAGTCTCCTCGGTTGCCCAGTATAAGAGAGGCAGATTTAACAGGCAATCAATAATAAAACGGTAGTTTTCCGGCTGGTTCATGGGACCCCAGGCCTGGATAAATCCGCCCACTGGCTGAAAGCGGCTGATGAGCTGATCCGCCGCTTTAATGGCAGCTTCTTTTCCCTTTTCATCTCCAGACAGCTTATATCCTGCAACACAGGATGGGGAGTACAAAAATCCCATATCGTGATGGTCAACTTCTATCTTCTGGTCAATCCGGTCTAAAAAGCTTTCAATCTGAATCTTTCCAGCCTTTAAAAACGCCTCATCCTTGCTCCATTCATAGGCAAGCCAGATCTGTCCGGTCCAGAAACCGGTGGTCCAGTTTACATTGGCAGTAGGCTGATAAAAGCCATCCTCGCTGAATGCTTTCTTAAAGGAATGGGTAAATTCCTTTAAATTCTCTCTCACCTGTAAGATAGCAAAATCCATTGCTTTGGAGCATTCCATTTCCGTAAGTTCTGCTTTATTTTCAAATAAGGTTTCAATCTCTTTGCTCATTCTTTCTTACCTCCTCGTAGAATTTTTTCATGACTGAAAACGCAGGCTTTTCCCTTTTCCGGTCAGCCGTTACCAGCCCTTTGATGTTATAGCCCTTCTGATAAGCGCCAAGGCGCTTTGGTGTCCGGTAATCGAATAAGATCCATGGCACGGTCCCATGAATATAGCTGGTCTTTTTAAAGAGCTCTACCTGCATCTCATAAATTTCTTTCTGCTCCTCTTCTGAGCCTCTTACCTTTTTCATATTTTCACTGGTAGAAGAAAACCCATCGGCACCAAATTCACTGATAACCACTGGCTTTTCCGGCTTAGATTCTTCCAGTATGGTAATCAGTTTTTGGTAATCCGGATCATACCAGCCATAATATTCATTAAACCCAATGATATCAAGGTGCTCTTCCAGCCGGTCCGATATCTTTAAGTTCACTGCATCCACCAGGCATGCGGCTGAAATCAAACGGCTTTTATCCAATCCCCTTGCTGTCTCTGCCAGTTCACGCATAAAATGATATCTCTCGTCCGTATCTGGATTTTCATTGCCAACAGACCAGATTATGACGCTGGCCCTATTATGATCCCTCTTAATCAGCTCTGCCAGCTGGTTCTTTGCATCTGTAAGGGTCTTTGGATTGGAGAAATCAATCCACCAGTATACCGGTATCTCCTCCCACAACAGGAGGCCTTCTTCATCTGCCAGTTGGGATACCCATTCAGTATGGGGATAATGGGCAAGACGCAGGAAATTGCAGTTCATTTCCTTTGCCTTTAGGAAGGCCTTGCGGATATCTTCTTTGGTTACTGCCTTTCCATGCTCTTCTGTCTCTTCATGAAGACATACGCCTCTTAAAAACACAGGCTTACCGTTTAGTAAGATTTCCTTTCCCCTTGTCTCTATTGTCCGGAAACCAATCCGGTCTCTGACCACATCTATGACTGTTCCATCATTTAAGTATGTCAGCTGAACCTCATAGAGCTTTGGGCTTTCTACGCTCCATAGAGAAAGCGCCTCTGCCACAAATGTTAATTCTGCTGTTCCACCAGGTCCCAGTAAAACGGATTCTTTAAGCTGAAGCTCTGGTATGGAAAAAACAGCCTCTCCCCCTTCATAATGGCTTGCACCACCTAAGGATATGGAAACAGAGACTTGTTTTTTTCTCCAGTCTTCTAAATGTACATTCATGCTTTTAATATAAGTATCAGGAACAGAAAAAAGGGATACACCTCGGTAAATCCCTCCATATAAGAACCAGTCCGTGTTCTCACTGGGTATCTGATCCTGACGTCTGGTGTTATCTGCCACCACTATAAGACGGTTTTCCTCTTTTAGATATGGGGTAACTTCCACGCAAAAAGGAGTGGAACCACCAAGATGAAGTCCAAGAAATTCACCATTTAAGAAGATTCTTGCCTCATAAGCTGCTGCACCGAACCGAAGAAACACATGGCCGTCTGTTTTCCCGTCAAAAAGAAACCGGCGGCTATATACCGCCGGTCCCTCATAATAAAAATATTCCGGTTTCACAAGGTTCCATACTGCTGGTACCGGGATCTCTTCCCAGTCATCAAATCCGTAATCCAGAGGCACCTTTCGCCCCTCAAAATTGGTTTCTTCCTCCAGGAACCATTTGGCCCTCAGACAGTTATCGTACATATCTACGGAGAAATTCCAGGAGCCGTCTAAGGACTCTTCTCTTCTACCGCCAGTAAACACATAAGATTCTGCATCTAAGACAGGAGCGAGATATTGATCCTTATAAGCTTCGTTATGGATATTGTCCACGAAATTTTTTATCATTTTTATTTCCTTACCCTTTCACACCGGTTGCAGCAACACCTTCAACGAAATGCTTTTGCAGAGATAGGAACACGATAAGTACCGGAATTAAGGAAAGAACCGAAGCAGCCATAATGAGTCCATACTCTGAACTATACTGACTGATAAACATTTTAAGTCCTAACTGCAGTGTCTTTTTCGCTTCTGTCTTTAAATAGATGAGTGGTCCTAAGAAGTCATTCCACGTATTTACAAAGGTAAATATGGTAAGTGTGGATAGTGCCGGCTTTGACAGGGGCAGCATGATTCTCGCATAAATCTGGTACTCGTTCATACCATCGATTCTTGCTGCCTCACAAAGCTCATCGGGGATTCCCTGATAGAACTGGCGCATCATGAACACACCAAAGGCAGAGAATGCCTGAAGGAAAATTATGGCTAAGTGGGAATCATTTAACCCGAAATTTCTCATCATCATGAACTGAGGCACCATATATACCTGCCATGGAACCGCAATGGTAGCGATGTAGGCCATAAATAAGGTATCTTTATACCTGAATTTTAATTTTGCAAATGCGTAAGCCGCAAAGCTGCTGGTGAGGAGCTGTAAAAAGGTTACGATCAAAGTGATTTTCACCGTATTCGTTACAAAGGTGAGAAGCGGAATCTTGGTCCAGATATCGAGATAGTTCTGCCATCTGGGGTTTTCAGGAATCCAGCGGATCGGAAAGATAAAGACGTCTTTATCCAGTTTTAAGGAAGCAGAGAGCATCCATACAAAGGGTACCAGCATAGCAGCGGTCAGAAGGAGCAAAACCACATACAGGAGGCATCTGCTGATTTTATAATTTGTGCTTTTTACTTTCATTTTAGAATCCTCCTTTTCTTAGTTTGCATATTTCTTCTCACCACGGAACTGAACCAGTGTGATGACAAGTACCATTAAGAATAGTATCATAGCAACTGCGCTTGCATAACCAAGATTCCAGTTACGGAAGGCTTCTTCGTAGATATGGTAAACCAGGACCATGGCCTGGGAGCTTACAATACCATTGGAACCGCCTGCCAGCATGTATACGATGTCGTAAACCTTAAAGCAGTTAATGGTCAGGATAATGGTTACGAAGAAGGTAGTTGGCTGAAGCTGAGGCCAGGTAATATAGCGGAATCTCTGCCATGCATTACAGCCATCAAGTCCTGCTGCCTCATAAAGCTCTCCGTTGATTCCCTGAAGGCCGGCAAGATAGATTACCATGTAATAGCCCATATTTTTCCAAACGCTGAATAAAACGATGGTAAACATTACCCAGTGAGGATCCGCAGACCATTTGGGAAGGCTTTTTGCATGAACGCCAAGGTTATAAAGAAGCATATTGACTGGACCGCTCTTCATTGGGCTAAAGAGCATATTCCATACAGCGGCTACTGCTACTAAGGAAGCTACGTAAGGGAAGAAGCCAACGGTTCGAAAAAAGTTTCTTCCTTTGATCTTCTGATTTAAGACTACCGCAAGGCCGAGGGCACTGACCAGTGTTAAGGGCACCGTTGCCAGACAGTAGACAATGGTATTAACAAAGGACGCCCGGAATCTGGCATTGGCGAACATATCTATAAAATTCTTCAGTCCTGTAAACTGCATGGGACTGTTTCCATCCCATTTCATAAATGCCAGGACAAAAGCAAAAATAATCGGTCCCAGGGTAAAAACAGCAAAGCCGATAAAGTTAGGAGCAATAAAGGAATATGCAATCAGATTCCTCTTTTCCTGTCTCGTAAACCGCTCTCCTGTCCTCACTTTTTTAATCTGTTCATCTATTTTTTCGATTTTCGCAATCAGCCCATCACGTTTTCTTGCACCGTCGGCACTTCTAAGCTTAAGACTTAGAGCTTCCCGCTCTTTTTGCAAGGCTGTGATTTTTTCCTGCTTTTGCGACTCTGTTGTTGTCTTTGCCATATATGGGTCTCCTCCTTTTATTTCTATAATCAAATCAGAAGTTTTCTTTAAACGAGGCGGGCTTTTATCGCCCGCCTCTCTTTGTAGCTTAGAATTTACTTGCCTAAAATCGCACCAATCTTTTCATTCATCTGAGCAATGCCGTCATCTACGGAAATGCTGCCTGTCATGATTGCATCATGAGCTTCATTTAAAACGGTTTCAATTTCAGAACTCTTCTCATTTACCGGCATTTCCAGATAAAGCTTAGAGGTATTAAGAGCGTCCACGCTTGTTGTATCATCCTTAGGGAAGCCCTCTGTTCCGGAAACAAGATCAGCAACTGTGCTGTTCATAACTGCCGGGATGGTTCCTGTGGATGCAAGGATCTCTGCGCCGTCTTTGCCGCTTACGAAATTAATGAATTCCCATGCAAGATCTTTGTGAGGTGCATTTGCTGGAATTGCAAGGGATGTAATAGTTGCAAGAGTAGAACCTGGCTCTACACCTTCTGCGTGAGGATATTTAGCAATTCCCCAGTTGGTAACGTCGGTATATTCACCCGTACGGATTTTCTCCATTAAAGTAGAAATAAACCATGTACCCATGTTCATCATAGCTACGTTACCCTGAGCAAATGCGCCGGAGTAATGAAGTCCGCTTGTCTTTAAGGTCGCATAATCCTGAGCAATGCCATCTTCCTGCTCTTTTAATACCATCTCATAATATGGCTTTAAGAACTCATATTTGCCGTCTAAAATAGTATGCTTTCCATCAAGAACACCGAAAAGCTGTACTGCGGATCTCCAGGTGTGGTAATGAGCACCGTATACTTCCTGTCCTGGTGTGTCAACTGCAAGGCTTCTTGCCAGAGCATCGTACTGTTCAAATGTCATATCATTGGTTGGATAAGATACGCCTGCTTTGTCAAAGATATCTTTGTTATAAAACAATACCCAGAAATCGTTACGGAAAGGAAGTTCATATAACTTTTTATCAACGGTAATCTGATCGGTAAGTCCTTTATACTGAGTTAAATCAACATTAGAGGACTGGATATAGCTGTCCAGGGGCTCTAATACGCCTTTGTTTACCAGTGTCATATAACCTGGTACGTCTTTAACAGTAACTACGTCAAAATTAGAACCGCTTCCTGTTAATTCTGTTGCAAGAACGGTCTGATAGTCTGTAGATCCTAAGTCTACCATCTCGATCTTTACATCTGGATGAGCTTTCTCAAATGCATCAATAAGAGGCTGATAGTAAGTGGTTGAGCTGATATCCCAAACGGACCATTTTAATGTAGTCTTGCCATCTGCTGATTTTGTTGTCTCTGACTGTTTTGTCTCTGCTGCGCTTTCGGAAGAAGCCTTTGTGGCATCTTTTGGTGCACCGGCACATCCAGCAAGGCTGGCTGCCACCATTGCACAGGCAAGAGTAATGCTAAGCATTCTTTTTTTCATTGTATACCCTCCTGATTTGAATAATTAAACAGCAACTTCTTAGTCTTAAGAATTTACCATACCTGAATTATATATGAATGTTCCCTTTTTAAGAATGGAAATTCTTTAAGAAAAGATTCACTATTTATGCCAGAACTTTTGAAATATCAATGAAACATGCAATATTTTATGATTAGCAGTAATATTTCTCTTTTGCATACATATTGACCTGTTTCCTTAAAAAACAGGCCGGGTTTTTCATTGACATTTTACAAAAAATACGCTAACTTTGTAGATGTTACCGTAAGACAACACTGCAAAAACAGAGAGGAGACACCGTACAATCATGTGGAAAAAGCTCATTCCCAAAACAATACGCGGAAAGCTCATGACACTTACCGCCTCTGTCACCCTGCTTATTACCATTCTGACGACTTCGGTCTGCTTTTCGGTTTTTCAGTCTTTTCTAAGAAAGAACCAGATCCAGTCAGCAGAATTCAGCTTACAGGTCGTAAACAACAATATAGCAGCCGATATGAAGGACATTATATATTTCAGTAAATGGTGCTGCTCCAACGGTGCTATTTTAGATTATCTGGAAGCCTTAAAGGGCCAGCCAAAGCTCCCTACTGCACAAAAAGACATGGCTAACTTAAGGCCGCTGGCTCTCTCTACTCACAGCCGGTTAAAGGAAGAATACTACAACACCCGTTCCAACGAATATATGTCACGGGTCATCGTTTCCTCCATCGATGAGAACAATTTTCTTCAGATGGCTGCTTCTGCTAATTACACCTCCTCCTATGCCGCCATGATTATCCGGAAGAAAAACTTTTTTAAAACGCTGTATGAATCACCGGACTTTCGTTGGATCGGCCTTGTAAAGGATCCTTTTTCAGAGATCAGCCAGGAGACCTTCCTGCCAATCGTCCGGCCCGTTTACAATGAATTCAATTCAGAGATTCTTGGCTGGACCTATGTGGAAATCTCTTCACGTATTTTTACAGATTATCTTTCCTCATATCCTTTGCCTGAAGACAGCAATCTATTCTTGTCTATCGGAGAAAAAAATTATGTTTTTGACAAGGGAAACTGGAAGGAAACAAATTATCCTTTTAAAGAGAAAGAGCGGCTGTCAGAGTCCGACTCCCTGTCCCAGGGAACTGAGGTGCTTTCTGTTACCACGGATGAAGGAGAAAAACGGATAGTCGTGGAGCGCCCCATTGAAGGTATTGAAGGAATCGAAGATTTCCGTTTATACCAGGTGTTGTCGGAGCAGCAGTTTAAGCAGCAGAAGAATCTCTACATGCTGATTCTACTTGGTATCTGCCTCTTCATCTTATCTCTTGGTATCTTATTGATATTTTTCTTAAACAGGATTATTATGGACCCCATCCGTAAGGTGAGCAGTAAAATATCAAGGATTTCTGACGGAGATTTCTCCAAAGACCCTGCCATTGAATGGGACCACGAGCTTGGACAGGTGGGCAGAGGAATTAACAGCATGTCAGAAAACATTATGACGCTGCTTGATAAAAAGGTTTCTGATGAAAAGCAGAAAAAAGATCTGGAATATCAGATCCTTCAAAGCCAGATCAACCCCCACTTTTTATACAACACTCTTAATTCCATTAAATGGATGGCCACCATACAGAATGCAAACGGCATCGCCGATATGACCACAGCCCTTGCAAGGCTGTTAAAGAATGTCTCCAAGGGAACCGCTTCCTTTATCACATTAAAGGAAGAACTGGATCTGGTAAAGGATTATTTTCTCATTCAGCAGTACCGTTATGGAGGCAGCGTAACCATTGATTATCAAATTGAGTCTGAAGATCTCTATCAATGCCGGATTCACCGTTTTTCCCTTCAGCCAATCATAGAAAATGCCTTGTTCCATGGAATCGAACCGGCTAAAACAACTGGTCATATCATTGTCTCCGCTCAGACAGAGCTTGAGGCGGATAAAAAGATTTTAAAAATAGATATTACCGACAACGGTATCGGTATGACGCAGGAAATGATAAATAAGGTGATGCAAAATGATACGGACGGCGTTAACAACACCGAGTTCTTCCGTCACATCGGCATCAGCAATGTAAACAAACGGATTCAGCACGATTTTGGCCCGGAATATGGAATCACCATCACCAGTGAGCCTTTAGAATTTACTACCATGAGCATACGAATCCCCTACCAACTCTTCGGGGACAACCAGGGAGCAGAAAGGTAAGATTATGAAGAAATTATTGATTGCAGACGACGAACCTTTGGTTCAGATTGGAATAAAATCCATGTTAAACTGGGCGGATTACGGAATTGAAATCTGCGGCACTGCTGTGAACGGGCAAAATGCCCTGGAAATGATTGAAGAATACTCTCCTGAAATTGTTATATCCGACATCCGTATGCCAATCATGAACGGCTTGGAGCTGGCGAAAGCAAGCCGGGAGACTTATGGAAGAATTCCTCTTTTTATCTTTCTGACCAGCTACGAGGAATTTCAGCTGATTAAAGAAGCCATGTCATATGAAGCCATCGATTATCTCATTAAACTGGAGTTAAATGCCGACGCCCTTTCAGAAGCCGTAAAAAAGGCCCTCTCCCGCCTGGATACCTTACAGGTTTCTATGGAATACAAGGAATCGGGACGTCCCCTGCTCCAGAGTTATTATGAAAAATTTTTTATGCGGCTTATTCATAATCTCTTTGACAGCGAGGAACAGTTTTTGCTTCAGTCCAAAGATCTGAAGCTGGATTTTGATGAAAAATGCTATTTTGCGGCATTCTGCGAGATCAGGGAAGACGGTCATAAGGATATGGATTATACAAAGCTTATGAACCTGTATAACAGCACCCTTCAGATGGCAAAGGAAATTATTTGCAAGCATCTTCCTGCTTATGTATTTTCCCTGGATATGAAACACTTTGCAGTGGTATTTCATCTTCCTGGGACCGATGACTTTAAAGAAAGTGTGGTCTCACAATGCTTTATCCATACGGCGGAAATGGTGAATAACTACTTTAACGTCACCCTGTATACCGGAGTGGGGACCCCTGTCAGCCATCCTTTAAAAATCAGCGAATCCTATCAGGAGGCCCGTCAGGCTTTTGTAAGGTCCTCTGAGGCAGAACCAGCTGTTATTTTCACTGTATCGGATACTGCCTCCATGCGAAATGCATTTAATATTTCTGTATTTAAAAGCGAAATAACAAAAGCGTTTAATGAGTTTGATACGGATGTGCTTTATAAGACATTGACAGAAATCATCGAACTGTTTGAATCCCACCCCATGCGCTTTTCCCAGGCGGCCGACGGAGCCTGCAACATTCTTTATCTGGCTCTCTCCCTGCTCCCAGATGGAGAAACGAACATGGCTGAAATTTTTTCTTCCTATCGTGATGGCTACCGTTCTATCTACCGTTTCACCTCAGTGACACAGATCTCAGAATGGATGGTCACCTTCAGGGACGGCTTATGCGAAGTCCTTAGATCTAAGAGAAAAACTTACAAAGCTCATGTGATCACAAATGTACAAAAGTATATCAATAATCATATTACTGAGAAGCTGAGCTTAAATGAAGTTGCAGGAATCTTTGGCTTAAGTCCCAACTATCTAAGTATATTATTTAAGAAGAACTGCCAGCTGGGCTTTTCAGAATATATTGCCCAGGCTAAAATAAACAAGGCCAAATCCCTTCTTCTTGAACAGGATATGAAAATCTACGAGGCGGCTGACCAGCTGGGCTTTGAGAGCGCTTTCTATTTCAGCAAAGTATTTAAAAAGGTAACAGGCTTGTCACCCAGAGAATTTATTCAGCAAAATACCATACGCGAATACGATGAAGAATAAGGAGAATGAATTGTGATTACTGAACTTACGAAAAACATCAAAAAACCATTATCCTGTTTTCAGCCTTATCCTCAGGCTTCCCAGCGAAACCAGTGGGAGGCACTTCCTGAGGATTTAAAAGAACAGCTTGTAAAAAACGGAGAGGCTTATCTCAATTTTCAATATCCCTCTCTCACAGCCGTGGATTTTATGGAGTTTAACAGAACAGGAAACCGAAGCCGTTATGAAGACAAGCAGTTCTTAAGGCGGAACGCTCTGGATAGTCTGGTTTTGGCGGAATGCGTGGAGCATAAGGGACGTTTTCTTGACGATATCATCAATGGCTTATATGTAATATGTGAAGAAAATGCATGGCAGCTGCCTGCCCATAATTCCTATATCCGTGACACGCCACAGTTTATTCTTCCCGACATTACCCGGCCAGTCATTGATCTCTTTGCCGCTGAGACAGCTTCTGTTCTCTCCATCGCAGAATATCTCTTAAGACAGGAGCTTAAAGAGGTAAGCCCCTTTTTGTCAGATATGATCAATAAAAACCTGGAAACACGCATTTTCATTCCCTATTTAAAGGAACATTTCTGGTGGATGGGGGACGGTGTAAGCCAGATGAATAACTGGACCATCTGGTGTACCCAGAATATCCTTCTTTCTGCATTCAGCCGCGATCTGCCGGAAACACAAAAGGAAGAAATATTAAACAAAGCAGTGAAAAGCATGGACTATTTTCTTAAAGAATACGGGGAAGACGGTTGCTGCGACGAAGGTGCCCAGTACTTCCGTCATGCGGGCCTTTGTCTGTTCAACTGCCTGTTCCTATTAAATGAAATAACCGAAGACGCTTTCTCCTCTGCTTATGAATGGGATAAAACAAAAAACATAGCTTCCTATATCTTAAATGTACACATAAGTGATATCTATTACGTAAATTTCGCAGACTGCTCTCCTGTTGCTGGCCGATGCGGGGCAAGAGAGTTCCTCTTTGGAAAAATGACAAAAAACAAGGAGCTTATGGCTTTTGCTGCCTCTGATTACCAAAACAGCGAGGATCCTTTGACTTTGGAAGAACATAATCTTTTCTACCGCTTACAGACCATCTTTACCCATGAGGAAATGATTTCCTGGGAAAAGACCCCTGATATTACTCATAAGGATATCTGGTATGAAAGCGTAGGTATCTTTTTATCAAGGGACGAGCATTTTTCTCTGGCAGTAAAGGCTGGAGATAATAATGACAGCCATAACCACAACGATACCGGAAGCATTACCATCTACAAGGATGGATTCCCTCTGCTTATTGATGTGGGGGTAGAAACCTACAGCAAGAAGACATTTTCCCCTGACCGTTACCAGATATGGACCATGCAGTCCTGTTATCACAACCTTCCCACCTTCTTTGATGGCGACAAACCAATTCTTCAAAAAGATGGGGAAATGTATGGGGCAAGGGAGGTATCCTACCAGTTTGCTCCGACGGAAAACAAGATATCCATGGATCTTTCGTCTGCTTATCCTGATGAACGGATTCGTACTTATATAAGAAGTACCGTTCATAAAAAAGGAAAAGAAATTGTGATTGAGGACCATTACGAAGGAAGCCTTAAATCTCCGGTCTTGTCCCTGATGTTTTATGAAGAACCCACGGTAACTGGAGACGTTATTTCCATCGGGAACCTTGGAAAACTATATGTTACAGGTGCATCAAGTATACAGAAGGAGCGGATCCCTATTACGGATCAGCGCTTAAGAACAGCCTGGAAACACGATATCCATCGGATTCTAATCACGATGGACAGTCAGGATTTAAGACTGATCATCCAATAAGGAATTCGTCTTTGGCAAGAGCTTGTCTTTTTATAGGCACAGCTAAATAACCCTTCCATTATATAGCAGCGGCATGTAAAAATAATTACAAGCCGCTGTTTTTTCTTACCAGATATTCCATGTACCTCTTAAAGGCTTGGGACATCCTCTCAATACTCTGGAATAACTCGAAGCTTTTCACATGAACTCAGTAAGGATCCATACTTTGCTCCCTGGGTATCCTTTGTTCTCCATATTTTCCCAAAATTGACTCCTTTCATTTGATTTAAAAACTTAAATTATGAGGTCTGAATCCATTTTTTTGGATCAAGTTTATTTTGTCTCTATCAAACTTAAGACTTCCTACATATGATATGTTATAAAGGAAAGTAAAACCTTTATGAACTATACTCATCTACAAAAACATTTACAAGAATATATTTCGCCTTGACAGGAGGGAGTTATAATGAATAATTGTAGAGATTGGGACGGAAATCGCCATGGTTGTGGTTGCGGTGGCGGTGGAGGTGGCGGTTGCTGCGTAGGACCACAAGGGCCAAGAGGATGCCCCGGCCCACAAGGGCCTACCGGACCTCAGGGACCTAGAGGATTCCAGGGACCAACCGGACCTACCGGCCCCCAGGGTATTCCTGGACCTAATGGCGCAACTGGACCTACCGGACCACAGGGACCTGTAGGACCTCAGGGTCCACAGGGCTTCCAGGGACCAGCTGGACCTACCGGACCTACTGGTGCTACTGGTGCTACTGGTGCTACCGGCGCTACCGGTGCTACCGGACCTACTGGTGCTACTGGTGCTACTGGTGCTACTGGTGCTACCGGACCTACCGGACCTACTGGTGCTACTGGTGCTACTGGCGCTACCGGCGCTACCGGACCTGCTGGACCTACTGGACCTACTGGTGCTACTGGTGCTACTGGCGCTACCGGCGCTACCGGACCTACTGGACCTACTGGTGCTACTGGTGCTACCGGCGCTACCGGACCTACCGGACCTACTGGTGCTACTGGCGCAGCCGGTGCTACCGGACCTACCGGACCTACTGGTGCTACTGGTGCTACCGGCGCTACCGGACCTACCGGACCTGCCGGCGCTGCTGGCGCTACCGGACCTACTGGACCTACCGGACCTTCTGGGCCCGCAGCTCAGTTTAGAGGCCTTCAGGCTCAGTTAACAGTTGAAGGCGGGTCAGTTGCAAATGGAAGCCCCGTACTTTTCAATACTGTTTTAAACGATCAGAGTCTTAATATTTCTTACAACCCAGCTACAGGTATTGTCACAATTGTTGCAGAAGGCAATTATTTCGTAACCTGGTGGGTAGCTACAGACGGGGCAGGACCTTCTACGTTTGTAGACTTCACGCTTCAAATCAATGGCAGCGGTGGAGTTTCCGCAAGTTCACCAATCGTTACAGGTCAGTTGAATGGATCAGCATTAGTAACAGTAGGAGCAATCCCTGCTACCTTACAGCTGGTTAATACAACTGGTCAGACTGTTTTCTATGCAACAACTCCAATCGTTGCAAACATTGTTATTTTGGAAGTTGCAGCACCGTAATGATAATTACCAATAAAAAATGCGCCGGAAGTTATACTTCCGGCGCATTTTCCGTTAAAGGCTCTACATCAAAGGGGCGAACAACCTAAGAGCACGGCCTGCAAATCTCTCATACCAGGGGTCTTTATTTAAGTCTTCCATGCTGACACTTCTGCACTGTGCTATGGTTTCCTTAAAATCTCTGTCAATATCCCGTATTACCTCATTACAATACAAGTATGCGGCGCATTCAAAATGAAGATAAAGACTCCTAAAGTCCATGTTAATGGTACCCACCACCGCTTTTATGCCATCACTGCTGAATACCTTGGCATGAATAAAGCCCGGCTTGTATTCAAAAATTTGAACACCTGACCGGATTAATTCTTTATAATGGGATCTGGCCAAAAGAAAGGCATACTTTTTATCCGGTATTCTTGGCATGATAATAATTGTCTCAACTCCACGTTTTGCTGCATAGGTAAGAGCTCTTACCATTTCATAATCAAGAATCAAATATGGAGTCATGATCTGTACATACTGTCTGGCCGAATTTATAATATCCATGTATACCTGTTTTCCTATGGTCTCCCCATCAAGAGGACTGTCCCCATAAGGAATCACAAATCCTTCCCGGCTAAGCTCCAGGGGGTAGAAATATTCCGGATCCTTTAGATATTTGCCGTAATCTTCCGGTTCCTTTTCAGAAATATTCCACATCTCCAGAAACATCATGGTAAAGCTGGTTGCCGCATCCCCCTTTAACATGATTCCAGTATCCTTCCAGTGACCAAAACGAACCCGTCGGTTGATGTATTCGTCTGCCAGATTTACACCGCCTGTAAAAGCTGTATGGCCGTCTACTACAAGTATCTTCCTGTGATCCCGGTTGTTCTGATAGGTGGTAAGTACAGGTTTAATGGGAGAAAATTCCTTGGCATTGATCCCTTTTTCCTTTAACTCATCTGTATAGTTGCTTGGCAAAAGAGCAATGGTGCACATCCCATCGTACATAAAACGGACTTCTACGCCTTCTTTTGCTTTTCTCTCTAAAATTTCAAGGATTTCATCCCACATTTCCCCACGCTCAACAATGAAAAATTCCATAAAGATGAACCGTTTCGCTGCCTCCAGCTCCTTCTTCATGGCCGTGAACATGGTTTCACCCACAGAAAAGTACTGAACATTGGTGTTTCCATAGGCAGGATAATGACCGGTATTTTTAATGTATCTGGCAAGATTAGCATCCTGTCTGCTGATTCTTGCAAGCTGGTCTATTACCTTTGGATTTTGCATCAGATACGGTTCTGTCTGTTCCATATTGTCGCGCAGCTTCTTATCTATCAGCTTTCCGATGATCTGAAGCTCTGCAAACAAATAAAACAGGATTCCAAAAACAGGAACCGCAGCAATAGGTATCATCCAGGATAGCTTAAAGCTGGGATTCTCCTCTTTATTGAGAATATAAATAATGACCAATGCACTTAACAATGTAAAACCGCCATAAAAATAGACGATATAACGGCTCAAAAAGCGGTAAATCCAAAAAAATATGGCTACCTGAGCTATAAGAGACACAACTCCAAATGTAGTCCGGCCAAAAACGACCCTCAGCATTCCCCTGATTTGTTTCATCCTCTTAACCTCCATATGCCAGTCCCGATAACTTCAATATGATTCTCCTAGTTTATCACAAATGCAATTGGAAATAAAGTACCAAATCAATTCTTGAATTCCCAATCCATCTACAGTATAATGAAAAGATAATAAATTTTATCAAAAGGAGACGGTCATGGAGAAATCAAAGGTTTATTACACAAACTTTCGTACCACATTTCGAGAGAACCTGCCACAAAAGCTCAAACGACTGATAACAAAGGCTGGAATGATGGAGCAGATTGATTTCCATAACAAATATACAGCAGTCAAGATCCATTTTGGAGAGCTGGGCAATCTGTCCTATCTGCGCCCCAATTACGCAAAGGTAGTTATTGATCTGATCAAAGATCAGGGCGGCAGACCATTTTTAACGGACTGCAATACCTTATATGTAGGAAGCCGTAAGAATGCTTTGGATCATCTGGATACTGCATACGAGAATGGTTTTTCTCCTTTTTCTACGGGATGTCACGTAATAATTGCGGATGGATTAAAGGGAACGGATGAAAGCCTTGTTCCCATCAATGGAGAATATATAAAAGAAGCTAAAATTGGACGAGCCATTATGGACGCTGATATTTTTATTTCCCTATCTCATTTTAAGGGACACGAAAGCACTGGTTTTGGAGGCGCATTAAAGAACATTGGAATGGGCTGCGGATCAAGAGCCGGTAAGATGGAGATGCACAACTCAGGAAAGCCCCACGTAGCGGAAGAACTCTGTATTGGCTGTCATGCCTGCGAGAAGAACTGTGCACACAGCGCCATCTCTTTTAAAGAAAAGAAAGCATCTATTGATCATGAATACTGCGTAGGCTGCGGCCGCTGTATTGGTGTCTGTCCTGTAGATGCGGTAGAAACCAACTTTGATGAATCCAATGATATTTTAAACTATAAGATTGCAGAATACACCCAGGCAGTTTTAAAGGGCCGTCCTCATTTTCATATCAGCCTGGTAATGGATGTTTCTCCTTACTGCGACTGTCATGCAGAGAATGATATTCCCATCATCCCAGATGTAGGAATGTTCGCCTCTTTTGATCCGGTCGCTTTAGACTTGGCTTGTGCAGATGCGGTAAACCGTCAGCCAGTCATGGCAGGCAGTATTTTAGAAAAGCACGGTAGCCATCATCATGACCATTTTAAAGATACTCACCCCAATACCAACTGGCAGTCCTCCATTGAGCATGCAGTAAAAATCGGCCTTGGAAGTGACGAATACGAAATAATCACCATCTAATGCAAAGAGAGCACCGGATAAATAAAATCCATGTGCTCTCTTTTTTAACTTCCTGTTTGAAAATGATACGTTCCGGCTTCACTTAAAGGAACCTTGTCCCTGCCTATCTGCCAAACGGATATCTCCGAATCTATGGCCTTATGCTCAGGGATATCTTTTGCTATGATTAACTGAGGCCATACATACGTGGTTTCTGCTGCTTTTCCGTCAAAGCAGATTTTAGAATAAGGGGTGAAATTATTGCCGTAAATGAGTACATTGGAATCATTATAGACCACCTTATCTATGGTAATGTTATCCACACCCATCTTTAGGTTTGAGGTCTCATAAGGATTCTCCCCTCCATAGACCTCATGGTTTCCATAAAGAATGTCGTACTCCAGAGTTTTCATATCACGAAGATAGCCTTCACTGTCTGCACTCTTATCATTTAAAAACTTTTGATGAAATCTCATCATAGTTCCTTCATGAATGTTCAGCATATCGAGTACGTGAGCTGCCAGCTGATACGCCTCCACATCCTTTTTTACCACAGGAAGATTCATGTTGTTCCAGATAACATATTCTGTCTGAAAAAGAGAATTATTCTTCATCTCATTTTCCGTCCAGCTAAACCCAGGCAAATGATCTCCGTACATCACTAAAACTGTAGGCTCTTTCCTTGTACGAAGAGTATTCACAAGAGAACGAATAAACTCATCCATCTCTCCGATCTGCTGACAGTAATATTCAAAGCTCGGATACTTTCCATGTCCCTGTACCGATATGGTATAAATATAATCAGGCCCTGGTGTTGAATCCAGAGTTTTAATAATCTCACCGGTCAGAATCTTATCCTTGCACCAGCCGGTAGGATTCCGTTCAAAATTGTTCATATACTCAATGGGCGTAAAGGTATCAAAGCCAAGCTGTGAGAACACACGGTTCCTATCGTAAAAGGTCGCCTCATTGTTATGTATCGCATGGGCACTGTAGCCTATATTTTTCAAATCAAACGCAACACTTTCTGCCGACGTTCTCTTTAAAACTGTTTTATATGGATATTCCCCTGGCCCAAAAAAGTCCAGATTCATGCCGGTTATGGACTCAAATTCCGTATTTGCCGTCCCCGCTCCCACCACCGGAACATTTAAATATCCGCTTGGATAATTCTTTTCCAGCTGGTGGAAAAATGGAATAGGATCGTGTTTTACCGGATTCTTTTTCCACAAGGCAGGATCAAAAAAGGATTCCAATTGAATCATAATAACGTTTGGTTTGGTCCCATCTGATAAGGCATATGTGTTTTCCTGAACTAATTCTTCATCCTTTATGGCCTCCATAGCCTCATCGCTATAGCCCTCTGGTTTTGATATTCCTGTATTAAAGATGGAATTAGAAAAGCAGTAAGGAAATCCATAGGTTCGAAATCCGTCTCCAATATTACCAAAATGAACGGCAACAAGGCCTGTCCTCATAGATAAACTGGTAGCTCCGAGAACTGTCACAATACAGGCCAGTATGGTAACAGAACCGAGTCCATACCCAATCTTTTCACAGGAAACCGGCGCTTTTTTCCATACAAATAATAGCAGTGTTGCTGCAAACCCAAATCCAATGACCATAAGTATAATCTGCATCCAGGTAAAGTAGACGGTAGCAAGACTGATGGCATACTTAACCAGCCTGAAATCTGCTGCTGTAAATGGAGTGGTACGGAAAATAAGAAGAATTCCGTTTGTTATTCCCATAAAGATCCACATGACGGATACCGCAATACAGCAAAAAACCTTCCTTCTTGTAATAAATACCAACGTAAAAGGCAGGAGAATGATTATGGTATTGAGGAGATAAATTAAAAATCCATCCCGCATATAGGTATAAAGGCCTGTCAGAGATTTTCTGGCCGCCAGTTCGATCAATATATTGATAAGGGCGGAAAGGAAAATAAGCTTTCCCAGCCACCTGACATTTGCTTTCATATTATACCTCTTTGTATCTTCAATCATTTGTGAGTCGGCTCTAGTCTATCACATTTTACCGAAAATTTACATACCTTTTTTCAAAAAGCAAAAATTGACAAAAACAGGGACCGGCAATATCGCCGATCCCTGAATCATCAATTCTGTTCTTCTGTAGGCTCAAAAGCCTCTTCACTCACTTTATTAATCCCAGAAGCCGTATTTTCTTCCTCCGATAATGGAGCTTCTTCTGGTTCCACAATTATCTCTTCATTCGTTACCGGACTTTGGTCGGCTTCCTTTACATGTGCACCGCACTTTCCGCAATAAATGGAATCCTTTAAAATCTTTGCACCGCACTCAGCACAAATACGGGTTCCCTCGCTTTGGGTCAGTTCAATCTCCAGAGCGGCAATTCTTTCCCGGCTGCCCCTGATGGCTTCGTAGGCCTTTGCATACGCTTCCTCTGGTTCTCTATTCGCTTCATAGAATTGTTTACCGATGACTGCATAAGCTTCTTCCAGCTTCGTTTTTTCAGCACTGATCTGTGTCTTTAACTGAATGGTCTCAGTCAACGCTTTTGCCTTGGTAGCGACTTCTTTGCCGGTGTCGCTGAGTGTCTTTCCCAGCTCTTCAAAAAATGCCATCCGTGACTCCTCCTTTGACTTATACTTCTCCTATTTTAACTTTATTGGAAGAAAAAGTCAATGAAAGACTGTTTACCTATCCCTAATTATATCTTGAAGCTCATTTTTCAGAAAATCCGGCAATTTGTCTCTTGGAATCGTGTACTGAATCTCAGTCCTGTTTCCCCCTGAAATCGTAACAGCAGAAAAGGTAAAAGAAGCATACTCAGAGTCAGTAAATGGATTTATACTGGTGTACTCTTCCAGGGTAGCAGCATTCATAACTTGTTTGATTTCTTCAGGATCAGTAATCGTTAAATACGGGGAGTCCTTCTCTTCTGTTGTTATCTCATTTTTATTAAACTGAACTTTATCAATATTAATTTCTTTAATCAGACTTAAGTCATTCCAACTATCTACATCTATATTATATTCTCTTAATAGATCAAGAGTCTTTACAAAGGATGGATAAATAGGATAATACCCTTTTTCAATGATATAATTGTATTGCCAGTTGTTATTGGTATCTGATTTTAATTTTGTCAATTCCGCCTGCTGCTTTGTTATAAACTGAATGGAAGCAATAGGACTTTCTTTTTGCATGGTATCAACCTTAAGATTCATAAGCTCTTCCTGATAGGTCATCAGTAATTTATCGGTCATTGCCTTATCTGTACCGTTTCTGTCCAGGCTTACTATGCTCATCTGACCACCTCTGCCAACTTTAACGCCAGCAGTGTTATCGGTTGTCTGAGTCAGTATGGGATAAACGGCCTGACGGAATTCAGGATTCTCATATATTTGTACAATTTCCTGACTTAATAAAGATCTCGGCATATCATAAGTACGATAGATCGTCTTTCCATTCTTCAAAGTATACTTGACCGAAAAGCTATAAAATCTTGTATATTGCCCTCTATCATCAATCGGCTGTAATTCACGGTCGAAACGAGGTTTCTCTTTCATTGCATTGATTGATTCTCTCACAAGTGTAAGAACCGGTTCAATATCCTTAAGCTCCATATGGTTTAAGAGATATTCATCAGAGGACATATATCTCCACTCAAAATCACTCAAATCATCCTCAGGTGTTATTATCTCACCATAGTTGATCCAGTCATTGGTGTTATTAAAAGATATCCCTACATGCCTTATGGAGTCTTTTGCCGGAACGTAACGATCATAACCAAAAATATCGTAGCGGAAACTTGAGAATACAGCAGCCGCCAAAACTCCACATAGTATCATCTGTTTCCAGTTACAAAAGAGCTTACGGAAATCAAAATGATAAATGATCTCTATGGCGCAATGGGACAGTAAAAGTCCGCAGATAAGTCCAAACACTGCCCAACCCAATGTAGAATGAACCAGCCAGAAAAACAGACTTCCGCTAAGTGATGCAAGAATTACTATGGGAATCCGTATGATTGGCATGCTTATTTGAAAAGCCATAGCCTTTCCAGCCGCTTCTGACCCTCTCTTTTTATAGAGCCAGAAAGAAAGAAGAGCCAGAATCACCGTAATTACACAAACCACAGCAATTCGAAGAGCCACCCCATCTAAGGATTTTCCAGGTTTCATTGCCTCTACATTTGACACAAAAAGGAATAACGGCGATGTTTTATTAAACATCAACGTGAAAAATGATCTACTTCCGCTGTAGCTGGTATCAAAAAAATGCTGATAACATAATTCTAAAACAGCAAAGACACTGCTTCCATAAAATTCAAATACCAGGGTTCCAAGAATCCCAACCAGAATATTTCCTGTCAACATCATTGCAACCACTGTTACCGTATATAAAAGGAGATAATGGAGCATAAAAAGACAAAATCCTTTGATTCCAGCTCCTGCGATTTCTGATGTCAAAATTCCATTCACAGCTGCAACTCCAAAGGAAAAAATTAAATTGATCGCATAAGTTGCCACCACAATGAAAATTCCGTTGAAATAATTCGCCCAGAACAGGTTCTTTCTATTGACTGGTATACTGTGGTAAAAATCAACCTTTTGTCTGGAATGTAGATAGGAAAAGCTGGTCACTGCCATGATCAAAGACAAAAGTATAATAATTGCTACCAGATAGCCGTTCTGAAAGCTCAGCCATTTATAAACACCAGCTATTATATTTTTTCTGGTCAGTTCATCGTTAAATTTATCTCCCACCGTTAAGGCTACTCCTACCGGCAGCGAAAAGAAAAATAATAAAAAAGTAAGTGCTACAGACCAAAGGCGCTGTTTTACATCCTCTTTTAATAGATTAAAAAATAAGCTTCTTGATGTCATAACCGGCCACCTCCGTTTCACTGATAAATATTTCTTCCAAAGATAATGGAATCATCTCATAAAATATTGGCTGGTAGGTTTCCATTAATCCTTCTACCTCTTCTTTGCTCCCCCGTACAGTTATGGTGTAGAGCTTTCCTCTTTTTTCTGTCTTAATACGGTTTAAGGCAGTTAAATCGCTTTCTTCCATTCCCTCTTTTAACACACATTGTACTTTATGGATATTAAGCTTCATATCGTCTAAGTCTCTGGAAAGCAAAATTCCACCCCTGTGGAGAAGGCCCACGTGGTCACAGATATCCTCAAGCTCCCTTAGGTTATGGGAGGCAATAATCGGCGTTAAATTCCGTTCTGCCATGTCATTGGCAAAAAGGCTTTTTACTGCCTGGCGCATCACCGGGTCCAGGCCATCAAAGGTCTCATCACAGAAAAGATAATCCGTATTGGCACAGATTCCGCAAATGACGGAAAGCTGCTTCTTCATTCCTTTTGAGAAGGTCTGAATCTTTCTTCTGGTATCCAGGCCGAATTTCTCCATGAGGCTCTGAAAACGAGTCTTATCAAATGCCGGATAGACTTTTGAGTAAAACGACATCATATCGGCTGGTGTTGCATTGTTAAAATAATATTGGTCGTCAGAAATGTAGAAGAAACGCTCTTTTACCGCTTCATTTTCAAATACCGGCTTATCATCAATGGTCACATTTCCTTCATCCGGCTTTAATATCCCGCTGAGCATTCGAAGAAATGTACTCTTTCCTGCACCATTGGTTCCAATCAGACCAAAAACGCTTCCATCCCGTATCTCAGCGCTTACGTGATCAACGGCAACAATTGTATCAAACTTTTTTGTAAGGTTTTCCGCTTTAATCATTTATCTATCCTCCCCTTGCAGAAATTCTTGTTTAATCCACCCTTCTGCGATCCAGGTGTGGGCTTTATCTTCTGTAAGACCTGATCTTTTTGCCTCATCAATCCAGTTTCCAAGCTTATTCCTAAGCTCACCATTTTTTAATGCCTGTATGGAGCTGGTATCCGCTACAAAGCTTCCTTTTCCTTTTACGGAATAGATGAATCCTCTTCGCTCCAGCTCCGCGTATGCTCTTTGAATGGTATTGGGATTGATAGATAAGTCAGTGGCTAAGGCCCGTACAGACGGTAGCTGGCTATCCTGTTCCAGTACACCACATATCATTAAGTCTTTTAATTTTTCTACAATCTGTTCGTAGATCGGCCTGCGGTCTTTGTAGTCTAGCAATATCATATTCCACCTCCTATATCTGTATTAATACATCTAATACACTTAGAATAGCAAGAAACCTCTGATTTGTCAACCAGAGGTTTCTATTCTTTTAATTTCTTCTATCTTCCACAATAAGTATACGTATGGCATTCTGAGTCAGACTCCAGTTAAACACATACATGGTATAGGAGACATTGCCTCTGATGTAAATGTTAGACGTCAGGATAAGATTTCCGCTGTATACACTGCTGCTGGAAACAGAGACCATGTAATAGCCAGTGGTGGCATATTGAAAATTGGTTACCTGCTTATAATCCACATCCCGAAATATAATATTGGCTCCGTTTAGTATGACATTAATCTTCCGGTTGGTGATGGAAAGGTTACAGACTCTAAAACATCCCGTATTGATTCCACCATTACATAAATAATCGTCAACCACCATGATATCCAGACCAGCATCCGTATTGTAAAGTGCGATTGTGATTGCACTATTCACAGGTACCTGCACCTGTTTTTTCAGATATACATAATTATTATCATCCGTAACCGTAATGGTCTGAGTCTCAGCAGATACTCTTCCATATTGACTCATATCTCCATTATCAAGGCCCTCAACTGCTACCTGTTCATTAATATAAACCCAAAATGGCGGATAGTTTGCCGCAGCATTTAATAGTCGCACAAGGCCCACCTGATCGGAGTTACAGGAATAACAGGGGATAATTGGCTTTGGAAACATGGTAATGATAGAACTCCATGTGCCGTTAGCTTCTCCTTCTTCCGGAGAGAGAGGATTATATTCAGGCCATTCAACCTGAGGATTTGGTGCCAATATGTTAGACTGCTCTCCTTCCGGCGATACAGGTCCTGTTTCAATGGTTGTATTTTGATTGCCAGCCCCAGCGGTTGGCCCGCTTTCCCCGGCATTAGAACCATTTTGCATATAGATTATAGTACCCATGGATAACCTCATATATAATCGTTATATAGTAAGTTTATTCATACAATATTAGCCAGTGTCTGTCCGACTGCTTTTGTTTGTCTTAACTCTGTTATATTTCCAGATTTTCATAGGATAGATATAAAATACTACCGTTTATATTTCTAATTATTATAGTTGACTTAATAATATATAATAATATACAAATTACAATAAATATCATTATAATATCGAAATTATGTATAATATGACGTTTTTTAATTAATTTGCGTTTTTTTATTTAAATTGACAATATTTTCCTGTATAATGAATATGTATATTACAAAAGAAAGGAAGGTCTCAATTTATTATGAATGAATACTTATCTATGTGGAAGAATTTCTTAAATTTTAAGGACCGTACTACTGTGAAAGGTTATTGGATGGCGATCCTTATCAATGCAATTGCTTTATTTGTTTTAGGTTTTCTTGGCGCAATTGTAGATTTCTTTATGATTATATATTTGATTTATGTAGTCGCACTCATTATTCCAGGTATTGCCCTTCAAATTCGCCGTATGCATGATATCAACAAATCCGGTTTCTGGATCCTGTTACCATTTATTCCGATTGTGGGAACTATAATCTTCATCGTTTATCTCTGCAAAGGCAGCGTGGATGAAGGCAATCAGTATGGAACAACACAGGTATAATTGCTAAACCATATTTTTATGCTACATAACAATGAATGAATTAGTAATGCTCCTCTAATAGCGGCCGTTTCCTTTATACGGTCTGCCAGAAGAGGAGCATTTTTATATTATGGATATCTGTAGAATAGTAACGGTAATTTGTTTCTTCATTGACAGGAATAAAGCTTGGCTCTATTAGCCGGAGGGTTTATAATACTATTAATTAAATTAGTTTGAAAGGAGAACATTTGTGATAGGAACTTTTGTAAATGCCGGCACGATTCTTGCTGGCAGCGTGGCTGGCAGCTTAATAAAAAAGGGATTAAAAGAAAAATATCAGAACATTCTATATGATGCCATGGGGCTGGCCGCAACGGGTCTTGGATTGCATGCTGTGGTGAAAAATTTATCTGACAGCACGTATCCCGTATTATTTATTATAAGTCTTTCTTTAGGAGGCATCATAGGTACTGCTATTGATATTGACAGTAAGTTCCAAAAGCTGGTACAGAGATATTCTAAAACAAATCTGGGACAAGGCTTATCTACTGCAGTTTTACTATTCTGCATCGGCACCTTATCCATTCTAGGGCCAATAGAAAGCGCTCTGAATCATAATAATACATATTTGTTCACCAACGCGACCCTGGACCTGGTCACGTCACTTGTATTAGCTTCCAGTTATGGTATTGGCATAGCCATCTCCGCTTTGGTATTGTTTGTCTGGCAAGGAAGTATTTATCTGCTTGCTCATCAGGTCTCCCCGTTTCTAACGCCTGAATTCATGACCGAGATTTCCATTGTTGGAGGCTTTCTTATTTTAGCTTCCGGGTTATCTATTCTAAAGATTAAAACATTTCAGACCTTAAATTTATTACCAGCCTTATTGGTACCTGTTCTGTGGTTTCTCTTTCTTCATATTCGCTTATAGCATAAAAAGAACGCCAGTCCAAAAAGGACTGGCATTCTTTATTTACCACAGCTTAAACCGCATATCTGGTTTTTACGTCAATTATTCATTTCCGTATAAAGTAACCAGTTTCTGCAGATATTCAAATCTTGCCTTTGCATCTGCCTCATTCTGTTCGAATAATTCAGCTGCTCTCTCAGGATTCTTCATTGCTAAGGAAGAGTAACGAACCTCACCCTTTAAGAATTCCTGATATCCCTCTAATACAGGAGGCTTGCTGTCTAAGGAGAATCTCTTCTCTGCAGAAGGATTGTAACGGAAGTTGTTCCAGTATCCGCATTCAACAGCCAGCTTCTCTTCTGTCTGTGCCTTTGACATACCCTTCTTGATACCATGGCTGATACATGGAGCATAAGCGATGATCAGAGATGGTCCTGGATAAGCCTCAGCCTCTGTAATGGCCTTAACGGTCTGATTATAGTCAGCACCCATTGCGATCTGTGCAACGTATACATAACCGTAGCTCATTGCAATGCTTGCTAAGTCTTTCTTCTTGGTATCCTTACCGCCGGCAGCGAACTGAGCTACTGCACCAGTCTTTGTTGCCTTGGAGGACTGACCACCTGTATTGGAATAGATTTCTGTATCGAATACCAGGATGTTGATGTCTTTGCCGCTGGCAAGAACGTGGTCAACACCACCGAAACCGATATCATAAGCCCAGCCGTCACCACCGAAGATCCACTGTGATTTTTTGCCAAGGAAATCTTTACTCTTTAAAATATCTTTGCCTAACTCACAGTCACAGCCTTCTAATGCTGAAATCAGTTTGTTAGAAGCAGAACCATTGGTTGCACCAACAGTATAGGTGTCAAGGTATTCCTGACATGCTGCCTTTACAGACTCGGAAGCTTTGTCAGAGTTTAAGATTTCTTCAACCTTAGATCTTAATCCGCCTCTGATTGCGTTCTGAGCTAAAAGCATACCGTAACCGAACTCTGCATTATCTTCGAATAAAGAGTTGGACCATGCCGGACCCTGTCCGTTAGCATTTACAGTATAAGGTGTAGATGGTGAGGAGTTACCCCAGATGGAAGAACATCCAGTTGCATTGGCAATGTACATTCTGTCACCGTATAACTGAGTCACTAATTTAGCGTAAGGAGTCTCGCCACAACCAGCACATGCTCCTGAGTACTCAAGAAGAGGCTTCTTGAACTGGCTTCCCTTAACGGTAGTTTCCTTAAATTTATCAATTACTTCCTGCTTGATTGGAAGTGTCTGACCGAAGTCAAATACCTTCTGTGTTACATCGCAGTGAGCTTCCATATTTACCATAGTAAGAGCCTTCTCGCCCTTCTTTCCTGGACATACGTTTGCACAGGAACCGCAACCAGTACAGTCAAATGCAGAAACAGTGATTGCGAACTGATATCCTGGCATACCTGTCATTGGAAGAGTAGTCATCTCTTCTGGTCTGCCTGAAGCTTCGTCTTCTGTCAGTGCAACCGGACGGATAACAGCATGAGGACATACATAGGAACAGAAGTTACACTGGATACAGTTTTCTGGATTCCAGCTAGGAATATTAACAGCGATACCACGCTTCTCAAATGCTGAGGAACCAGATGGTGTAGAACCATTGGCGTAATCAACAAATGCGGATACTGGTAATGTATCACCTTCCTGAGCGCTTACCTTTGTCTGAATGTTATTTACAAAGTCAACAACATCCTGTCTTCCTTCGCTAATTACCTTATAGTCAAGACCTTCATCTGCAGCGTTCTTCCAGCTTTCAGGTACCTCAACCTTAACAACGCCCTTAGCACCTGCATCAATCGCTGCCCAGTTCTTCTGAACGATCTCTTCGCCCTTACGTCCGTAAGTAGCTTTTGCAGCAGCCTTCATCAGTTCATTTGCTTTTTCAGCAGGAATAATTCCTGTCAGTTCAAAGAATGCAGACTGAAGAATGGTGTTGATACGTGTTGGTCCCATGCCAGTCTCAATACCGATCTTAACACCGTCAATGGTGTAGAACTTAATATTGTGATCTGCAATGAATTTCTTAACCTGTCCTGGTAAATGCTTCTCAAGACCTTCTGCATCCCATGGGCAGTTTAATAAGAATACACCGCCGTCAACCAGCTCCTGAACCATGTTGTACTTACGTACATAGGAAGGATTGTGGCATGCTACGAAGTTAGCCTTACGAATTAAATAAGTGGATTTAATCGGTTTATGTCCGAAACGTAAATGGGACATAGTAACACCGCCGGACTTCTTGGAATCATAGTCAAAGTAAGCCTGAGCATACATATCGGTGTTATCACCAATAATCTTAATGGAGTTCTTGTTAGCACCAACAGTACCGTCAGCACCAAGACCCCAGAACTTACAGTTGGTTGTTCCTTCTGGTGTTGTGATGATTGGTGTACCGCTTTCAAGAGAAAGGTGAGTTACATCATCAACAATACCGATTGTAAATGGAGTTTTTGTCTTGTTCTCATATACAGCTGCAATCTGAGCCGGAGTTGTATCCTTGGAACCTAAACCATAACGGCCAGTTAAGATCTTAATCTGATCAAACTTTGAGCCCTTAAGAGCAGCAACAACGTCTAAGTATAATGGCTCACCTAAGGAACCTGGCTCTTTTGTTCTGTCTAAAACAGAAATTGTCTTAACAGAATCAGGAATTGCATCAATCAGTCCCTGTGCTACGAATGGTCTGTAAAGACGAACCTTTACAACACCAACCTTGTGGCCTGCTTTTACCAGATAATCAATGGTCTCTTCAATGGTTTCATTAACAGAACCCATAGAAATGATTACATGATCTGCATCAGCAGCTCCGTAGTAGTTGAATAATTTATAATCGGTACCGATCTTAGCATTAACCTTGTCCATGTACTTCTGTACAATGCCTGGAAGAGCATCGTAGTATGGATTGCAGGCTTCTCTTGCCTGGAAGAAGATATCAGGGTTCTGAGCAGAACCTCTAAGGTTTGGATGGTTAGGATTTAAAGCATTGCGACGGAATTCATCAACTGAATCCATGTTTACCATCTCTTTTAAATCCTCGTAATCCCATGTTTCCACCTTCTGAATCTCATGAGAGGTACGGAAGCCGTCAAAGAAGTTGATAAATGGTACTTTACCCTCAAGAGCAGCCATATGAGCTACTGGAGTCAAGTCCATAACTTCCTGTACACTGGATTCACATAACATAGCACAGCCTGTCTGGCGACATGCGTATACGTCAGAGTGATCACCAAAAATAGATAATGCATGGGTTGCAATAGCACGTGCAGATACATTGATAACGGCTGGCAACTGCTCACCTGCAATTTTATATAAGTTCGGAATCATAAGTAACAGACCCTGGGAAGCGGTATAGGTAGTAGTCAGTGCACCTGCTGCTAAGGAACCGTGAACTGCACCTGCTGCACCTGCTTCAGACTGCATCTCTGTAATCTGCACTGTCTGACCGAAGATGTTTGTCCTTCCGTCTGTTGACCACTCATCTGTGGCCTCAGCCATAGGTGAAGATGGGGTAATCGGATAAATAGCCGCAACATCAGTAAATGCGTAAGACGCATGCGCTGCTGCGTGGTTACCATCCATGGTTTTCATTTTTCTTGCCATTTTAGATTTCCTCCTGCAAATGTGAATATAAATAAATGGTTCCCTTTTAGGGAAAGTGACCTGACATTATTATAACAATTATTTATCAAAAAGCAAATATTAAAACTGGAAATTTAAGTATTATTTTTGGAACAATCGGAAAACAGGACCGGACAGCATAAACTGTCCGGTCCTGTCTGCTTTTGTCACGACTATTGATTAAGAGGATTTGGTGGAATAATGTTTTCCGTGGCCGAGGAGGCCTCTCCCCCATTATCAGCTGGTCCCTGGGCTTTTGTAGGCTGCGTCTCAGGAGTTGTGGGCTTTTCCGGCTGCGTTTCTGTATTCGCAGTGTTTCCAGGTCCTTCGCTTCCATGAGCTGCCGTGGTCTCTCCTCCACTTTGAGAACCTGCACCACCTCCGGTTTCAGATGGATTGGTGGGCGGTACTACAACGCCTGAAGTATTTCTTTTAATGGTAGCTGGTTTTCCACGGTATGTGCTGTTGTGGAAAAATTCATCGCTTGTAACCGTTCCGTTTTTCTTTGTTACCAGATTGGTCACCCAGCGGCTTCCTTTTGTCTCTGCCTTTACGATCTTCTGCTCATTGGGCTGAAGTGTCTGATCTTCCTCATAAACTGGTGCTGGTGCATCGAGCTCAGCCGTCTTTTTGGAAGTCATGGAAAGGGTAACGCCTTCTTCTAAGATAGGAATACCAACGATGGATATCTTAAGCTTCTGCTTGGAAAAGCTGGTTCTGATGGCGATAGCGCTGGAAGAATTATTTACAAATTTCATATCAGGTCCGCCAAAGCTTACCATGGCATCTTCTCCTGGCGTTACATAAGAAGGCTCATAGCTGTGGGCATGGCGCTCTGTTGTGGTAAGTCCTGAAAAAACAACTGCATTATATAAGGTAGAGGATACCTGGCACACACCGCCGCCCGGCTCTTCCACTAATACGCCGTTTAAATATGCGCCTGCTGGGCGGTATCCCTTGGCAGAGGATCTTTCTCCCGTTGTTTTATTAAAAGAGAACTCTTCCCCTGGTTTTAGGATCATTCCATCAAGTGCCGCAGAGGCCAGTTCAATGTTTTTATTTCTGTCACTGTTTGATGTGGTTGTGGTTGTATAAGTTCCAATCACTTTATATAGCTGTTTCGCCTGAGCTTCTGTGATCTTAGGCGCTACTTCCTTTCCTGTGGCAGGAATATCAGCCTGGTAATTCTTTGTCTTAAGCTGTGCAAGAATGTCAGATGTCAGCTTATCCTGATCAATGACAACTCCATTCTGCTCTCCGGCATAGACAAATTCCCCGGTTTTCTTGTCGAATCCGGATATAGAACCGTTTTTCGCCGCTACATCCCATTTTTCAGCAATTGCCTTAACCTCAGCTTTTACTTCCTCATCCATTCCGTCAAGGCTTAAGGTATAGCTTTCCTTCGGTTCCTTCGTGTATATCTCTTCCAGCAGGGCTTCTACCTTGCTGTCTAAAAGATTCTTTAATTGATACTCTTCTTCTTTATAAGTAACCTTCATCTGCCACGGATACTTTTTTTCTATAGCTTCACGGGCCTCTTCCCTGGACATACCAGTGATTGAAATATCATCTACTTTTACGTCCTTTTTCAGTTCCGTTTCAGAAACCGTTGATGAGATTACCTCTGTATCCTTGGTCTTTTGTCCGACCACCTTAACAGCTGCCATAACCCCCATCACTGAGGCAACCGCAATAATAATCCCCAACAGCACTTTTGTAATGCCATATTGGGGCCCTCTTCTTCTTTTCTTTCCACGTCTCGGCTGATAAGAACTGTTCTGCCGGTAAGACTGACCGGTTCTGCGGCTTGTCCCCTGCGTGTTTCTCCTGCCTTCGTTCTGAGAGGAACTGGTTCTTCCTCCGCCTCTTTGTCTGTTATCCACCTGACTCATTAATTTCACCTTTTTACATGATTATGTATCTTTACATTGAGTAGTATACCATACTTTGTGGGAAATGCTATTACGATTTTATGAATTTTCTTAATTAGTTTTCGTGTTTTTTCTACATTTTACAGAACGTAAAAAACATGTTACTATAGTGTTACCAAACTATTTCATTTTGGAGGTTTTTATGAATCTTGTCGATTTACACGTTCATTCCAATGCCTCGGATGGCACCTTAACTCCCACTGAGGTAGTGTCGCTTGCCGTCAAAAAAAAGCTGAGTGCCATCGCTCTCACAGATCACGATACCATTGACGGTCTTTCAGAGGCAATAGAAGCTTCTCACGGACAGCCTGTTGAGATTATTCCAGGCATCGAGCTTTCCTGCGTCTATAAGGGACAGGAAATTCATATTCTGGGACTTTTTGTAGATTTTTCTGATCCGGATTTTACGTTAAAGATTAATGGGCTTAAAAATATCCGGGACAAAAGGAACCAGGAAATGATCCGCCGCTTTCAGGATTCTGATATGATGATCACTTTAGAAGAAGTGACCGCCGGGAATCCAGAGACAGTCATAACCCGTGCCCATTTTGCCCGGGTGCTCTATGAAAAAGGATACGTAACATCTATGGATCAGGCATTTAAAAAATATCTGACCTACGGCAGCCGCTTCTGCCCAAAAAAGGAAGACATCACTCCAGAGCATGCCATGAAGATCCTGACGGATAATCATGCCTTTCCAGTTCTGGCCCACCCATACCAATACCATCTGGGAGATAAAAAAACAGAGGAACTGGTAAGCGATTTAAAAAACCTGGGGCTTCTTGGCCTTGAGGTCTACCACTCTTCCAATAATACCTACGAAAGCGGCAAATTAAAAAAGCTTTCTAAGCAATACGGTCTCTTTCCTACCGGCGGCTCTGATTTTCACGGCACCAACAAGCCGGACATTGACTTAGGCTGTGGCCGGGGAGGACTTCGTATCTCTCACCTTTTGCTGGAAGACATCAAAAAGTACCGTCTGGAGAATATGGGGCTTTAATCAGCCGATTTTTCCTTCATCCATATACTGCGCAAGCTCAATAGCAAAATAGGTAATTAAAATGTCTGCGCCTGCCCGGAAGATGCTGACAGCAGATTCACAGATTATCTTTTCTTCGTCAATAAAGCCTGCCTTGGAAGCTGCCTTAATCATGGCATATTCACCGCTGACGCTGTATGCAGCTACTGGTACTTCATGACGGTCGGATACTTCTCTTATAATATCCAGATAAGAAAGGGCTGGCTTTACCATGATAATGTCAGCTCCTTCTGAAACATCAAGATCCGTTTCTTTTAAAGCTTCTTTCCGGTTATGGTAATCCATCTGGTAGCTCTTCCGGTCTCCAAAGGAGGGAGCGGATCCGGCAGCATCACGGAATGGTCCGTAAAATGCGGAAGCGTATTTGGCTGAATAGGCCATGATTGGCACATTGGAAAAACCAGCTTCATCAAGGGCCTCTCTCATGGAACCAATCCGTCCGTCCATCATATCCGATGGGGCAACCATATGGGCTCCTGCCGCTGCATGAGAGACTGCAATGCGGTTTAAATACTCCAGAGTCTTATCGTTATCCACATTCTCTCCGCAGAGAATCCCGCAGTGGCCATGAGACGTATATTCGCACATGCAGACATCCGTAACAATGTATACAGAAGGATAATTCGCTCTGATCGCACGAATCGCTCTCTGGACAATTCCCTGATCATCAAACGCCTGACTTCCGCATGCATCCTTCTCGGCCGGAATGCCAAACAGCATCAGCTTTTCCACACCAGCTAAAACCAGCTGATCCATAATGAGGGGAAGTTTGTCCACACTATAGCGGAACTGTCCTTCCATAGAGGATATCTCTTCTGCAATTCCTTCTCCATCTATCACGAACAGGGGATATATCAGAGACTGCTTGGAAACTCTGGTTTCCCTAACCATTCTTCTCAAAGTGTCAGATGTTCGCAGCCTTCTTGGCCTGTATAATAAATCCATTTATCTTACCTCCCTTTTATTCCTGTCCTATTATACACCCTCTTTTAGAAGATTCAAGTAATTCTTGCAGTCATATGAAAAATTGCTTATAATGGTATTTGTATAATACGAATCAGAAATGAGGTACCATTATGGAAGAATTTTATCAGGCGATTGAAGATACCATCCGCATGACAGGTTATGACGGCCCGGTAAACGGGGAAGAGATTTACAATGAAATCAGCGATGAAATAGAGGACAAGGAACCTGGCGCTTATGTATTCATGTCCAAAAAAACAGATGATGTGTTTTATGAATACAAAATACAGATATTTGAAGACCAGTTCAACTTAAGCGCAGTTGATATTCATACACCCACCCAGGTTTATCACGCAGACTTTGATTAAGACCTTTTTAACAGCAACTTCATATTGTACTTTTTGGAAAACATTGGTATAATGAAAGCGTAATAACATCAAGATTTTACCCCTAACCCAAGGAGGGATCTATATGAAAGTTCATAATATTAAAGATGTTGAAAAGTTTTTCAGTGTCATTGAGCAGTGCAAGGGAACAGTAGAATTGGTTTCCGCGGAAGGGGACCGAATCAATTTGAAATCCAAACTAAGCCAGTATCTTTCTATGGCTACTATTTTTTCCAACGGCTTCATTGATGAGCTTGAGCTGGTTGCTCATGAACCTGAGGATGTGGAACGGTTAATTAAATACATGTATCAAGGAATCTAACAAAAAGAATCCCTGGAGCTTTTGCAGGCTAAGCCGCCGAAGCTCCAGGGATTCTTTTATGGTTTAATAAGTTTTTTTGTATTAGCCTGATTTCCTTTGCTTAATCTGTGATTCACAGCCTCCCGCAAAAGAGTATAAATAACAGAAGTGATAGGGATAAATATGAGCATTCCCACAATTCCCATGGTGCTGCCTCCAATGGTCACTGCAACCAGCACCCAAATAGATGGAAGTCCCACAGAATTTCCCACGACATGAGGATAAATTAAGTTTCCTTCGATCTGTTGAAGGACAAAAAATATAATGACAAAAACAAGTGCATTGACAGGCTGAATCATCAGCATAAGGAATGCTCCGATCACACACCCAATAAAGGCCCCAAACATAGGGATCAGAGCCGTAAATGCAATTAATACACCGATAAGAAGGGCGTATGGAAGCCGGAAAATGGATAATGTCAAAAAGAACATACTTCCAAGAATTATAGCCTCCAGACACTGTCCCGCAAAAAAGTTGGCAAAGGTCGTATGAACCAAATCCAAAATTTCCAGGGTACGCACTGTCAATGCTTCCGGCAGATAGGCCTTCATCAGCTTCTTAAACTGGCGCGATAAATTTTCCTTCTGAAGAAGAATATAAATGGCAAAAACAAAGCCAATGAAGAATGTGGTCACACCGCTGATGATTGAGATCGCAGCTGAAAATGTAGAAGACAGAACCGTTCCTGCTCCATTGGACAAGAAACTAACAACTCGTTCTATAAACGTTTTCCAGTCAATATCTATACTGTTAATGTAATCAGCAATCTGCGGAAACTGCACAAACAGGCTTTCAGCCTCAGTCTTTATACCTGTTAAAAACGATGGCAGGCTGTTTTGCAGAATCACAAGTGTATCGATCAGCTGCGGCATCACAACAAAGGTAACAAGAACTACGATTCCCACCACAAATACGATTGATATAATGAGACTTAAGGGCCTTAAAAGCTTACTGTCTCTCTTAAGAGGAATTACGCCTTCAATCGTCCGCATGGGAAGGTTGATGATAAACGCCATTACGCCCCCCAGTAAAAAGGGAGTGAAAAACCGAAAGATTCTGACAGCGAAACTAAAAACACTCCGATAGTTAAAACCTATGACAACGGCTGCCACCGCAAAGACAATCAACCAGCGAAGCTTCTTGATAGTACTATCATTTAATTCCATCCTTGTCTCCTTTTAATTCATTCTCAAATATTTCCCGGATGTCAGTAAGGGAGGCCTGAAAGGTCCCCTGGGCCATAAGAGCATTCCCTCCACCCCGTCCGTTGCATTTATGATTCATTGCTTTTGAAAGAGAGCGCATGTCCCTGCAGCTGCTTCCTGCTGCATACTGATAGGCATCATCTTCTCCGGAACACAAAAGAACTACACTTCCTTTTTTCTCCTCATACAGCATGGTACATAGCTGTCTAAGCTGAATTGGATTCAAGCCCTTTTCATAAACCAAAAGCGGCTCATCGGATTCCGGGTATTCTAACACCTTATTTTCAAAAAGCTCTTTAAAGAGCCGGCCGATGGTGCCCTCCTTTTTCATGCTCTCTTCTTTTAGCTTGTCCACAGCTTCTATAATTTCATCCGGCTTAGTGGATAAAAGAACAGAGATACCGGATACGGATTTCATCTTATTACGGTAATCAAGAAGCGCAAGCTTTCCGCATCGCAGTGTCATTCTCACTCCGCCTTTGTAATTCATAAGACCCGTCACCTTAATGAGGCCGATTTCTCCTGAGTACATAACATGAGTTCCACAGCAGGCGCAAACATCTCCGTCTTGTATTTCTATAATACGAACCTGACCACTTAATTCTTTTTTACTGCGGTAATCCATGGAAGCCAGCTCATCCTTTGTTGGATAGGTTTCCACCACTGGTATGTTTCTCCAGATCAGATCATTGGCTTCCTCTTCTATGGCCTCTGCCTGTTCCCAGGTAAGGACACCGTTAAAATCTACTGTTATCTCGTCCTTACCCATATGGAATCCTACATTATCAAAGCCATAATGCTTATGTACAATGCCGGACAGGATATGCTCCCCGGTATGATTCTGCATATGGCAGAATCTCCGCTCCCAGTCTATGGTCCCTGTTACATCACTTCCCGGTAATAACTGCATATCAGTAATATGAACGATACCTTCCGCTCTCTCCCGCACATCAAGCACCCTTGCCTCAGCAAGTGTTCCTGTATCCGCTGGCTGTCCGCCGCCTTCCGGATAGAAGGCTGTCCGGTTCAGTACTATTTCATACGTTTTGTCCTTTCCCGGTTTACAGTCCAGGACTCTGGCTTCAAATATCTTTACATATGGGGTTTCATAAAACAATTTTTCCATCTTCTGCACCTCATTTTCCTGTTGTTACTAATTATACACAACAATTGGATAAGTTCAATCATATGAAATATAAATTTTTTCGAAAAAATGTGGAAACAGTGGCAAGCTAATATTCATACACTTACATTGTAAACAAAATATTTGGAGGAACCAATATGAGTGATCTGGCAGCAACTAACTGTGGATGCGGATGCGACAACGGAGGATGTAATAGTGGATGTGGCTTTAATATTATTTGGCTTATCCTGATCCTTTGCTGCTGCGGCGGCGGTAACAATGGTTGTGGTAACAGTTGCGGTGGTAACGATGGATGCGGAAGTTGGATTTGGATCATCCTTCTCCTTTGCTGCTGCGGCGGTAATGGTTTTGGTGGCGGTAATAGCTTCTGCTGCTAAAAACGAACATAAAACATGGGCCCGATCCTTTATGGATCGGGCCCTGTTTTCATCCGTCAACGGCTTTGGCTGTTTTCCTGACCTGGCCTCATATACGGGCCCTGGTTGCCGCTTCCCTTTACGGGATTACGTGTCTGTTTTCTCTTCATACACTCATCATCTATTTCGTATACCGAATTACCATCTATAATTAATCGGCTTCTCATATCTACATCACTCTCCTGTAATACTAATATATGCAGCTGCATATATTGTCAACAAGAAAATCAAGGATCTTATGCTATGAACAACGAACAAAATATGCGCGCTAATGATCTGGACTCCCGCATCGAAAATAATCATCTTCAAATGATGAAGGCTGCCCTTCCTTTCATGAATGTTCCACAACAGCGTTTTATCTCTTACTTTGTTAAATTTAATGAGCTGCAGCGTACCATTAACTTATTTGAAGATGAGGAAGTCGCTACCATGGGAATCTGCTCTGCAGGAGACCGTCAGTCACCGGACTCTCCCATTGAAATGCTTAACACGATAAAGCCCTTTGCAAGCCAGAGTGAGCAAGACCAAATTGACCTAATCCTCAATTTTTTCCAGGGATTTCGAATTGCAGGAGCCTACCAGGATTTTGTCCCCACTTCCAGCGTCCCGGTACAGGCACAGGCGCAGTCACAGACACAGACACAGAACCAATCTGATGGACAAAACAAGAACCAGAATACCAGACGACAGAACAACAATCCATTAGGCAGAATGTCTTTCGATCAGCTAAAGAATTTTATTCCTCCGGAACAGCAATCCAGGTTTGAAACCATGCAGCTGATGATGTCCGCCATGCAGCAGATGAATTAACCGTTACCAGATGAATGTATATATCCACACAGAAAGGAAGAATGCAATCCATGAACGCAAACTGGAAACAAGACCCAAGGATTAAAAAGATGAATCCCCAGAAAATTGCTTTACTGAATGAATTTGCCAACCGGGTGGAAAGAACACCAAAGGACCAGCTTATGACAACCCTGCTGTCTTTGAATGCAGAAGCCAGCCAGAGAGGCATCCAGTTTAATGATGAGGAGACAGACTTACTTATCTCTATTATGAGCGCCAACATGACCCCCAATGAACGGAGCCGTATGGAAACTCTGCGGATGCTTTCAAAGAATTTAATGAACCGGAATAAAAAGTAAAACAAAGGACATTATGCATGATTATAACCTCAGGCATGATGTCCTTATTATCCTTTATTCCTCTACCTTCGCCTCTTTGATCCGTTTTTTTAAGAACAGAAGGAATGCCGCTCCGCATACACAAAGTACACCTGCACCAATGACAGAGGTCGCAAATCCCAGCTTATGTACGATTGCTTCCCAGTTGTTTCCTGCTGCCGCTCCCAGATTTACAAGGATCAGATTCCAGACGAGGGAACCTATGAAGGTAAATGCAACGAATACCGGCAGGTTCATCTTAGACGTACCGGCAGGCAGTGAGATCAGGCATCTTAAGACCGGAACGCATCTGCAAAACAACACCGAATACTTTCCCTTTTTCTGAAACCATTCAGAGGATTTATAAATATCATCTTTCTTAAATCCAAGAAACCTTCCTACTCTGGTATCTACCAGGGCAGCCAGCCTATCTTCCGAGATAAAGCGGCCGATGCCATAAAGGCCAAGGGAACCTACCACAGACAGTATGGTAGCGTCTAAAATGACTCCAGGTACTGTCATGGCTGACTGAGTCGTCATAAGCCCTGCAAAGGTCAGCACAAGCTCCGAAGGAACAAAAGGGAAAATGTTTTCCAGTACTACAAAAACCATGATCGCAAGATATCCATAGTGATTCATGGCCTGAACGATAAATTGATCCATTTGAATGCCTTTCTATGAATAAGGACATTATCAGTCATATTCCTATGACATAATGTCCTTATTGAATGTTATTTGATGAAATGTAAGTGACCATTTCAAACGATATTCCAAGTATATGCTACCGGGAATCAATAGTCAAGGCTTAATGGAACGATATGGTAATGATACCCTGCCTCTTAATTTTCATTTAACAGGCCAAACAGCTCCTTCTCATCGCAATACATACCGCTTCTGGAAAAATCATCAACTAATTTATTTATCATATAAAGCTGAGCTTCTTTATCCCATTTGCTAAGTTCATTCTTTATCATGTCAAGTCCGCCTTGCTTTGCTCTGTAGCGGTCCTTCAGACACTCGAAATAGTATTCGTATTGGTTGACAAAATATTTATTACTTACATCCTTCATCTTCTCCAAGTCCTGTAATGTTTTCATTCGTACCCTCCCACATGTTTACATATTAAATGAAATCAAACGTATGTTTTCCGGATTAAAATGCAATCCTTGACAGCCAGTTCAATTATACTTCCTATCTTATTTTCATGCAATAATTTCCTAAAAAATGCCAAAAATTTTTACTGTGCCCCATGAGACCCAAAGAAAAAAGCAAAAAACAAGGACACCTTAAGCCATATCCATAGGGCTTAAAATGTCCTTATCTTATAATTAAGTTTCTATCTCTGATGATTACTTACAGACAATGTTGATGATTCTGCCTGGAACGTAAATTTCTTTCACGATGGTTCCGGTCATCTTATCAGCAATTAATTCTTTGCCTGCTAAAATCGCATCTTCCTTTGATACATCAGCCGGAAGTGTCACTAAGGCTCTTGTCTTACCATTAACCTGTACTGCAATTTCAACTTCATCATCTTTCATAGCTTCCTGGTCACATTCCGGCCACTGAGCATGAAAAACAGAATCGGTACCGCCAAGCTGGCTCCATAATTCTTCTCCGATATGAGGTGAAAATGGAGCAAGAAGAACTACAAAAGTCTTAAGAGTCTCTTTATCAATGCCACCCGTTTTCTTCGCAAGCTCGATGAATTTATTGTTGTATTCCATAAATCCGGAAATAACGGTATTTAAGTTGAACTGGTTAAATCTCTGGTCAATATCAAAAATAAGCTTATTGCGAAGACGGATCATCTCTCTGGTTGGCTCTATCGTCTTTGTGCTGCTTTCAGAAACCAGATTCCAGAAACGATTTAAGAAACGGCTGACACCCTCGATTCCTCTGTCATCCCATTCTGCATCCAGCTCCGGCGGTCCAACGAAAAGCTCATACATACGAAGGGAATCACAGCCATAATCACGAACCAGCTCATCAGGAGAAACCACATTACCCTTTGATTTACTCATCTTAATACCGTTCTTACCGGTAATCATACCCTGATTGAACAGCTTTACAAATGGCTCATCAAAATCTACCACTCCGATGTCATTTAAGAACTTGGTGTAGAAACGGGAATAGAGAAGATGAAGCACAGCATGCTCCACTCCGCCGATATACATATCTACTGGAAGGTATTTATCTGCTCTTTCTCTGGAAACCAGCTCTTTGTCGTTGTGGCTGTCTACGTAGCGAAGGAAATACCAGGAAGAACCTGCCCACTGAGGCATGGTATTGGTCTCTCTTTTTGCTGCGCCGCCGCACTGAGGACAGGTGGTATTTACCCACTCCTCAATATCTGCCAGAGGTGATTCGCCAGTTCCGGTAGGCTGATAGCTTTCTACCTCTGGTAAGGTAAGGGGAAGCTGATCTTCCGGTACCGGCACATTGCCGCAGTGCGGGCAGTGAATGATTGGAATTGGCTCGCCCCAGTAGCGCTGTCTGGAGAATACCCAGTCACGAAGCTTAAAGTTTACGGTTTTCTTGCCAAGGCCTCTCTTTTCGATCATGGCAGGAGCTTCTTTTTTAAGAACAGAAGATTCCATTCCATTCCACTCTCCGGAATTGATCATGATCCCGCTGGCATCGGTATAAGCTTCTGTCATGTTTTCGATTTCTTCTCCGTCTTTTGCAATGACCTGAACAATAGGAATCTCAAATTTCTTTGCAAATTCAAAGTCTCTGTCATCATGAGCCGGTACGCACATAATAGCGCCGGTACCGTAATCAGCAAGAACGTAATCAGAAAGCCAGATCGGCACCTTGGCACCGTTTAAAGGATTGATGGCATAGCTGCCTGTAAAGACACCTGTTTTTTCTTTATCCTGAAGACGGTCTACGTTGGATTTCATGGAAGAATCATAAATATATGCTTCTACCGCTTCCCTTTTCTCTGGTGTGGCAAGGGAAGCCGCAAGTGCGTGCTCTGGTGCCAATACCATAAAGGTAGCGCCAAATAAGGTATCAGGTCTTGTGGTATATACGGTAATAGCTTCTTCTTTTCCCTCTACCTTGAAATCGATTTCAGCGCCGTAGGATTTACCGATCCAGTCAGACTGCATCTTTTTAACCTTATCCGGCCAGTCAAGCTTATCTAAATCATTTAACAATCTGTCTGCATAAGCAGTGATCTTTAACATCCACTGTCTTAAGTTTTTCTTCGTTACAGCCGTTCCGCATCGTTCACAGCAGCCGTTTACTACTTCTTCGTTGGCAAGACCTGTCTTACAGGAAGGACACCAGTTGATTGGGAATTCCTTTTCATAAGCCAGTCCTTTTTTAAACATCTGAACAAAGATCCACTGGGTCCACTTATAGAATTCCGGATCCGTTGTATTCACTTCCATATCCCAGTCATACACTGCTGCAATCTCGTTGATCTGGCGTTTGATATTAGATACATTTTCTGCCGTAGACTTTGCCGGATGAACTCCCATCTTAATTGCATAATTTTCTGCAGGAAGTCCAAAGGCATCCCAGCCCATAGGATGAATGACATAATGTCCTTTTAAAATCTGGTAACGGCTCCATACATCAGAGATTACATATCCTCTCCAGTGACCTACGTGAAGGCCGCTGCCTGATGGATATGGAAACATATCCAGACAATAATATTTCGGTTTTTTTCCATCATTCACATTGATGGGGGCTTTTGCCCAGTTTTCCCGCCATTTCTTTTCAATGGCGCTATGGTTGTAAGATGATGCCATAACATTTCCTCCTTTAACAAGGGATAACCCTTTCATCTGATGCCTGGGGAACCAATAAAAAAAGCGCCTCAGGCCATCTTAAAATCAGCCATAGAGACGCAGGTTCATCCGCGTGGTACCACTCTATTTCATACAATACTCGTATGCTCTCAATCGGATATGAGCTTCATATCCTCCCGCTGTAACGGTCGGGTGACCGGCAATACCTACACAAAAAATATTTTTCCTTCAGTATGCTACTCAAAGGCGAGTTCAGCTGTCCTCCCCAACCGGCTCTCACCTGCCGCCGGCTCTCTGCATGTTTCAGACTGCTTACTATTCCTAATCACTGTATTTATGCTAACTGTAAATGTAACATAATTGGAGAATTGTGTCAACCGGATTTTACCGTAACTGCGGTATCTGTGAAAGAACAAAGGTTACAGTAGAAATCAGGAAAAAGAAAATCATTCCGAAATTCAGGAATAAGATTCGAAAGCTTCCCTTCCCCCAGGTCTCATAAGGTCCTGACTGGAAGATAAGATTTTTACGGTTCTGGAAGAATATTACAATTCCGGCAGCTACTGCCATTAGCATGATAAGAGAGTAAAAAGCAATCAGCCATGGAACTTCCTGAACCTTTAACCCAACGATGGAACCTATAAAATTGATTGCCATATGAAAAAGGATTGTATAACGGAGTCTTCCCGTCCGTATATAAATATATGCAAACACAATGCCAATAAAAAATGCATAAAAGAACTGATAAAAATTGCCATGGCTCAGTCCAAAGATAAAAGCAGAAACCAGTATGGCTGCTTTGTCACCATATAAACGAATCCGGTCAATTAAAATCTTACGGAACAGAATTTCTTCAAATACAGGTGCCATCACTACCATAACGGCAAAAATAGCCCAGCCGCTTAAACCGTTTAAAATCTCCTCCACAGGATTTATCATGGGCCTTCCCTGCAGAACTGATATGATCTTCATCAATGCCAACCCAATGAGATTCCCCAGATATAAGGCACTGATACAGATCAAAAAACCTGCAAACAGCATTTTCCCGCTGGCTTTTTCTGAATTCCCTCTTTGGGCCACAGGCATATCCCGGATGATCAGGTACGATATGGCACCTCCCACCACATAATTAGCCAAAGAACTAAAGAATACGTACCAGTTGCCTAAGGGAATTTTAATTCCAATTATTTGCAATACCCCTATGACGGTTCCAAAACCAAGCTGTAACAAAAGAGTTGTGGCTATGAATGCTCCGTACCCAATGCCGATTCTGGAAAATGCTTTTACTATCATTTTTTTGTTTTCCAATTTTGCTTCTACCTCCTGCCAATTAATCATAGTTTATCACAGTCAGGGAAAAAGCGCAATTCTACGGAAGGGTCAAAATCCATATAACACAGCGGGAGGCGGCATAAATATGCCACCTCCCAATTAATTACTTCTTAGGATTCTACTGCTTTAAACCGTTCCCTTATCCACCTTTGCTGCCCGCTCTTCCACCTCTTTCTTCTGGATATCACCAGGCGCAAGTTCGTAACGGCTGAATTCATATTCGAAGGTTCCCATTCCGCCGGTCATGGAACGAAGGTCCGTATTATAACCAAACAACTCGGAAACCGGTATATCCGCTTCAATGATCTGTTTTCCGTGATGGTCGGAATTCATGCCAAGCACACGACCTCTTCTGCGGTTTAGATCTCCCATAACGTCTCCTGTAAATTTATCAGGAACTCTTACTTTCAGGGAAGCGATGGGTTCTAACAGAACAGGATTTGCATCCATGAAGCCCTTTTTAAAAGCCATGGTTGCCGCCATCTTAAAGGCCAGCTCTGAGGAATCTACGGGATGATAGGAGCCATCGAGAAGCGTAGCCTTTATGCCAACCACCGGATAAGCCGCCAGCGGGCCTTTTAACACGCATTCTGCCACGCCCTTTTCAACAGCCGGGAAATAGTTTCTCGGTACTGCTCCGCCAAAGACAGTCTCTTCAAAGATATATGGCTTTTCTAAATCACCGGAGGGTTCAAAGGACATCTTAACGTCTCCATACTGTCCATGTCCTCCGGACTGCTTTTTATATTTCCCCTGAACTTCCACTTTTTTACGTATGGTCTCCCGGTACGCAAATTTAGGCTTGCTCAGTTCAATCTCAACTTTATAACGGTTTAACAGCTTGCTTACTGCTACTTCAAGCTGCTGGTCTCCGATGGCATATATAAGGGACTGGCGGTTCTCTGTATCATTAACCACCTTTAAGGTCCAGTCTTCCTCTGTCAGCTTTGAAAGGGCGTTGGAAACCTTATCATCATCACCCTTTGTTTTCGTCTTGTAACGCATATAAGTATAAGGAGTTGAAATCTCTGGCTTATGGTATACAATAGGCGCAGAACGAAGTGCAATGGTATCTCCTGTCTGAGTCACATTAAGCTTAGAAACAGCTCCGATGTCTCCTGCTTTTAATTCAGGAACTTCAATGGCTTCCTTTCCTCTTAACACATACAGTTTTCCGATCTTCTCCTCTGAATCCTTGTTGACGTTAAATATAACGGAATCAGATTTTAATGTGCCGGTACAGATTTTTAGAAGGGAGTATTTACCGATAAAAGGATCCACAATGGTCTTAAATACCCGTGCCGATAAGGATACGTTGTCATTGTACTTGGCTGTGAACCGTTCTCCTGTGGAAATATCCACGCCAATGCATTCGTAGTGGTCCGGTGACGGGAAGTATTTGTCAATTGCCTGAAGTACCATCTTGGCTCCCTGGGCGTAAAGACCTGATCCTAACATGACCGGAACAATATTACCTTCAGTCACATGCTCTCTCAGTGCAGAGGAAATCTCATCAATCGTGAATTCATCTCCTGTAAAATAACGCTCCATGTATTCCTCGCTTGTTTCAGCCACCGCTTCCATAAGAGCTTCACGGGCAATTCCTAAATTCTTCTGACTGTATTCCGGAATCTCACATTCCACATAATCACTGTTGGTCGTGAAACGTCTTCCAGCCATTTTTACCACATTAACAAAACCTATGAACTTTTCATTTTCACGAATGGGAAGATGGAACGGTGCTATCTTTCTTCCAAATTCCTTTTCCAGCTTTAGTAACAGTTCCCTGAAGCTTGCCTGGTCGTCATCCATATTGGTTACAAAGAAAAGCCTTGGCAGCTTGTACTTCTCACACATCTCCCATGCCTTATATGTACCAACTTCAATTCCTGCTTTGCAGTTTACTACAATAACGGCTGCATCCGCCACACTGATGGCCTCTTCGACCTCTCCAACAAAATCAAAATACCCGGGAGTATCAAGTAAGTTGACCTTTATGGGACCATCTTCTCCTTCATACTCCAAAGGAATCAGAGAAGTGGAGATAGAAAACTGTCTCTTTGTCTCTTCTTTGTCATAATCGCTGATGGTATTACCGTCGACGATTTTACCCATTCTGCCGATGGCTCCGGTCACGAACGCCATTGCTTCTGCCAGGGTGGTTTTACCGGCACCCCCGTGCCCGAGTAAGGCGACGTTACGGATCTGTTTGGTTCCATACACGTTCATAAACATTCCTCCTGTTCCGTATTTAAGTCTATGATAATATTTTACTAAAAATGTCGTATAATTGCAAGCATGTCATGCAATTTGTACAATTATTTTTCGACATTTTTCTTTTTATACAAAAGAAAAGAGGGCTTAGCCCTCTTTCTCCGTCAATCCTATTCATAAAAGCTTTTATTTAGCTTTCCACTTGATTCAAAATAATAGTATACCTGTCCTACGTAGGCCGGTCCAGTGACCATATGGCCGTCTTCCTCAAAATAATACCAGTCATTGCCGACCTGCTGCCACCCGGTTACCATATAGCCGTCCTGATCAAAATAATACCATATGTTATCCACTGCACCAAAACAGCCTTTTGCATAGGAACCATCGCTGTTTTTAAGTCTCCAGCCGTCCAGCTCCTGCTGCCACTCAGACGACAAAACCGTGGTGCCTGTCTGAGCCATTGCCTCCATCTGTACAGGGGACCCAGGTATCCATGATATGGCTCCAAAGAGGAGCGCACTGCATGTCCCATAGGCAGCCAGTCTTTTCCATAGTGTTCTCATATTTTCCCTCCACCTGTTTTTTCTATTATAACAGACAAGCGTATGAGGTTTCAAGTATACTTTGTATCTTTCCCTTTGCTTTTGCAAACCATATATCATCAGGATTGATAAAGAGAAGATATTGGATCTTGCCAAGAAGGGAACGGAGATACCGGCGCTCTCTTTCCTCATCTGGTTCCTCTCTTCCTGTCACCATAATATGGGACTTGGCTCCATATTTTAAACAGTAAAACACCTCCTGGCGCAGTTTCCTCCGGTATTCAGGAGAGACCTTAGGTTTTCTATTGACCACAATACCAGTTACCGTCTGTCTTCTTCCCCAGGAAATGATCCTTGTCTTTCCCTGATTTAAGGAAAAGCCCATATCATTTAAAAAACCAGATACCTTCCGTATCACCGGCCCTGGCTGAAAATCTCCTGAGAATGTCATATCATCACAGTATCTGGTATATGAAATATTTCGTTTTTCGCACCATACCTTCATATAATCATCAAATGGTTTCATAACAAGATTGGATATTGCAGGAGAAGAAGGTGCCCCCTGAGGCAGATAATCCCGATAACAGCAAAGAGCCGTCAGCATAGTTCCCACAGAAGGCGGAAAATATCGGCCTGAAAATGCACCGTTTAAGACCATGGGAAAGGTAATGCTTCCAAAAAAGTCTTCAATATCCAGTTTTAGCACCAATTTCTTACCTGTATGGACCGATGCATTAGTAAGAACGGAAGTGCCCTTTCGGTAAGCCGCCGCACAGGAAGACACTTCAAATTCGGATAGCACATGTTTTGTTATGTTTCTCTGAATCATCTTTAATAAATCATCTGGTACGAGAAGCTTGCGCTTTGTTCCATCGCTTTTTGGTATCAGTACGGTATGATAATGACGTTCCGTATGATTGCTTATGGCATAGAGGCAGCCAATCGCCTTTTGATCCGGCCAATCCTCGCCCAGAAGTTTAAAAGACAATAGCATCTCCCGGCAATGCTCCGGCGTACTATATTTCCAAAGTTCTGTTCCATACATAAGTCAATTCCTCCGCTTCGTCAGTCAACCAGAAGTATATCAGCAGAAGCAATACTAAAATGATACCGTAAGATGCGAAGACGTACGCACGCATGTGTCCCGCACATGCGCATGCACATGCAATGTGCGGTGGTACTTCGCAGCAGCTTGCGGTCTATTATGATCCTATGATGATCCGGACAGCGACTCGCTGCCCGGCCGAATACTTAATCCGGAAAAACTATTGCTTCTGCTGTTATGTCAAATATTTTATCACAGGATAAAATTTTAATCCATCCTTTTCATGGTAAATGCCCATAAAACGCCAATATACGTTAAAGTGTTAAACTTTAAAGTATAAAAGCGTTGACAACCAGAACCTCATCGGATACAATGGGGATTAAATATTTGAAAAAAGGGAGAACATAGTTTATGATAATCATTATGAAGCCTAACGCTTCCGAGGAAGATGTACTTAAAATCAAGCAAATCATTGAGGAAAATGGCCTTCAGGCACATTTGTCAAAAGGAACTCAGGTTACCATCGTAGGTGTTGTTGGTGACAAATCAAAGCTGCAAAGTGCAAACATTGAACTGATAGAAGGTGTTGATAAAATCGTATCAGTGACAGAAACTTACAAACTGGTAAACAAAAAATTCCATCCCGACGACTCCGTAATTTCTGTTGGTACGGCTAAAATCGGACCGGGACATTTTACCATGATGGCAGGACCATGTGCCATTGAAAACCATGATATGCTTTTGGAGACTGCTTTCGCTGTAAAAAAAGCGGGCGCTCAGTTTTTAAGAGGCGGCGCATACAAGCCAAGAACCTCTCCTTATGCATTCCAGGGCCTGGAAGAAGAAGGCTTGAAGTTCATGAAGGAAGCAAGGGAAGCGACCGGACTTAATATTATTTGCGAAGCTACCAGTTTACGTGCACTGGAAACTGCGGTAAAATATGTAGACATGGTACAAATCGGAGCCCGAAACATGCAGAACTTTGAGCTTTTAAAAGAAGCAGGCAAGGCCGGTGTTCCTGTTCTTTTAAAAAGAGGATTATGTGCCACCATCGATGAATGGCTGAATGCAGCGGAGTACATTGCTTCTGAGGGAAATCCTAATATCGTTCTCTGTGAACGAGGCATCCGTACTTATGAGACTGCTACCAGAAACACGCTGGACATCAGTGCAGTTCCAGTCATCCGGTCCAAGAGCCATTTACCGGTTATTATCGATCCAAGCCATGCCACAGGCGTACGTGCTTACATTGAGCCTATTTCAAAGGCATCAATGGCAGTTGGCGCTGACGGACTTATCGTAGAGGTTCATCCATGCCCAGCCTGCGCATTGTCAGACGGTCCTCAGTCTCTGACCTTTGAACAGTTCGATCATCTTATGGATGAGCTTAAGCCTTACGCAGAACTTTCCGGGAGGAATATGAAATGAGTGAAGCTTCCATTGCCTTTATCGGGCTTGGTCTGATTGGCGGCTCCATTGCCAGGGGGATCAAGCGTGTGAATCCTGATTCTAAAATCATGGCATATATGCGATCCAAATCCAGGCTTTTAAAAGCCAGAGAAGAAGGAATCGTAGATGTCATCTTAGATGGAATCGGGGAAGAACTGAATGAATGTGATTTGATTTTTCTTTGTGCTCCTGTGGAATACAATGCAGATTACTTAGATAAGATTAAGCCTTTTCTTAAGCCAGGGGTCATTATAACCGATGTTGGCAGCACCAAGACGGATATTCACGAAGCGGTTATCCGTCTTGGCCTGGAGCACTGCTTTATCGGAGGTCACCCAATGGCAGGCTCTGAAAAGACAGGATATGAAAATTCATCTGTCCATCTTCTTGAAAATGCCTATTATATCATTACTCCTACTGCCCTCTCCACAAAAGATCAGATCGATCGAATGGTGGATATCGGGAATGGGATCGGTTCCATCCCACTTGTACTGGATTATAAGGAGCACGACTTTGTGGTGGCGGCCATCAGCCATCTGCCTCATATCGTAGCTTCCAGTCTGGTCAATCTGGTGAAGGATTCCGATAACAGCCAGGAGCTGATGAAGCGTCTCTCTGCTGGCGGATTCAAGGATATTACCCGAATTGCATCTTCTTCCCCAGAGATGTGGGAGCAGATCTGTATGACCAACAGTGGGAACCTTTCCCTCATCCTGAAACGCTACATTGGTTCCCTAAATGATATCGTAAAGGTGCTGGAGGATAAGGATAGTCAGTATATCCATCGGCTGTTTGAGACTTCCAGAGATTACAGGGATTCCTTTTCAGAAAAAGCCAGAGGTCTTATTGAACCTGATTATACCTTTACCGTAAACATGGCGGATGAGGTGGGCGCTATTTCCACACTTGCCGTTATTTTAGCAGCAAAGGGCATCAGCATAAGGAACATCGGCATTAACCATAACAGAGAACACGGAGAAGGCACCTTAAGAATTGCATTTTACGATAAAGAGGCCATGGACAACGCCTGGAAGCAGTTGGAACAATATCATTACGACTTAATACCGAACTAAGAGAGGTTACTTTATGAAATTTACAAAAGCCTCCCCATTAAAGGGAGAAATAACCATTCCAGGAGATAAATCCATATCTCACCGCAGCGTTATGTTTGGCTCCATTGCAAAAGGAACCACAGAAATCACCCATTTTCTTTCTGGCGCTGACTGTCTCTCCACCATCTCATGCTTTCAGAAAATGGGTGTTTCCATAGAGATAAGCGGAGATTCTGTGATTGTAACAGGAAGCGGCCTCAGGGGCTTAAAAAAGCCTTCCGACACTCTTGACTGCGGCAACAGCGGTACCACGACACGCCTCATTTCCGGTATTCTGGCTGCCCAGGATTTTGACGTTACACTGACGGGAGACGAATCTATAAGGAAGCGTCCTATGAAGCGGATTATGGAGCCCCTTTCTCTCATGGGAGCCCGTATAACAAGCATCAATAACAATGGTTGTGCCCCTCTTTCCATAAATGGAACTAAGCTTCACGGCATTCACTATACCAGCCAGGTGGCTTCTGCCCAGATAAAATCATCTGTTTTATTAGCCGGCTTATATGCAGAAGGAGAAACAAAGGTCACAGAGCCTTATATTTCCAGAAACCATTCCGAAATCATGTTAAAATACTTCGGTGCTGATGTGAGAACAGAAGGAACTACAGCCTGCATCGCTCCGCCTAAGGAATTATTCGGAAATAAGATCAATGTGCCGGGTGACATCTCTTCTGCTGCTTTCTTTATTGCAGCAGGACTTATGGTTCCCGGCTCTGAGATTCTCATCCGTAATACAGGCATCAATCCTACCAGAGACGGCATCCTTTCTGTATGCCGGGATATGGGCGCCGACATCACACTGTTAAATGAAAACACGGATTCCGGCGAGCCAACAGCCGATATTCTTGTGAAATACTCTTCTCTTCATGGCACCACCATTGAAGGAGCTATCATACCAAGGCTTATCGATGAGCTGCCTATGATCGCTGCCATGGCTTGCTTTGCAGAGGGAGAAACCATTATAAAGAATGCCGCAGAATTAAAAGTGAAGGAATCCAACCGGATTGAAGTCATGGTCAAGAATCTTACTGCCATGGGAGCTGATGTTACCGAGACAGAGGATGGCATGATCATTCGTGGCGGCAAGCCCCTTCACGGCGCCGTCATCGACAGCCAGCTGGATCATAGGATCGCCATGACCTTTGCAGTTACCGGATTATGTGCAGACGGTGAAACAGAGATTCTGGGGGCAGAATGCGTGAATATATCATATCCTGGCTTTTATAATGATCTGGAAATGCTGAGACGTTAAAACACAACCATAGGTATGTAAAATTGCAATATATCTGCCATGATAACAAATAAAACCCATCGTGATAAATAAATAAGATACGCATGGAAGCGAGTTTACTCTATTGAAAACTCAAATCCATGCGTATCTTTAATTTGCTGATTTTTAACTAGAATGTGTCTGAAAACTGCTTGTTTCAAGAAACACTCTAAACTACAGCCCTTAAATTTTTTCTAATCAGACTACCTCTATATGACATACCTTCATGGCATTTAACGCATTCTCATGACTTTCCGGTGTCACTCCGGCGCAACAGGAGGAATCCACACGAATAGGGGTCTCCGGTGCAAATGCTTTAAGGAGAAGCGCATTGGAAATGACACAAATATCGGTACAAAGCCCCACAAGCTCTATGGACTCATAATTCCTGCTTTTAATATATAAGCTTAATTCATCGCTGCCAAACGTTCTTTTTTCAAATCGTTTCCCTTCATAATCTTTCAGGGAGCTATGAAGTTCCCAGCCTTCGCTTCCCCTGATGCAGTGGGGAACCGGAAGCTTTTTCCCTTCCTGTGTATCTAAGTAGTTTTCTTCATGAGTATCCAGGGTAAAAACCACATCATCATCTGCTGCCATATATTCTTCTATCTTTTCCTTTACCCTGGGGACGATGGCCAAAGCTTCCTGGGTACCCAGGGAACCATCGATAAAGTCCTTTTGCATATCCACTACAACCAGCAATTTCTTCATAAGCAAAAACCTCCAGTCACAATTTATAATTCTTTTTCCTAAGCATGCAAACATTCCATGTTATGTGCGTATATTATAACAAATTCCTTATGTATCATGCAAGTCTTCTAAAGGCTTCCAGATATGGAAATTTACTTATTGATGATTTTTCAAATACATATTGACAAAATGACTTTAACGCATTAAGATAGTGACTAATAAAACAAACCGTTGAAAAAGAGAAGTAAGCTTTCCCTGCGATATTTCAGAGAGCCGCCGTTGGTGCGAGTGCGGTATAAAGCGGATAGCCGAATGGACTTTTGAGGGCGGCCCTGAACCTAATTGTTTGTAGGGGCTGACGGATTCCACAACCGTTATTACTGGTGGCATATATGTTAGTATATGAAAAGTGGACTTTTTTAAAGTCAATTTGAGTGGCACCGCGGATTGTATAATTCGTCTCAAGTATGTAGAACTACGTACTTGGGGCTTTTTTTATTTCCAGGAAACTTAAAACCATTGACTCTCTCAACGAAAATCAATTTAGGAGGACATATTTTATGAAAAAATCTGTTAAACTGTTAGTAATCACAGCAATTGCTGCCGCTGCACTCTCTGCCTGTTCCAAGGCTCCTGCAAAGGACTCAGCCGCTTCTAAAGAAGGAAACTATACCATTGGAATCGCTCAGTTTGCAGAGCACGGTTCCCTTGATAACTGCCGGGAAGGCTTTATCCAGGGCCTAAAGGAAGAAGGAATCGAGGACGGCAAAAACCTTACCATTATGTACGAAAATGCTCAGGCAGACGGTGGTACCGGAAGTCAGATCATCAATAACTTTATTGCAAAGAAAACAGATCTGATCTGCGCCATTGCAACCCCTATGGCACAGGCTGCTTACAGCGGTGCAAAAAAGACCGATATTCCAGTTATCTATACAGCTGTGACCGATCCAGTTGCCGCAGCACTGGCCAAGGAAGACGGAAGCTCTGTAGGGGAAGTAACAGGAACCAGCGATAAGCTTCCAGTGGAAAAACAGCTTGAGATGATCCGCAAGATTCTTCCTGATGCAAAGACCATTGGTATTCTTTACAGCACAAGCGAAGTAAACTCAGAGGCTGCCATTGCAGAATACAAGAAGGCTGCTTCCAATTACGGCTTTGAAATCGTAGAAGGACCAGTCTCCGCTACTGCTGACATTCCTCTTGCAACAGATAATCTTTTAGGAAAAGTTGACTGCTTAAATAATTTAACAGATAATACCGTAGTAAGCTCCCTTCCTCTTATTTTAGACAAAGCAGGCAAGAAAAATATCCCTGTTTTTGGAAGTGAGATTGAACAGGTTAAAATCGGCTGTATTGCTGCCATGGGCCTTGATTATGTAGATTTAGGCAAGCAGACTGGTAAAATGGCTGCAAAAGTGTTAAAAGGCGAAGCAAAAGCAAGCGAATTAAAGTATGAAGTAATCAAAGACGCAGCATTCTATGGGAATACAAAAGTAGCAGAAAACCTGGGAATTACCTTACCGTCTGAACTTACAGATTCCGCAGCTGAGCTCTTTAAAGAAATCAAATAAGAACATTGATGAATAGGAACATATTGGAGGAAGTTATATCATGTCAATTATACTTGGCGTTTTAGAAGAAGGCCTGGTCTATGCCATTATGGCACTGGGCGTATACATTACCTATAAGATTCTGGATTTTCCGGATCTGTCCGTGGATGGCACCTTTCCCTTAGGAGGGGCACTCACCGCAGTTTTAGTTCTGGCTGGTGTCAGTCCCTTAACCGCTCTGCTCCTTGCGTTCGTAGCAGGTGCCCTGGCCGGGTGTATTACGGGTATCATCCATGTCAAATTAAAGGTAAGAGATCTTTTGTCCGGTATCATTGTCATGACTGCACTTTACTCCGTTAATTTAAGGCTGGCAGGAAAGTCTAACGTCCCGTTTTTTAACAGTGATACTATTTTTGAGAATCCCTTTATTAACAAGGTTATTCCACAGGGACTTTCTGATGTAAGCGTAATTGTCATACTGGCTGTTATCGTATTGATCGTGAAGATTCTCCTTGATCTGTATTTAAAGACCAGATCCGGCTATCTGTTAAGAGCGGTTGGTGATAACGAGACTCTTGTCACCTCTCTTGCCAAAGACAAGGGAACCGTTAAGATCCTTGGCCTTGCCATTGCAAACGGCCTTGCCGCTCTTGCTGGTTCGGTATATTGTCAGCAAAAGGGATTTTTTGAAATCAGTATGGGTACCGGTACCATCGTCATCGGCCTTGCCAATGTTATCATTGGTACAAAGCTTCTGAAACGGTTTGGAGCTATTAAGGCAACCACTGCTGTTATTATCGGCTCCATCGTATACAAGGCCTGTGTATCCATCGCAATCTTTTTAGGTATGGAAGCTTCCGACTTAAAAATCATTACCTCTGCTCTGTTTTTAGGAATCCTGGTAATAAGCAACGGAAGAGAAAAGAAGGTGAAAAAACATGCTTGAGCTTCGTGACATTAATAAGTATTACAATCAGGGAACGGTCAATGAGATGTGCCTGTTTCAAAATTTTAATCTGACCATTCAGGATCAGCAGTTTGTATCAGTAGTAGGAAGCAATGGTTCCGGAAAGACTTCTCTTTTAAATATTATCTGTGGCAGCATTCCACTTGACAGCGGTTCCATTGAGATCAATGGCTCAGACATTACCAATATGGCCGAGCACAAGCGTCTTCGCCGGATTGGAAGAGTCTACCAGAATCCTTCCATGGGAACCTGCCCCAATATGACCATCCTTGAAAATATGGCAATTGCCGATACCAAGGGAAAGCCCTTTAATCTTCTTCCCGGCACCAGCAAGAACCGAATTGATTTTTATAGAGATCAGCTCCGTACCCTGGGGCTTGGCCTTGAAGACAAGATGCATGTAAAGGTAGGCGTATTATCAGGAGGTCAAAGACAGGCTATGGCCCTGCTTATGTCCACTATGACTCCCATTGAATTCCTCATTCTGGACGAACACACCGCTGCCCTTGATCCTAAAACAGCGGAGATCATCATGGAACTGACGGACCAAATCGTAAAGGAAAAACAGCTGACTACTATCATGGTTACTCACAACCTGCGTTATGCAGTGGAATATGGAAACCGCCTCATAATGATGCACCAAGGCAATGCTGTGGTGGATAAGGCCAATGAAGAGAAAAGCAGCTTAAATATCGAATTCATTTTAGATAAGTTCAATGAAATAAGCATTGAGTGCGGAAATTAATATAATAAAAAAATAAGCCTGGACCATTTTTAAGTTCCCAATGAAATAGATTTAATAATCTATCCCATGGGGCAAATGAATGGTACAGGCTTTTTCTATATGTTCTTATCTCTTTATTCCATTTCTCTCATCCAGACAAGCATCTCACCCTCGCCCCGGTTATTCCATGAAAAATACGGGACGGCTTTAAATTCTGCCTCTTTATAAACAGGCCTTTCTTCTCCATACAGAGAGCTTCCTGCCACCTCATAATCAATACGGGCTCCCTTGATTCTGGCGCATAAGGTTCCTTTTAAAAGATCATGGTCAAATTCTTCCTTTGGCTCTATTCGGGTGTCAATGACTGCCGCTGATAAATAATCTCCATTGTCTGCCTCTTCCAGGCAATAGACCACCGGCCCTTTCATCAAGCTGACTCTTCCAATATTATGACGCACTCTTGGATTGGAGCGCACATACCGGAAGGGAACCTTCAGTTCCATGACTACCTCCTCTTTCGCTTTCCACAATCGTCTTATATATATATACCCTTTTTCTGGCCGCAGCGTTTCTTCGATTCCATTGATTTTTATTACTGCCTCCTGGCTGTAGGAGGGAATTCGAACCGCCAGCGTGAATTCATGTCCCTCTTCTTTCGGATTTACAAAAAGAGTAATTCTCCCGCTTGCAGGATAGTTGCATTCCTGCCTCACACTTACATCTGTTTTGGAAAGCTGGCAGTCAATGCTGCTCTGTATAAAAAGATTCACATAGATGGTATGTTCGTCCACCGCGTATATGTAATTTCCAAGAGAGGCAAGGGTCCTTGCGATGTTTGGCGGACAGCAGGCCACTCCAAACCATAACTGCCTGGTTGTTTTTACATGGCGATAGGTGGGATTTTTCTTTACGGTATCCGGCACTACCTCCAATGGATTAACATAAAAGAAATGCTTTCCATCCATTGCGATTCCTGAAAGAAGGGTATTATATAAGGCTTTTTCTACGATATCCATGTACTTTCCATCTTTGGTAAGATGAAACATTCGGTTGGAAAACATGGCAAGACCTACCGTTGCGCAGGATTCTGAATAATTCGTATCATTGGGAAGATCGTAATCCCCAGTAAAGCGCTCTCCATATGACGCGGAGCCAATGCTGCCGGTTATATACATCCTCTTATTTACAATATTTTCCCACAGCGTTTCACACTGGCGAAGAAGAGCTTCATCCTGGTATTCATATGCCAGGTCAGCCATTGCGCTGTATAAATAAACAGCCCGGACTCCATGGCCTTCCGCAGTCATTTGTTCTCTTAAGGGCATATGAGACTGATTATAATCCAGGTCGAAATCTTTAAATTCAGGGAAAATGTAATTGCCATTTTTAATGCAATCCTCACCAAGAAAATAACAGGGTCTCTCTCCTCTTGTTCTTACAAAATAATCCGCCAGACAAAGATAATTATTATTTCCTGTGACCCGGTATAGCTTCACCAGGGCGAGCTCTACTTCAGGATGACCGGGATAACCATGAATCTTCCCTTCCTCCGGCCCAAAAACCTGGCAGATATAATCGGCAAGCCTACATACTACATCAAGAAACTTTCTTTTTCCGGTTGCCTCATAATAGGCTGTTGCTGCCTCAATCATATGGCCTGCCGTATAAAGCTCATGGCCTTCAAATAGATTAGACCATCTTTGTTTGCCGGTAATGGTATAATACGTATTTAAATACCCGTCTTCACATTGGGCTGCTGCAATCAGAACAATGGTTTGATCCGCTGCCTCCTCCAGCTTGGAATTTCTATTTTTATTTAACGAATAAGCAACTGCCTCCAGCCACTTTGCAGCGTCTGTATCCTGAAACACCATGCCCTTATGCTCTCCGGCTTCTTCCCCAGCTGCGATACGGAAATTCCTGATACAATAGCTTTTTTCTGCGCCTTCCACTCTGTCATTGATAAGTTCCCACTGAAAGGGTAAAATCACCTCATCCACCAGATTGATATATTTCCCCCAAAATGTATCTTGTATTGCAATATGTTTTAAATCCACACCTGTCAGTTTATTTCCCTCCATACCTTTCCCTCGCTCCGCTATTTTTCCTTAATTCAGTTTTTTTACAGATTCCCCTTCAATCAGAGCACATGGAATTGTTATGCTCACTTCCCCTACACTGGCCCCGCTTATGCTCTCAAGCAAAAGCTCCATGGAGCGGTACCCCATCTCCTGCAAAGGTCTTTCCACCGTTGTGATTCTCGGCGTTACGTATTGAATGATATCTGCATTATCAAAACCGGTAACAGAAACATCATCCGGAATCTTAAGCCCCAGCTCTTTTGCCGCATCACAGACACCGACTGCCATATCATCATTCATGGCTACGATCGCGGTGGGGTGATTGTCCTTATGAAGGAGTTTTTTCGCTGCTTCTTTTCCTTCCCGGTAGTTCCAGTTTCCACAGGCTATATTCTCCTCCTTCAAGGTGATTCCAGCTTCGTTCAAAGCTTTTAAAAGCCCACGATATCTAAGTGCAGCTGGTTCTGACTCCTTTAATCCGTTAATCACTCCAAACGCTCTGTGACCATGATCGATCAGCATCTGCGCCATCTGATAGATGGTCTTTTCATTGCTATAGCGAACCGATGACCCTTCTCCGTCTGTATAACAGTAGCAATAGACCACCGGCTTTTTAACATTGCGGAGAATATGGCTGATCTTCCGGTCGTGCATCCCTACATAAATAATACCATCTACCTGCAACCCTACCATGACATCCAGTGCCTTATCAATATCCTTTTGATATATGGAAATGTGGTCAAATTGAGATTCAATTTTATTTAACAGTCTTAAATTACTCAGTACAGTGTTGTATCCTCTTGCCTCTGCAATTTCATTGATTCCGTCAATAATATAAGCGGTGTGCCATACCGTTACATCCTCTACAATGACTCCTACTAAAAAGGATTCATTCCTTCTTAAGCTCTTTGCCAGGATATTGGAACGGTATCCGGTTTCTTTAATGATTTTCTCTACCTTTTTTCTTGTCTCATCGCTCACCTGTGCCGTATTATTCAGTACATACGAAACAGTTGCTACTGACACACCGGCCATGGATGCAATTTCTTTTAATGTCATGGGGCTCCCTACTTTCTCTTTCCTTTTCTCCTGTTTATCCCTTCAAACCTGACGTTTTAATGCCTTCCACTAAGAATCTGGACCCAAATAAGTAAAGCAGCATAGGAGGCAGTATCATTAATGTAGAGGCAGCCATAATGGAAGGCCAGTTGATTACAAACGCATTACCAGAAGTATACATAAATGTAGTCATAAGTGCAATGGTCAGAGTCCTCCATTTATCACTGTTTATATAAAAAACTGGCTGAGTCAGTTCATTCCACCAGAATACACAGGATAACACACCAATGGTGGTAAAGGTGGATTTGGACAGAGGGATAAGAATACGGAAAAAAATCCCGATTCTGCTGCAGCCATCCATAGTAGCAGCCTCGTCTAATTCCCTTGGAATGGAACGGAAAAACTGCCGGAATAAAAATACGTTATATGGATAGGCAAAAAATGCCGGAACAATCATGGGAAGCAGAGAATCCAACCAGCCGATTTTACCAAACATAATATACTGAGGAACAATCAAAGCAATATTAGGAATCATCATAGTTCCTACAATAAGAGAAAATATGAGATTTTTCCCTGGAAACTCCATTCTCGCAAGGGGATAGGCCACCAGCGAGGAGGATAATAACGTTCCCAGAGTGGTTCCCGCCATTAGAAGCACTGTATTTCTTATATAGAGCAAATAATTGGAATGATAGAAAATATATTTAAAATTTTCCAGCGTTCCTTTTTGGGGTAAGAGATCTGAGGATGTGGTAAACTCGGTTAAGGTTTTAAAGGAACCGGTACTTACCCATATAATTGGAGAAAACATTATAATTCCAACCAAAATTTTCAAGATAAAAATCAAAATCCGGCCAGCTCTTTTTTTTGTTTTTGCTGATTTCATGCTTTCTCCTTCCTAATTCTCATAATATACAATCTTTTTAGAGATTGCAAATATACCAATTCCAAAACAACAGGCAATCAGGAACAGTACAACTGACATGGCACATGCATAGCCCACCTTCATATTGCTGAAGGCTTCCTTGTAAATCAAAAGGCTCAGCACCTGAGACATCCCATTGGGATCACCATTTTCTCCGGTCAGAGGATATAAAAGCGCAAAGGAGCCATTTAAGGCGCTGATACAACCCATGATTGCATTAAAAAGCACAATCGGCGATATCATGGGCAGGGTGATTTTAAAAAACTTCTGAAAAGGGCTGGCTCCGTCAATGTTACATGCCTCATAAAGTTCTCTGGGCACGTCGTTTAATCCAGAACGAAATATGAGCATCATCTGTCCGGTATTATATGTAAATAGTGTGATGAAAAACAGTGCCACATAGACCGTACGGCTGTCATACAACCAATTGACCATAGCGTTCTTACCTGTCATTGCAGAAATGATTCCATTTAGCAGTCCCGCCTCTTTTCCAAATATGGTGCGAAACGTATAGGCAAGTGCTACCGTCGGGATTACCGACGGTAGAAAATAACAGAATTGAAACAAACCATTGAGCTTTTGCCTGTAATTCAGGAGCAGGGCCATGACCACTGCCCATATGGTAGTTACAATCATCATGACTATTGTAAAAAAAAGCGTAACCCAAAGGGAGTTCCAGAAGGTACTGCTCTGAAACATATTGATATAATTCGCCAGACCTATGTATTTTGAAATACCATTCAGTTTTCGGTTGGTCAGGCTGACTGCGAATAAAAATATAGTTGGAAACAGGGTAAAACATACAAATCCTATCATCCATGGAGCGCAAAAGGCATAAGCGGTCAAATGATTGGTAAGCCTTTTCTTTGCCGCCTTACTGCTTACTTTATACATTTTCTTTCACTTTCCTTCCAGACTAGTAACCAATGGTTTCCCGTGCATAAGCATCGGCTTTTTTCACCGCCTCTTCAGGGGTCTTCTGTCCCAGAACTGCTGCGTTAAACTCACTGACCGCATTGTTCGTAACTCCCGATGGAAGACAGGTATATCCAAATACTCCGGCCTTTAAGGAATCGGTCATGGCTTCCCAGTTTTTCACAGAAGAAGCACTCTCCACCTTCCAGGCCCCCTTTTCTGCAATGGACTTAATAGCAGAAGGATTGCCGCTGGCCTTTGAGTTAATGTTCTGCCCTTCTTCCCCCATAAGATATTCAATGACCCGGAATGCTGCATCCTGGTTCTTGCTCTTTGCATTAATGCTGTAAAAGCCGGTATGCAGAGTATTGTATTTTACTTTATCCGTTGGTATGGTTGCTATATCCCACTGGAAGGGAAGACTGCTTCCATAGGTTCCTATATTCCAGCTACCCTGCCAGCTCATAGCGGCTTTCCCAGAGGCGAATATATCTGCTGTATCAGAGGAAGGTTCTGGCATGATCCCGTTCTTTGCCATTGTTGCCACATCTGAAACAAAAGAGACTGCTCCATCCCCAATTACCATCTCTCCCTTAGAAGGATCGTATACCTTATCTCCTGCCCCTCCGATTCCGGCCCACCAGGTCTGGGTATTGGGAAGTGCAGAGCCATACTGTTCTGTCGTGCCGTCAGCCTTCTTTTTCGTCAGTTTTTCTGCTGCGGACTTATAATCTTCATAGGACCAGTCATTACCGGGATATGGAATCCCGGCTGAATCAAACATATCCTTATTATAGAAAAGAAGCTCTGTTGCCGCGCACCATGGCAGACCATAGGTTCCCCCAAGCCCCGAAGACAAGGAAGATACTGCATCAATAAAATCTCCGGTCTGAATCGAGGAGTTTTTTAAGTAATCATCCATGGGAATGATGCCTCCTGCTTTGGCAAAATTGGCAATATCATTCTCCCATATTACATAGATATCAGCGGAATCATCGCCTGTGGAAACCATCTGATTTAACTTAGAAGAATAATCACTTTCCGGAATCACCGTTACTTCCACCTTAATTCCAGTTGCTTTTTCCGCCTGGGCATACATATTCAGTGCCTCATCCTTGTTGGGTTCATTCCATACTGCTATGGTTACCTTCTGTCCTTCCTCTTTTTTCGTTTTTTCTGCTGATGACCCAGTCGTTTCCCCTCCTTTTGAGCTGCATCCGGCCAATACCCCCACGATCGCCGCTGTCAGAAAAATACGTCCCCATAATTTCTTCCTTCTCATTCATCTGTCCTCCAAAAATTATTTTTTATTTAATCGTTTAAACTGGCAGATTTTAAAATCGCCGAAAGAGAATACCGACTCTTTCAGCGGCTTCTTGTAGTTTAAACGTTTAAATTAATGTTTATATGATATTTGTTGAACATATTATCTAATGTCACTATATTATATTATCCATATTTTGTCAATTATGTATTATTATTTCATCATCATTCTTTCCAATCAAGTCATTTTAATTTAAAGGTTTAAATAGACAATCATAATATCAATACAAAACCGAAATTTTACTTTTTCGCTTAGATCATTCCTTACACCTGCTGCTATGAAACAATGCCTTTCATGGAGCATTTTTAGGATAAACAAAACAGGCGTGAAAGGTTTAAAAACTCTTCTCCGCCTGCTTTATGGTATTACTATATTATCGACTCATTTCACTCTGAGGCCCTTTATCATTATGTTCCCGGATTACAGTATCTACTTCACTCAGATCAGAAGTAGGAAGATCTCCTGGAATGGTATTCTTTAAGGCTGCTGTGGCATTGCCATACTGAACCGCCTTCATACAGTCTCCACCGCTGCTTAAAAGGCCATACAGAGCCCCTGCAATATAGGCATCCCCACTGCCAATCCGGTCAACTACATCAATGTTATGGTATGGCTCTTCTTCATAATATTCATCTCTGGAAGCATCGTATATAACAGACCCAAAGGTATGGCTCTTAGGACTATGTACGATTCTTTGAGTGGAAGCCACAATTGAAATAGGATAATCCTTTGTAAAGCTCTTCATCATCTCTTTGACCGTTCCCTCTTTTTTAAAGGTCAGTCTGGCCGTATCTTCCGAGCAGAAGAATATATCCACATAAGGGAGAATCTCCTCTATGCAGGCTTTCGCCTCTTCACCGGTCCATAAATTTCCACGGAAATTCACATCAAAGGAAATGATTGTTCCTGATTCCTTAAATTTACGGATCATATCAATGGCAGTCTTCCTGGTGTTTTCACAAAGGGCAAGGGTAATGCCCGTGGTATGAAAGCAGGTAGTTGCCTTATACATCTCATCAGGAAATGAATCCTCGTTAATATAGACAAAGGAACTGTTTTTTCTGTCATAAACAACCTTTGGTTTTCTTGGATAAGCCCCATACTCATAATAATAAAGCCCCAGCCTTGCGTTGGAACTCTGATCATATACAAAATAATCATCACTGATTCCATAGGAACGGACTTTATTCTTTGCAAACTTTCCCATATCATGAGCTGGAAGCTGGGTAACCAATCCGGTATGAAGTCCTAAAAGAGCAGCACCTACTGCAACGTTTAACTCCGCTCCCCCAACCTGTTTCTGAAAGGAATCGCCTCTGACAAGCCTCTCCACGCCTGCCGGAGACAGACGCAAAAGCAATTCACCAAGGGTTAATAAATCAAATGGTCTGTCGCTCATACTGATATTTCCTCCATAAGTTTTAAAAAAGGGGGTCATTCTACATGACCCCCGATGTCTTTTATCCCTTTTTTAATGGCAGGAATCCGTTCCGTTCATTATCTCTGAACGCGTCCTGATCCGTCTCCGCCTGCCAGAGTCTCAACATCTTCTCTTGTAACCAGGTTAAAGTCTCCAGGAATTGTGTGCTTTAATGCAGAAGCTGCTACTGCATACTCAAGAGCACCCTTAAAGTCTTTTTTATCTACCATTCCGCAGATCACGCCTGCTGCGAAGGAATCTCCGCCGCCTACACGGTCTACGATTGGTGTTACATGATATTTTCTGGAGTGATAGAACTCACGAGTTGCACCATCCATGATACAAGCTGACCAGCCATTGTCAGATGCAGAACGGCTCTCACGTAAAGAGCTTACTACATACTTAAAACCGAACTTGTCGATCATCTGATTGAAGATATCTACATAGCCCTGTAATTCAAGCTCTCCGCTGGTTACATCGGTGTTACCTGGCTTAAATCCAAGAACCTTTTCAGCATCCTCTTCATTACCGATACAAACATCAACGTACTGCATTAAGTTCGTCATAACCTTCTGAGCTTTTTCAGAAGACCATAATTTCTTACGGAAGTTTAAGTCAACAGAAACAGTTACGCCGTGAGCCTTAGCTGCCTTTAAGGCTGCCTCAGTAAGCTCTGCTGCGCCGTCACTTACTGCTGGTGTAATTCCGGTAAAGTGGAACCAGTCAGCGCCTTCAAAGATCTCATCAAAATTGAAATCAGAAGCTTTTGCTGTGGAAATTGAGGAATGTGCTCTATCATAAACAACAGTAGAAGCTCTCATAGCAGAACCTGTCTCTAAGAAATAGATACCAAGTCTTTCTCCGCCTCTTGCGATGTGCTTTGTTCCTACATTATATTTTCTAAGTGCTGCAACTGCACACTCACCGATTGGATTCTTCGGTACAGCAGATACAAACTCAGCTTCATGTCCGTAATTTGCTAAAGAAACTGCTACGTTAGCTTCTCCGCCGCCGTAGTTTACATCAAACTCATCTGCCTGAATAAATTTTTCATTGTTCGGGGTAGATAATCTTAACATGATCTCGCCCATGGTTACGATCTTTGCCATTTTGTACTCTCCTTAATTCTTAAGTTGATTTTAATTATTTGCGTGCTGCTGCTACTGCTTCAACAAATTCTTTAGCCTTAGCGGTAACTGCTGCAAAATCGCCAGTATTAGCACCCTTTGTCAAGCTGCTTCCTGTACCAACTGCATATGCGCCAGCTTTGATCCATTTGTCAACGTTATCAACATCAACACCACCGGATGGCATGAAATCGCCCTGTGGAAGAGGTCCTTTGAAGGAGCTGATCGCAGATGGTCCCATGATATTGCCTGGGAAGATCTTGATGATGTCACAGCCAGCTTCTAAAGCTGTGATTGCTTCGGTTGGTGTCATAACGCCTGGAAGCATTGGTACTCTGTAACGGTTGCAAAGTTTGATTGTATCTACGTTTAAGCCAGGGCTTACTACGTAGTTTGCACCTGCAAGGATTGCTGCTCTTGCTGTCTCAGGATCAAGTACAGTACCTGCGCCGATGACAACGTCCTCATTACTCTTATATTTTTCAGACATTTTTGCGATGAATTCGATTGGATTTCCTTCATCCATAGTCATAGTGATCTCAATAAAGTTAATACCGCCTGCGATGATTGCGTCAACTACTTTTTCACCCTGCTCTAAGTTCTTAGCACGAACAACAGCTACGAGGCAGTATTTTTTCATCTTAGATAAAACCTGTTCTTTTTTCATGATTCTTGCTCTCTCCTTCTCTTAATTCGTATATACGAATTAACTTCATATTTACGATTCTTATACTTGAATATTAATCGTTTCTACTGATTTTGTCAACAGGTATTCCTCATATTTTTCCAAGATATCCTAATAACCTGGAAACCTCCATTGCCTTTTGGGAAATCAGTTTTCCAAGTGCTTCATAATCCTCCACAGGCTTATAAAGGGTGGACATACTAATAGCTCCCAGCACATTGCCATCCCGGTCAAAAATCGGAGCGCCAACGCACTGCATATGCTCTTCCATCTCTCTTGCGTCAAAGGCATATCCCCTCTCCCTCACTTCTTCAAGTTCTAAAAGGAGCTGGTCTCTGTCCTTTATGGTGCGCTCAGTAAATTGGGCGAATTTAATCCGGCTGATCATCTGTTCCCTTTTTTCTTCCTCGCTGTATGCAAGAATGACTTTTCCAAGAGAGGTACAGTACATAGGATTCTTTGATCCCACAGTTGCTGTGGTGATAATCGGGTTTTCCGGCTCAAATTTACATATGTACACGACATGATGGTCCGAAGGTACTCCAAAAAAGACTGTTTTCCCCACTTCTTTTGCAAATGCTTTAAGAATCGGTTCAATGGTGCCTATAAAATTAAGATTATTCGTATAATTGACTCCAATCCGGTAGGACATTAAGCCTATGGTATAATTCTGCTTCTGCCCCCGCGTTACATTTACCATCCCCATCTCTGCCAGGGTAGTAACAATATCATAGGCGCTTGTTTTCGGCAGATTCAGCTTTTCGCAGAGATCATCTAATGTGGCACCTTCCGGTGACCGGGAAATAAGTTTTAAAATATCCACTGTTCTTTGAGTGGTTCGATTGAGTTTCATGGCTTGCCTCCGTTTCTACGTCTTAGTATACTCCTGAAAAACAAAAAAATGCAAGTCAATTTTCGCATATACGAAGATTTTGAAAGCATTTACATTATAGTACACTTTTATTGGGATATTTCTACAAAAAAACAAATCAGGGATTGTATTATTTATCATAATTAGGTATAATAAGTGAGGTATGTAAATACTTACAATTACGGAGGTGCTGCTTTTGAATATCTATGATGTTTCCAAACATGCCCACGTTTCCATCGCCACCGTTTCCCGAGTTATCAACGGAAATCCCAATGTCAGTGAAAAGACCAGAAAGCGGGTACTTGCTGTCATGGACGAGCTGGGATATACCCCTAATGTATTCGCCAGAAGCCTGGGACTTAATACCATGAAGACCATTGGAATCATGTGTTCCGACTCTTCCGACCCATGGCTTGCAGAGGCCATCTCCTACTTAGAAAAGGAGCTTAGAAAGAACGGATACGATTCCATTCTCTGCTGCAGCGGCTATCTGCCTGAAACAAAGAAGAAATACTTAGAACTCCTATGTTCCAAGCGGGTGGATGCCATTATACTCACTGGTTCCCATTATATAGAAGCAAAAGCAAAGGACAATGCCTATCTTTTAGAGGCTGCCAAAGACATTCCGATCATGCTGGTCAACGGCCATCTTGACGGGGAACAGATCTACAGCACTGTCTGTGACGACCAGGCTGCTGTATACGATGCTGTCTCAAAACTGATTAAAGCAGGACGTTCCTCCATACTTTATCTTTATTCCGGAAACTCTTACAGCAATTTATTAAAGCTCTCCGGTTACCGTAAGGCATTGACTGATTCTGGTCTGCCCATTCGTGATGAACTTCTGGTTATTTCTCCAAAGGATATTGATTCCGCCATGGAGCATCTTAAGCTCCTCTCTTTAAAAGGAATCCATTTTGACGCTGTCTTTGCAGCCGAAGACATTCTGGCCGTGGGTGCTGTCAAATATGGAGAACAGGTCGGACTTAAAATTCCAGAGGATATTAATATTATTGGTTATAATAACTCCATTCTTTCAAGATGTACGAATCCTGAGATTACCTCTGTGGACAATAAAGTGGAGGCCATCTGTACCACCACTGTCCATACCCTGATGAAGGTGTTGAACAATGGAAACGTACCGGCAAAGACAACCATAACTTCGGAGTTAATCAAACGAGGTACTACTAATTTTTAATCATATATACAAGGAGGACTCACTAAAATGAAACAATTTATGGACCAGGATTTCTTACTGTCTACCGATTCCGCAAAATCACTTTACCACACCTATGCAAAGAATATGCCCATCGTAGACTACCATTGCCATATCAATCCTCAGGAGATTTTTGAAGACCGCAAGTTCGACAATATCACTCAGGTCTGGTTAGGCGGCGACCATTATAAGTGGCGTCAGATGCGCTCTAACGGTGTGGATGAAAAATATATAACCGGTGATGCTTCCGATCGTGAGAAATTCCAGAAATGGGCTGAGACACTTTCAAAGCTCATTGGTAACCCGCTCTATCACTGGAGCCACTTAGAGCTTCAGAGATACTTTGGCTATACCGGCTATTTAAATGGCGATACCGCTGAAGAAGTATGGAATCTCTGCAATGAAAAGCTTCATGAAGCTTCCATGAGCGCACGTAATATCATCAAGCAGTCAAACGTAACTCTGATCTGCACCACCGACGATCCAGCTGATTCCTTGGAATGGCATCAGAAGATCGCAGCTGATACTTCTTTTGACGTAAAGGTTCTTCCTGCCTGGAGACCGGACAAGGCTATGAACGTTGAAAAGCCGGATTTCGCTTCCTACATCGGAAAATTATCAGAGGTCAGCGGAATAGAGATTAAGGATTTCGCTTCCTTAAAGACTGCTCTTAAAAACCGTATGGAATTCTTTAAGAACCAGGGCTGTTCTGTATCTGACCACGCTCTTGAATATGTGATGTACGTTCCGGCAGACGACGCTGAGCTGGAAGCAATCTTTGCAAAAGGACTTGCTGGAAAAGCCGTTTCCAAAGAAGAAGAACTGAAATTTAAGACTGCATTTATGTTATTCGCAGCAAAAGAATACCATCGTATGGGTTGGGTGATGCAGCTTCATTATGGCTGTAAACGCGATAATAACGCTATGATGTTTGAAAAACTTGGTGCTGATACTGGCTTTGACTGCATCAACAACTATGCTCCATCTGCTCAGATGGCTGACTTTTTAAATGCATTAAGTGCTACCAACGAGATTCCTAAAACCATTCTTTATTCCTTAAACCCTAATGACAATGCTTCCATTGGAACCATTCTTGGCTGCTTCCAGAGCGAGTATCCTGGAAAGATCCAGCAGGGTTCTGCCTGGTGGTTTAACGATCACAAGGTAGGAATGACCGAGCAGATGACCTCTCTTGCAAACCTCGGCTGCCTTGGCAATTTCATTGGTATGCTTACTGACTCCAGAAGCTTCTTATCTTACACAAGACACGAATACTTCCGCAGAATCCTTTGCGAATTAATCGGCGGCTGGGTAGATAACGGAGAATATCCAGATGACCAGAAGGCATTAAAGGAAATCATCGAAGGAATTTCTTATAACAACGCAATCAAATACTTTAATTTCTAATAGTAAAAACCCCCTGGTATGCGGTCAGCCGCTTCAGGGGGTTTTACCTTTAATTCTGATTCATAATCTCACGGATTTTCTCCGCTGTCTTATCTCTTCCTACCGGACATCCTGTAACAGGAGCACTGCCTTCTGCAATGGCCTTTGCCAGCGCATCGCAGCCTGCATAGCCGCATCGGCCGCAATTAATTCCCGGCAGAGCCTTTCTTACCAGACCTTCTTTATGGTCGGTTTCTATTTTTAACTTTTCGCTGGCAATGCCCAGGAACAAACCAACGAAAAGGCCCGTTCCTCCTAAAACAGCCGCCGCACTCAGCATTCCAGTTATCATGTGTACTCTTCTCCCTCTTTATATCAGACCCGCAAACCCGAAAAATGCAATTGCCATAAGTCCTGCCGTAACTAAGATGATTGGAGACCCCTTAAAGGAATCAGGGATATCATTGTATTTAATTCTCTCACGGATTCCGGCCAGCATAACAATTGCAATGGTAAATCCAACGGATATACCGACTCCATTAACAACACTCTGTAAGATACCATAGTTTTTAGAAACATTGGTAAGAGCAGCTCCAAGCACCGCACAATTGGTGGTGATTAAAGGCAGGTAGATTCCCATGGTTTTATGAAGAGGCGGCATGCTTTTTTTCATGAACAGCTCAACAAATTGAACCAGAGCCGCAATCACCAGAATAAATACCATGGTCTGGAGATACTCCAGATGAAGACTTACCAAAATTCCATTATAAATGATGCTGGTGACCAAAGAAGATATGGTGATAACAAAAACCACCGCGCCTCCCATTCCAGCAGCCGTTTTTACATTCTTTGAGACCCCAAGAAAGGGACATAAGCCTAGAAACTGGCTGAGTACTACGTTATTTACCAGAGCAGCGCCCACGGCAATTAACAACAGTTCTTTCATCCTTTTAACCTCCTATTTTTTCTCCACAAGAGCCACAGCCAGCGCCGCAGGAATTAGTATCACCATTGGTTGCTGAAGGGGCTTTGAATTTATTCTGTAAGGCGGTCAGTACGGCAAGAGCAAAGAACGCACCAGGGGCCAGTACAAAAGCTGTGATATGATACTCTTTTGGTATCACCACCGTGCCGAGAACAGAGCCAGCCCCAAGTATTTCACGGACAAGACCGATTAAGGTGAGGGCTATGGTAAAACCGATTCCCATTCCAAGTCCGTCAAAGGCGGAAACTATGATGCCATTTTTAGAAGCAAAGGATTCCGCTCTCCCTAAAATGATGCAATTCACCACAATAAGGGGAATATAGATTCCCAGGGCTGTATAAAGAGAAGGGATATATGCCTGTAACAGCATCTGAACCGTTGACACAAGAGTCGCAACGATTACGATATAAGCCGGAATCCGGATATTGTCTGAAATGACCTTACGAAGAAGGGAAATTAAGATATTGGAAAAGATCAATACCAGTGCTGTGGAAATCCCCATTGCAAAGCCGTTGATCAGAGAAGTCGTAACGGCCAGGGTAGGACACATTCCAAGCATCATCACAAAGGTAGGATTCTCCTTCCAGATACCGTTCCATATACGTTCCATATTCTGATTTTTCATCTTTTCACCTCCTATTGTAAAGCGTTATGATACATAAGGTATAGTGCAGCATTGACTGCATTGGTAACAGCACGGGAGGTGATGGTCGCTCCACTGATGGCATTAATCTCCTCAGCCCCTGCACTTCCTGACTTTGTAACGGTCAGGCTTTCTCCCGACTTGCCTGCGAACTGTCCCTTGAACTCCGGTTCCTCCGCTCTCTGGCCAAGACCAGGAGTATCATTTAATTCCAGGATTTCAATTCCTTTCATAGTCTTATCAGCATTAATTCCAACCAGGATCTGTACCAGTCCATCATAGCTGTCATTGGAATGTGAGGTAATGACATACCCAAGAACAGTCCCGCTTTTATCAACAGCCTGCAATGCCTGATCTAAGCCCACATTACCATAATTCTGTGATGGCAGCTCTTCATTGCTCTTTTTTAAGGCATCTGTCAGTTTATCATCTGCTTTAAAATCAACAGCATCAGGAAACACTGTTTTATAGGCTTCTAAATGAGCTGAAATCGAAGAATTATTAATCGTATCCTTGGTCAATTCATGGACACCGCCAAGAATCAGACCGGATATTACAGTAATGGTAAAAAGAATCAAAGCATCTTTTAAAATTCGTCCCTGTTTCATCTTATCGTCTCTCCCTTCCTAATGGAATCGGAAAAGAAATTTCCTCAATTAACGGCACCAGAAGGTTACTAATGATAATGGCATAAGAAACTCCTTCAGCAGACCCACCAAACAATCGGAACAATCCAGTCAATATACCAAGAATAATTCCAAAGATAATCTGTCCCTTACTAGTGATAGGGCTGGAGGAATAATCCGTTGCCATAAAGAATGCACCGAAGATGACGCCGCCGCCACATAAGTGAGCAAGAACATAGCTTAAATCCTGCCGTCCAAAAATAAACACGAACAGAGCAAAGGTAATGAGATAAGCTGCCGGTATTCTTATGGAGATCACTTTCCGGATCAACATATAAGCCGCACCAATTAACAGGGCAATCACCGACACTTCTCCCATGGATCCAGGAATCTTACCAATGAACATGGCCGTTAAATCAACGGATTGTCCCCCTTTTAAAGCAGCAAGTGGAGTTGGGCTTACAACCGCGTCATGGTATGTAAACGTCGTCATCTCACCTGCAAAAGAAATTAACAGAAAACATCTTGCTGCCAGGGCGGGATTCATGAAGTTCTGACCGATGCCGCCAAACAGCTGCTTAACAACAATAATCGCAAAAACTCCGCCTAAAAATGGAATCCATAAGGATATGGCAGGAGGCATATTAAGTCCAAGTATCATGCCGGTGACCAGAGCACTTCCATCACTTACCGTAACTGGCCTGCCCATAAGGGATTGATAGACATACTCACTGAGTACACAGGAAATCACGCTGATAAACAGTACAAGTGCTGCTTTTATACCAAACTGGTAAACGCCGTATGCAGACGCAGGAATCATGGCAATTGCCACATCAAACATAATGTTTGGTGTCGTTACCTGATTTCTGATATGAGGTGACGATGAAATGCTTAATGAATTAGTCATTTTTCTTCCTCCTGACTGCCGCTTCTGCCTCAGATATCCTTCGGTTCATGCCAATGAAGGTCTCAGTAAGAGGGATTCTGGCCGGACAGATATAAGAGCAGCTTCCGCATTCGCAGCAATCCGTTCCTTTTAATTTTAAATATCGCTCCGCATCAGAATGAACCGCAGCGATTACCATTTGCTGAGGAACGATACGGCCTGGGCATACTCTCACACATCTGGCACAGCGGATACAAGACGTCGTAGGATCGTTTGTCCCCTCGTCATCTGACATACAAAGAAGTGCTGAAGTTACCTTTGTAACGGGGATATCTATGCCATCCAAAGCTCTTCCCATCATGGGACCGCCGGAAATCAGTTTTTTAACTTCTGCTTTAAATCCTCCTGAAGCCTCCACCATCTGTTCATAGCTGGTTCCGATTCTTACATTATAGTTTTGTGGATTTTCAATCGCGTCTCCAGTAACAGTTATGATTCTCCGAATCAGAGGCGTGCTTTCTGCCACCGCATAGTAAATGGAAATTACGGTGTCAACATTGTCAACAATACAGCCAACCTCTGCAGGAAGCATATCAGCGCTTACTTTTCTTCCGGTCACACTCTGGATGAGAGTTCGCTCCCAGCCCTGGGGATACTTGGTCGACAACGGACATACGGTGATTCCAGGCTCGTCCTTAACCAGCTCTTCCAGTCTTTTGATTGCTTCCGGCTTATTATTTTCAATGGCGATGACGCCCTTTGCGTGTTCAAACAAACGAAGAATGATACGAAGTCCTTTTATAAGTTTCTCCGGTTCTTCCATGAGCATACGGTAATCCGAGGTGAGGTATGGCTCACATTCTGCTCCATTTACAATGACTGTATCAATTTTGGCATCGTCTCTTGGTGTCAGTTTTACATAGGTAGGAAATCCTGCCCCTCCAAGGCCTACAATACCAGATTCTTTTATAATATTCCGGATCTCTTCCTTTGATAAGGCTTCAGGATCCCTTTTTATGCCGAAAGATTCCACAGTCTTGTCCTCACCATCATTTTCAATAATGATGGACGGAACCATGGAGCCACCTGCTGTTTTTCTTGGTTCAATGCCTTTTACAGTTCCTGATACAGAACTAATGATACAGGCTGAAATAGCGCCATCCATTTCACCAATCTTCTGACCCATTAAAACTTTATCCCCTGCTTCTACCAGAGGTTTTGCGGGAGCACCGATATGCTGGGACAAAGGAAATACCAACGCTTCCTTTGGTTGAAGCAAGACTACCGGTTTATCTTCAGACAATTCTTTTCCTTCATAAGGATGAATGCCGCCCTTAAATGTAGGCAAACCCATCTAACTACCCCTTTCTCTGCAAACACTTTTAATTTCACCAGTATACCATAATTTGTCATTCGAAACAACGAAAAATCTAATATCAAAAATTGACACTATTCTTCCTATCTTACCATTATATTTTATTTCATACTAATTTTTCTATTCCTTTTTTCTTAAAAACACTTATTTTCTTTAAAAATTGATAGCCTGGCTTGACGTGGCTCATCGTTGATCTGCTGATGCGTTATTGATAATTTTTCTTTATTTATGTCCTGTGTTTCCTGACTGGTAAGGCTTTTATGTAATATGCCGTAATTTCCAGCTAAATAAAAAATCAGGAGCATGGTAAAATTATGTCCATGCTCCTGATGTCAGACAGTACTAACTGGATTAATCCAGTTCTACTGCTCCTGTATAAAGTTGGTAATACCGTCCTTTTTGAGCCAATAAATCATCGTGATCTCCCCGCTCAATGATCTCACCGTTTTCCAGTACCATAATAGCATTGGAATTTCGTACGGTTGACAAACGATGAGCGATGATAAAGGTGGTACGATCGGCCATCAACCGGTCCATTCCTGTTTCAATATGCTTTTCTGTTCTGGTATCTACGGAGCTGGTAGCTTCGTCAAGGATAAGAATTGGTGCCTTTGAAATAGATGCTCGCGCTATGTTTAAAAGCTGCCTCTGTCCCTGGCTTAAATTTGCTCCATCTCCATCTAGCACCGTGTCGAAGCCAGAGGGAAGCCGCATGATAAACGAATAAGCGGAAGCTGTTTTTGCAGCTTCTATGACTTCTTCATCGGTAGCATCCAGTCTTCCGTAACGGATATTTTCCATAACGGTTCCGGTAAATAAATGAGTATCCTGAAGAACCATGGCAATATTCTGGCGCAGATTCTCCTTTTTTAAATGACGGATATTCTTGCCGTCAATGGTTATTTCACCGCCCTGAATATCGTAAAACCGATTAACCAGATTGGTGATGGTCGTTTTTCCGGCTCCTGTCGACCCTACAAAGGCAATCTTCTGGCCGGGTTTTGCATAGAGACTGATGTCTTTTAGTATCACCTTATCCGGGTTATATCCGAAGGTAACGTTCTTTAACTCTACAAAACCTTTCATAGGCTCTAAAACCTCAGCATCCTTGTCATCCGCTGGTTCCGGCTCTTCATCCATGATGGCAAACACACGCTCAGCTCCTGCAAGTGCAGAGAAAACATTGCTAAGCTGCATGGATATTTCATTGATTGGACGGCTGAATTGTCTGGAGAAGGATAAAAATACGGTGAGACCTCCCACATCGAAGCCACGAAGCACGCATAAGAGCCCACCTACGCATGCAGTCAGAATGTAGTTAAGCTGACTTAGATTTCCCATAACAGGCATAATCACTCCGCCAAAAAACTGAGCATGAATCATGTTATTTCTTAAATCTTCGTTTAAGATTTCAAATTCTTCTTCTGCCACATCTTCATGACAGAACACCTTTACTACCTTCTGGCCGCTGATCGTCTCTTCAATATATCCGTTTACAGCTCCTAAAGAAGCCTGCTGGGCTGAGAAGTATTTCTGGCTTCTCATTGCGATTGCCTTACCCGCATTGATCATAATAGGAACAAGGACAACAGTTACAAGGGTCAGCCAGATATTGGTGTATATCATAAGAAGCAGAGTTCCTACAATACTAAGTGCTCCTGAAAAAAGCTGGACCAGGGTAGAGCTTAACATCTGTCCAATGGTATCCACATCGTTGCTGAAACGGCTGATAAGATCACCATTATTATTGGTGTCATAAAACCGTACCGGCAATGTCTGCATTTTGCCAAAGAGATCTTCTCTTATTTTCTGCAGAGCATTCTGGGCAACGGTCAGCATAAGCCTGGCCTGTACGTAGTTTGCCGCTACACCGATCAGCATTACTCCTGCCATTAACAGGATTCCTCTTAATAGACCAGGTACATCACCTGGACTTCCATCGGGCGGTGCAATGAACTGATTGATGATAGGCCTTAGCATGTAGGCTCCTGAAAGCTGTGCCAGGGTTCCAACCACAACGGCGAAAAGAGCCGCACCCATTCTTAATTTGTATTCATTTAAATAGGACAGGAGCCGTTTGATGGTGCCTTTTGTATTCTTTGGCGCTCCAGTCTTCATCATTTTCTTCCCGCCCATGCCGCCTTTATGTTTTGTGGGAGGCAGAGATCGTCCATAACGCCGTTTTAAACTTTCGATTCTTTGTGCATTATCCATTTACGCGCCTACCTCCTCTTTCCGGTCTCTCTGGGAATAGTAAATCTCCTGATATGCCTCACAAGATTCCATTAAGTCTTCGTGTGATCCCATGCCAACGATTTCCCCTTCATCTAACACAATTATCTTATCTGCTTTTTCTACGGAACCAATTCTTTGAGCTATAATAAATTTTGTCGTATCCTTTAAGGTCGTCTGAAAGCATTCTCGTATTTTAGCTTCTGTTGCCGTATCCACGGCTGAGGTGCTGTCATCTAAAATGAGTATTTTAGGTCTCTTTAACAGGGCTCTGGCAATACAAAGCCTTTGTTTTTGTCCACCGGATACATTGGAGCCGCCTTGCCCAAGATCGGTCTCATATCCATCTTTGAAGTTTGTAATAAACCCGTTGGCCTGGGCGCTTTCAGCCATCTCTATAATATCTTCCATGGTGGCACTCTCGTCTCCCCACCTTAAGTTCTCTTCTATGGTACCTGAGAATAAGACATTCTGCTGTAAAACCATGGCAACGCTTTCTCTTAGATTTCTAAGAGTATAATCCTTCACATCGATTCCATCCACCAGCACTTTACCCTCATCAGCGTCATAAAGTCTTGGAATCATCTGAACCAGAGACGTTTTACCGCTTCCTGTAGACCCGATAATACCGATAGTCTCTCCCGGTTCGGCAGTAAAACTTATTTTCTTTAAGACCATATCTTCCTTACCTTTAAGATACTGGAAGCTGACATCCTTAAATTCAACTCTGCCCTCTGCTACGGTAGCAGATTTATATGCCGCGTCTTCATCGGATAAATCAATCTCTGTATTCAGAACTTCATTGACACGTTTTAAGGAGGCCATGGCACGTGACGCCTGTAAAAACACCATGGACAGCATCATAAGGGACATTAATATCTGTACAATATAAATTGTAAATGCAGTTAAATCACCTACCGGCATCTTTCCTGCAATAATTAAATTACCCCCATACCAAACTACGGCAATGGTCGTGATATTCATAGCCAGCATCATGACTGGAAAGGCTGTAATTACCACCTGCATGGCTGCAAGGCTGCCTTCCTTTAAATCCCGGTTGGTATCGCTGAATTTCTCTTTTTCAAAATCTTCCCGAACAAATGACTTGATGACCCGGACATTGGTAAGGGCTTCCTGAACACCTGAATTTAACCGGTCGATCTTCTTTTGCATTGCCTGGAAGCGGGGATAAGCCACTTTTAGTATAATTGCAATTGCAATCAAAAGCAGAGGAATTACCACAAGCAGTATCATTACCAGCTGAGGATTCATTAAATATGCCATGATCAGACCGCCGATCAGCATACCAGGTGCACGAAACAAAAGACGAAGGCTCATCATGATAACATTCTGTATCTGCTGAATATCATTGGTCAATCGGGTAATGAGTGATCCAGTACTGAAATCATCAATATTCTTAAAGGAAAACTGCTGGACCTTATGAAAAATGTCTCTTCTTAAATCCGTACTAAAACTAATGGAGGCCTTAGCGGAAAAATAAGCTCCTCCGATTCCTCCCAAAGCCATCACCGCGGCAATTCCTATCATGATGCCTCCTGCCCGCATGATATAACCGATATCTCTGCCGGCGACACCGTTGTTAATGATCATAGAAGTGAGCTTAGGGAGTATAATTTCTCCTAAAACCTCTGTAAGCATCAAGATGGGAGCCAGTATAAATGCCGCAAGATAGGGTTTTATATATTTCCAATATTTCTTCAAGCAATCAATCCTCTCTTTCTGTCATATCCTTATCCATAGGAATTTCAGTTAAATTTTTGTAAATTCGATTCATAAATTGTTCCATGACAGTCAATTCATCTTCTGAAAAATCACGAAACATCTGGGACTCTACATTCTTAAAAAATTCCCTGCTGATCTTGACCATATGCCTGCCTTCTTCCGTCAGGCAAAGTTTGTTGATACGATTATCATTCTGATCAACAATCCGGGTAATATATCCTCCCTTTTCTAACTTCTTTACTGTCACCGCTATGGTGGCAGTTGATACATACAGGCGCTCCGCCAGTTCCTTTTGTGATACATTGGTATGGTCTGCCAGTATCATTAATATCTGATGCTGGCTGCGATAGACACCGGTATATTTTAAACGCATCTCCAGAATGCAGCGGTGCAATTTCATGGTCTTCATATAGCTGTGCATTACACTTCTCCGCTTGGAATGAGGGTTTTCCATGTGTTCGTCCTCAGTTCCGCCTACTGGTTTCATTTAATCCTCCCCTTTCCGTTAGCTGATTAATAATTAGCTAATTAACTATATCAGAGTATAGCACTGTATCTTTTTATTTGCAACTGTTTATATACTGGAAAATAAATGAAAATTTTTATCACTTTTTGTCACTTTTACCTATATGGCTTAGTTCTGACTTGCCATAGCTCTATCATTCCCAAAATATTAAAGTATAATGTTATAAAGTTATTTGGAGGTTTTAAGAAATCCCTATAAAGACATGATTTTGGAACATTTTTAAGAACAAATGATATGGAAGGCTTGTCCTGCTATTATTAGAATTACAAAAATAAATGGGGAATGTACGGTCATCCTCAAAGATAAACGTACTATTCCCCATTTAATAGTTTTAAAGCCTCTATTTCTGTAATCACTTCATAGCAGTCAAATTCCGGAGCATCCGGATAAAAATATCCGAGGGAGAGGCCGCGTCTAACCCATGAGCCTTGCTCATAACCAAAGAACTGCCTTCCTTCCTGCTTGATTACAGTTCCCTGGTTTTCATAATCGGTCAATTTCAAAAATCTGATTTCATTCATGAGTTTTCACCTTTTCTATGCCCTTCGGAATTTCCATAGAATCAGAGAGTTCAAACATCTTGTCACCCAATTCTATGTACTCTTTGCTGCTTACATCTCTCATAGGCCTTTGTTTTTCGTATAGTTCATGCATCTTCCCATTTTTTATCTCAAAACTCTCAGGAGTGTGGTACTGGAGTTCAAAAGTCAGTCCATCAGGGGACCGCATAATGGTGTTGATTCCATTGTAGGGATTCTGCCTGTCAAGCCAGTAATTTTTTATCTCAAGCGTATTATAACCTGAATCAGTGTACAGCTCAATCACTTTTGAGATTTTTTCTACCAGTTCTTCTCCGGAAGCGGTATAGGTATATCTTAAGATATCCTTTACCTCATATCTGCTTGCCTTTGGCCCGCTCTTTCTCCGTATCTTCTTTAGATAAGATTTTCTTGATTTGATCCTGCATTCAGTCCCCGCCATGCTCATCCCAGCTTCTCTGGCGGCTTTTGAGACTTGCTTTGTGATTTCAGGCTCCTTTTTAATGGTTCGGTTGTAATATAAGATTCCTTTCATTTGGGCTGCAATACTCCCTCTTTCCTTTGATGATTCTCTGTAATGACTACACATCATGATATCCAGTGAACATTTATGCAACTTTTTTTCTCTTCGCATTGCTTTGTAATTCCTTTGGCATTTTTATCATATGATTCAGAATATGCAGGAATATTGAAAATGTGTGAAGAACTTTTCAGTTGTTATAATTTCATTAAAAAATGGCACCAGGATGATTATCCTGATGCCACGATGTCTAATAATTTTTATAGATAATAATATTAAAAATTTGTTTTGCGCAGGAACAAGCAGCTCTATTAATAGGGAAGAGCACCGCTTATGCCATAGACCACTAAGTATGTTACAAATACAACCCAGAAATACTTTACGTATTCTTTTTGGAAATCTACAAAGTTCTGCTCTGTTTCACCGCACAGCAGATAGAGCGCGGGAATTACCGGGCTAATCAGACGGAATGCCTGACCTGTCATGGAAGCAACTGCTGCCTGCATGGGAGTAATTCCGAACTGACCCATGACATTGCTCATTACAGAGGAGATACCAAAATAGAACGCGTCCTGAGGCAGAAAGCAAATAGCTGGAGCTGCTATGAGCGCATAAACCGGCGCCATGTGAGAACCGAGAGCGGTTGGAACGATACCTGCTACAGAATTGGCTAAAGCCGTTGCCATTCCACTTCCGGAAAGTACTCCAGAGAAAATACCTGCTCCAAGGGTTGCAAGAGTTGTAGGAAGCGCGTCTGCAGCGAGGTCTTCCATTCGCTCATTACACTCTTTTACCGAGCGGTAATTGACAACCAGAGCAATAGAGAATGCAATCATAAATACGACTGAACCATGAACATATCCCTTAATTAATACGAAAATAGCTACACCAGTTAATAATAAATTGAACCAGTAAAGTTTTGGACGTTTCAGTTCAGGATCTTTCTCACGGATAGCAGAAAGCATCTCATTTAAATGTTCCTCAGTTACTTCTCCTGCTTTTGCAGTCACATAATTAAGTCTTTTCCGTTCTTTTAACCCAAGATAACCTGCAATTATTATGACCACAACCTGGGCTACAAGCAATCCTGGAAGAAGATTGGCGAATAACTCATTTAACTCAACCCCAATTGCAGTGGCTGCTGCTATCGTAGGTCCTCCCCATGGAAGCTGATTCCAGATACCAATAGGCGCTACTATGATAATTGCCAGGTAACTTAATTTTAAGTTTAATTGTTTATAAAGACTTCTAAATGCCGCAAGACAAATGATGATTGTAGTTGTTGTATCACCATTTAATGCAACCACACTGGCTACCATAACCGTAGATAAAGTAACCTTTAAGGGATCTCCTTTCGCCTTTTTGATGAAAAATTCAGCAACCGGGTCAAACAAACCTACATTTAGCATTAAGTCAAAAAACAGAATGGAAAAAAGTATTGTAATACCAGGTGATATTACACCCCAGGATATCTTTCCGGTTTCGGGATTTTGTTTAAAGAAAATTCCATCTTTAATCCAACCGAATAAGTCAATAAGATTGTCACCATTTACAATTACCGCAATGACACCAAAGATCAGCGGTACAAGAGTAAGAGCTGTAAACACGGACAACTTCTTTTTTGAAAGCAATACGATAAACGTTACGATCATTGCTAAAGCCAAAAAGGTCAGCATAATCCTCCTCCAATGTATCTCCCATATAATAGAATAAATTAATTCAGTTTCTTATTTTATATAATGAACCTTAGTATACAGTTCTTCCAGTGCGGCATCTTTACGCTTATTGAATTCAATCTTATTCTGCTCAAAGATATTACTCCCTTCAGAATCAATGGATACAATCAGAGGACCGAATTCTTTTACCCGGCATACCCACAGAGTTTCAGGCATTCCTAGATCTTCCCAATGATATTCTTCAATTTCTTCTACACAAGTTGCTGCATTTACTGCACAACCTGCTGGAAATACGCAATGAAGTGCCTTGTTCTCTTTACAGCCAGCTTCTGTATTAGGACCCATTCCGCCTTTTCCTACAATCAGCTTAACACCTGTTTGATCTATAAATTCTTTTTCAAATTTCTCCATTCTCATGCTGGTAGTTGGTCCGATGGAGACCATTTCGAATTTATTCTCTTCTCCGTCTTTTTTGCGGACAATGGGGCCTGCATGAAAGATTGCGCCTCCCTTTAAATCTACAGGCAACTCTCTTCCGAGTTCGATCAGTCTTCTATGTGCCACATCACGGCAGGTTACAATGTGACCGTTTAAATAAATCACATCTCCAATTTTTATATCTTTTAAATCCTCATCAGAAATTGGTGTGGTCAGTATCTTTTTCATAATTGTACCTCCTTATGTGTAACTGAATCATAGCTTAAATCACTGTTAAATACAATTGTTCCTCTGCGGTGAGCCCAGCAGCCAAGATTAACTGCACAGGATAAAACTGATGGGTGGCGGGCGGAGTTTACAATATTCACGCCCATAACTGATTTTGTTCCTGTAAGTCCCTGAGGTCCCAGACCAATAGAGTCAATAGCCTTTACAAGCTCATCTTCCAATTCTGCAGCTTTTGGATTCTCATTGTGGCTTCCAACCGGGCGCATCAGAGCTTTTTTTGCCATATAAGCAGCTGAATCAATAGAAGTACCAATACCAATTCCCACTAAAAGGGGTGGGCAAGCGTTCAGCCCATAGGAGGTCATCACATCAAGAACAAATTTCACAACTCCTTCATAGCCTTCTCCTGGCATAAGGGTCTTACCCTGGCCTGGAAGGGAACAGCCGCCACCAGCCATATAGACATCTAGCTCTAATTTATCACTTCCTGGTAAGATATCCCAGTAAATCCACGGAGAATCTGTTCCCACGTTTGTTCCGGTATTCACTTCATCAAAGGTTTCTACCGTGTTATGACGCAGCGGAGCTTCTTTAGTAGCTTTAGCAACCGCTTCTTTAAGAATCACCTTTAATTCATCTGCATAAGGGAAGCTAGTACCCACCCTTACAAACATCTGAATCAATCCTGTATCCTGGCAGGACGGTCGGTTTAATTCCCACGCCTGCTTTTGATTCTTCTCCATGGCTTCATAAATCATCTTAGCCATAGGCATCTCTTCTTCGTCTTTGAGTTCCTTCAATTTTACTGTTACATCTTCGGGAAGTTTCTTTCCCACAAGATCAACAAAACCTGCAATCCGGTTTTTTAACAGCTCCAGTGACTCCTGTTTTGCCATAATAATGTCCTCCTTTTAGTAAAAATAGACCTTTTAAAACTTGAAAAACAAACACGTGTGATTCTTGGCAGAAATTATTTTGATATAATATATTTAATATTTTATATTGTATCCAATTTGTAATAACATCTTATAATGAATTTAATTTATGTACAATAGTATTAATATATGATTTTCAGCTGTATACTTTGTGCATTTTATACAAATTATTTAAAAATCTTATTCAGCAATACAGTGATCAGAGCCAGAAGACCAAGGACAACAAAGATTGCTGCCATTCCTTTTCCCATAATTTCCAGGGTTATTATAAAATTTTCCAAACTATAATCCCTCCTAACTTAAATACTGGGCCATAAGGTTTAAGATGACGCCTCCGGCTACCACAGATCCGATCTGCCCGGATACATTGGCCCCAATGGCATGCATCAGCAGATGATTGGTAGAATCTTCCTTTAACTCCATCTTGTCAATATTTTTATACATTTTAGCTGTTTTTCACAGAACATTTCCGAATTGTTATGTAAAATAGCAAAAAAAAGAAACCTTTCATAGAAGTATCTAATCCAGGTATCCTTATATTTCAAGGTTATTATATTTTATAATGAGTCAGCATGTTTTCCATACTCCTCATAATATGTTCACTCATTAGTCTTTTAGACAGCTCTGCATCTCTACTTTTCAGAGCTTCCACAATCTGTGTATGCTCTCTCATGGAAATCTGGGCATACTCTTCTACTCCCACATTATTGCCCATGGATAATCCGTTCCACATGGAAGAAAGCAATGATCTTATCTTATCATTTCCGCCGGCAGTCCATATCTCATAATGGAAGGACTGATTATATTTGGAATATTCGCTGTAATCATTGGATTTTAATGCTTTCTGCGCATGGGCAAACGCTTCCAATACTTTTGTTATATCCGAATTGTTTTTACAAACTTTATAAATGATTTCACTTTCCAGTATACGTCGTGTTTCATAGTGGTCTCTGATGTCTTTTTCATTGATTCCCAGAATCATGGCACCTTTGTTGGGCCGTAATTTTATCAGCCCCTCACCAGCAAGAATCTGAAACGCTTCTCTTACAGGGGTAATGGATATGCCCAGCTGTTTCGATATCTCATCCAGAGTGATGGTTGCTCCTGTCTCCAGTTCTTTGGCTAAAATTGCTTTTCTCAAGGTAGATGCCGCCTGTTCTCTGGCAGGCATTAATTTTATTTTATTTAGATTCATTTATCAACACCTTTTCTGTCATTGCTTTTGCAAGATATAAAAAATAGGACTCAAACAGTTTCTCAACCTGATTCCTGTCTTTTAGGTACATTGCCTTTTCAACATCTTCCCATAAGTTTAATTCCTCAGCGCCGGAAACATTTAGATCATATAAAACAAACGTCATATAAATCTGTAATAGATTGTTGTGTAGGCGATGAAGATACCCATTATCCAGTTCTTCGCTAAAAAAGCTGTGAAGCATGACTTCATTAATCTCTTTTCTTAGAAACATCTGTAACATTTCTTGAAATTTACCAAACCAGCTTTCTTTTTTTAAAAGCATCTCATTGATAAATCCAACTTGTATCGAGTGAATGAACAAAAAAATTTCATAAATACTTTTTTCAGTAATTCCTTTCACTACCATATGGCGGTTAGGCAGTCTGATGAGAAACCCCTCCAGCTCCAGGATCTGAAACGCCTCTCTTACAGGCATTCTTGACACTCCCAGCTGTTCTGAAACAATCTCCTGTACCAGCTCATCCCCGTCGTGAAATCGGTTGAAAAGAATTTCTTTTCTTAAAATATCCGCGATATGTTCCTTAGCCTGTACCTTTTTTACTATTTCCATGTCCACCATCCTTACAAATATATTGTATCCATTTATTGGTTTAAAGTCAACATTTACCTTTTTTATAGGTTTTAATAAGTTTTTTCTAATAAATGAACACATATTATAAAAACCGGCAGAATTCGTATTTTTCTGCCGGTCCATCTCTAACAAGTTCAAAGTATCTTTATATATCTTCTCTTATTTTATTTTCATTATAATGCTTCCTGCAAAGAGAAACATACTTATCATTTGCTCCCAGAAGTATCTGCTCCCCATTTCTAAGAATGTTTCCATTCTGATCGAGCCTGGCGTTCATAATTGCATTATTGCCGCACCAGCAGGCTGTCTTTAATTCCTCCACCTCATCAGCCAGCTCTAAGAGGCGAGTGGAGCCTGGAAAGAGATGGGAAGTAAAATCAGTTCTAAGGCCATAACAAAATACGGTGATATTATAGTTGTCAACGATGTATGCTAAAAAATCAATGTCTGATTCCATAAGAAATTGAGCTTCATCTACTATGATTACATCATATCCCTTTATTTCTTCCGGTTCAAAGCCCTTAAGCTGGGAAAATAAGATGCACTCAGCCTCAAGTCCTACTCTTGACTTGATCTTTTTAATATCATCACGGGTTTCGATATCTGGCTTTATCAGTAAAGCCTTTTTCCCCTTTTCTATGAAATTGTATCTGGTCATCAGCGCATTGGCTGTCTTTGAACTTCCCATTGCACCATATTTAAAATATAATTTTGCCACCTTTTCCTCCTTATGCCATCTCTTTTGAAGTAAAATTCTACGTTTTATCCCCTAGTATCTTCTTATGTAGTTTATCGCCTGAACCTGGCTGAGTGTTCTAACAGCCTGGCGATTCTGGATTTACTAAAATTGACTTTCACCAATCGCCTCATAAATTCAGGAAGGGGATAAGACAATCTGACGTAGTAATAATTAATATATTCTAAAATGGAAAAGATGTAAACAGCTATGCCAAATATTAACCTCTTTTCCGTAACTTCTGCACCAAGGAGGACTACAATGTACGCGATTAATATACCTCCGTCAATGATGCGAAACAAGCGGTATATGTTTGCTACAGACGCCATATCAAGGGCTCGTCCATTGATTCTCCATAGAGTGATACCCCAAAATACACTTCCCTGTATCAGTATGATGCTACAGCATAAAATAGGATAAAAGGCCACCATTGAAAATGAGATATGAAATTTTCGAATCCAGATCACATACAAAATTAAAAAAGAGATTCCAGAAAAACCTTCTAAAATAACAAGTTCCTTTAACTCATTTTTTACGTTCAACGAATAAACCTCCTTTCAATCAAAGATTATACCATATATATCATAGAATCGTATGCATCTGACTCATTTTATATAATTTCACTTGCAGTTACATACTTTCTCTTTAATCGCACATACTTAAATTGCGAGGTGATGATATGAAAATTATGTATCTCTTACAAATTATTTTTCGTTGTTTTTTACTTGCTTTAGCCGTATATCATGGGGTAAAACGAGAAGCCAGATTCATGAAATCGGCTCTCCTTGTGTTTGCTATGACCTTCCTGCCTGCACTGATTCATTTTATCTTACGTGTGGAAATTGATTCGTTCAGCATACTTATTTATCTGGTCATCCTGTTTATGACCTTATATCTTGGTGGCTCCTTAGGTTATTATGACAGATTCAGCTGGTGGGACCGCATCACTCATTTTCTCTCCGGAGCAGCATTCGTAGGCTTTGGGATCGCCACGATTCGTGCCGGGTCTGATATAACAAAAATACTTGTTATTTTATTTGGATTTAACTTTTCCATCACACTTCACGTCTTTTGGGAGGTACTGGAATATGTAAGCGACTGTATCCTTCACGGAAATGCTCAACGATGGCAGAAATTTCATATAAATAAAAACCATGTGTCTAATATTCACTTATCAGAAAAGGCAATTCAGCCAGCCGGACTGGTGGATACGATGAACGATTTTAACTGTTGTATTGTTGGCGCTGTATTAGCCTCGGCGGTCTGGTGGTTTTTCTTATAATTAACCGATTGACTTTTATTGTACATTATGATATAATCCAATTGTATTTTAAATAAAGTTTTGATTTCGCATATATTTGTAAGTCATTATTTATTGATGATTTACAAGTATATGCGATTTTTTTATCTTCGCAGAAATACATTATAATTTTAAGGAGGTATCTTTTATGAAAAAAGGTACAGTTAAATGGTTTAACGCACAAAAGGGATTCGGCTTTATCTGTGATGAAGAAGGAAACGATGTATTCGTTCATTTCTCTGGTCTCGCTATGGAAGGTTTTAAGTCTTTAGAAGATGGTCAGTCAGTTGTATTTGAAACTACCCAGGGCAATCGTGGTCTTCAGGCTGTTAATGTTCACATCGCATAATCTCTCACCTATTTTAATCCATCACATCTAACTTATTTATCTTGTTCAAAATACCAAATTGATAAAGTGAATATGTTTCAAGACTGATTATTAAATAGTCAGAGCAATGTTAATAATTACAGCTAAGTCAGCAGGGTTTATATTCATATTCCTTGCTGACTCAACCTAAAAACAACATATGAATGGTATAATAATATAAACTATGGGCTAACACGTTAGCTGATAGTCTTTTTTATTTACTTCTATTTGTTCCTACATGTTAAGAAATATTGAATCATTGGACCAACTTTTTCTTTTTTCTCTATTTTAAAATAATCCACGATTAAATGTTCAAATTCTTCTGGTGATAAATCATACTTATCTTCTCTGCCTAAATACGCTTCAATCTTCTTGGTAATTGAGAATTCAGGAGACCCTAAGTCTGGAACGTCAAGAACGAATTTTCCGTCAGCCTTTATAATCCGGTGCGCCTCCAAAATCACTTTTTCCACAAAATCTTTTTCAAAGTACTCCAGGGAGCCAATACACGCTCCAATATCAAAAAAGCTTGTTTCAAATGGAGTTTGATGCATGCTGCAGCATTGAAAGGAACCTGCTGATAATTGTTTCTTTTCAGTAAGCTCCTGCAATAATTCAATAGTCTTACTGCTTATATCTACCCCATGATACGTGGAGGGTCAATCTTTATATCCACCATACAAAAAATTCAGGCAACAGCCAAGATCAATAAAATTCATTTTGCTGGACGGAGATAAAAATTCAACGATTTCCGTACGGCTGCTGTCTGAGAGACCTACTTCTTGTCTCATTTTTAAAAACAGTTCATATTCAGGATCTTTTGTTATGTATTCCGGGAAATTCTCATAAGAGTCTATGCCTTTTCTCCCCAGTTCAATGCCTTTATCATAAGATGCCGCCACTAATTCTAACTGCTTGTTCACTATATTTTCCCCCTTATTACATTTTAGTTCTATGATTGATTCAGAATACCATTATTTCCCCGTACAGTCAAATTTCTATATCTAAAAATATTTACTATAAGATTCTGTGGGAAAAGGAGTTTCAAGCCCCAGTACTCTTGGCCATAGCTTGGCATCACCTATTACAAATCCCATAATTACGCCCATATGTGTATGAAGATGGCGGTGCTGCGCTAATATTAAAGTAAATCTGTTATATTCACAATTCGGCGGATATTCTAATAATTGGTCATCTGATAATTGATCTAAGTATTTATGAATCCTGACTTCTATTTCCTCGTAAAAAGAATCTATATCGAATCTCGAAAGCTGTTTCGTGGATACAACATCCAGATTATTAAGATCTTTTACATGAAACTTCGGTGGCAGGAAAGAATTATCCCGTGGATTGATGAACCAACGGCTTAGGGAAAAAAGCATATGGTATATGTGCTTCCAACAGGGCATGTCGCAATAACATTTATTCCATAATTCATCTGGAACACTGTTTATCACATTTTTCACTTCCCACAACGCCCTGTAAGTCTGTTCTTTTATAATTGATACAAAAGTATCTTGTTCCATATACTTCCTCCCCCCAGGATTATTTGTAGATGGTTACGGTTAATCGTCTTTTAAACGGGTAGTGTTTGCAATATATAAATACCATGTAATACATGTGGTTAACAACGCCAGTGATAGGATTGCTGTAAGAATACTATACGTCTGCCAGACAAGTATTATCGACCATCTATTTCCGATTAGTAAGGGAATGACCCAAATTAGTATAGTAATTACCAGACAGCAAGCGGTTGTTATTCGGCCCTTTTTTGTCATTTTCTGACGATAGTACCTATTCTTTCTATGCAATCCTAAAAGGAAGAACAGGCCGGCAAACAGACAGCATATAATTGTGGCTGATGACAAAGCGATATCAAGTAACTGTGAGCTGCTGATTTTATAGGATTGAGGCTGATTGCCCTCTAATATTTCTTCAACTTGCATCACAAGATCAGTGTTCGTATTTACACCATTGGTCAACAGGCATATGGCGATGTTTTTCTTTGGCAAGAGTAACACTTTCGTGGAGAAATTGGGGTTGCCTCCCGGGTGTTCCAAATATGATTGGTCGGAATTTACATACCACCCCGCCCCATAAAACATGCCGTTGGCGTCCGTGACTGACAGATTTCCTTGATGGGATTTTTTAATGACCTTATGAAATACTTCGGGTATATCCTGAACCGCTCCCATCTGTATGTTCATCCATCGTGCCATATCTTTGGTGCAGGAAATGATATATCCCGCTGGCTTATTTCCTGCAAAATCCGGCGCATTGTATGGAACTGTCATGAAGAATGAGGAACGGTAGCCCTGTGCCAATTCTCCGTTGGCTTCGGCCTCTGCCTTATAAACATATGTCTGATGTAACCCTAATGGTTGAAGCACTTGTTCTTTCATGTAATCTTCGTAGCTCTGACCCGAAACGGTTTCCATAACCAGTCCCAACACGTCATAATTAACAGTTCCATAACGACACTGCTCCCCAGGAGAAAATGACAACTCAGTTCCTGAAAGCATTTCTACTGTTTTACGCAGCATATCCGGCGTGTTTCCTTGTGGAATGTATTGACTGTGACCGCTATTCGTTAAACCGCTGGTATGGTGCAGAAAGTTATTGAGTGTAATATTTTGCATATCAACGGGCTTCCCCTGATACTTTAACGTGAACCAAGGCAAATACTTCTGAATAGAATCGTTCATTGACAGCAGCCCTTTTTCTTCCATCAGCAAGATCCCCATACCAGTAAAGGCTTTGCTGACCGAAGCAAGCTCATATAGAGTATTTTCACTGGCCAGTAACTTCTTTTCACGATCCGCGTACCCGGATGAAAAATACAATACGTCATCATCTTCCAGTATTGTCATTGACATTCCCGGAACACCGGATATACGACAGGCATCATTGAGCAATGTTTGTATGGAATCTGATTCAGAGTCTGATAATGCATAACTTGTGATTGGGAATTTTGAGAAAAGAATAAGTGCTGTCATTATAAGAATAATAATTTTTTTCATAGACTCTCCGTTTTAGAAAATTAACATTTAATCCAGTATCGGTGTGTGATTTTCCCATTGTAAGGCACTTCATTTTCCAATATTGCACCATTCTTTTTCATTGTTGCAATGGAGGCTAAGTTATCACTATCGACGGTTAGAAGAACCTTATCTAAACCGATTTTTCTGGCTTCAAGCAATGCCAGCCTTAACATTTCAGCGTCATAACCTTTTTTTCGTTCTGATTTTCGGACACAATACCCGATATTTCCATAATATAAATACATCTCTTTTTTTAGATTATACCTAACATTTATCATTCCAATTAACTTTCCATCACATTCTCTTATAGCCATGAACTCATAAGAGGGGGCTTTTCCTGGTTCTACTGTTTCTTCCCTTTGATTATTATGTACTTTTAAAAGCCATTCCTCAATATGACTCGTTGACTGCAAATTCTCTGTGCCATATAAGGTATCACCGCTTTCAAAAAACTCTTCTTTGAATTCCAGGATTTTATCCTTATATTCTTCGGACGGTGATACCAGAAATAGTTCAGATTGATTCATATTATTCTTTACCTCCAATACGCCCATCTCCATTCTAATTATTATCTATATTATAGATTTGGCAGAGTAATTTTACAAGTTAATTAAACAGTAAAAAATAATCCGAATATTTCTTTGACAGATTCAATACTAAGTTACATTATCTCTAACTATATTTATATCTTCTTTACTTATCATATTGCTACCACGTTATATAGAAAACACCTATCGACCATAAATCGACAGGTGTTTTCTTTAGTATTGTATTTTCTTATAATATTTAATCAGGAATATGAAACCACATTATTTTGCTGCCCATATTTCAATTTCTAATTTTATCTCTTCTAATCCTAAGGCATTAACATAAGCAACCGTCATAGAAGGATAAGGCGTACCAAAAAACTTTTCATAAACCTTATAAAAATGATTCCAGTCTATTGTTTCAGTTGACCATATATTAACTTTAATCACATTATCCGGGATAAGATCTATACTCTTTAATAAATTAGATATATTTAAAAATGTATTATTTACTTGCTGATTAAACTCATCAGGAAAGTTACCATCTAAATCTGCTCCGACTTGTCCAGAAAAAGTGTAAAATGTCGCATTTGGTTCAATTTTTGTTATATGAGTATAATTCCCTACTGCTTTACTCACTCCTGAGGAATCTAATCTACTAACTACATTATAGTTCATTTTAATAATCCTTTCTGTTTAGGGATAAAATAATTTCTACCATTATATATTGCACATAATATATAATTATCCGTTGATAGAAATTTATTTATCAAAAACAGAGATGGAATTTTTATGATGTTCAATACTTCTAGAACATAATAATTGTATCATTCCGTCACCTCCACGCCCCCATTGTATCGATTAATAGGGACTTTGTCAAGTTGTGTACTGTGATCTATAATTGAGTAGACTTGTATAGGTTTTATTATGCTCTATTTGATAGTTTGTTTTAACTATAAAAAAAGAACCCCTGTAAATAGGAGCATTTACAAATGATACAACACGTTATACAACACGAAAATAAAAAAGCCTAGCATATGCTAGACTTTTTTTAGTGGAGCAGACGGGAGTTGAACCCGTGTCCAAAAACCAATTCCCTGTTCTTCTACTATCATAGTCAGTCTATTGACATTCCCTCCGCTGCACGGGAACTGACACCCTTACAGCTTCAGTAGCTTCATAATACGTCCGTGTACTCAAAGCTTTGTACACGTCGTTTCTCACATAGTCGATGCCGGGATCTTAAAGTGTGAGTGCCTTAAGGCCGACAAGCAGCTTACGCTGCTAAAGCTAATTTATTATTGTTAGCGTTTATATTTAGGTTTGCCATTTGACGCATCGCATACGGATAGCTTCACCAGCTGCATAGCCCCTGTCGAAACCAGTACTGCCCCTGACTGGTACTCTCTACAGAGTATTATCATATTAACACGAAAAAAATTGTTTGTCAAGGTCAGTGCTTTTGCTGGATTCAATCTCCTGTTATAAGTCGTCAATGAGCGCGCTGCTCTTTGCGTATGCAGTACTTCTGGCTTCGAAAAAGTCTGTTTTAATCAGATTGGCGTTGCTGTACTGGCTGACCCAGGACATGCTTTCCGGCTCTCTTTCATGGCCTTCATATACGGGTTCCCAGCCAAGGCTATGGCATCGTAAATTCCCAAGATACTTGATATAATCCGTAATCATCTGAGACGTCAGACCAGGCACTTCATCTCCAATGGCATAACAGCCCCACTCGATTTCCTGCTCGCAGCCCTCGCGAATCATGCTGCGGTAGATTTCCACACATTCCTTGGTAAATAGCTGGGGTTCTTCCTTTTTCAGTTCCAGAATCATGCTGCGAAACAGCCACAAATGAGTATTCTCATCCCGGTTGATATAACGGATCTCCTGAGAAGAACCTGTCATCTTTTGATTTCTTCCTAAATTATAAAAGAACATGAAACCACTGTAGAAATAAATTCCCTCCAGTATGAAATTGGCAATCACTACCTTTAAAAAAGCAAAAGGACTTTTGTCATTTTGAAATTCGTTATAAAGGTTCCCGATAAAAGTATTGCGTTTCAGCAGATAAGGATCGCTTTTCCACTGGTATAGCACCTCATTTCTTGTCTGTGGCTCACAGATGGTATCCAGCATGTAGCTGTAGCTTTGACTGTGAACCGCCTCCTGAAAGGTCTGGATGGAAAGACAGAGGTTGATTTCATTTGCAGTCACATACTCTCCGATGGCCGGTAGATTCGCCGTCTGTATGCTGTCTAAAAACACCAGAAATGATAAGATCTTATCGTAAGCTCTCCGCTCTGACTTACTAAGCAGGGGATAGTCCTTGGTATCTCTGCCTAAATTGATTTCCTCGGGTATCCAGAAATTATTCATGGCCTGTCGGTACCAGTCACTTACCCAGGAGTATTTCATATTGTTAAAATCATTGAGATTTGTGGTATTGCCGTTAATCATTCGGCGGTTCCTTACATCAATATCACCGTCCGGATTAAACAAAGGTCGTTTCTTTAATTGTTCCATAAAGGTTTTACCAACTCCTTTTCCTGTTTCTTTGTCTGCTTAGATTTATACATTAACTGGAGCAGGCTTCACATTCCTCTACTTCCAGACTCTTGGATCTTACGTAATAGATGGTCTTTACCCCAGATTCCCAGGCCAGAATGTAAAGATTTAATACCTGGCGCAGGGTGTAATCATTGGTAATGTAAAGATTCATGCTTTGGGCCTGGTCCACGTGCCTTTGACGGACACCAGCGGCCCGAATGGACCATTTCTGATCGATTAAGTGGGCATTTTTATATCTCCAAAATGTTTCAGGTGCCAGGTCGGGGGCCACACGGGGAACAAGACCATTCTTCTTTTCTTCCAGATAGTAACGGCTCATAACGGGATCAAGCCCTGCTGTCGTACCGGCAATCATACTGGTACTGCTGGTGGGCGCAATCGCCATTAGCCAGCCATTTCTCATACCAGAGGAAGCAACCTTTTTACGCAGGCGTTCCCATTCTGGTGAATCATAGCGGCGTTTGGAAAAATAGGCTCCTGTCTGCCAGTCACTGCCATCATACCTTTCATAGCTGCCCTTCTCCGCTGCAAAATCACTGCTGGCTTCAATCGCAGCAAAATTAATGGTCTCAAAAATGCGGTCTGCAAACTTAAGATGATCTTCTGATTCCCATGCAATCTGATTCTTTGCCAGCATGTGATGATATCCGCTTACTCCAAGGCCAATGGGACGGTAACGAAGATTGTTAAGCTTTGCATAAGGCACTGGAAAGAAATTTAAATCAATGACATTGTCAAGGGCTCTCACTGCACTTCTGGTAAGCTGAGTGAGCTCTTCGGGGTCACCCAGATCAATATTACCAAGGGAGAGGCTGGCCAGGTTACATACCACAAAATCTCCAGGTTTTGTAACGGTAACCACTACCGTTTCACCGTTTACGGTCTCGTAACGCTGCTCAACTTCTTCTACTCCGCTCATATTTTGGGCAATTTCCGTACATAAGTTGCTGCAATAGATGATTCCGCTGTGTCCATTTGGATTGGCTTCATTTACAATATCCCGGTTAAAGGCAAAAGGAGTTCCGGTCTCTACCGCACTTTTTAATATGAGGCGGATAATATCTTTAATAGGAATGACACGTTTCTGAATGCGGCTGTCACTAATACAGTCCAAGTATCGTTCCTCCCACAGAGTGCCATAGGAGTCCTCCAGTGACCAGCCCTTTACCGATAGAATCTCGTGAGGGCACATAAGATGCCAGTCCCCTTCTATATTCTCCTTTGCCATCTTCCAGAAGAGGTTGGGATAGCAGACAGCAGGAAAAACATCGTGGGCCTTCATACGGTCATCTCCATTGTTAGTCCTGATGGCGAGAAACTCCGGCAGATCTTTATGCCAGGCATCCAGATATACGGCTACCGCTCCTTGCCGTACCCCTAACTGATCTACGGCTACCGCAGTGTCATTGGCAAGCTTGATCCAGCGAATAACACCGCCTGCTGCCCCTTTAAATCCACGGATGGTACTTCCGGCTGCACGAACCTTACCGAAATAAAGGCCCATGCCGCCTCCGAATTTACTTACTTTGGCAAAGCTGTCTATACTCCGGTATATTCCGTCAAGACTATCCGGCACCGTGTCAATAAAACAGGAGGATAGCTGATGATAAGGCTTTCTGGCATTGGATAGTGTTGGAGTCGCCATGGTCACTTTTAAAGAGCTGAGCATATCATAAAAGCGTTTTACCCAAGCCTCCCGGTCGCTCTTCTCTTCCATAGCCAGATGCATGGCGATGCCCATAAACATCTCCTGGGGCGTTTCCATGGGAACATTCTGGCGATTTCTGATTACATACCGGCTAAGAAGAAGCTCAAGCCCTGAGTAATTAAGGCAATGATTTCTTGACGGATCTATGTAAGCCTCATAGCGGTCAATTTCTTCCTTCGAGTAATGTTCCAGTATATAATTCCCGTAAAGCTCTTCCTTTGTGAGAACACATATCTTCTGGTAAAAGCTTTCAATCTTCTGCAGCTTCAGCTCTTTATTAAGGCTTAGCTCAAACTGAAGCATTAAGAGCCTGGCGCTAATGTATTCCCAGTCCGGTGCTTCCTGTGTGGTCAGCTCCACGGCTGCCTGAATAAGCACTTTAAACCGGTCAGATATGGTTTCTTCCCCTTTATAAAATGCCATAAATTTATCATATAAATGAACAAGGCCATAGGAAGGGGCCTGCCATTTTTCCTCAATGCCCTGTAGCACTGCTAAAAGCGCCGGTACATCTTGAAATAATTGTAAAAGCTCTTTGTTTTTGTCTCTTATATCCATAGATCATTCCCGCCATTCTGTCATATATAAATTAATACCAATAACTGTTATCAGATGTATTATAAGAATATACCACAAGATATAGTTTAATTCAACTATTCAATCACAAAATGTTCGATTTTAATTCTAATTCTTCAAACAGGGAATCTACTGCGTTTTTATAATCCAGCAGGTTCTGGGATTTGCGGATTTTTTTTGCATGCTTATCCCCTTCTTCAAAAATCTGTATCATATAGGCCCAAAGCTCCTTCATTTTAAACAGGACATTTCTATCTCCGGAAATGATTTCTACATACCCGGACAACACCTCATCATGAAAGGCCTTTAATCGTTTTTTATCTGGCTTGTCCCCATGTTTAAAATCCCCTGCCAGTCCAGGATTCATAATCAGTCCTCTTCCCATCATGACCCGGTCGATTAAAGGGAAGTCCCGGATAAACGCTTCATATTCTCTGCTCTCAGACAAATTTCCATTATAACAAAGGGGATTTTTACTGGAAATGAGAGCTTCTTTAAATACTCCAAGGTTTGGCTCATTTCTATAAAAGTCTTTTTGGACTCTGGGATGAATAATCAGCTCGCTTAAGGGATATTTATTATAGATTTCCATTAAATGGGAAAACTCGTCGGGATGGTCTTTCCCAATTCTTGTTTTAATGGAAATTTTTATATCAAGAGCTGAAAATATCTCTTCCAGAAAATGATCCAGTTTTTCCGGCTCACTGAGAAAACCGGAGCCTTTCCCCTTAGACACAACGGTTGCCGACGGACAGCCTAAGTTTAAATTGACCTCCTGATAACCGTACTGCTTTAACTCACCTGCTGCCCATATAAAATCTTCCCACTTATTCGTAAGAATCTGAGGAATGACTTCCAGACCCTGATTGTGCTCCGGCAGAAAATCATTTTTCTCTCTGGAAGAAAATATCCGGTGCTGGGTCGGTACGATAAAGGGAGTAAAATACACATCTATATCCTTAAAATACTTACGGTGGGCATTCCGGTAAATGTACCCGGTGATCCCCTCCATAGGTGCGAAATAATATTTCATTTTATAAGCCTCACTCTCCTGCTTTTTTTCAACGATTCCATTTTATCATAACAGGGAAAGAAATCAAAGAAGACCATTTACAAATTCTTTCCAGGAGTGCTATAATATGAGATAAAATGCTAATATTCGGGAGGATCTGTCATGATCAATTTTAAAAACGTATTAACGGCCTCTGCCAGTGCCTTATTACTGGCAACTATTATCTCCACTACAGCCATTTCTACCGCATATGCGGAAGAGGAAACAGGGCCAGCGTTTGCTCCTCCAATTACAAAAATAAGCGGGCCGGAAATCGGGCCAGGCGCCAATCGTTCTTCAAAGCTGGTGGTAGTTTTAGATCCAGGTCATGGCAAAGTTGACGGACATTATTCCGGATGCAATTTTGAATATAACGGTGTCAAGTATTACGAAGATGAAATCAATATGAAAATTTCTACCTATACAAAGAAGTATCTGGAAGAGAATACGGATTATGCAGTCTATCTGACAAAGGACAGCGTGGAAAAAACCGTTCCGTTAGAACAAAGAGCAGCATTTGCGGCTTCTGTCCATGCGGATCTCTTTGTCAGCCAGCATGTGGATTCAGCTCCAGGCAATGGAGTAACTAAAAATGCCTATGGAGTAAGCTCCATGGCACCGAAAACAGGCCGCTTCAACAACGAGCTTGCTCTTCAGTCCCAGGAAGCCGCCAATACTATTTTAGGACAGCTCAGCTCAATAGGGCTTCATAACAGAGGGCTGATCCTTAGAGATTCTCAAAATGGAACCATGTTCCCGGATGGAAGCCTGGCGGATTACTATGCAATTCCTCGTTACTCCCAGATGTATGGCATCAGAGGATTTATCATTGAGCACGGATTTATTAATCACACCAGCGATTTAACCTCTTATCTCTCCACTGAGGAGTCTTACAAAGCCCTTGGAGAAGCCGATGCCAAGGGAATTATAGAATATTTAAAGAAAGCCGGTAAATCAACCTTTACCCCAAGCACAGAAGCAGCTCAGGTACCTCCAGTGGAAGGAGCACCTGTCAATGGATCTTCAGGACCAGCTGCGGCTGCCCCACAAACAGGCAGCCAAAACTCATAATCTAAGCCCCTCTGCATAAGATATAGCATATACTTTGCTAAATTGGCAGGGGGGTTAATTTTGTCCAAAATTCTAGATAATGGTTACTACGACTTAATGATCACTACAGCTTTGGCTCCCACTTACGATACGGGTGACAACATTACTTATTTGAACCGTCAAAACTCGTTGCTTCATATTCCCATTGGAACCCCAAACCCCTGTGATTTAGGACGTCATTCTTACAGCAGTTTTCCATATTTGTTTACCCAGACTTCCACTGTCAGCCTTGAAAAATCTGGTGTTAATGCGGTACAGAATAATCCTGACCTTGCCTTTTTCGGAAGCGGAGTGTTAGTGGCTGTTATTGATACCGGCATTGATTACAGGCATCCGGCATTCAGAAACAGCGATGGGACCACACGGATTGTATCCATCTGGGATCAGACCGTGCAAACCGGGACCATTCCTGAAGAGTTTACCTTTGGATCTGAATACAGCAGGGATGAAATTAATACAGCATTAAACGCGGAAGACCCTCTTTCCATTGTTCCCACAACGGATACCAATGGTCACGGAACTGCTATCGCCAGCATTCTGGCAGGCACTCCTGATGAAGAGCAATCCTTCCGGGGAGTTGCTCCCCAGGCTGAATATATTATCGTTAAGTTAAAAGAGGCGAAAGAAAGCTTAAAATCTATCTTTTTTGTGCCTCAAAATAAAGTATGTTATCAGGAGTCTGATCTGATCCTGGGTTCCCGGTATGCTATAACGGTGGCAGCACGCCTTAATCGCCCCGTGGTCATATGCATCGCTATGGGCACCAGCCAAGGTGGGCATACTGGACGAGGGCCATTAAGTGATTATCTTGACCATCTTACCCTTCTGCCCGGCAATGGAGTCTCTGTATCCGCAGGGAATGAAGGAAATAATCAGAGGCATTATTTCAATTCTACTGCCGCTCCTCCGTTCTATAATGATGTGGAGCTCAGAATCGGTGAGGAGGACACCATGTTCTTTCTGGAAATCTGGTCCTTTTCGCCAGCCAGACTTACCATAGATATATCTTCTCCAAACCGGGAATCCACACAGCCCATCTATCCCACCTTGAACCAGTGCAGGAGATTTACTTTCATTTTCAACCAGACTACCATCTACGTAAATAACACGATCTTTGAAGAACAAACTGGAGATCAGATGATTCTTCTGCGTTTTAATAATCCTCTTCCCGGAATCTGGTATCTACGCATCCAGGCAACTGAAAATGAACCTTTTTCCTTCCATTCCTGGCTCCCTTCCGGGGACCTTTTATCAAATGGAACCTTTTTCTTAAATTCTAACCCGGATACGACCATTACCGCACCTGGAAACACAAGACACACTTTGACGGTCACTGCCTATAATCAAGATAACGACAGCATTCTTCCTACCTCCAGCAGAGGTTATACAAGGACCGGGCAGATAAAGCCAGATATTGCAGCACCAGGGTATCAGCTTACATGTGCTGTGCCAGGTAATCTATACGGCACAGCTACAGGTACAGGAGCCGCTGCTGCCCATGCAGCCGGAATTCTTGCCATGGTCTTTGAATGGGCCATTGTAAGAGAAAATTATTTAAGAATGACTGGAAATGATGCCAATCGCCTTATGATAAGCGGAGCGGTCCGAAATCCTGCCTACTCTTATCCCAATAATATCTGGGGATACGGTCAGGTGGAAGTAAACCGTTTGTTTGAACGGCTTTTACCTCCCTAAAGGATACAAAAAATAAAACCTTCAAGTCAGCTGACTGCTCATCAACTGCTTGAAGGTTTTATCTTTATTCTTCTACTACGAACATATCTTTACCTACACCGCAAACTGGGCAAACCCAATCATCTGGAATATCCTCAAATGCTGTACCTGGCTCGATTCCGGAATCTGGATCACCGATTTCAGGATCATATACATATCCGCATGGCTCACAAACATACTTTGCCATTCTAGTCACCTCCTTTATTCACAATGTGTATCATTTATAGCATATTATACCATTTTTATCAATAGGTTTATACATTTTTTCATGGACACACTGCTTATAAGAAGTCTTCCCTCATAGGAGTGAAAATATCAACCAGGATTCCTTTTTCTAAACAAACACAGCCATGAACGATGCCATCCTGCTTTAACAGGGTGTCTCCAGCCTTTACAACTTTTGTCTCTTCCCCAATGGTAAACTCAAAAGCTCCGCTTGCCACATAAGTGATCTGAGTATGGGGGTGATGATGAAGTTTACCAATGGCACCCGTTTCAAAGTGATTTTCCACGCACATCATCTCATCGCAATATGCCAGTATCTTTCGCTCCACACCTTCTGATGCCTGCTCGCTCCTGATTTCCTCATTAAATACCCAATTCTGTCCCTTTTCCGGTTTTCTCATTACGGTCTCCTTATTCCCAGCCCTTCCAAATCTCAGGTTGATACCCCACGGTTGCCATCTTTCCATTCCTTACGATAGGGGTTTTTAAAACCTGCTGGTTTTCCAGAATCTTCTCGTCCTTGTCTTCCTCAGCGGTGTACTTAATGAGAAGAAGGGTATCCTGATCCCGGCAATCGGTGCAAAGCATGGCATCTCTGCCTCCCACTGCCTGTCTCACACTCTGATATTCCCCTTTGCTCAAACCCTTTTCCTTTAAGTCTATGAACTGGTATTTGACGCCCCGCTCTTTAAAATACCGCTCCGCCTTTTTGGTTTCAAAGCATTTTCTGGTTCCAAAGATTTGTATATTCATGGTCTGTCTGCCTTTCAAACATGTTCTAATTCATGTCCTATTTTAGCACAGAGAATCATCAAATTCAATGAGAGGACTATAAATATTCATGCAGCGTCCGGCGCACTGCACCTGGTCCGGCAATCATCTTATGAAGCATCGTTTCTATCTTACCGGAAAGACCAGCCTTTACAAGATCGGTGCCAAAGAGTACAGGATTTGAAAGGATTCCATTTAATCCATCTTTCATGGAATCTGGCTCCCCGAATTTTATATCCTTTAACTGCTCTTTCAGCTCAGAAAGCATAGGGTCGCTGCTGATTTCCATGGTATTTCCTTCATCATCTACTTCCAGAAGATAGCGAAGCCATCCGGCAATGGCAAGAGGAATGGCTGCTAAATCATCCACATTCAGCTTCTCATCCTCCATATAGGCTTTAATGGTCTCCCCAAAACGAATGGGGATCTTCTGGCTGGTATCCGTAGCAATTCTCTGAGGCGTATCTGGGATAAATGGATTTGGAAGACGATATTCGATGACCTCTTTTAAGAAATCTACCGGCTTTAAAATTCCGGGATCTGTCACTACCGGCATTCCTTCCACATATCCAATCCGCTCCACAAGGGCTTTTAAATCCTCATCCTTCATCTCTGCTGCAATGCTGTTGTATCCGAGAAGACAGCCGTATACAGCCAATGCCGTATGAAGTGGATTTAAACAGGTAGTGACCTTCATTCGCTCTGTTTTGTTTACCGTATCCCGGTCTGTCATATAGACTCCAGCCTTTTCAAGGGCAGGTCTGCCAGCTGGAAAACGGTCTTCTACTACAAGATACTGTGGAACCTCTGCGTTCACAAAAGGTGCAATATAGGTGTTCTTGCTGGTGATAACAGGTGCCATATCCTCAATCCCGACTGCTTTCAGCGCCTTTTCCACTACTTCAGCCGGTCTTGGTGTGATTTTATCAATCATGGACCAGGGATAGGATACTTTGGATTCATCCTCTGCCCATGCCTTAAACTCTGCCGGTGCAAAGCCTGCTTTTACCCATGCTTCTGCAATGGTTACCACACTGGATTTCAGTTTTTCACCATTATGGCTGCAATTATCCATGCTCACAAGTGCAAGGGGATAGCCGCCTGCCTGATAACGTTTTAAAAGAAGGGCTGTTACCACGCTCATGGCATGAGATGCCTTTTCCGGTCCTTCTTCCATATCCTTTTTCACAAATGGGAAGAATTCGCCTTTAAAGTCAGTAAGTGCATAGCCTTTTTCTGTTATGGTAAAGCTCACCATCTGAAGAGATGGCTTTTCGAAGGCTTTGACCAGATAACCAAAATCTTCTGCATTTTTAGTATCCGCTTTCACCCCTTTTGCAATGCTGGCGATAACCTCCCGCTCCATGGTGCCATCGGGCTTTAAACGCACCATCATGGTCATGTTATCGTAAGGGTGGTATATTTTATCGATGATATCAAAATCAAAGGTATCTGCCGCTATGATACCGGTCTCTTCCAGTCCTTCTTCTAAAAGGCGCTGCTGCAGTTCTGCAATAAAGCCTCTGAAAATATTACCTGCACCAAAATGGATCCATCTTGGCGCCTCCTCCGTAGCCTGTACCATACGGTCCCAATCATAGTCAGGGAGCTTTACGGAAATCTGTTCAAAGGCTTCCCGGTTCTTTAGACATGAACGATTCAGCTTCATAATATGTTCCTCCTATCTTTTGTTTTTATGAGATTTGTCAATCGCTTCCCATAATCCCAGCAGGTAATTTGCTCCGATAGCCCGGTCATAAAGGCCATAGCCTGGACGGGCCTGCTCTCCCCAAATCATTCGTCCATGATCGGGCCGGATATATCCTTCAAATCCGGATTCATAAAGAGCGTTTACAATCTCATACATATCCAGATCGCCGCAGGAAGAAAGGTGGGCAGCTTCGTCAAAATCCTTTTCGGATATATGCTTTACATTGCGAAGATGGGCAAAATGAATCCGTTTCATTCCTCCGAATTCTCTCATCATTGCCGGCAGATCATTGCTTAGATCGCTTCCTAAGCTTCCTGTACATAAGGTCAGTCCATTATATGGGCTTTCATTTAAAGAAAGGAAGGTGCGGATGTTCTCTGCATTTGTTATGACTTTTGGAAGTCCGTACAGCGGCCAGGGCGGATCGTCGGGATGAATGGCCATCTTGATATCGTATTTCTCCGCATAAGGAATGACGGCATCCAGAAAATACTTCATATTATCCCAATACTGCTCTCTTGTCATGCTCTGATAGAATTCAATGTCCTGAGCCATGGCATGAAGACGTTCCGGCTCCCAGCCCGGCAGAGAATAGCCCCTTGCTTTTCCTTTCATGGCTTTTGCCATCTTTTCCGGATTCATCTGAAGCACTTCTTCATGGCGGTAGGCCATGACACTGCTTCCATCTTCCGTCACATAGGATAAATCACTTCTTGCCCAGTCCATGACCGGCATGAAGTTATAGCAAAGGCATTTCACCCCTACATCTCTTAGATGCTCCAGAGTTTTTTGATAGGCTTCGATGTACTTATCCCTGGTGGGCAGGCCCTTTTTAATATCTTCATGGATGTTTACGCTTTCAATTACCTCCATCTCAAGACCAGCCTCATGAATTTCATCTCTGAGGGACTCGAGTATCGGAAGCGGCCAGACCTCTCCTACCGGTATCTTTGGAAGGCAGGTGGCAACACCCGAAACACCTGGGGTCTGACGGATCTGGGCCAGAGTAACGCTGTCATCCCCAAAAGGGAACCAACGCATGATCATTTTCATGGTCTATATCCTCCTTTTCTTACATAGATTTTGTAACTTGCCTTAAGTATATAACTTGTATACTAGTATTTCAACCTCTATTTTAAATAAATTTTAAAATAATTTCTATATAACCTGCACAAATTGGAATGGGTACAAAAAACGGTAATAGAAGGAATGTTCCTTTTATTACCGCATTCATTTTTAGTATGGGGAAAATCACTTAAAATATCCAGGATACTCGTTTCGTAATGCTTCTTCATCAAATTTATATCTGGACAGATGCTTTTCCATTAATCGTTTTGCCTCTTCCCCATTTTTCGCAGTGATAGCCTCTACGATTTCCCAGTGGTCAGAGATTGTCTTCAAATCCTTAACCGCTGACAGGGACATACTGCGCACCCGGTCAAAGTGTATGGTGATGCTGTCCATGAGATGGTAGACCTGATCCTTGCTGGTGATATGAAACAAAATCTGGTGAAATTCATTATCCAGCTCCAAAAGCTTCTGGGGAAAACGGTTTTCCATATAAAATTCCTGAAGCCTTACGTTCTCGGTAAGAGCGGCGATATCCTGCTCCGTCGCCATACGGCAGGCCAGCTCAACCACAGCCCCCTCCAGCACATCCCTCATAAACCTAGCTTCTTCTACCAGCTCATAATCTATAAAAGCAACCGCACTGCCCTTTTGCGGATACACCTCAACGATTTTCACCCGGGAAAGCTCAATCAAGGCTTCCCGAACCGGAGTCCTGGATAAACTCATCTCAGCAGATAATTCGTTCTCACTTAACATGCTGCCTGGTGCCAGATCCAGGTTAATGATATTCTCCTTTAACATACGAAGAGCGTACTCCCGCCCTGTTTCTTTTACGTTTCGTTCTGTTAGCCTCATTGTCAGCCCCCTTTTTTTCATCTATTTTAGCATAAGCGAAATAGGGACGGCTGTCAAGCACTGGTATACCAGCTACCCAAAAGAAAAAGTGCTTAAGGAGCATGGCTCTCCTACAGCACTTTCTTACTTTTTTATTTACCAGATTTCTTCTGAAATCTCTTTTACCAGTCTTAGCTTATTCCACTGATCTTCTTCTGTTAAAATATTCCCCTCCTCGGTAGAAGCAAAGCCACACTGAGGACTTAAGGCAAGACGCTCAAGAGGAACGTATTTGGAGGCCTTTCTGATCTTTGCAATGATCTCTTGTTTTTCCTCCAGCTTTGGAGATTTTGAAGTAATGAGGCCAAGAACTACCTGTTTGTCACCATCTACATACTTTAAGGGCTCAAAGTCACCGGAACGGTCATCGTCATATTCCAGATAATATGCAGATACATGCTCCTCTCCAAATAGGTGGGGTGCAATGGGAGCATATCCTCCGGAAGATGCCCAGGTAGAGTGATAATTTCCTCTGCACACATGGGTGTTGATAACCAGATCTTCCGGCTGTCCCTCTATGGCAAGATTATTGATTCTGACATACTTTTTAGCTTCCTCTTCCACAGATTTTTTTCCGCTCTGTCTGGCTTCCCAGTATTTTGTGTCACAGAACATTCCCCAGGTGCAGTCATCAAACTGTACATTTCTGCAGCCTGCCTCATAGAGATCAGCAAGTACAGTCCGGTAAGCTGCTGCAATATCTTGTAACAGACTTTCCTCATCCTCATAAATGGCTTTGGTTCTTTCCAGATTGTCTCCCCTTTCAAGCTCTGCCAAAAACTGAGCCGGAGCAGGTATGGTCTGTCTGGCTGTTACATTTTCATCTTCAAACAGTTTTACAAACTTGAAATGCTCCACAAAGGGGTGATTTTCTCCGGAAATTTTTCCAGAAAGACCTGCAGACTCTCCTCTCGTCACCTCACCTTGAAATGCATAACCACGGGAAAGCTCCAGCTTTTCTACTCCCTTTAGCCCCCACATAAAATCAAGATGCCACCAGCTCCTTCGGAATTCTCCATCTGTAATTACGGGAAGTCCGACTTCCTTCTGCTTTTCAATCAGTTCCTTAATGGCTTTGTCTTCCGTCGCTCTTAATTCCTCTGCAGTGACAGTTCCATTTTTAAAACCTTCTCTTGCTTCCTTTAAATACTCCGGTCTTAAGAAGCTTCCAACAATATCAAATTTAAAAGGGGCTCTATTTTTTATCTGACTCATATTTTAATCCTCCATGTTTTCTTCTCTTTCCTAAATAATATCTTATGTTGGAGAATCTGTAAAATTCTATTAAATTATGGCCTGATATAGTTTTAAACTATAGCGATTTGTGGTAAACTACAAAAAACACCAGAGAAAGGAGCCCCCATGACCTTACAACAGCTTCGTTACATCATAACCATTGTCAACTGCGGTTCCATATCAGAAGCAGCCAAACAACTGTATATCACTCAGCCCAGCCTTTCAAATGCTGTAAAGGATCTGGAACAGGAGTATGGCATCTCGATCTTTAACAGAACCTCCAAAGGCATTTCTTTATCCTCCGATGGAACGGAATTCCTTTCCTATGCCAGACAGGTACTGGAACAGACGGATTTAATGGAGCAGCATTACTTACACAAAAAACCCTTGAAACGAATCTGTTCTATTTCCACGCAGCATTATGCCTTTGCCGTAAATGCGTTTGTAAATCTGGTGTCCAGACAGGATCACGAGGAATACGAATTCACCCTTCGGGAAGCCAGGACATATGAAATCATTGAAGATGTGAAGAATTTTAGAAGCGAGCTTGGAATCTTATATTTAAACGATTTTAATGAAAAGGTTTTAAGAAAGCTGTTTAAAGAAAGCGGACTCTTGTTTCATCCTTTATTCGACGCATCCCCTCATGTATTTATAAGCTCTTCTCATCCTCTCTCTTCCAGGGATTTTGTTACAATGAATGATTTGGATCCATTCCCATTTCTGGCTTTTGAACAGGGAGAAAAGAACTCATTTTATTTTTCTGAAGAAATACTTAGTACGGTTCCCCGCAAAAAAATCATCTATGTCAGCGACCGTGCCACCCTCTTTAATCTGCTCATTGGCTTAAATGGCTATACCATTTGCAGCGGAATCTTAAACAGCAATTTAAACGGAGATAACATCATAGCCATTCCATTAAAGACCACTGAATATATGAGGATTGGCTGGATTGAAAATCCCAGAGTTCATTTAAGTATCTTTGCGGAAAATTATCTGAAAGAGCTGAAAAGCCTGATTATAAGTGACGGCCTTCATCTGTGTGACGAGGAATGATACGATAAAAAAGCAGCATTGCCTTTTTTGACAATGCTGCTTTTTTATCGCTCCGTTACCGGGCAGGTCTTATATTTAAGTTCTTCTTTAAAGTAAGTTACAATTTCTTCCACAGCAGTTCTTACTTCAATCCTGGGGCCGGTAAGTATTAAAGTTCCACTGAACCGATCCAGAAAGCCAATAGTAACATCTGCACTTTTCACTCCGATATCTGCCCCGATCACAGCGGATTCCGGAGGCGTTATATTAATGGTTCCAATGGACATACCAGTAAAATCAACATCAGCATTGGTTCCGATGTCAAGTCCCAGATTCTTATATACCGACGCCTCGGAAACACCAATTACATGGGCCAGAGAAATCTCCCGTCCTGCCACAGTCATATTAACCACGCGCCTCCGTCCGGTACTTGCTGATTCATTCCCCCGGGCAAAGACACTTAGTACGTCCAATTCAGTTTCTATCTTATCTGACATCTTATCACACTTTCATCCTTGTTGTTTTACTGCTTATAAATTCCACTCCCGAAGGCCTTTTTCCTGGGCCTCCATAATTTCTTCCCAGGTCAGTGCTTCTTTTTCTTCCTTTAAGAAGGAAAGGAGTTCATCCATTCCCTCCCCCGTTATGCTGCTCACCGGAAATATCTTCTCACAACCAGCTTCCTCCAGCCACTGCCTGACCATGGGAACCTTGGCATCCTTGCAGTCGATTTTTGTAATAATGCCGATGACCGGCCGGTTGCAGGCATTAGAGACACCGGGAGGAAATAGGTTAAAGGGTTCATTGGCACTGCAAAGAAGACCTATGACGTCCGATTCATAGGTAAAACAACAAAGGCCCTGGAGGGCCAGATTTTTATTTTCCACGTATTCGCCTGGTGTATCTATGGTAATATCCCAATGATTGACGTACTGAGTCTTATGATAGACCACCGGCTCTCCTTTTAATGCCTGAGTGAGGGAGGTCTTACCGGCTTCACTCCTGCCGCACAAAAATAATTTCTTCATAGCATCACCGCTTTGTAATCGGACAGGTCACGTATCCTAAGGAATTGTGAAAATAATCCACAATTTCCGTAATTGCAGCCATTACATCTGCGATTTCCCCTGTGATGATGAGAGTTCCGCTGAATCTGTCTGCAAAGCCAAGATAAATATCTCCGCTCTTTACTGCAATATCAGAGGCTATAACTGCGGATTCCGGGGGCGTCATGTTCATAATTCCAATTGCAGAGGAACGGTAATCAATCTCCGGATTAAGGCCCAGTTTACGGTATACAATTGGTAATGGTCCTCCAATGATATGTGCCAGCGTGATTTCTCTTCCGGCTACGGTTTCCTGTACGATGCGGATCTGCTCTCCGTTTTCTCTTTCCATTACAACCACCTCATTTTTTCTAAAAAGTATATCTATGGTTTTATTATAACCTTTGACCATAAGGGCAATGTCAATGATAATATGTGAAAATTCTTTTCCTCATTTTTATATTTCACAATTTATTGAACACAGAATCTATAAAAATCATCAAAATAATCGGATATTTTTTTGTCAGATTTAAAAATTTATCACTGCAATTGCAATTTGAGAGAGAAATAGCAAAGAACCTTCCCTATATAAGGAAGGTTCTTTGCATCCCACTCTATTAATATCTCATTGGAATCACATTCATGTAATCTTCTACGGTAGCTCCGTTATAGAACATTTCAATGATTTGTTTTCCAAGAGGATTTAATTCGTCTGTATTAAACTGCATAAGCTCTTGTTTAAAGAAATCTGTCAGTATCTTCGCACCAGCATCGTAGCCTTCCAGTCCAACTTCCTGCTGAGTTTCTGGTCTTAAGAATGCTCTACTGATATACTGTCCGTCAATCTTTAAGGATTCTAATCCAAAACCTAAAAGAGGACAACGGCACTCAACCAAATGCTCTGGTTTAAACTTTGCACTGCCTCGTCTTGCAATGTATTCCCTGGATACCCACTGTGGCATAAAGCTCACTTCATAAGCACCAATATGCTGATTCGGAATCAATACATAGCGGGTATTGCTTGAGTTCACGATCTGATCTAAAAGAAGATTTGCCTGTGTTACCTTTTTGCCAGTAGCAAAGGGCCAGTAAGATCCAACACCTTCACTTGTCATCTCCAAAGAGTCAATGATACTTGGGTTGTTGTAACCACGAGGAGCAACCAAACGCCACAGCCATGCTAGTGCAGGTGGCAGAACCTGGAAAATGCCCATAATACCATAAGACGGATTTTCCTTGGTACATGCAGGTGTACGAACACCAAAGCTTCTTACATCTACTTCTACGGATCCTTGATATGCTTTTTCAATCATCTTTCTTGGCAGAATAACTCTTGGGTTTGGACATGGCTTACCATTAGAATCCAGTGTGTGCTCCCATGGAAGGGTAGTTGCACCAGGAATTGCCTTCATATTCAAGTAAACAAGAGGTTCTTTTGTCTGAATCAGCAATTTTTCATACTGAGGAGAAGATCCATAGCTCTTAATATTGTCAAGACGAATGAACCAGGAAGATTCTGCATCAGTTACAACCAGCTTCTTGCTCTCATTTTGGATAGACGCTGGGCATAATGCCATATCATCCGTTACCGGAATCAATTCGCAGGTCTCACTCAGAACCAGATAACTTTTCTCTCCTGTTACTGTGTTAACTCCAAATATGGTCCTGCCATCCATCTCTCTATGAATGTCCTCAATCATCTCACTCTTTCCGCCGCCAGAAGCACCTTCGTGCATGATAACGATCTCATTGTCATAAGGAGTGATTACCTTAACCGTTGAGGCATGTGCGGTTACCCAGCCCTCAGATTCTCCGATGTCTAGCAACACGCTGTAAATACCTTTTTTTGCGCTTGGACCTGGATAGAGGTTATAGGAATAAACTTCATGCATACCATCAAGACGGTTATGAATGACTGCCTGTCTTCCATTAAAATGCGTATGACGGAACGGAGGTGCCAGATAAACAATTGCTTTTAAATCAAAATCAGTGATGTCATCAATATTTTCAAATCCCTGAAGGTCTGCTAATCCAGCCGCAAAAAAGCCTGCATTTAACGGTGAGATAAGTACAGAATCATAACCGTATTCTACTCCGCCTGATTTAAACGGGAAAAAAATCAGTTCCTGTTCTTTCAGCCAATCAAAGGTTTCTGTTCTTAAGGAATCAAAATCGCTATGAAAAACCTCCTCATATCTTGGTTTATCGGTAGGTTTGTTATCTGCAATGTACATACAGTTCGGATCACGTCTTCTCATGTAATCTTCGACATAATTAACTACGATACCATTGGTACAGCGGGTTGCAGTTGCTTCCAGTACCCTGCCTTTGCCTTTAACATCATATTCGATTTTATACTCGTTATTTGTTCCATTTCCCATAGCAAGATCTAAAAGCTCTTCCCTCGTCTTTGGAACAATAACCCCTTTGGAATGGTTCAATATATCCTGTACATACTCCGGCAAATTCAATTTACGTAAACATTCAAGCATTTTTTCCTCCAATCCTGCGCATATCTATGCACATCTTACACTTAAACCGAAGGTTCCTCCGATCAAAGCATAGTAGTTAAGTACCCAATTTTCCCAAGTATTACTAATCCCCTTTTAAAGCGGAAACATATAGTTAATAATTTTTCCTGAAATCCTTCCTGTCTTTCTTAGAATCCATGTTCTTAAACTTATGTCTTACTTATTATGAACCATTGATCAGCCTCCTTTACGGCTAAAATTATAAAAAGCCGATATCCAAAACTTGGATATCGGCTTACCTACAACTTAGAACAATCCCTACTTTGTGATGTCTTCCGGTACTATTTAACTGTATTAGGTGTTTCTTAATATCTATTCACAGTTATAAGAATAACCATTCACCTGTTTTGGTTTTATATCAGAGTGGGTACTTGTGATTACAACATCCATGATATCCGTTACTATTTTCAAATGTCTTCGTTCGTTAAAATAAGTAAAATCCTGTATATAAAAAACCGTTTGTAAAGGCTCCGTCAATCTGATACAATTACGAAAAATGCCTGTATCACCGACGATTATGCGATTTTGAATCAGCTGATACTTATAGAATTACAGCATTCGACTATTGATAAAAAATGTAGATTTCCCAGAATTTGTCCATCGTCTGATATACACCTTTTATATACTCCATATACATCACGCATTAGAAATAACATATCATGAAATGGACATCATGTCAACGATTTTTTAACAAACCAGGCCATTTTTATTAATATTTATTAAGATATTTTAAATATCATTCAGACATCATCAATTGCTTTTCCAATATCATTTCTCATGTATTTATTTTCAAAAGAAACCCACTGGGCAGCTTCATAGGCATGCTTTCTTGCTTCCTTTAGGTCCGAACCAAGTGCGGTGATACCAAGAACCCTGCCCCCGTTTGTGACAGGTTCTCCCTTCTCATTGAAGCTGCTGCCGGCATGGAAGGCATAATAACCATCTTTTTCCCTAAAATTTGACAACCCTTTTATGGGGAAGCCCTTCTCGTAGTGCTCCGGGTAGCCCTTGGATGCCAGAACCACACAGACCGCTGCATTCTCTTCAAACTGCAGATCAATCTGATCAAGGGTACCGTCAATACAGGCTTCAAATACTTCCACAATATCATTCTTCATACGGGGAAGCACTACCTGAGTCTCAGGGTCACCGAATCTGGCATTGTATTCAAGGACCTTAGGTCCGTCTTCTGTCAGCATGAGCCCAAAGAATATGATGCCTTTAAACTCGATCCCTTCAGATCTTAATGCCCCAACCGTTGGCTCATAAATATGTTTTTGGCAGTAGGCATCTATTTCCTCGGTATAGAATGGACTTGGAGAAAAAGTACCCATTCCTCCTGTGTTAAGTCCCTGATCCCCATCTTTTGCCCTTTTATGATCCTGGGCTGAGGTCATGATCTTAATGGTTTTTCCATCTACAAAAGAAAGAACCGAGACTTCACGTCCGGTCATAAATTCCTCGGCCACGATCCGGTCACCAGAAGAACCAAACTGCTTATCCAGCATAAGAGCTTTTACTCCCTCTTTGGCCTCTTCCCTCGTATTGCAGATGAGAACTCCTTTTCCAAGTGCCAGTCCGTCTGCCTTCAGTACAATGGGCATCCTGGCGGTTTCCAAGTAGCTTAAAGCCTCCTCCGGGGAATCAAAGGTCTCATATCCAGCTGTGGGAATCCCGTATTTTTTCATCAGATCCTTAGAGAAGGATTTAGAACCCTCCAAACGGGCAGCGCTTTGATTCGGTCCAAAAACACGAAGATCTGCTTTTGCAAATGCATCTGCTGCGCCAGCTACCAATGGATCGTCAGGGCCTACAATGGTCAAGTCAATGTCATGCTCCCTGGCGAAAGCCACCTGTCTGTCAAAATCAAGAACAGAAATATCCACACACTCTGCAAATTCTGCAATCCCAGCATTTCCAGGCGCGCAATAAATCGTTTCAACCTTTGGGCTTTGAGCTACTTTCCAGGCAATGGCATGCTCTCTTCCGCCGCCTCCTATGATCAGAACTTTCATCCTATCTCCTCCTGTCCATTTGCAATCATATGAATGGCCTTCGGCAAAATGACCCATTCTGCCTCTTCCATCACTCTTTGTTGGAGTTCCTTCGGAGTATCTCCTTTATGCACCTCTACTGCTTTTTGAAGAATAATTGGTCCGGTATCCGTTCCCTCATCTACATAATGTACGGTTGCTCCTGTTATCTTCACGCCCCGCTCCAGGGCAGCCTCATGGACCTTCAGCCCATAGTATCCCACACCGCAGAATGCTGGTATGAGAGAGGGATGTACGTTAATAATCCGATTACGGTATTTTTTGATCATGATATCTGGTATGGCAACAAGGAAACCGGCAAGAACAATAAGATCAAGCCGGTATTCATCGGTTTTTTCAAGCAGAGCGTGATAAAACTCTTCTCTGCTTTCATAGTCTTTGGGAGAAATACAGACCGCATCGATTCCACATTCCTCGGCCCGTTTCAGTGCATAAGCATTCTTATTGTTGCTTATGACTACATTCACCTCTGCGTTTGTAATGGTTCCTTGATCTATGGCATCTAACACTGCCTGAAGATTGGTGCCACCCCCGGAAACGAGTACGCCGATCCTTAGCATAGAGTCACACCTTTTTCGCCCTCAGCCGTGCGTCCGATTACATAAGCAGTCTCTCCTGCCTTACCAATGGCTTCCATAGCTGCGTCCACATCTTTTTCATCCACTGCCAGAATCATGCCAATTCCCATGTTGTAGGTGTTATACATCATCTCTTCTGTAATCTCACCCTTCTTTGCCATAAGCTTAAAAATCGCCGGCACTTCATAACTGTTCTTTTCCACGATGGCAGTGATACCATCTGGAAGCATCCTGGGAATATTTTCATAGAAGCCGCCGCCGGTAATATGGCTGCAAGCCTTGATTACCACACCGCTTTCCTTTACACTCTTAAGCGCTTTTACATAAATCTTTGTAGGAACAATCAATGCTTCCCCAAGTGTCTTTCCAAGTTCCTCATAATAAGTGCCAAGGCTTTCTTTGGAGACATCAAATACTTTGCGGACCAGAGAAAAACCATTGCTGTGAACACCGGAGGAGGCGATTCCGATCAGTACGTCTCCAGCCTTTAAGGAAGCTCCTGTAATCAAGTCCTTTTCATCCACAACACCAACCGCAAATCCGGCAAGGTCATATTCATCTTCCGGATAAAAGCCCGGCATCTCGGCAGTCTCTCCACCGATCAAGGCTGCGCCAGCCTGCTTACAGCCTTCTGCAACTCCGCCTACTATCTCAGCGATCTTCTCCGGGAAATTCTTTCCACAGGCAATGTAATCAAGGAAAAATAAGGGCTCACCGCCCGCGCAGGCAATGTCGTTAACGCACATGGCCACACAGTCAATGCCGACCGTATCATGCTTGTCCATAAGAAAAGCCAGCTTAAGCTTAGTGCCAACCCCATCGGTACCAGAAACCAGGGTGGGCTTTTCCATATTTTTAAATGCTGACATGGAAAATGCGCCTGAGAATCCTCCAAGGCCTCCAAGAACCTCTGGTCTCATGGTCTCCTTTACATGCTTTTTCATTAATTCCACTGACCGGTATCCGGCTTCTATGTCAACTCCAGCATTCTTATAATCCATACCTTTTTCCTCCGCTTCTGATATTTTACTTTTTCATCTGGGATACATATTCCTTATAACCGATCTGGTCCAGTTTTTCGGCCTTCTTCACCACATCGTTCTTTAAATTCTCAGAATAGTCCTTTAACCTCTTTAAGAGCTCTTCATCGCTGGCAGCCAGAATCTTTGCAGCCAGAATACCTGCATTGGTTCCTCCATTAATGGCAACGGTAGCTACCGGTATGCCAGATGGCATCTGAACGATGGAATAAAGAGAATCCACTCCGCCAAGATCAGAAGTTTTCATGGGGATTCCGATGACTGGCATTGGAAAGAGAGCTGCACACATACCTGGAAGATGAGCTGCTTTACCGGCACCAGCAATGATTACCTTTACTCCTCTTGCTTCTGCTGTCTTTGCATATTCAAAAAATATATCAGGCTCTCTGTGAGCTGAAATTACAGTCATCTCGAACTCCACACCAAGCTTCTCTAAAATCTCTGCCGCCTGAGCCATAATAGGCATATCAGAATCGCTTCCCATAACAATTGAAACCTTTGCCATAGTAAATTCTCCTTTTCGCTTTGTAATATATGATAATTCATTATTAACGGTTATATTATTAATTAGTTTAATTAATATATTGTGCCCACTAATCAATCACTACTTATTAATTATAATACTAGTTTTTCTCTTCTTCGTCAATGGTTTTCTTCACATTTTTAAGTATATCCAAAATGGCAAAAACAATGGCGCATGACAGGAAGTGAATCCTTCCGCCATGCGCCTCACTATGTAATATTAATATTTACTGCCGCCATAAGATGACGTATCTTCAAAATATACCGGATCAATTTTTATCTGTGGAAGCTCAGCTTCTTCCTCATAGTGTGTAATCTGAGGCAGAGGCTCTTCTTTGGCAGTAATATTTTCACTTCCATCATAGAGCTTGAACTGCTGTACCAGTCCCTTCATGATCTGGGCCTGACCTGACAGCTCTTCGCTGGCTGCCGCACTCTGCTCTGCCGTTGCTGAATTTGTCTGAACCACGCTGGAAATCTGGTCGATTCCCTGGGTGACCTGATTGACAGCAATGGCCTGCATATCGGAAGCTCCTGCAACATTTTCAATAATTGTGTTGATGCGTTTTGTTCCTTCTACCACCTGCTGCATGGATTTTGCTGTCTCTGTGGAAATTCTGGTGCCGTTTTCTACCGCATGCATGCTCTCTTCTATGAGTAATGTGGTATTCTTTGCTGCTTCCCCAGACTTGCTGGCAAGGTTACGGACTTCATCTGCAACCACTGCAAAGCCTTTCCCTGCCTCTCCTGCCCTGGCTGCCTCTACAGCAGCGTTAAGGGCCAGAATATTGGTCTGGAATGCAATATCTTCAATGGTCTTAATAATCTTACCGATTTCATTGGACTTATCGCTGATCTGCATCATGGCCTGATTCATCTCTACCATCTTCTCATTGCTGACCATTACATTCTGCTCTGCTTTCTCAGCTTCCATACGGGCTTCTTTGGCATTCTGAGCATTGCTGTTAATCTGATTTGAGATATCGTTAATCGTAGCCGCAAGCTCCTGAATGGAAGACGCCTGCTCTGTTGCTCCCTGAGACAGAGCCTGTGCACCAGAGGAGACCTGCTCCGAACCGCTGGCCACCTGATCAGCCGATTCATTGATGCGGAAAAGAGCATCGCTTAAATTATTACGGATATTGCGAAGCGCTTCCATAATCGGCTCATAATCATAGACATACTGCTCTCTGCACTTGGATCCCACCTGGAAATCTCCGGAGGCCATGGCACCTAACAGATAAGTAATATCATCAATAATATTACCTATATTTGATATGGTCTTTCTCATGCTGTCTGCAAGATTTCCAAGCTCATCCTTTGACTCGTAATTTAAATCCACATGCAGACTTCCCTTTGACATCTCTCCGGCTGCCTTTTCAATCTCACGCACCGGCTTTACAATGCTTCTGGTAATGGTAGTTGCAAGTACTATGGTTGCTACCACTGCTAAGATCTGAAAGAGAACAATGATGATTTCAGACACCATCATAAGGGACTGGGACTGTTTATAGTCCTGATCCGCGCTGGCCTGAACGGTATCGCTGATCTTCACAAGATCATCCTGCATCTTGGTAAACAGCGGCTCCAGCTTATCGAAAAAAAGATTGGAAGCCTGACGGTTTTTATTCTCCTTTGACTGGTTATACACCTCTTCCTTAAATGGCTCTGCCTCTTTTAAGGTATTGGCAATATCATCAACAAGAGCCTGATCCCCTTTGAAGTTCTCCCTTAAATACTGAATTCCTTCGTCAAGCTTTTTAAAATCACTTTCTGCGGTCTCAATGTACTTATTCGTTGTATTAATATCAAGACTCATGGTCGCATAGCTTACGTTCTTGGCGGAAGACTGTAAATCACGTCTCATATCAGCTGCCAGCAGAGTAATCTCATGACCATTATTATAAAACTTTACAAACTTACTGTTATTCGTTATCAAGCCATACAAAGAAGTACAAGAAACAATCAAAAACAAAGCAAAAACAATTCCAAACGCAATTGTAATTCTTTTACCAATCTTTAAATTTTTCATCTAGTTCCCTCCATGAGACATCATCTTTCTCTGTATCTTCTATGCCATTATCGGCATCTTAGCGGAATTCTTAAGTATTTTTACAAGTTTTCTGGCAATAATTGTATTTTTTTGTTCAGTTTGTTTTTTTTATGACTGAGAAACCTCTAATAACGGAAGATTCAACTCCTCAATTCCGTCTAAAACAAACTTACCGTCCTTAATAATCGCAACTCTTTTGCCATCTTTCGCTACGGTTTCAATGGTATCCAGCTCTGCATAAGGAATGGTAATATCCGTATGGCAGCTATAATATGCCTTTGTTAAATCCAGCTTTCTAAGCTCTGACACTTCGTTATCCCTGGCAATCACTTCTTTTCCATTGGGATTATACACAGGACTGTCCTCTGACCAGCTGTAACACGTATCTCCCACTGCAAAATGAGGTCCCATCTTCTCTACGATTAATATAGGAAGCTTATCCAGAATACCAAACTTTCTTGCCATCTTATAGGCTGTGGTATTAGTTCCAATGGCAAACTCTCCCATAGGAAGGGTCTCATGATTCTTTAAAATCACTTGCTTAATGAGGGCCTTTCCCTGGCTTGGATCTTCAAAATTGCTGCAGGAATAATCCTTAATCATACCGTTTTCAAAGGTCATCATAAGGTCTTTAAACTGAAAATCACCAATGTATACCGTACTTACAAACAGCGTACCTTCTGTACCGGCAAGCACTGGAGAGGTGAACACTTCTCCCAGAGGGATATTCACATCCGCCACACAGTTCTCAAAATTGGTTTCCTTTTCCCTGTTATTAAGAGCATGAAGAGCCACCCGTAAGTTAGTCTTGTTATCCCCGCTTCCGGTCACTTCCACATATTCCGCTTCGTCAAGGGCATCGATGATGATCTGCTGAAGGTCTTTATACTTTTCATAATCCAGAGTATTGATGGCAATGGTCTCTTCAAAGATTTCTTCAAACCGTTCTCCGATTTCAGGAACCGGGAACGCGATAATGGTAAAGCTGATTTCATCTCCACGGACAAACTGGTTTACGATTCTTGATGATTCGTTGGCCATCTCTGCCGCCAGTTTTTCCTGCTTCGCATCCAGAATATTTGCCTCGGCTTTATTCACCGGCTTAAAGCCTTCTTTTCCAAAGGTCTCCATAACAGCAGGTCCTGCGAACTCAGACGCAAGGTCCTTATAAGTTTCATAAGCCACCTTCATCACAGCGGCTCTGCGGTCCTTAAATGCTTTATTTAAATAGATGGCATTGTCATAGCGGTGATCATAATCATACTGCCGGTTAGCAGAAGTTCCAAAAAATCCGCCTCTGCGCCCCACGTTTACATTCACAGACCAAACGGCTGCACGGCAGAGAATAATTTTAAGGCCCATCTTTTCAAAATTTTCCATGGCGTATTTAATCATACGTTCAAATCCAAGCTCGTAACGGATCTGTACCGATTTTTTCTTTGATAAATCCCTGCCCATGACCTCAAATCCCTTGCGGTAACCTTCGGTGTAGGTGTCTGCCATGAGGCGGACTTTTTCCTCTGGAAGAGAATTTAAGAAAGCAGCTATCTTAAGCTCTGAATCGGAAATATAATCTCCAAAGTAATAGAGGTAACGAAGGTCATTAAGATCATTCTCCTTAATAATATCCGCAGCATAGGATAAGGAGGGATCAAGACTTTCTCTGACCCGGTATGAAACCGTATGGTCGGTATAATCACTGACAAACCAGTAGAGCACTTCCTTAATGGCAGTAACCTCCGGAGCCTCTTCCTCAAACATATTATAGATTTCTATAAATGCTTCATTTAAAATAGTGATATCTGTAAGCCTGTATTCGTGAACAAAAATAATGTCTCCCCTTATTTCCTTATACAAAAAGGAAAGGAGCTTTCCATATTCTTCTCCCAGCTTGACTGCCGCATAGGCTGGGTCTGCATAGCTGCGTTCATAATTGCCAGGGAAGATATCCTCATACAGCTTATGATTCCAGGTCTTTAACTCCTCAATGGAAGCGGCCTTTTGCTTTCCTTCTTCCAAAAACTGATAGTATTCTCCTATCATCTGAATGAAGGAAGCTGTCTTTTTAAAATAATCCAGATATGGTTCCTTCACCGTATCTTCTAAAACAATTTCCTTAATCCTGTCCATTGACAGTTCAAAACGTTCCATAACAGTTTCATTGTCCTGCTGAAACATCTTGCGATAATCCATATTGCTACCCCCTTATTCCTATTATAATGAGTACCACCCAGAGAATGACAAGGACAGCACTGACTGCTATGCCAATCTGGGCCAGTATATATTTCTTTTCCTTTTCAAAAAAGGAAAGGACGCCGTAACCAATGGAAAAAAAAGAGATCAGCAAACTGCAAAAGCAGACAGCCGCAACATTAAGCTGCGCCTGCCCTGCCGCCATTACAGAGCTTGTGATTCCAATGATTCCCAATACCAGCGCTCCCACAGAAAGTCCCAGGGACAAAAAGCTCTTTTTTGCAAAAGGCTTTCTAATGTAGGATACTTTTTTCTGCTTTTTCACGCCTTTTCCTCCTTACTCTTATGCGCTGCACAATCTTATACAGAATATAGCCAAGGATACCTCCGGCCGTGTTTAAAATCATGTCGTCTACATCAAAGCTGCCAACTTTAAACACGAGCTGAATGGTCTCAATACTTAAGCTGAAAAGAAAGCTTAATAGTACCGTATTAAAAAAACGGCGGCTCCTGCGGCTAATGACAGGAAGGAAAAAACCAAACGGCATAAATCCTGCTATATTTCCTACGATATTAAGAAGAAAAGACTCCAGTCCAACCACTTTACGGTAAACAATAAAACGCCGTATCTCCTTGAATGGAACCAGGTTGTAGGCGTAATTTTCCCGGATATGACTTCCTCTTCCAAAATAATCAGAGAAAAACAGAAAGTAGACCAAAAAGATTACGTATACTAAAAAGATCACCCATCCCATCTTCTGCCGCTTTGTCGCATTTTTAATCATAACAGCTCCATCTTTATAAAAAGAGAAAGGCTGCCGGAAAACCATTGTTTCCTACAGCTTCCTCTTAACATAATAACATTAAAATGTGATTTCAGATTTTCTTTTCAGCAGAAAAGCTCCATTGATGATGGAAATAACTCCGGCAGCAACGCCAATTACCGTGATAACAATTCCAACTCCAAGGCTTAACGCTCCAACATTTCTCATAGTCTTGTAAACTCTTTCCATATCAGGCTCTCCTTATCTCACTCCATAGATTTCATAATAAGTATCAATCGCAGCTTTCAGAGCATCATCAATGATGATTTTACCGTCATATTCTCTATTGTATAAATGTTCGATGACCTCTGCCATAGAAACGATGGCTGACGCCTTAAAACCATACTTCTCCTGGATTTCATCAAGGGCGCTTTTATCACCCTTTCCTTTTTCCATACGGTTTAAGGAAACCATAAGTCCTAATATTTCTACATCTCCCTGTGCCTTAATAATAGGAAATGTCTCTTCAATCGATTTTCCAGAGGTGGTCACATCTTCAATAATTACCACACGGTCCCCATCCTTTATGGGACTTCCAAGAAGAATTCCTGTATCGCCATGATCCTTTTCTTCTTTCCGGTTGGAACAATATTTAATTTCCTTGCCATAGAGTTCATGAAAGGCAATGGTCGTAGCAACACTTAAGGGAATTCCTTTATAGGCAGGTCCGAATAATACGTCAAAATCATCGCCAAAGGTTTCATGTATGGCCTTTGCATAATATTCTCCCAGCTTTTTTAACTGGGCTCCTGTTACATAAGAACCTGCATTCATAAAAAATGGCGATTTTCTTCCGCTTTTCAGTGTAAAGTCGCCGAATTTAAGAACATTGCTGTCCACCATAAATTCTATAAATTCCTGTTTATACTGTTCCATTTTTATCCTCTCTATTCAAAAAGTTCTTGCTTATATTCCTGCCATCTACCTTACAGCACCGATCAGTTCCTTAATATCCTTCACACCGTATCGCTCCATATAAGCCTCAATGCCTTTTACCACCTCTTCGGCTGCATATGGATTTCTGAAATTGACGGTTCCTACAGATACAGCTGTGGCTCCTGCCAGAATAAACTCAATGGCATCATCTGCATCCATAATACCACCCATACCGATGACTGGAATCTTCACGGCATTGGCTGCCTGGTATACCATACGGACTGCAATGGGTTTAATCGCGGGACCGGAAAGTCCGCCTGTTTTATTCGCAACCGCAAAGGTACGGCGGTTAATATCGATCTTCATTCCAGTCAGTGTGTTAATAAGGGAAATAACATCAGCGCCGCCTGCTTCTGCCGCTTTTGCCATGACTCCAATATCAGTCACATTGGGGCTTAATTTCATGATAACCGGCTGCTTTGCATACTTTTTCACTTCACGGGTAATGGCTTCCACTGCTTTTGGATCCTGTCCGAAGGCGATTCCGCCCTCTTTCACATTGGGGCAGGAGATATTGATCTCCAGCATATCCACTGGCTCCTCTGAAAGCCGCTCCACTACTGCAAGGTAATCTTCTGTTGTCTTTCCGCAGACATTGACGATTATCTTTGTATCATACTTCTTTAAAAACGGAATGTCTCTTTGAGCAAAAACCTCCATACCAGGATTTTGAAGTCCAATGGCATTGAGCATACCGCCGTATGTTTCCGCAATTCTTGGCGTAGGGTTACCCGGCCAGGCCACATTTGCAACGCCTTTTGTGACCACAGCACCAAGATAGCCTAAATCGAACATCTCACTGTACTCTTCTCCTGAGCCAAAGGTTCCGGAGGCTGTCATAACAGGATTTTTCAGTTCAATCCCAGCCAGATTTACTTTTGTATTCATCTAAAAGTCTACCTCCTCTGCCCGGAATACCGGGCCGTCTTTGCAGACCCGCTTATTATGAACCATGGAATGCTCATCCACCTCACTGCTTTTGCAGACGCAGGCCAGACACGCACCGATGCCACATGCCATACGTTCCTCCAAAGAGAGATAGCACTCAATTCCGTTCTCCTCGGCATATGCCTTTATTGCTTTTAACATGGGGGTCGGGCCACAGGCAAAAATTACATCTGCGCTCAGGCCATGTTCTCTCACTGCGTCCAGTACATTCCCTTTTGTTCCCTGACTGCCATCTTCTGTGGCTACAAAGGTGGTACCATAGGGAGTGAATTCATCTTCTAAGAACATGGTATCCCGGTAACCAAGAATGATCTGTTTTTCACAGTCAAGATGCTTAGACAGCTCCAGCATAGGAGGAATTCCAATTCCTCCGCCAATGATGAATGCCCGCTTACCTGCTGCTCCGGCTTCCAGAGGGAAACCATTGCCAAGGGGGCCAAGGATCTCTGCATAATCCCCTTCTTTATAATAGGAGAATTCCTCTGTACCACTGCCTAATACCCGGTATACGATACGGATCAGACCCTTTTCCCTGTCAATCTCACATATACTGATGGGACGGGGCAGAAGTTTGGAATTATCCTTTGTATACAAAGAAATAAACTGGCCTGGTACTGCTTCTCTTGCTATCTTCTCTGTTTCAATCCACATGCTGTATACGCCATCAGCCAGCTTTTCCTGACTGGCGACCCTTGCTGATTCCATTACTTTCGCCATGATGTCCCCCTATAATACCCGGTTGATGTCTGTTACCATATCGATGACTGCCTGTCTTGAGGCCTCACCAAAGTGCTCTGCACCATATTTCTTATATTTATCCTGCTTATATGCAGCAATGATTCCTCTGGAGGAGTTTACCACAGCGCCTAATCCATCTTCATTAAAACAGGGCTTTAAATCTTCAGCCGTTCCTCCCTGAGCACCATAACCTGGTACCAGGAAATAGGTATTTGGCATAAGCTTACGGAGAATTCTGCTCATCTCTGGATAAGTAGCTCCTACCACTGCACCTACGTTGCTGTAGGTTCCGTCCATGGACTGGGCTCCCCATTCTACTACCTTTTCGGCTACCAGCTCGTACAAAGGACGTCCATCAATCAGCCGATCCTGAAATTCTCCGCTGGAGGGATTGGAGGTCTTAACAAGAACAAACAGTCCCTTATCCTCTTCCTTACATACGTCCACAAAGGGTTTCACGCCATCCGTTCCCAGATAGGGATTGATGGTAAGAAAATCTGTCCCAAATGCGGTGAGACGATTGCTTCCTACCTTTACTTTACCAATATGAGCGGTAGCATACGCAGATGAAGTAGAACCGATATCGCCTCGTTTTGCATCGCCAATCACAAGAAGGCCTTTTTCCTGACAATAGTTTACTGTTTTTACATAAGCCTGCAATCCTTCAATGCCAAACTGTTCATACATGGCGATCTGAGGCTTTACGGAGGGGATTAAATCGTATACATGATCTATAATTTCTTTATTATACTGCCAGATTGCTTCTGCAGCACCTTCCAGAGTCTCACCAAACTCTTCCAATGCCTTGCTTAGGACATGTTCTGGTATATAGTCAAGCATGGGGTCAAGTCCTACACAGATCGGTGCCTTTGTCTTCTGGATTTTTTCAATTAATTGCCTGATCATTGTCTCCTCCTGGGTTCCATTTATTCTTATTATTCTCTATTCTTACCAATTCTATCATAAGAAGGTACTCGCTTCAAGCCTTCTTTCAAACTGACTGTAAAAATCCTGTTCCATTTCATAGGGTACCAAATAAAAGTTTTTTAACACGTACATGCTGACCTGATTGGCAAAGGAAGGGTCATTTTCTGTTTTGATGCGTTTTTCTAGATTTTTCAAATAATGATACCATTTTAGCACAAAGGCTTCATACTGTTTCACATCAGATGTATCCAGCCATTTTTTCACCTTTACCTTTGTCCGTTCTTCCATTCTGCATTCATGTAATTGAAGAAAATACTTCATTTCCTGTTCCCCGTAAACCCTTCCCAAAGGAAACAGACGGCAGATTCCGGGGCGGAAGCTATGGATGCTGCATCTTCCCCGATGATTTAGGAAACTGCACCGTTCAGCCTCACCTGCCATTTTTAGATTGGGAAGTACGATTCCATCCACTACATTTAATTCAAGCTTATCCTGAAGCAATGCTTCCATGGTGCAGGACAGATTTTCACACAAACGGTAACAGTCAAGAGGATCCAGGGTAACAGATTGTCCCATCCCCTGACAGCAGTCAGAACAGCCCCTGCAATCCTTACAGTCCGCCTTTACCATATCATTTATGCCATATAATTTCCCATCGGAAATCTCATTTAAGTCAACTTCCCGTTTCATGGATCCCATTCCTCACTTTAAAATATTTCAAACATGGTTATTTTATCATTTTCTATTCATACTAGCAACGTAGTTTCGACGAAAAATATTAGCACTCACCTATTGACAGTGCTAATAATATGTGTTATATTACATGTATAACACATATAGAACACCAATGAACGGTGCTGCATCTATCGAATAAAAAGGAGGAACTGATATGTTATTATCCAGAAGAAACAATTTATTTGATGATTTTTTCAATGATCCGTTTTTTACAGATTCATATTTAAACAAGCAACCCTTAATGAAAACCGATATTGAAGACAGCGGTGACCACTATGTTATAGATATGGAACTGCCTGGCTTTCAGAAGGATATGGTAAAGGCAGAGCTAAAAGATGGGTATCTCACCATCCTCGCTGAAAACAGTTCAGAAAATAACTCCGATGAAGAAAAGAACTATATCCGCAGAGAGCGGTATCACAGTTCTTTAAAGAGAAGCTTTTACGTAGGAACCAGAATCAGACAGGAAGATATTAAGGCATCGTTTGAAAACGGAATCTTAAAGCTTATGCTTCCCAAGGAAGCTCCCAAGGAAATTGAAGAAAACCGTTATATTCCAATTGAATAGGCATGAAAAAGGAGAAGGACCATACCATTGGCCCTTCTCCTTTTTATATGAAATAACATGTGATCAGCAGTTGAATTCTTTGACGTACGCAGTCGTAACATAAGTCCCGCTTTTAAAGGACTTTTTAAGCATTGTTTCTTCTGCTTCCAGCTTGATGTTCATCCACATCTCTTCCGCGGCTATGGTTAGATGGGACAACATAATCCCAATACTGATATCACGCATGGAAACTAAGGGGGCAGAAGGCAGAAATTCTCTGCAGGCAAAGATATAAATCCTGTCGTGGTATACAATAAACCGCCAGGGCTGGTTATTCATAGCCGACGGAGACAGCCTTGCAGCTTTTAATATATTTTTCATCGGCTCTCCGATTTCTTCTTTAAATACGCACAGCTCCTTTAACGGCAAGCGCTTTGCCGTAGCCGGATCCCGGTACAGAAGTGTTTTGGGATAGCCAAAAGCTATTGCGACGACCTGCTTAACCCCTTCCATCTCATGACCAGTGATTCTGGTATTCCCCAGATAGCAGGATCCAATGCCCTTCCCTGTCATATATAAGAGAATCGGCTCCAGGATATATCCTGCGTTTGTCAGATACCCTTCTTTTTCCTCGGAATAAAATACCAGATAATAGGGAGCCTCTACTTTCCATAAGCCTTTCACTGGAAGATGGCCATCTAAGTTGTCACATATTTCCATTTTCACTGAAATGTCCGCATGAAGCTTCAATACACAGCTCCCGAAATAAAGAATATCCTTTAAAAGCTGTTCCGGGATCTGTTCCTTTTTAAATTTTCTGATGGATCTTCTTTTAAATATCATCTGATAAAGATTCATACCTGCTCCCCTCTTTCCCAACCAGCAATTGGACCTAAATCAGCCCTCTCATTTCTTTTAATAGCCCGGCAAATACCAAAAGCGCATCCTTTACCGGCTCTGCTGTGGACATATCCACTCCGCAAAGCTTTAATAAATCAATGGGAGTCATGGAATTTCCGCCGCTTAAAAATTTAAAATAACCCTCAATCACTTCCTGATCCCCGGAAAGGATCTTGCTGCTGATAGCTACAGCAGCAGAAAAGCCTGTTGCATACTGATATACATAAAATGGTGTATAGAAATGAGGAATTCTGGACCACTCGAAATCAATCTCCGGATCAACCACCATATCCGGACCAAAATAAAATTCATTGAGCTTATGGTATGTCTGACCAAGAAGATCCGCCGTCAGTATCTGCCCCTCTTTTACCAGGCGGTGAGTCTCAGCCTCAAACTCCGCAAACATTGCCTGACGGTAAAGTGTTCCACGGAAGCTATCCATAAAATGATTTACCAGATAAGCACGCTCACTCTTATCTTTCGTTGTATCTAAAAGGTGGCGGATTAAGAGCGCTTCATTACAGGTGGAAGCTACCTCTGCAACAAATATTTTATAGCCTGCATCCACATAGGACTGATTTTTATCCGAAAACCAGCTATGAAGTGCATGCCCCATCTCATGAGCCAGGGTAAATACGCTGTCTAAGGTTCCATTAAAATTAAGGAGAACGTAAGGATGGATTCCGTAAACTCCCCAGGAATAAGCTCCGCTTCTCTTTCCTTCATTCTCATACACATCGATCCATCGGTTATCAAAGCCTTCCTTTAAAAGAGCCAGATATTCCTCTCCCAAAGGCTTTAATCCCTCAAGAACCATGGTTTTCGCTTCGTCAAAGGATATTTTCTTTTCTTCCAAAGATACCATTGGCACATATAAATCGTACATATGAAGCTCATCTACTCCCAGAGCTTCCTTACGGATGGATACGTACTCATGAAGATAAGAAATCCCTTCCCGGACAGCCTTTATCAGATTGTCATAGACTTCTTCCGGTATTTCGTTCTCGGATAAGGAGTGTGCCCTTGACGATGTGTAATTTCTTGCTGATGCATAGAAAGCTGCCTGTTTTACATTGGAAAAAAAGGTAGACGCCAGCGTGTTTCCAAACTGCTTGTAGATGCTATATAGCGCTTCAAATGCTGACTTTCGCACTCTTCTGTCCTGCTTTTCCATAAGGGCGATATAGTTGCCATGGGTAATTTTAACCGGCTCCTGGTTCTCATCAAGAATCTCAGGGAATTTGGCATCTGCATTATTGAACATATTGAAAATATCAGATGCCCCTGATGTCGCTTCCAGGGATTTGGCAAGAAGGGCCTCTTCTGCAGCAGATAAGGTATGCTCCTTCTTTTTCATGATAATTTCAAGGGTTCTTTTATAACGCTTTAGCTCCGGTAATTTCTCCTGATATTCCGAAAGAGTATTTTCTGGAATTGTCAATATCTCAGGCACTAAAAAAGCAGAAAGACTTGCCGCCTGATAGGATAAGGCTCTTGCTTTTGCTGCAAATTCCTGATATCTTGCATTCCCTGTATCTTCATCTGACTTCTGTTTTCCATATACGAACAGAGTCTCTATCTTTAAGGATACCTCCTCGTCAAATTTCAGACAGGAAAAAAGCATCTCGCCGGACTCTGCAAGATGTCCTTCATATCTTTTATAACCTGCAATTGCCTGCTCTGTTTCACGGAATAAATCCTCCCAGGCTGCTTCAGACGGCAATATATCCGCCAGGTTCCAGGTGTCGCTTACCGGTATTTCATCTCTCTTTTTCAATGATATCCCTCCAACTGCTTTACTTGTGTTTATTCTATCACCCATATTTCAAAGAAACAACTGGAAATATGGAAATATTTCATTGAATTTTCATGTTTTTTTGTATTATACTATAGGAAAACAAATCAGGAGCCATGATATGAATGTAATCCGCACCAATGCCCCAAGTCAAACACAAAAAAATGATGCAATCACGCTTCAGGAAGTTTGCAAAAGTCATGATCATATTTCTCTGACACTTCCAACGGAAGAAGATTGTATTTACTTCTTATTATACGACGAAGAAACCCTCTTATCCGTCCTCTGTGCATTTTTTACCGAAAATATGGATTATGAATGCAGTGGATTCACTCACCCCGGGCACAGACAAAAAGGATATTTTACCAGGCTGATCGAAACGCTTTTAGATGAAACAGGAGACAGTGATCTTATATTTCCCGTAGATGAATCCTGTAAGGATACCATCCACGCATTACGTGCCATGGATGCTTCCTTTTGGTATCAGGAGCACATCATGGAGCTACCGCTGACCCAATCCATAAAGACAAGCCGTCTAAAGGAGGGGCCTTCTTTTGATGCCCTATCCCTCTCCATCGCCTCTTCTCCGGAAGAGACCCCGATTCAGTGCGTCTTTTTGCTTGATGGAGAGCAGGTGGGATCCTGCTGTCTCGACTCTCTGGAACATGGAGCTTATTTTTATGGTTTTGAAATTTCAGAACCTTACAGAAACCAGGGACTGGGAAGTGCCTGTCTTTCCCTTTTTTTAGATACGTATTTTGCCCATCCCAATGCAAGACGGTTTAAAAAGCTGTTTCTCCAGGTTTCCGGCCTCAACAAGCCAGCTATTTCACTCTATAAAAAAGCAGGATTTCAGATCACTGAAAGCCTGTCCTATTATGTATATTAAACTCATTTATGATTACGAATCAGGCAATACTGTTTTAAGTCAAATTGCTTTTCAACAACTTCGTATAGTTCAAAGCCAAAATGCTGATAAAAAGATACATTCCCCTCTTTATGGGTTTCCAGGGTGATTATGAGCCCGTTCTTATCCGCATATTCCATCGTTTCCTTTAACAAAAAGGCTGAGATGCCATGACGCTGCATGGCAGGTCTCACCGCAAGATATATGATATGCAGCCGGTTTTGAGTATGGAGCTTTTCTGTCCATTTGGAGTTTAAATAATCCCTGAACTGGAAGAAATTCCACAAGGTCTTAAGAGATGGATCCTCCTTGATCAGATACCCTTTTGTCTTTACATATGCCATGGCCTCCGAAACATAACGCTTTAAGGAATGAAAGGATTCTGATTCATCCTCCACTACGATAATGCCGTGAATTTCTTCGCTGTCCGCATAAATCTCACAGGTAAGAAGAAATTCTTCCATATCGCAAGCGAACAGCTCCGGCAGCAAGCGGTCCCTTGTCTCTTTATCCGGTATAAGCCTGCTATAGAGAGGATCCGATCCAAAGCATTCCGTCAGCAGTTCCTTTAATTTGTCCACATCTTCTTTTTTTACCCGGTACAACCGGTCACTGTCCATGGTCTTATGCCTCTTTTTCTTCTTTTTAACATTTTTGACACGGTCGATTGCAGCACAATCTTTTGCCTTGTGCCATGGGTTTTTACAAGCTATATTCCATCTTCCTTACTTGTATTTGCTCTACTAATATTATATAATAATATTTACAATCGTTTCCAATTCTTATGGGAGAAGGCGGGGAATACATATGATAGACTTAAGAAAATTTATTGATCTTAATGTGCTTCAAAAAATCCAGGATCAGTTTTCCGAGGCCACGGGTCTGGCAGCCATCGCAGTGGATGGAGAAGGCAAATACTTAACCAAGGGAAGTAATTTCACAGATTTTTGCATGAAGCATACCAGAAAGAATGAAGAAGGAGCAAAGCGGTGTCAGAAATGTGACGCCGAAGGGAACGGTACTTATTACTGCCATGCAGGGCTGATGGATTTTTCCACAGATATTATCGTTCAAGGAGAGAAAGTTGGAGCCATTATCGGGGGACAGGTTTTACCAGGTGTACCAGATGAAAACAAATTCCGGGATATTGCCAGAGAGCTTGGCATACCGGAAAACGATTACCTGGCTGCTTTAAAAAAGGTTCCGGTTCGTTCGGAATCCATGATTCGTGCATCTGCAGAGATGCTTGGCAATGTGGTCAATCAGCTGGTCAACTTAGAATACATGAAAACGGCGACACAAAAAAGAAACGATATTCTCGATGTGGAAATTGAACATATTCAGAAATCATTGGATGAAGTCACAGAAAAAACCCGGGATTTACAAAAGGTCGCCTCCATGGAAAATATACTTTCCATAAACGCCTCCATCGAAGCCGCAAGAGCCGGGGATGCTGGAGTGGGGTTTGCGGTGGTCGCAAGAGAGTTTGGTGAAATCTCAAAAAATTCGGGAGGTGTCTACCAGAGAATTCATGAGCTGGTTGGATCCATAAACACTTCTGTAAGTAAGTTAACTGGTGCCATTTAAGAAAGAGCGGGAAAACAAAGGTTTTCCCGCTCTTTTTATTCTTCTTTATTCGTCCCAGTTATGATAGGTCGCCTGCACATCATCTTCTACATCAAGAAGGTCTAAAATCCGGTTCATCTTCTTAATGGAATCTTCATCGGTAAGCTCAGCCCAGGTCTGAGGAATCATGGTGATATCTGCTTCGACCATAGGAATTTTCGCTGCCTCCAGCGCTTCTCTTACCGCACTGAACTCTTCTGGAGCCGTTACTACTTCAAAGCTGTCCTCTTCCTCAGAAAAGTCTTCGGCGCCAGCATCCAGAGCGATCATCATAAGCTCATCCGGATCCATGTCACACTCTTCTTTATCTATAATAATCTGACCTTTTTTATCAAACATAAAAGAAACACAACCAGGTGTTCCTACATTACCGCCGCCCTTAGTAAATGCATTCTTTACATTTGCCGCCGTACGGTTTTTATTGTCTGTCAATGTATCTACGATAATTGCGACTCCATTGGGGCCGTAACCTTCGTATGTAATGGTTTCATAGTTGACAGTACCAGCCTCACCAGCCGCTTTTTTGATTCCGCGGTCAATGGTATCATTAGGCATATTGTTTGCCTTGGCCTTTGCAATCACGTCACGGAGCCTACTATTGTTTGCAGGGTCTGGTCCGCCTTCTTTTACTGCAACTGCAATCTCTCTTCCGATGACAGTAAAGATCTTACCTTTTGCAGAATCGTTTCTCTCTTTTTTGTGTTTGATATTTGCGAACTTTGAATGTCCTGACATTGTTTAAAGCACTCCTTTTCTTTCTCTATTTCGTCCTTTATTTTCAGAAAATACATCTTTTCTATTTTAGCACTTATTATTTCATCTGGCAAGAAAAAATAATACACAGTCTCTAAAGAACCCCTGCATAACAGCAGGAATACTTTAGAGACTGTGCAAATATTAAGACAGAGCTTCGGAATGATCCTTCTCTGTTTCCATCTTATTTAATGAATCCACTTCTCCCTTAGGCTCATCGGTTTCTTCCTTCCGGACCAGAATTGACTGAATGATTTTATTTTTTACCTGGAGAATCTTAAACCGGTATCCAAGAATCGATACCTCCGTCTGTTCTCCCTCCTGAGGGATTCGGTCCAGCTTTGAAATCAAAAGGCCGCTTATGGTATCGTAGGAATCAAAATCCTCTTCCTCAAATTCAATATCCAATGCCTTTTCCACATCTTCCAAAAGCGTCATGCCATTCATGACATAGGAACCATCCTCGGAAGGAATAATATACTCCTCATCCAGATCGTATTCATCTAAAATATTACCTACGATTTCTTCCAGAATATCTTCCATGGTAACGATACCTGCCGTCTGGCCATACTCATCTACCACGATTACCATATGAATTTTCTCGGACTGCATCTCTTTAAACAGTTCGTTGATATTTCTGGTTTCCGGAATAAAGACAGCCTCCCGCAAAAGACCTTCTATCTCCCACAACTTCCGGGACACATTCTTTCTGTGCTCCACGGCAATAAGGGCATCTTTCATATGAAGGATACCAATGATGTCATCCACATCTTTTCTGTAGATGGGATAACGGGAATTAAGCCCTTCCTTGAGAATAAAATCAACTGCTTCCCGAAGGGGCATATCTCCATCCAAAGCCACAAGGCTTTTTCTATGAGTCATGATATCGCCGGCCTCTTTGTCGTTCAGCTCAAAGATGTTGGTAATCATCTCCGCTTCCCTGGCCTCTAACACGCCTTGCTCATGACCCTCGTTAACCATAGACATGATGTCCTCTTCTGTAACGTTCTCATTATCTGTTGCCATACCGATTCCAAGCAGTTTCAAGACAAAAAATGCTACCAGGTTTGCAAGCCAGGCTACTGGCCTCACCGGAATCATAAGAATGCTTACGACCGGCAAAAGTGCAAATCCCCACTTCTCTGGATTCTTCGCTGCACAGCGTTTTGGTATAATAATACCAAAGCTGATGAGCAGCACAATCAGTGCCAATGCCACTACAAAAAGACTTAAAAGAGAGATCCACTTTCCAGGAAATGCATGATTTCCAATTAAAATATTCCCTAAGTTGGCTCCCAGCTCTTCCAGTACAAAGGCTCCGGTAATCATACCGATTAAATTAGTAGTAATCTGAATGGTATTTACGAAAGGCGTAGGTCTGTTAACAATATGTAACAGCTTCCTGGCCTTTTCACTCCCATTCTCCATCTGGTGCTCCAGTTCGCTTGAATTCACATTTTGGATTGCTGCTCCAAAACCATAAAATATTGCGTCTAATACGATAAAAGCAATAAAAATAATCACGCGTATAAGCGGATTGCCATCGTCCATTCTAACTATCGACTCCTTTTGTTCATTATCATTCGTATTTTTCATGCAACTAAATAAAAATATACCATTTTATCAGCATTCCGTCAATAATGAACTATGTACCCAGTTCCAGGCTGACCCTCAATGCACAGTCCACTTCCTGCTGAAGTTCTTCATCGATATGGCAAATCTTCTCTTTCAGCCTCTGCTTATCAATGGTACGCAGCTGCTCTAAAAGAATTACCGAATCTTTAATCATGTCGCATTTTTTTGTATCGAGCTCCACATGGGTGGGGAGCTTAGCCTTGTTCATTCTGGAAGTAATCGCTGCACAGATCACCGTTGGGCTGTGCTTATTTCCTATGTCGTTCTGTATAATAAGAACCGGGCGAATACCGCCTTGTTCAGAACCTACCACCGGTCTCAAATCGGCATAATAGATGTCTCCACGTCTGATTATCACATTATCACACTCCGTCAATTTATTTAAGTCTATTATTGACCTTCTTTGACTCGTGTATACACTTAAGTTTTTCCACTGCATACCTTATGATATGTTTTGGACATGGAGTTTGTTATCACACCTTTTGAAACCCTTTATAAATATCATCAAAATAATCCTTGGTACCTGCTACCTCGCCTCCCTGAATGTAGACTCTGGGGACCCGTTTGCCGATATCACATAAAATTTCGTAATGAAATCCACCGCAGGCTTCTGCTATGTCCTCTACGGTAATCTCATTCTCTCCCTGTTTCCCAATCAAAACAGCTTCGTCATCTTCCTCCACGCCTTCAATGTCCGTGACATCCACCATGAACTGATCCATGCACACCCTTCCAAGAATCCTGGCTCTCTGACCCCGGATCAGTACCTCACCTTTACCGGAAAGGTTTCTGGGATACCCGTCCCCATATCCTACGGGTATGGTGGCTATCACCATTTCTTTATCAGCAACAAAGGTGCCTCCATAGCTTACAGCCGTACCTGGTGCGATTGTTTTTATGTAAGTAACCACGCTTTTTAACCCCATGACAGGTCTAAGCTTTACGGTCTCTTTGTCAACCTCATGGGAAGGATAAAGACCATAAATAGAGATACCGGCCCGGACCGCATGGAAATTAGCAGCCGGAAGATCCAGGATACCGGCACTGTTGGAACAGTGAAGGATAGGAATCTCTACACCTCTTTCCAAAAGCAGGTCTGTAAATCTCCGGTACTCCTCCATCTGCCTGTTGGTAGCCGTCTTATCTGTCTCATCTGCCTTTGCAAAATGAGTGAATAATCCTTCCACTTCAATTCCTGAAAGACTTTTTATCTTCACCGCCTCATCGGCAGCTTCCTCCGTTACAGGAAGTCCGATCCGGCTCATACCAGTATCCACCACTAAATGAATGACGGCTTTTTTTCCTGCCCTCAGAGCTGCTTCTGAAAGAAGGCTGGCTCTTTTATATTGGAACACTGCCGATGCGATTCCATACTGGATCAAAAGGTCGTAGCCGTCAGCAGGAACGACACCAAGCACCAGAATGGGCTTTTCAATGCCGTGCTTTCTTAAAATAACCCCCTCCTCTACGGTAGCGACTGCATATCCCCACACATAAGGGTCGATTGCCATGGCAACAGGAACCGATCCATGTCCATAACCATCTGACTTCACAACGCCGATCATCTTCGTTCCTTCTGTCAGATTTGCTCTCATGGCCTCCATATTGTGTCTGACTGCATCCAAATCCACCGTTTCAAAAACCCTGCCATATAATCTCATCTTCCTGTTACCTCGTTTGCTCCTGCAATATTGTATAAATTTCTTCTGTCAGCTGACTTGCTAAAAGACTGTAACTTCCGTATTTTTCCCGCACGGCATCTCCGGCCAGCCCATGAAGCCAGACCCCTAATGCTGCCCCATCGGATTCCTCAAGCCCAAGAGCTAAAAGTCCGGCTATGATCCCTGTTAAAACATCACCGGATCCTGCTTTTGCCATGGCACTGTTACCGGAGGAATTTACATAGGTCCTCTGATTCTTTAGCGCGCCTATGGTCACGGCATCCTTTAAAACGCAGGTGATGCCAAAACGGTCTGCGTATTCCCTGGCTGCCGCAATTAAATTCTTTTTAATGGCCTCCACCGAGCTTCCGGTCAGTCTTGCCATCTCCCCAAGGTGGGGAGTCACTATAATATTTTCAGTAAAATATCCGGTCAGATCCGGATGATCGGCAATGGCACCCAGTCCATCTGCATCCAGGATAATCGGGACATAGGCGTTTGTAAGCACCTCTTCCACCAGATTCTTCACATAAGGCTCTCGCCCAAGTCCAGGCCCAAGAACGATGACACTGGCCCACTCACACTGTTTTTTCAAAAGTTCCTTAAAGGCTGTCGTATCTGCTGCGGCTTCTTCCGGGTCATACGTTGCAATAATTGCCTCCGGCAGCCCTGACTGAAGAATTGTACGGTTTTCTTCTATTGTAAATATCTTCACAAGGCCCGCCCCGGTCCGGTAAGCTGCAAGGGCGCTTAAGTAGGCCGCACCGCTCATATTACGCCCTCCCGCAACCACCAGGACCTTGCCGAAGCTGCCTTTGTTGGAATAGGCCGGACGCAGAGGAATTTCCTTTGTATCCCCTGATTCAAAGGTAAAAAAGCTTGGCTTGATGGCGGAAAGACTTTGATCAGGAAAACCGATGTCCGCTATCACAACCCTGCCGCTGTACTCTTTTCCCGGATACAGCATGGTTCCAAGCTTCTCAAAGCCAAAGGTGACCGTTACATCTGCCCGTAACGCTGTCCCCATGATCTGCCCTGAGTCAGAATGTATGCCGGAGGGAATATCCACTGCTACCGTAATTTCAGGCCTTAAAGCGATGGCCTTTTCCATAATTTCCTTATAGGTGCCAAGTACCTCCCTGTTAAGACCAACGCCAAACAGAGCATCTACAAGCAGATCGCAGTCTCCAGGGGGAAATTCCGGGCAGTTTACCAATTGGACTCCAAGCTTTTTGGCTATGTCAAGCTGCACCAGCCATTCCCTGCTTCCATTCTCCCTGGTTCCAGCAAGGATTGCCCAGGTCTTGTATCCTTTTAAATGAAGGAGCCTGGCAACGGCAATGCCATCTCCTCCATTATTTCCATTGCCGCATAGAACCCAGATATTGCTTTTCTTATTAACCAGCGCTTCTATCTCACTGACAACGGCCAAAGCCGCCCGCTCCATAAGAACCAGAGAAGGGATTCCAATGGTTTCTATGGTATAGCGATCCACTTCTTTCATCTGATCTCCAGTCACCAGATTTCTCAAAATGCATTCACCTTTCTTTCATATAGAAAACAGCCGGCAGCCAAGAGTTCTTCCTCTCTGTCTGCCGGCAGGCTCATTCACTATTTATCCAGATTATCTGTCCTCTAAATCAGCAGTACCATCCTGCATGCTGCATACACGGTAAGACAGACGCATAAGACTTTCTGATAAATGTACATTCTCTACTACAACATCATCAGGTACTGTTAAATCTGTATGGGCAAAATTCCAGATAGCCTTGATTCCTGCCTGAACAAGGCGGTCTGCAATTTCCGGCGCCTTGGTCTTTGGTATGGTCAGGGCTGCAATCTGGACGTCATTCTCTCTCACAAAGGTTTCCAGATCGTCCACGCTTCGAATTTCAATTCCGCGGACAACAAGCCCGATCAGACGCGGATTGATATCGAACATTCCTTTAATCAGAAAACCACGCTTTTCAAAATTGGCATAATTGGCAATGGCCTGACCTAAGTTTCCTGCGCCAATGATGACAAGATTATGCTGCCTGTCGATTCCCAGTATCTTTGCTATCTCCGTATATAAATATTTCACGTTATAGCCATAGCCCTGTTGACCGAACCCACCGAAGTTATTCAAATCCTGACGGATCTGAGAAGCGGTCACCTTCATTCGTATGCTTAAATCATTGGAGGAAATCCGTTCCACTCCTTCTTCCAGCAGCTCTCCAAGATATCGGTAATATCTAGGAAGCCTGGCAATCACTGCTTTTGAAATTTCTTTATCTGCCACATCTTCACCTTCTTTTACTCAGAATAAACTATCATTATTATAACTTCACGTCAAAATAATGTCAAACTAGTTTTTCTATTGAATCCTTGAAAAAACAAAAGACCTATATTATACTAATCCTATTGTCTTACACTTATTCGGGAGGAAATTATAACATGATTTTGTCATGCAGTAACATAAGCAAAGCATTTGGAAGCAATGAAGTCATAAAGCACGCTTCCTTTCATATAGAGGAGCATGAAAAAGCAGCAATCGTTGGAATCAACGGCGCTGGGAAATCTACTCTATTAAAAATCATCATTGGAGAAATGCCTTCCGACGAGGGAGAGGTAGTCATCTCCAAAGGGAAAACCATGGGATACTTATCCCAGCACCAGGACCTTTCCGGTGAGCGCACTGTTTTTGAAGAGGTCCTTGAAATCAAACGGCCCATTATTGAGATGGAAGCAAAGATCCGCCAGATGGAACTGGATATGAAACACCTTACAGGCGATGAGCTTAATGATATGCTATCCTCCTACAGCCGGCTGAATCATGAATTTGAACAGCAAAACGGTTACGCTTATCAAAGTGAGGTGACCGGTGTATTAAAAGGACTTGGATTTGTTGAGGAAGATTTTAAAAAGCCTGTCAGTGCTTTATCCGGAGGACAAAAGACCCGTGTTGCTTTAGGACGCCTTCTTCTGTCAAAGCCGGATATCATTCTCCTTGACGAGCCTACCAACCATCTGGATATGGAATCCATTGCCTGGCTGGAGGGCTATCTGGTCAACTACGACGGGAGCGTAATCATCGTTGCCCATGACCGTTACTTCTTAGACCGGGTGGTTACAAAAATCGTTGAGCTTGATAATGGCATTATGAGTGTTTATCAGGGAAACTATACGGATTACAGCGGCAAAAGAGCCATGATCCGGGAAGCAAAGATGAAAGCTTATCTCAATCAGCAGCAGGAAATCAAACATCAGGAAGAAGTAATCACAAAATTAAAATCCTTTAACAGGGAAAAATCCATCCGTCGGGCAGAAAGCCGGGAAAAGATGCTGGATAAGATAGAACGCCTGGATAAGCCCAGCGAAGTAAATGATGAGATGAAAATCAGGCTGGAACCCAATATTATCAGCGGAAATGATGTTCTGACCGTACGGAATCTAAAAAAAGCCTTTGATCAGAACCTCCTGTTCGATCACGTGGATTTTGAGATCAAACGTGGAGAACGGGTTGCCATCATCGGCGGCAACGGCACAGGAAAAACCACTATATTAAAGATGTTAAATGGCATTCTGGGCGCAGACCAGGGTGAAATTATATTAGGCTCCAAGGTACATATCGGGTACTATGACCAGGAGCACCAGGTTCTTCATATGGATAAAACTCTATTTGATGAGCTTCAGGATACGTATCCTTCCATGAATAATACCCAGATCAGAAACATACTGGCCGCATTCTTATTTACCGGTGACGATGTGTACAAGCGAGTCAAGGACTTAAGCGGTGGAGAACGGGGACGAGTCTCTCTTGCAAAGCTCATGCTTTCTGAGGCCAATTTCCTCATCCTCGATGAGCCTACCAACCATCTGGATATTACCTCAAAGGAGATTCTTGAGGAGGCACTGAACAATTATACAGGAACCGTACTTTACGTATCCCATGACCGTTATTTCATTAACCGGACTGCTACAAGGATCCTGGATTTAACCAATCAGACTATGGTAAACTATATCGGTAATTACGATTATTATCTGGAAAAAAGAGAACTGATGACAAGCCTTTATGCCGCTTCCCCTGTAACAGCGGAAGCTCTCAGGGAAGATACCACTGAGACAAAGCTGGACTGGAAGGCTCAAAAAGAAGAACAGGCCCGCTTAAGAAAGCGCCAAAACGAGCTTAAGAAGATTGAGGATGAGATTCACAAGCTGGAGACCAGGGATGGGGAAATCGATGAACTTCTTGTAAAAGAAGAAATTTTTACTGATGTACCAAAGCTTATGGAACTGAATCAGGAAAAAGATGCCATCGGAAAGCAGCTGGAGTCGTTATATCAGCAGTGGGAGGAACTGGCGGAATAAAACATCAGGCAGCCGAAGATTCGGCTGCCTGTATTTATGTTCTATTTATCATTCAAAAATTTTTGTTTCTTCATAGTGGGATATACCTCAGGATAGTATATACTCTGGTAAATGCCGGAGGTGAACTTGCTCCAGTTTCCTTCCTGTTCCCGGCCAATCTCTTTTAAATAGTCTTCCATATCCTTATCATACTGTTCCATGGACTCTAAAAGACCACTGGTATGATAGACTTCCTCGTGCTTAAAGGTATCAAAGGGAAGTCTTGGTTTCTTATGGGAATGATCCTTCGGATATCCTAAAGCAAGACCAACGACAGGATATGTGTACTCCGGAAGCTTTAATAATTCAATCAGCTCTGCCGGGTTCTTTCGCACTCCGCCAATGGGAACGATTCCAAGTCCCAGAGATTCTGCTGAAATAATAGCAGCTCCCATCTGAAGTCCTGCATCAAAGGTACCAACCATGGTTCCCTCTACGCTTTCATGAATCGCCTGAGTAAGACCATTCTTCTCAGCAGCTAACTTTGTCTTGTAAAAATCAATAAGAAACAGTAAAAATACAGGCGCATTCTCAATCCAGGTCTGGTTTCCTGTATACTCAGCAATTTTTTTCTTGGTATCTTTATCTTTTATTACAATGACAGAAGTCTGCTGCCCATTGATGGAATTTGGCATAGCCTGAGCTGATCTTAAAATTTCATCAATCACGGCATCGTCAACGTCCTTGTCAAGAAAGCTTCTTATGGATCTGTGGTCCTGGATTAATTTGATTGTCTCGTTCATGTTTTCTCTCTCCTATTTCTTTATTTTCCCCATTACGGGATTAATATAACTACTAATAGTACCAAAAGTGCCGGCAGTGCCTGCTTGAAAAAGATTGACTTTGAGGAAGTCAGAGCACCGTAGCTTCCGGCAATAACAACGCATGACAGGAAAAATACGGCTATGTTCGCCGCCCATATGGGATCCCCAATGAATAAGGACCAAATAAGGCCGGCAGATAAAAATCCATTATACAGTCCCTGATTTGCCGCAAGACCCTTTGTCTTTTCAAAAAGCGTATGGTCTATAGAGGTAAATATACGCTTACCGGTTGTTGTCCATGCAAACATTTCTACCCAAAGAATGTACAAATGCTCTGCTGCAATGACAGCTATCAATGCTTTAGTCAATAATGCCATCGTTTCACTTCCTTTTTAATTTTATTAAATTAAATTGCATTAAATCTATATATCGATAATATACCATCTACTACCATTTGTCAATTATAAATTTACTTTTTTATACGACAAAAGCGGCCCCGGTTCGTCCAAAGCCGCTCATTTATCTGTTTTCTGCTCATACAAAATGTCTTTTAATATACCAATTGCCTCCGGGGCTGCCGCTTCCATCTCCGATCTTGTGTAAGGGGATTCCACATAGGCTCCTACCAGCTTACCAAAATAAAATGTCATATCATCGGAATAGTAATCCGGTATGTAAATAAAATCCTCCAAAAGATCACGATACATCATAAGATCCGTGCCTGATTTGCTGTTGCTTTTATAACAGCCGGAGGCATAACCGATATACTCACCGAATGCCTGGGAAAGCTCGCCCGGGTTGCAGATCTTAATCTTTTTATAATTGATATCCAGCTTATGACCAACGTAATAGATGCCGTTTCCTGTCATTGGCGCTTCAAAATACTGCTTATCCGGATAATAAAGAATCTGCCAGCCCTGGTCAACAAACTTCTTGACCCACTGTCTTGGAACGTTTTTAGAAGATTCTGTAAATGCCTCCTTTACATCGGCAGGCAGAGAATAAGAGCTTTTCTTCGCCTTTACAATGATATCCAGCTCCCGGTTTCGTACCCCCTTCTCATCCATATAGGCAAGTCCTACATACTGATTGGCAGCCATCTGCCCGTTATCGAAGAAATAGTACCGATTTCCAGATATGTTCTTATAGCCGGAAGAAGCCATCTCTCCTTTTGTAGAGAACCAATACCAGCTTCCGTCATCATCCTGAAACCAGCCTTTTTGCGCCTTCCCATCCATGCCGTAATAATGCCACTTTTCATCATCTTCATTGTAGCACCAGCCAATCTCCTGCTCCCCGGTTTCAGCAAAGCAGTATTCCACTCCCTTGATCTTCAGCCAGTCCGTAGCCATATAACCATCGTTGTCAAAATAATACCAGCTGCCGTTTATACTTTCCCAGGTATTCCTTTTAAAGCCTCCCTGGCCATCGATATATTTCCAGCCATCAAAATCCTTTTGCCAGTTCCACTCTGTTTCCGGTGCCAAGGATTGGCCGCTTAATGGTGTGGAATCTGTTTCCTCTGCGGCAGATACCGTGATACAACCCAGGCTTATGAGGATACAGACAGACACCGTTATCCATGTTTTCTTCAAGGATTGTAACACCCCTTCCAAGCTGTCCCTGTTATTTAATAGAAATTCTACTATAATTTAGGTAAAAAGTACAGGACAGAAGCCAAAACTTTTTATTAAGATTCTGTAAGGGATTCTTTTCATTTTCCATTTTATGGGATATAATAGAAACAATACTCAGGTTCAGAAAGCGAGGTACTTTACCTATGAAATGGAAACGCCCTCTGGCAATGATCGGAGTCATCTTAATCATATCCATGTATATCATTGCGTTATTCGCTGCATTTTCCCGGCATCCGGATTCAAAGAACTGGCTGTTGGCTGCTATTTTTTCAACGGTTGCTGTTCCTGTCTTTCTATATGTGGTGCAGCTGGTGGCCCGCGTCTTAAAGCCGGAGGAACGAGATAAAAAAAACAACCGGGAAGACAAGGAAGTTTAAAATTTCTATGGGAATGTTGGGAGATGTTTCAAAGAGCACTTCCAGCATTTTTTATTGCAATAAAATACATCTATAAGAATCCTCCCTTATGAGCCATACCAAAGCCTCATACTAAGCGGGTGAAAACCTATAGATGTATTCTAATGATAACAAGGTATTTCGTTTTAGAACAGCGCTGCCATAGAATGGATAAATTTCGGTACTGCACCAGCTAATGCATATATGGTCACAAATAAATAGAATATGTAACTGATGGTCATACAGATCTGTAATGCCCTTGGTTCTTTAATCCCACGGTTAATATCCTTTCTCCAGATCATCCTTGTAATAAATAATCCTGCAACAGGTGTTGCTACCCCGGTGGCAACATTGGATAAATAGATCAATTGAACCGGAGATTTTCCATAGCTGAAACAAATGGCCGTACCAATGGCAAGAACAATCATGGAACCAATTTTAATGTTCTTTCCGTCCAATGCCGTTGGCTGATTCACACCTGCACTAAACAGTACAACTCCTCTTGCAGTATTTCCTAAAATAGCGGAGAACGCTGCGGAAAGCAGGGCAATCCCCATAACAAGCGGAGCTGCATTTCCAAGTACTGGAATCAGCATAGCTGCCAGATCAGCCGGGGCGTTAATGGTCGCTCCCGTGGGATTCATAACGATGGCTCCGACCAGGATAATTGCAATACTGATAACGACAACTCCAAAAATATGTGCGGCTGCATCAGTCATCATTACGCCGTTGAATAAATCCTGCTTTTTCCACTTCTTTTCATTGCCGAGATAGGTTCCATAAATTCCAGTCGTTAATGAGGCACTGGAACCAATGAATCCAATGATCACCGGAAGACTTCCCACTGGAAACTTCCACTGAACAAGTCCTCTGGCAGTTTCCCTGGTATCAGGCCCGCCAGACATGACCAGAACAACCAGGAAAGCAATTGTCATAGCACATAGCGCAACCATAATTCCTTTTTCTATCTTATTATAAACATTCTTAGAAAAATAGCAGAATATTACCGCAGCCATGATAATGACAGCTCCAAGCTTCCAGTTGATTCCAAAAATCAGATTCATTCCGGCTCCGATGCCAGAGATGTTTCCAATCGTAAAAAACATGCAGGCTAAGAATGTAGCAATGCCAACGAAACCAGCAGCAGTCTTACCGTAATAATGACGGATCGCATGAATGGACGGCATCCCAGTCAGCATCGACAGTCTATAAGTTGTCAGCATAAATGTAGTTCCCATAAATAAAACAGGAATCATGATCCAAAGCAAACGGTATCCGAATTGAGCACCGATCATGGCTGAAGTTGTCAATGATCCCGGCCCGAGTACGATACCTGCTAAAATAAACCCCGGTCCTACTTTTTTTAACAGTTCCCCAAGAGGAAGACGTTTAACGGTCTTTGGATCAAACCCCAATACATTATCAGCAGCAACCTCCGTCGTATCATTGAACTCTTGTGTAATTACTAAATCCCCCGCATAATTACCTTCCATAAATACCCTCCTAATCGCTTGAGCATAATTATTATGTACGTATTGTGTAAATTGTAAAAATCAAACAACAAGGCATGCATGCAATCGTTTGTTTTTGTTGATTCATTTTATAACACTCCCCTTAATTCCGTCAATATTTACAACTGTTTCTGCAATATGTTGCATTTAATATTAATTATGTCTAAATAGTACTAAATTACAAATCCTTTCCTATCAAATCAATTGCGGATTCAATAGCACAGGCCATCTAAACGAAACAGGCGCCATGACCATAAAAGAAAGCTGATTTTGGATCATGTCCAGAACCAGCTCTCTTTCCTATCCTTTATAAATGGGATTGTTCCTGTTTTAAATGTCCGGATTAATCCAGAAACTGCTTCATATCAACGTTTGCAAGCTCACTGCGCTCAAGACCCAGTGCAATCCAATCCTTTTCCTCTTGATTTAATGGCAATACCGGTTTGCGCATGAGTCCGGAAGTAAAGACTCCTCGCTGTACCAGCGCCTCTTTTAAACGTGCATGAGCTTCACCAGACGGCTGTCCGCCACCATAGATTGCCTGGGAGATATGATAAATACGATCGGACCAGTTCTGTGCTTCTTTTAATGTGTGTTTGTCTGGATTCTTAAACACATCCCATGCCGGGCAGATAATCTCAGGAACGCAGCCTGCAAAGCCGATTAATGCGCCATCCATTCCAGGGAACCAGCTGACACAAAGTGTTTCATCGTGGCAGGTGATAAGTGAGATATCAGGACATTCCTGGCGAAGCAGACGTACATCATGCTCATAAATGGAAGTAACACGGGTTCCCATCTTGATGCATTTTACGTGATCGATTTCTTTGCACATTTTAATTAAAGTTTCTACCGGATAAAATGCCTTGCTGATAGCTGGATATAAGTGAATGATAATATCAATATCAGCGCCTTCTGCTACATCCTTTACATACTCAAACGGCGCATCCCCATGCATTCCGAAACGAAGCCACATATGAGGAGGCATTAACAGAATTCCATCTGCACCAGCTTCCTTTGCTTCCTTTGCCATTTCAATGGACTCTGCGGTGTTCTCGCAGTTAATACCGGAAATAATTGTCATTACATCACCGCACTCTTCGCTGCAGATTTCAACGACACGTTTACGTTCTGGACGTGACAGACCTGTTATTTCACCAGTATGACCATTACATACTAACCCCTCAATTCCCTTACCATAAAATGTTTTAAGCCAACGAAGATATGCACGGAACTCTTTTTCATCAATAGAATAATCATCTTTTAACGGAACAGAAACAGCTGGGAAAATTGTTTTGAAATTTTTAGTTTTTGCCATAATATTTTCTCCTTACATTCGACCATTTGTTTGATATGTAAGCATTGCGCATATGCTTCAAGTTTTAATACAAACGTTTGTATATCTTGTGTAACTCTTTTATATCATGCCAGTTTTATACCGTCAACATTATAGAGGTATCCTGCAATTTTTTGCACAAATCAAAGAACATGACACGGTAACGGAAAATGAAGATTGGTAAAATTACATTTCATAAGGAGAAAAAAAATTCCCACAAAAGCCAGATAACATAAAGGTTTTTAAGTATTTTTATAAATGAAAGTGCAGAAAAACATCTAAATCAAAAGGTATAAATGAAGGATAAAAACCGAATGCAGACCCGTGTCCCTCCCTGTACCCATATTGACACAAAAAGAGAGAAACACTATAATGAAAGCGTGGATAACAAACGTTTGCACACGCTATATGAGCCTGTACATAGATCCTCCCTCCACTATAAAAGAACTGATTACTATGATATCTGATTGAAAGAGAAAGGAGCCAGCCCGCTTATGGCCACTTTAAAGGATGTAGCAAAACTGGCCTGTGTTGATGTCAGTACAGCGTCCAGAGCACTGAATAATTCTTCTTATGTGCATCCCGAAACAAAGGCAAGAGTTTATGCTGCAGTCAAGCAGCTCAGTTACCACCCTAATCTTTTGGCCAAAGGCCTTCGCCAGGGGAAACGACACACCATAGGGGTCGTGGTTCCCAGTATCAGCATGTCAGTTTTTTCGGAGATCACCCAGGGCATAGAACTGGAAGCCCGTAAGTTTGGCTATGAAACATTGATCTGCTGTACCTCAGATGATCCAAATGTTGAAAAGGAGTGCTTAAATCGACTGCGAAATGGGTTCGGAGACGGCATTATCATAGCTTCAACCGGTGAGAATTCCCGCATGATCCGGGATATCAGAGACAATGGGATACCGGTCGTCCAAGTGGTACGGCGACAGGATAAGACCATGAGCAGTGTTGTAACTGATTATCATGAGATCGCCTATAATGGAGTCAAATATCTGGTATCCAAAGGCTGCCGCCATATCGGTTTAATTAACGGTTTTTCAAAACTGATTCCCTACCGCGACCGCTATCGAGGCTATCATGATGCAATTAGTGAATGCAGTCTGACCGAAAACGTGGTGGGGCTTTCCGGCCCATCCCGTAATTATTTTAAGGAAGGCTACGAGGGTGTCGCTCAGCTGCTTTTAGAAGATCCTCAGCTGGATGCCATTATGGCTGCGGTGGATATGCATGGAATTGGCGTTCTTCGGGCGCTGAAAAAAGAGGGACTTCAATTTCCAGAACAAATCAAAGTCATGAGCCTGACTGGACATTGTATTGGTGATATGCTTGAAACTCCCATGACCTCCATGGAGATGCCAGCCATGGAAATGGGAAGTAAGGCGGTTCAGCTATTAATCGGGGAAATGGAGTCAGAACAGGAAATTGTGCCGGCATACCAGCACATTATATTCCACGCTTCTTTAGCAGAACGGGAAACAACATAAACATAATCCCTTGAAACGTAATCTCTAGCATATAAAATAAAACGGAGAACAAGACCGGGCATATGCCCTTATCCTTATTCTCCGTTTTATTCTAAGCGATCATCTTACTTACGGTATATAATCTCATCTCTTCCAGGACCATTTGAAACCATAGTGATTGGTGTCTCCAGTTCCTTTTCAATGAATTCAATGTATTTTCTGCAGTTTTCCGGAAGCTCTTCGTATTTTGTAATTCCACGAATCTCACATTTCCAGCCAGGAAGTGTGGTGTATACTGGCTTTGCCTTGTTAAGCTTAGAGGTTGTTGGGAAATCCTTTGTGATCTCACCGTCAATCTCATATCCGATACATACTGGAAGCTCATCAAGATAACCCAATACATCGAGGACCGTTAAAGCAACCTCTGTAGCTCCCTGAATCCGGCAACCATATCTGGAAGCAACGGCATCAAACCAGCCCATACGTCTTGGACGTCCTGTGGTCGCGCCAAACTCGCCGCCATCTCCGCCTCTTATTCTCAGTTCATCCGCTTCCTCACCAAAAATCTCACTGACAAATGCACCAGCACCAACCGCGCTGGAATATGCCTTAACAACGGTAGTGATATTTTTGATTTCATATGGAGGAATTCCGGCACCAATAGCACCATAAGCTGCAAGGGTGGAGGAAGAGGTTACCATCGGATAAATTCCATGATCCGTATCCTTTAAGGAGCCAAGCTGTCCTTCCAAAAGAATGCTCTTTCCTTCTTTAATTGCATCATGAAGATACTTGGATACATCGCATACGAATGGCTCTACCATCTCGCGGTATTCCAGGAGAGTCGCCAGCAGTTCGTCCGGACTAATCAATGGCTTATGATATAAATGCTCTAAAAGAATATTTTTAGTTTCACATACACGAACTACTTTTTCTTTTAACGCTTCCTCATCAAACAGCTCGCTTACCTGAAAACCGATCTTAGCGTATTTATCTGAATAAAATGGAGCAATTCCTGATTTCGTAGAACCAAATGACTGTTTACCAAGACGCTCTTCTTCATACTGATCAAAGAGAATGTGGTATGGCATCAGGATCTGTGCACGGTCAGATACAAGTACCTGTGGTCTTGGCACGCCCTTGCTTACCAGATCACCCACTTCTTTTACAAGAAACGGGATGTTTAATGCAACACCATTACCAATGATGCTTGTTGTATGATTGTAGAATACGCCGGAAGGCAGAAGGTGAAGCGCGAACTTGCCATAATTGTTGATAATTGTATGTCCAGCGTTGCTTCCTCCCTGGTAACGTACAATAATATCAGATTCCTTTGCCAGCATGTCTGTAATCTTGCCTTTTCCTTCGTCGCCCCAGTTGGCGCCTACGATTGCTCTTACCATTTGATTGTTCCTCCTTCGAGTGAAAAATACCTTTTACTTCTATATGATATCGTAAAGAACCGCATAAGTAAAATCAATATTATTTATATTTGTCATAATCTTAGCTTATATCATTATTCATGAGCTGCAATAGCCCCTTGCCAGCCGGTGACACAGGCGTTTTTTTATCTGTAATAATGGAAAAATGACGTTTGGGCATTTCCTCCTGAAACTTTAATTGTATCAGATTCCCCCGTTCCAACTCCACCTTTGCAAATCCCGACATCACGCAGCCAATCCCAAGGTTTCGCATGGCAAACTGAACGATCATATCGCTGGTGGACAGTTCAAATTCAGGTTCCAGTTCCACACCTCGCTCCGCCAGGAACCCATCCATAAAGGCTCTTGTACTCGTATTTTTCTCCAGAAAAATACAAGGAAGTTCTTTTAAGACTTCATAGTCCAGCTTTTTCCCTTCCAAATACCGGAACTTCTCTCCCGCTACAAAAACATTCTCGATTTCCTTTACAGGGGTGGAAATGACCTCAGGTCTTGCATCAAAAGGAGTACTCACCACTCCAAAATCAATTTTTCCCTCATAGAGAAAGCGAAGAGTTTCCGAGGTCGGTCCGTTGGATACTGTTACCTTAATTCCAGGATGAAGCTCATGGAACTTTTCCAGATAAGGAAGCAGATAAAATTGCAGGGTCATATCACTTGCCCCAATCCGAACCTCTCCGGTATCCAGACCCTTCATACGGCTAAGCATATTCTCCCCATGCCAGATGCTGTCCAAACCGGTTTTTACATAATCGTAGAAAAATTCTCCCTCTCTGGTCAGCCGGACACCTTTTGAAGTCCTTAAAAAAAGCTGGCTGTCTAAGGCCTGCTCCAATTGTCTCACCGCCTGGCTTACCGCCGGCTGCGAGATACACAATTTTTCTGCTGCCAATGTTATACTTCCCAGTTGAGCCACATAATAAAACACTTTATAGTATTCCAGATTAATGCTCATGAATTCCTCCTGATAACGACAAAAGGCAGGCAGACTAAAATGATTTCAGTCTGCCCGCACTATGACTACACGTTAATTTCTGCTGTCATACCAAGGATCTCTTTATTCTTCTCAAGAAGAGGATTGATGACCTCCTCCAGATAGTTGGATACCTGGTATGGGGCACAGCCAACGTATTTTTTCATCTCCATGCTCTTATTTAAATCTTCAAGAGTCAGATTAAAGGTAGGATCTTCTGCAATCAGCTCCAGAAGATTATTGTCAAGACCACGTTCTTTTACATTACGTCCCGCTTCCATGGATAACTCCCGGATTCTCTCATGAAGCTCCTGGCGGTCTCCTCCAGCCTTTACAGCGTCCATCATAATGTTTTCTGTTGCCATAAAGGGAAGCTCTGCCATCATATGCTTTTCAATTACTTTTGGATAAACAACAAGTCCGTCCACAACATTTAAGTAAAGATCTAAAATTCCGTCAATGGCTAAAAATCCTTCCGGAATGCTAAGGCGTTTATTGGCAGAATCGTCAAGAGTACGTTCAAACCACTGGGTGGAAGAAACAAGCATTGGATTCATCACATCTGCCATTACATAGTTGGAAAGGGATGCAATTCTCTCGCTTCTCATTGGGTTTCTTTTATATGCCATAGCAGAAGAACCGATCTGGCTCTTCTCAAAAGGCTCCTCAATTTCCTTTAAATGCTGTAACAGACGGATGTCGTTGGAAAATTTATGGGCGCTCTGAGCAATGCCTGCTAACACATTGACCACACGGCTGTCCACTTTTCTGGAATAGGTCTGTCCGGAAACCGGATAGCAGCCGGCATAACCCATCTTATCCGCGATCAGGGTATCCACCATCTTCACCTTTTCCATATCTCCATCAAACAGCTCTAAAAAGCTTGCCTGAGTTCCTGTCGTTCCTTTGGAACCAAGAAGACGGATGGAATCCAGAAGAAAATCCAAATCTTCTAAATCCATGGTCAGATCATGAATCCATAGAGTGGCACGCTTTCCTACTGTGGTTGGCTGTGCCGGCTGAAAATGAGTAAATGCAAGGGTAGGCAGTTCTTTGTATTCGTCTGCGAATTTTGCTAACTCTCCAATTACATTAATCAGCTTCGTTCTCACAAGCTTAAGGGCCTCTGTCATTACAATAATATCCGTATTATCCCCAACGTAGCAGGATGTTGCTCCTAAATGAATGATGCCCTTTGCTTTAGGACACTGAACACCATATGCATAAACATGGGACATAACATCATGACGGACCTCTTTTTCCCTTTGTCTGGCCACATCATAATTAATCTCATCCTGGTGCGCCTTTAACTCTTCTATCTGTTCTTCCGTTACTGGAAGACCCAGTTCTTTTTCTGCTTCCGCAAGTGCAATCCACAGCTTTCTCCATGTTTTAAATTTCTTATCCGGTGAAAAAATGTACTGCATCTCTTTGCTGGCATATCGCTCAGACAGCGGGCTTTGGTAACGATCTGTCATGTTTCCTATATTCCTCCTTGGGTGATGTTAATGTAATGGTATCATATTTTTAAACATTTGGGAAGAGGAAGGGAAACTGCTATTACTTGTTGTATTCTCCCCTGATATCCTCTTTTGGCGGTTCAATGGGATAATTACCGCTAAAGCATGCGGTACAGATAGGCAGTCCTTCTGCCATGCCTGCAAGCCGCTCGATTTTCAAATAAGAAAGAGAATCCGCTCCCAAAACCTCCCTGATCTCATCAACGGTCCGGTTATGGGCAATGAGCTGATCCTGGTCTGGAATGTCGGTTCCAAAGTAACAGGGGTGGAGAAACGGAGGGGCACTGATTCGTACATGCACTTCTTTTGCTCCTGCTTCCCGAAGCATATTGACGATAAGTGCGCTGGTGGTACCTCTGACAATGGAATCGTCAATCATTATGACACGTTTCCCTGCCACCGCCTCTTTTAGGACATTTAACTTGATTCTTACGGAGGATTCCCGGTTGCTCTGCTTTGGCTTAATAAATGTCCTGCCCACGTAAGAGTTCTTTACAAATGCAGTTCCATAGGGAATCCCTGATTGAAGGGAATAGCCAAGAGCTGCTGCATTGCCGGATTCAGGCACTCCTACTACAAGATCCGCATCGATAGGCGAATCCATGGCCAGGGCGCGGCCTGCGCTTAATCTGGCATGATAGACACTGACTCCGTCAAACACACTGTCAGGTCTTGCAAAGTAAATATATTCAAAGACGCATCTTGCTTCTTTTGATGTATCCTTTGGACAAAGGCTGGTATCTGATTTAATGCCTTCTTTTGTAATGGTAACAATCTCTCCTGGCCTTACGTCCCGTACAAACTCAGCTCCAATGGTATCCAGAGCACAGCTTTCCGATACGATAATATAAGCATTATCTCTCTTTCCAATGCATAATGGCTTGAAACCATAGGGATCTCTGGCCCCAATCAGTTTACGGGGGCTCATAACCACCAGGGAATAAGCTCCCACGATTTTTTTCATGGCATTGGCTACAGCCGCCTCGACGGAAGGTGTTTTCACACGCTCCCTGGCGATGTGGTAAGCAATTACCTCGGAATCTATGGTTGTCTGGAAGATAGCACCATCATACTCAAGCTCTTTTCGCAGCTCCGGTGCATTCACCAGATTACCGTTATGAGCCATGGCAAGAGTACCCTTTACATAATTAAGAACAAGAGGCTGCGCATTCTCTCTGGTGCTGCTGCCAGCTGTGGAATAACGAACATGACCTACTCCGATATTGCCGTGAAGGCTTTCTACTATCTCAGGAGTAAATACCTCATTACATAACCCCATCCCTTTATGGGCACTTACTTTCCCTTTGGGACCTTCTGTATCGCTGACGGCAATTCCGCAGCTCTCCTGGCCTCTGTGCTGTAAAGCAAATAATCCGTAATAAATGGTAGATGCAACGTCAGCGCCGTCAAAATCATACATACCGAAGACGCCACATTCCTCATGCAGCTCTTCCTCAATGTTGAAGTTCAATTCGTTACTCATCTATTAATTTTCCCTCTCTGTGCGTTTACTGGATTCCAAGTCGGCGGAAAACTTCCTCGTATGCGCCTTCCACATCTCCCATATCTCTGCGGAAACGGTCCTTGTCCAGTTTTTCATGGGTATCCTTATCCCATAATCTACAGGTATCCGGAGAAATCTCATCAGCCAGAATGATACTTCCATGATATCGGCCGAATTCAATCTTAAAATCAATGAGATCAATATTTAAAGCGTCAAAATATTCAATCAGCACTTCATTTACCTTAAATGCATACTTTGAGATAGCATCAATTTCTTCCTGAGTTGCAAGGTTTAAGGCAAGTGCGTAGTAATCGTTGATGAAGGGGTCACCTAAGTCATCGTTTTTATAGCTGAATTCAAGAGTCGGACAAGAAAACTTTATGCCTTCTTCCATTCCCATCTTTTTGGCGAAGCTGCCGGCGGAGAAATTTCTGATAATTACTTCAAGAGGTACGATCTCCACTTTTTTTACCGCTGTTTCACGGTCATTTAATTCTTCTACCAGATGTGTAGGAACACCTTTGGCTTCTAACTTTTTGAAGATAAAATTGGTCATTCGGTTGTTAATCGCACCTTTTCCAACGATAGTGCCTTTTTTCAGACCATTGAACGCTGTAGCATCATCTTTATATGAAACAATTAATACGTCCGGATCTTCCGTCGTATAAACCTTTTTTGCTTTTCCTTCATACAGCATTTCTTTTTTCTCCATGGCATCCACCTGTCCTTTTCTGAATTAATTTATAAGTTTTTCAAATAAAACTCTGGTGTTTCAGTAGAAATTATAATACAGTAAAAATAGGATTGCAACTGATTTTCTTATTATAAATACTAATGACCAACCCATGGTTCTGTTTCTCAATCAGGTTTTAAGAACGCGGAACGCTCCACCTTCCTCCACAGTTTCACCTTTCCTTCTTTTAAATCCAGAAAAAATCCATTTTCCTTACTTTCGCCTTCCTTACCAGAGTTTAGACCATGGTCTTTTGTCTCAAGCTCCAGCTCCTGATTCATGGAAAACAGGAATCTGGAATAATAAAGGATGTCCTTTTTGTATTTTGGAAAAAGAATGACGGATTCTAAAAAAACAAGCAAAATCAGGCAGATTCTGGCAGAATATAATAAGCCCTTTCCTTTGTCAGCAGTCAGATGAACACTTCTCCAGGGCTTTCTTCTATTATTATAACAAGTAACTCTATACTTTTTAAATCTCTCTGTCATAAAAAACGACTCCTGAAAAAGCAATTAATTGAGGGGAACAAGGAAATGGGAATGGTTGATAAGTAAAGAAACAGCCTAAAATAAGGCGAGATATGTTGCACTTAATTATACCTTATAACAAAAAAAGCTTCAAGCACAAAATTTTGCCTGAAGCTCTTTCCGTTATAATCCAGCTTATTTCGCTACTGTAGTCTCAGTGGTTGGCTGGCCATTGCTTTCGCCTGTAATTTTGTCTACACCTTTTTCTACATCATTGACAACACCATTCACAACTCCAGTGCTTTCGGTTCCTGCTCCAGCGGCTCCTGATGTAGTTTCTTTGGCTGTGGTTGTGTCAGCTTTGGTAGCTGCTGCTGTAGTTGTTGTTGCTCCAGTGGTAGCTGCGGAAGTACCGCCGTTATTCTTTGTTCCGCAAGCGGAAAGAGACAAAACTGTAATAATTACAAGAAGGGCAATAACATATGGTTTTATTCTTTTCATAATACATTCTCCTTTCATTTTCTACGATTAGTATGTGTAGAGGCAGAATGAATTATAGTGGAAAATATTGGAAATTTAGGATTCAATTACATCTTTCATGGTATATAATCCCGGACCTTTTCCTGCCAGGAATTTTGCAGCAGATACGGCTCCCTGTGCAAAAATCGCCTTGGAATAAGCAGTGTGATTAAAGGTAACAACTTCATCTTTCCCTGCAAAGATCACATCATGCTCTCCCACAATCGTACCACCACGTACCGCCTGAATTCCGATCTCTTTCTTATCTCTGGCTTTTCTTACCTGGCTTCTGTCATAAACGTAATGATATTCCTGGTCCATTGCTTCATTAATAGAATCTGCCAGCGCAAGCGCAGTCCCGCTTGGCGCATCCAGCTTCTTATTATGATGCTTTTCTAAAATTTCAATATCAAATCCAGCAACAGCAAGTACTTCTGCAGCCTCCTTAACCAGCTTCATAAGCAGGTTTACACCCAGAGACATATTGGCCGACCGCAGTACTGCAACATGATCAGAAGTCTCTTCTATCTTTTTGATCTGTTCTTCCGACAGACCAGTGGTACAAACCACCACAGGAATCTTATGCTCCCTGCTATAGTCAAGAAGTCCATCCACTGCTTTGGCAGAAGCGAAGTCAACAATCACATCAGCTGGAACATCACATTCTTCCAGGGAAGAGAATACGGGATAGGAATCATTCTTCCTGTCCTGCGGATCGATTCCTGCCACAATCGTAATATTCTTTTCTTCTGCTGCAAGCCCGGTAATGACCTGTCCCATTGCCCCGTTGCAGCCGTGCATTATCATCTTAATCATGTTTTCCTCCTAAGTATATCTTTTACCGATTATAAAATTCCATACTCTATCATGGTTTTTTTCAAGCACTCCTGATTCTTCGGTTCCATCTCTGTGAGAGGCAGACGAAGCGGTCCTGCATTCTTACCCATTAAATTTAAAGCAGCCTTAACCGGAATCGGATTTACTTCACAAAAGAGAGCATTAATAAGAGGAATGGCATCAAGCTGTAATTTGGCACTTCGCTTTACATCACCGTCAAAATAAGCCTGGCAAATCTCGTGAGTCTGGGAAGGAGCCACATTGGAAAGGACTGAGATCACGCCTTTTCCGCCAAGGGATAAGATAGGTACGATCTGATTGTCGTTGCCGGAATATACGTCAGCCTTTCCATCAGTTAAGTACATTAAGTCTGCTACTGCACAGAAATTACCGCTTGCTTCCTTTACGCCTAAGATATTAGGCACATTCAGGCATAAATCAGCTATGGTCTCTGCTTTAATATCCACACCGGTTCTGGAAGGAACATTATATAATAAAATAGGAATCTTCACCTGATCAGCAATGGTTTTAAAATGGATTTTCAAACCCTTTTGAGTTGCTTTATTATAGTAAGGAGACACTAAAAGAAGTCCGTCAGCACCATATTTTTCCGCCTCCTGGGACAGATAAACAGCGGTATCGGTACAATTAGAGCCTGTTCCGGCAATCACCGGAATTCTCTTATTGGTTACCTCACATACGAATTTGATAACATCCACATGCTCCTCATGAGTCATAGTAGAAGCTTCTCCTGTAGTCCCACAGGCTATGATGGAATCTGTTCCTCCTGCAATCTGTTCCTCGACCAGCTCTTCCAGCTTTTCGTAGTTTACTTCTCCGTTTTCCTTAAATGGTGTTACCAGCGCAACACCGGCGCCTTCAAAAATTGCCATGATCTCATCCTCCTGATCCATTTTCATCATACATAGTAAACCTTCATCCGGCAATAATGCCTTCTTACTGTTTTCCTGTAGGCAGTCTCCAAAAGCCACCAAGTACTTTGGCTGGCGCATTTGAATGGCTGTAAACGAAAAAACAGAGCTGACAGCAGGGTCAGCTCTTAAAGTACAGAATTTGGTAATATCATCTCTCTTTAAGTAGCTCCCCATCCAACTTGGATGACAGTCATACGGCTCTTAACCATATGCCCAGAACGGATACGCTCAGGACGTACCGAACTTCGGCGTCTCTTCCTTCCCTCTGCCCTCATCTGTACCTGATACATCGGACAGAGTACTAATAAGCAACGCAACCTCTACTCTATTATGTATGTTACCATACTATCATTATTGTTTTGTGTTGTCAACTTTAACATGATTGATTTCCAAAATGCTGTCTACATAAGGTTCTATCTCTTTGGAAAATACCTTACCGGTCAATATGACCTCCATGTCATCAACCTTTGACTGTAACAGGCGGATCAGCTCCTCAGCCTCTACAATGTTTTGGTCCAGTATTCCAAGAATCTCATCGAGGATAAGCAAATCGCATTCCCCTGTGGAGAGGACTTTTCTGGCAAAATTAAGACCATTGCGGATGTTCATCCGCTCCTCTTCCTGCTCTTCCTTTGACAGATTTTCAAAGAAACCATCACTTTTTTCGAAACGGAATATCTTCATCTCCGGTTCCAGGCGCTTGATAATATCAAGGGAACCCCTTCCGGTACAGCCTTTTAAAAACTGTATAATGATAACACTCCTGTTTTTCATAAGAGCTTCGATTCCCATACCAAATGCAGCTGTGGTCTTTCCTTTTCCTTCGCCGCATATTACTTGTATCGTACCTCTATTCATCCTTTCGCACCTCATAACAGCTAAAATGCAATAACATACATATTACGTTAGAACCTGCTTATAGTATCATAAATTTAAAACTTTTGCAAGTTTTCTTACCATTTTCTTAATATATGAGCCACAGTTTTTACTCTGTACATTCCAGTTTGCTGACGGAGACTTCATAAGCAATACGCTTTTCACATTCTGTCTCACTTAATTTTTTGGTATACTCCCTGCTTTGAACCCTGCCCCATACCTTAACTCTGGTGCCTACGTTGAAACCGGAAGCATATCTGGCATTTCTTCCCCATGCAATACAGGGTATGTAATCGGATTTCCCATAGGGCCGGTTCACTGCCAGCAGCAAATCAGCGATTTCCCTTCCAAGGGGAGTCTTTCTATAGATGGGAGCTTTACATATGTATCCATCCAGTAAAATCTGATTGGTCTTTGTATAATCGGTAAATTCTTCCATAAAATGGATCTCTCTTACAAACACAGAAAGCACCAGGCGGTTTTTCGTTCCTTCATGGCGATTGTATGAACGGAACTGTCCAACTGCCTCGATTGTACATCCAGAGTAATCTCCATTGACATCGATCAGGCGTTCTGAAATCATGAGAGGTATGACATCAGCTTGATCGCTTAAACGGTTTACTGCCAGATCCACCATATAGAATCCTTCTCCAAACACCTCATGGCTAAAGGTGAAGCCGGAGACAATCTCCCCGATAACGCTTACTTTGTTGTTTTCAATCATTTTTTCTGACATTGTATTTCTCCTCTTCTTTCACTTATTTGCTAATACGCTTCACAGCTATTATTAAATTTATGAGGCAGAACACACAAAAATGATATAAAACAATCCAAAAATATCGACAGGACCAGGCATAATGCACAAAAAATAATGGGGAATGCTGGTCCAACACCGTTTTCTCGGCGATGAACGTCAGCATTCCCCATGATATTACAGATTAACCTAAAGATTTTTTATTAGCAGTTGTTCTTTTTCTAACGGTCGGATCAAGAATCTTCTTTCTGATACGAAGGCTTACAGGAGTGATCTCTAAAAGCTCATCGGTATCAATGAAATCAAGACACTGCTCTAAGCTCATATCTCTTGGAGGAGTCAGCTTAAGAGCATCGTCTGCACCAGAAGAACGAGTGTTGGTCAGTTTTTTTGATTTGCAGACATTGATTTCCATGTCTTCTGCCTTTGGATTCTGTCCGATTACCATACCAGAGTAAACCTTTACGCCTGCGCCAATGAAAAGAGTACCTCTTTCCTGAGCATTGTAAAGACCGTAGGTAATGGATTCTCCTGATTCATAAGCGATTAAGGAACCAGTCTTTCTGTAAGAGATTTCTCCCTTATATGGTGCATAACCGTCAAAAGCAGTGTTCATAATACCATTTCCCTTAGTATCTGTCATGAATTCCCCACGGTAACCAATAAGACCTCTGGAAGGAATGGAGATTTCCAGCCTTGTATATCCGCCGTTGGCAGGACTCATGCCCTGAAGCTCGCCCTTACGGCTGGTAAGCTTTTGGATAACAGCTCCGGTGAATTCTTCCGGAACATCGATATAAGCGATTTCCATAGGTTCAAGCTTCTGGTTTCTCTCATCGTAATGATAGAGAACCTCTGCCTTACTAACTGCGAATTCAAAGCCTTCTCTTCTCATGTTCTCAATTAAAACAGATAAGTGAAGCTCTCCTCTACCGGATACCTTAAAGCTGTCAGGAGAATCTGTCTCTTCTACACGAAGGCTGACGTCTGTATTTAATTCTCTGAAAAGACGCTCTCTGATATGACGGGAAGTTACGAATTTTCCTTCCTGGCCAGCGAGAGGGCTGTCATTGATAATAAAGTTCATAGCAATGGTAGGCTCAGAAATCTTCTGGAATGGGATAGCTTCCGGATTCTCTGTAGAGCAGAGGGTGTCACCGATATGGATATCAGCAATACCAGAGATAGCTACGATGGCACCAATGGATGCTTCCTGTACTTCTACCTTATTCAGACCTTCATACTCATAAAGCTTACCTACTTTAACCTTGCGGAATTTGTCAGGTTCATGATGATTTACGATAACACAGTCCTGATTGACACGGATTTTGCCGTTATCCACTTTACCTACACCAATACGGCCTACATACTCATTATAATCGATGGTACTGATTAAAAGCTGAGTAGATGCATCCGGATCACCTTCTGGTGCTGGAATCTGGTCGATAATAGTCTGGAATAAAGGAGCCATATCCTCTGATGGGTCATCCAGAGTCTTTTTGGCAAATCCTGTTTTCGCAGATGCGTAAACAAATGGACAGTCAAGCTGCTCCTCGGTGGCATCAAGGTCCATAAGAAGCTCTAAGATCTCTTCCTCAACTTCTTCAGCTCTAGCTTCCGGACGGTCGATTTTATTAATACAGGTAACTACGGAAAGTCCCAGCTCTAATGCTTTTCTAAGAACGAACTTTGTCTGAGGCATAACACCTTCATAAGCATCAACGACAAGTACAACACCGTTAACAAGCTTTAAAACTCGTTCTACTTCTCCACCGAAATCGGCATGTCCAGGTGTATCAATGATGTTGATTTTGGTATCTTTGTAGTGAACTGCTGTATTTTTTGACAGAATCGTGATTCCACGCTCTCGTTCAATATCATTGGAGTCCATGACGCGCTCCATAACTTCCTGATTTTCACGGAAAATACCGCTTTGCTTTAACAAGGCATCTACTAATGTGGTTTTACCGTGGTCGACGTGGGCAATAATTGCCACATTTCTTACGTCTTCTCTTTTCATCTTCATAAAATGTACTCTTCTTTCTCTTCTTTCAACAAAGAATGCCCCCCAGCCGTCAAAAAGCACAGTGCCAGAGAACCTTTTTATAATACAGGTTCTGCTATCCTATATCATAAAAAACTAAGGACATTTTTGCCCTTAGTTCCATTAACATTATCACAATTAGCAAGTATAACATCCAGTTTTTCATATTGCAAGATTTTTTTCTTGTTTTTTTATAGGAACGTTCCTATTCCTCAAACAGAATCACTTCCTTATTCAGTATGCTGTAATAGACTTCAAATAATTCAGTCATCACAGCTTTTCCGCTGGTAGCCTCTGTAATTTCGGCATTTAATTTGCCAAGCTTCTCATCCGGCACAAGTACAATGAGTTCCACCCGGTCCGTATAATTACTTTCCAGCGTTTTCATATCCAACTGGCCAAGAATGTACTGTATTTTACCAATTCCATTATAATCTGTCAGGATGGAAACTTTTTTTGCCGGTTCGATGGTAAGCACCGTACAGGCATTCAGCCCTTCCTTTACAGCACCGGAATAAGCTCTTACAAGGCCGCCTGTCCCTAAGAGAGTTCCTCCGAAATAACGGGTCACCACCACACAGATATTGACGATATTCTCCCGTTCCAGAACATCTAACATGGGCTTTCCCGCCGTCTGGCTGGGTTCTCCGTCATCACTGGAACGTTTTTCTTCCCCGTTCTTTCCTATGATCCAGGCATAGCAGTTATGGCTGGCATCCCAATATTTCTTCCTAAGCTCATCAATGAAAGCCACTGCTTCCTCTTCTGTTTTTACCGGCCGGAACGTTGCAATAAAACGGGATTTTTTCTCTGTAATCTCTCCCACTGCTCCTTCATATAAAATCCGGTAAGCGTTTCTCATAAGCATCCTCATTTCTTCCTTATTTCCTGATCTCGGAAATTTTCTCTCATTATAACTAAAATTGTGTCACCAATCAAGCCTGCATGTATATTTCCCCATTTTTTCTCCGAAAATGGTAAGTGTTGAATTGCTATACAATTTTTGGTATAATGAACCGGTAAAGGAGGTTTCCTATGAATTACGGCAAACACGCGACAGAGAAGAAAATTCGATCTGCCAATTCAAAAGCAAGGAAATATACCACCAAGGTTTTTCTGGCTTTTATAAAAAGTCTATTTGTATTATGCTTATTCGGCGGTATTGTAGCTGCCAGTGTGGGAATCGGCATGGTAAAAGGAATCATAGACAATACTCCTGATGTAGATATCTCTACAATCGTACCTAATGAATACGCTTCCACCGTCTATGACAGCGCAGGCAATGTAACAGAAACCCTGGTTACAGCTGGTTCTAACAGAGAGGAAGCTACTTATGAGGAACTTCCAAAGAATTTAATAAATGCATTCGTAGCCTATGAAGATTCCAGGTACTGGGAGCACAACGGCATTGACTTACGGTCCATACTCCGTGCCATAAGGGGTGTTCTGACCAATGATTCGTCCGCAGGCGGAGGCAGCACCATCACTCAGCAGCTGATTAAGAACAGCGTATTTGGCGGCGGTATGGAAAAAAGCTTTGGAGAGCGTCTGGAACGTAAGTTTCAGGAATGGTATTTAGCGGTCAAGCTTGACGGTGCCATGTCAAAGGAACAGATTATTACCAATTATTTAAACACCATTAATCTGGGCAATAACACCTTGGGAGTAAAGGTAGCCGCAAAGAGATATTTTAATAAGGATGTAAAGGATTTATCCCTGTCAGAATGTGCAGTTTTGGCTGGAATTACACAGAATCCGTCTAAATTCAACCCAATTTCAGAACAAAAAGCCAACGCTGCCAAGCGGAAGGTAATTCTTCAATATATGAATGACCAGGGTTATATTTCAAACGATGAGGAAGAAAAGGCTTTGGCTGACGATGTCTATTCCAGAATCCAAAATGTGGACACGGCTGCCAAGGAAACTTCTACTCCCTATAGCTACTTTACCGATGAACTTGTTGAGCAGGTTATTCAGGCCATGAAATCGGAGCTTGGATATACGGAAACACAGGCCCATAACATGCTCTACAGTGGCGGACTTTCCATTTATACTACCCAGGACCCTAATATGCAGTCCATTGTGGATGAAGAAATCAACAATCCGGAGAATTATTCGGCTGCCCGCTATTCCATTGAATACCGCCTATCCGTTACTCATAAGGACGGTACCACGAAGCATTATTCTGACAAAAACGTAATTAGCTTTCATAAAGAAATTAAGAATCAGCAATTTGACGGTCTTTATAATAATGAGGATGAAATCAATGCGGATATCAATGATTACAAGGCAGAGGTGGTCAAAGACGGGGATACCATTATCGGTGAACGGCTTCATAAAACCCTGGAACCTCAGGCTTCCTTTGTCCTGATGGACCAAAGGACCGGTGAAGTAAAGGCAATCAGCGGAGGCAGAGGGCCAAAGGTCGCCAGCCTCACCTTAAACCGGGCTACCGGCACGTTTCGTCAGCCTGGTTCTACCTTTAAGATTCTTACTTCGTTTGCGCCTGCTATGGATACAAGCGGTGCAACGTTAGGAACTGTTTACTACGATTCCCTTTATAAAGTAGGTAATAAAACATTTTCCAACTGGTACAGCTCTGGCTATCAGGGATATTCAAGCATTCGGGATGGTATTGTCTATTCCATGAATATTGTTGCAGTCCGCTGCTTAATGGAGACCGTTACTCCTCAGCTTGGAGTGGAATATGCCAGAAACTTTGGAATCACTTCTCTTACGGATACGGACTTTAATCCGGCGCTTGCACTTGGAGGTATTACAAAGGGTGTTTCTAATCTGGAGCTGACAGGAGCTTTTGCAACTGTGGCAAATGGCGGTGTTTATACAAAGCCTGTATTTTTCACAAAGATCCTGGATCATGACGGAAAGATCCTGATTGAAAACAAGCCGGAAACCCACCGGGTGCTAAAGGATTCCACTGCATTTCTCCTGACAGATGCCATGGCTGACTCTATGAAAAGCAGCAGAAAGTTTTCAAGCAACGGCCCATCTTCAACCAGTACGGCCGCCAGCATCCCTGGCATGTCCGCGGCAGGAAAAAGCGGAACTACGTCAGCCAATAATGATATCTGGTTCGTGGGATACACTCCCTACTATACAGCAGGTATCTGGGGCGGATGTGATGACAATCAAAAGCTTACCAAACAAAACGGTGGTACGTCGTTTCATAAAGCAATCTGGCGAAAAATCATGACCCGGGTTCACGAGGGTATGTCAGATCCCGGCTTTCCAGTGCCGGATAGTGTAGAAACGGCCCAGATTTGCAGAAAATCAGGAAAACTTGCTGTTACAGGAGTTTGTACCGATGATCCCAGAGGCAATGCCGTGTATACAGAATATTTTGCAAAAGGGACGGTACCTACGGAAGTATGCAACAATCATGTACGAGCTACGGTTTGTTCTGTTTCTCATAAGCTTCCAACTCCTTACTGCCCTGTGCGAACCACTGCAGTATTTATCGCACTCCCTTCCGGAGATGAGACAGCTACCGATGATTCGAAATATGCAATGCCTGGCTACTGTACCATCCATTCGGCAAATTCCTTTATCATACCACCGGGTAATGATACGGAAGGTCCCGGAACAGGAGAAGACAGACCCAGTCAGTCCCCGCCAGGATATGTCCCCCAGACTCCAGGCGGAGTGTTTGGACCATGGGGATTTTAATTGAAAGATAAGATTTGGATGCAAAGAGAGGAACGCTCCTATTTCAGCGTTCCTCTTTCTTTTTCATTTAGCTCTTCATCTTCGGCTTAAATATGACTGAGCCAAGATATCCAAAAATCAATGCACCTGATATTCCTACTGCACTTGCAGTAAATCCGCCTTTAAATATTCCAAGGAACCCATCTTCCCCCATGCTCTTCCACACGCCCTTCCAAAGGCTGTTACCAAAGCCAAGAAGCGGAACTGTCGCACCCGCCCCTGCCCAATCAGAAAAGGGCTGGTAGATTCCTATTGCACCTAATATACTTCCGGTTACCACCAGGAGCACCATAATGCGCCCAGGCATAAGTTTTGTATTGTCCATCAGGATCTGAATCAATGCACAGATCAGACCTCCTACAACAAATGCTTTCACATAGTCCATAGCGTTCTCCTTTCTTCATTTGATTAGTTGCCTATATGCTCGATTACCACACCGTGAGCAATTCCTGGAATCGACTCTCCTTCATTGAAGCTGACCGTGGATAAAAGTGCGCCGGTGGGTACAAACAAAACCCGCTTCCACTCTCCGCTGTGTACCTTGGGAAGAATGTAGGAGCACAGTGTAGACGCTGCACATCCGCAGCCGCTTCCTCCGTTATGGGTATCCTGAGTTTCACTGTCAAAGATCTCAATCCCGCAATCCGTATGAACACTTTCCAGATTATGGCCTTTATTTTTCATAAAATCCAGTAAAATGGTTCGTCCAACGCTTCCTAAATCTCCTGTTATTATCTTATCATAATAGGACTCATCTACATTAAAATCTTCAAAGTTCTGCTGGATGGTATGAAAGGCCGAAGGTGCCATGGCAGCTCCCATATTCATGGAGTCTTTAATGCCCATATCCACCATACGGCCGGTTGTAATTCCTGATATCGCTGCAATGCCTTCATTTTTATTTTTTCCAAGAATCACAGAACCACAGCCCGTTACGGTCCATGAAGATGAAAACGGTCTCTGATTTCCATAGCTTAATGGAAAACGGAATTGTTTTTCCGCCGTAGCAAAATGACTGGAGGCCATAGCCATAACCTTATCTGCAAAGCCTCCTGCAACCGCCATGGCGCCTAGATTTAACGCCTCTCCCATGGTGGAACAGGCACCGAATAAACCAAACAACGGAATTTCCAGATCAACGGTTCCAAATGATGTCGCAATCAGCTGTCCCAGCAAATCTCCTGCAAACAGATAACGGATATCCTTTCTTCTTATATCTCTTTTTTCTATGGCCAGATCAGCGGTCTGCTTCTGGAGCGCACTTTCTGCTTTTTCCCAGGTATCGGCTCCAAACATATCGTCCTGCTCTACCATATCGAACAATTTACCAAGGGGGCCTTCCCCTTCCTTTTTGCCGACAATGGAAGCCATGCTTTCAATGATCGGCGGTTCTTCAAATTTAATACTCGCTTTTCCTAGCTGCATATTCTCTCTCCATTTCTCTGATTGTTCATTCCTACAGTATGCCAAAAGCCTTTAATACATAGGCGATGACTCCAAGGATCCAGGAGCTTAAAATGCCATATAAAATAACAGGTCCGGCTATGGTGAATATCTTACAGCCGATACCAAATATCTGTCCTTCTGACTTAAATTCAACGGCAGGAGCTACCACTGAGTTTGCAAAGCCTGTAATTGGCACCAATGCACCAGCTCCTCCGAATTTTACAATTTTGGGATAAATATTAAGACCGGTCAAAATGACACTGGAAGCAATTAATATTAAGGTAGTCCATGCGGAGGCAGCCTCTTTCTCTAACCCTCCGTTCATAAACATGTTTGTACTGAACTGACCGATGGTGCAGATGATTCCTCCCACCAGAAAGGCTTTTACGATATTTGGCCACTTTTTGTTTACTGGTGTCACTTCTTTTACATAAGCTTCATAAGCTTTTTTGTTAATTTCCATTTTTTCCTCCATTCTGTATGATCGTTCCTGTTTATTTTCCGAACCGTTCGGCAAAAAATACTAGAGACCCTAGCAGCTTGCCGATTCCTATGGAAAGAATAATGTACTGCAAGCCTACTCCAAGATTAATTCTTCGGCAAAAAATAGGCAGCGCCTTTAATGTTTCTGCTAAAGACATGACTAAACACCCTATGAAAACGCCTACGGATAAACCGTAGATTCCCAGCACCAGATTTCCTCCATAACCGATCGGAAATTTATAAAGATCCATGACATTTCCAGTGATTCCGCCTAAAATAATGCATGTTTCAAAAAGAATAATGTGATTACTTGTCTTCGTTGCACTGATAATTCTGGGAAATATTCCAATCATTACCAAAAATGCAAAAACGCCGGCTGCGATAATGCCGCCAGCGCTTAACCCGATCAGACAAAGAAATACTTCATTAAGAGATATCAATGTCCTGCTCCTTTCTTCCATCGTTCTGGATTAAGGTTTTGCTGACGTTGTCCTCGTAAAGCCGCATTTCAACCTCTATAGGTGTCGGATCGGAAGTAATCTTAAACTTTGCAAAATGATTAAAAAAGCCTATAATTCCAAGTGCCAGACCTACAGAATAGCTGACTTCCAGTATTGTAAATCCACTGGACTCCTTCCTCATAATGATTTGATAGATTTCCTTAAAAACATCTCCTACGCTGACGTCATTGTTAAATGTCATAATTGCAAATGAAGCTCCACAAAAGGAAATAATGCATACTACAATGGTTTTAATCCATTGCCAGACCCAGTTGGGCTTTTTCTTTTTGTGGTAATCAATGATGTAATTAACTTCTCCCACATTATTTACAGAGATAGAAGGATCCATCTCCACCAGCTTTTTGATAACGTCAAGAGTGCTTTCAATATAACGTTCATTCTTATCCAGGTGAATGGTCTTAATGCGCAGAGCTTTGCATTTATTCATAACAGCCGTATCATCACAGTAAACATCTGCTACGTCCTTTAACTGGATCTCCTTATGATGAACCTCTGTGATCTCGCTGATATTTAAGTAAACGGTTTTGCTCATAACATCATCATCCCCAATCCTGGAAATGCCTTTACAAGAGTACCTTCCTTTTCAAGCCCATCCGGCATAACTGCAATCATATACCAGATAGCAACCGCAATTGCAATCAGGCACAAAACAAGTAACGCCATGACCAGCTTATGTTTTACGGATTCCATACGTGCTCACATCCTTTTCTCTGGTTTTTCATGTTTAGTATGAGCCGTAGGATTTTTTTTATTCTATAATTTTTCTCGCATTTGCTTTAAAATCTTTTTTTCCAGCCTTGAAACCTGAACCTGGGAAATGCCAAGCTTTGTCGCAATCTGACTTTGTGTTTCATTGTAATAATAGCGTCTGATGATGATCTCTCTGTCTTTATCCGAAAGCTGAGAAAGCAGGTCCCGAAGCACCATGCGATTTAAAAGTTCTTCCTGGGCTGAGCTTTCCTCTTCGATCTTATCAATGAGCAAAATGCTGTTTTCATCATTTTTATTGACAGAACGGTATAGAGACTCTACCTCTGCTCCTGCTTCAATGGATGCCGCAACTTCTTCTTTACTGGCCCCGATTTCTCCGGCGATCTCCTCCACCGTAGGTTCTCTTCCAAAACGAAATATGAGTTCTTCCCGGACGCGCTTTACCTTAAGAGCCGTTTCCTTGATGGAACGGCTGACCTTTATGATTCCATCGTCTCTTAAAAAACGTTTGATTTCACCTGTTATCATAGGCACTGCGTACGTAGAGAATTTTACATCATAGGATAAATCGAACTTATCAATTGCCTTCATCAGTCCGATAGATCCAATTTGAAATAAATCCTCTGGTTCGTAGCCGCGCCCCGTAAATCTGCGCACAATACTCCAGATCAAGCCGAAATTGTCGGTTACAAGCTGATCTCTTGCCGCTTTATCTCCTTCGTGAGCCATTTCTATCAATCTCATGGTCTCATCCATAAGGCTCACCCGCTGATCTTCTTTTTCATGGTCACGGCAGTTCCTTCTCCTGGGGCCGATAGTACCTCCACCTGATCCATAAATGCTTCCATGAAGGAAAATCCCATTCCTGAGCGTTCTCCATCCGGATCCGTGGTATACATTGGCTCCATTGCCTGCTTAACATCTGGTATCCCTACCCCTGTGTCCCGGATGGTGATAGAGATTTCCTGATCAATAACCGCTACCTCCAGGTAGATGATTCCTCCTTCTCCCCGATATCCATGAATGACTGCATTGGTAACTGCCTCCGACACGGCTGTTTTCACATCATCCACCTCTTCCAGAGTCGGATTGAGTCTTGCCATAAAGACTACAACTGCGACTCTGGCAAACTCCTCATTTTTCGATAAGGCTTCTAATTCCATTTTTAGAACTTCTGGTTTATTCTGTTCAGACATATGTTCCTCCTCAACCTGTGACTGCAGCTTCTTTTGAGTCATATAGTTTCATTAATTTTAAAATGCCTCCCATTTTAAGAATGCGGAGAGCCTGGGCTCCTGCACCATAGATCGCAACGGTTCCCCCGCTTAAAGCCATTTGTTTATAACGATTCAGCAAAATTCCTAAACCCGAAGAATCCATAAATCTGGTTTTTGAGAAGTCAAACAAGATGCGTTTGATATAGTTCTCAGACAGGATTAAATCGGTTTCATATTTAAGCCCTGAGCAGTTATGATGATCCAGCTCCTCCGGCAGATGTACGATCAGGGTATGACCTTCTGCCTCATATGTAAAGTGCGGTTGATTCATATGCAATCTCCTCCATTCCTAATTTTCTGCCCGTAATAGAAAAAAAAGACACTACAAAAAAGGTGTTTTCTTCTGTAGTGTCTTTCTTTAATACTGCATCTTAAAAACCGCGTTCGGTTTTTGCCTTAGTTGTTAATTCTGGGTCCTTGCTGTTATTGATAACATCGGAGAACAGTCCATTGGCCTGATCCTTTTGTCCCATTCCTTTGTAGATAACTGCTGCCTTATATTTAGCCTGCCAGCTTGCTGGCTTTAGCTCAAAGCACTTTGAGTAGTAGACAAGAGCAGTAGGGCTATCTCCGGCTGCCATGGATTTATCTCCAAGGCCTTCCAGAATGGTAACGCCATTTTCTGCCATATCTTTTCTGATTTCCCCTATCACAGCCTGTACCCCTTCTGCCGTTATCAGAGTCGGATCCAAACCGGCATACAGCTTAACTGCGGTTGGAAAATCATTCTTTTTGTAAGCATTGAGAATGCCGATGACTGCCTGATACTGGGCAAGAATGTTATCTGCATTGTTGGTCAGAGAGGCAAGGGAATCCTCTGCTGCCTGTTTTTCTGTTTTTAAAGTCTCAAGCTGATCATTCAAGCTATCGGACTTTTTATTGGCCTGGCTTAATTGCTCGCTGTATTTTGAAATTTCCTTATTGTGGTTTTCGTTGATCGACTTTGTCTGGGCCGGCATGACCAGAAAAAAGATGACCGCTGCTCCTAAGACAAGTCCTGCCAGAATATTTAATACCGCCTGATCCTTGGTATTCTCCCGGTAGCTTGGTGGAATGATTACATCATCATCTTCCATCTGCCTGTGGGATACGGCATTTTTAAACTTCCGCTTTTCCGGCTCTCGCTCCGGTTTTATTGCCACTCCAGTGGTCTTTAACAGCGACTTATAATAAAGGGCCTTCGGATTGTTGCAGTCCATCTGAAGGACCTTATTGATGGCCTTTGATGCCTTTTGGTAATCTTCTCTTGCAATGCTTAAAAGAGCGAATAACAGCTGAGCCTTTACATAGCCTGGCTTTCCTTCCACAACCTTGTTAAGCTGTAAAATCGCCAGATCTTCGCTGCCGTTTTGCGCATAGACCAACGCCTGATTAAACCTTCGCACCGTACGGCGCTCATTATCCATGGTTCCTTTTTTCCGCTGTATCTCTCCCAGATAATAATCTGCCCGGTTGTCTTCGGGCTGTAGGTTCATACTGATTACCCACTGTACAAGAGCATCGCCCACCTCTCCGACCTCATAATAAATCAGTCCCAGAAGGTTCCTGGCATCTGTCATATACTTATTGAAATGCAGGCTTTTTTTCAGACATTCTGCTGCTCCGGTCAAATCCCGCAGCCTTGCTCGTTCCAGTCCCATGTTGTAATAGCTGTTAGCAATCACACGGGTTTTTCTTACATAATCCATATTTTAACCGCCTATTCCTTGCTGACTTCTTTTATAAGACCCATCATGATATCATTCATGTCTGTAAGATCACTTTTCACAATGGCATCTTCCACTGCATCTACCTCAAGGCTTGGCCTGTATTCATTCATTTCAGCTTCAAAATCTATCATATTTGTTCCTCCTTAAAACCGCTTTTATCTCACCCATCAGATAGAGGGAGCCTACACAGAAAACCAGGCAGTCTTCCTCTTTTTCATGAAGCAGGGCTGACAGAGCTTCTTCCACAGAAGAATATCCCTTTACCTCCCTTATACAGACCTCTTTAAACTCATTGAGCAGAATATCTGTATGAAGTCCTCTTTCTGAATCAATATGCGTCACCGCCACCTTGTTTATTGGCAGCGATTCTGCAATCTTTTTTATCATAAGGCCGTGGGCCTTATCAGAAACTGCAGAAAACAGAAGATCGGCTTTCTTTTGCCTTGTTTGGCAAAGCCTGCCTGCTGCTTCTATAAACGCTTCAATCCCTGCCGGATTATGGGCTCCGTCTAAAAACACCCCTGTCATAACTTCTTCCATTCTGGCCGGCCACCGCATATTGGAGAAGCCTTCCTTGATTCCCTTTATATCTCCCAGCCCGGCTGCCAATAAAGCACGGAAGGAGATAAGGGCATTCATCACCTGATACTCTGCATGGGAAGGGATAAAAAATTCATGGTAATCTCCATTGATGTCTGAAAGTCTGACACCATATCCCTCATCCGTTTGCTCTGTAATCTGGTAACCATGCTTGTCCACCGGATAGAAGGAGACGCCCAGCTCTTTTGCCCTGTTTTGGATCACGAAAGCTGCCTTTGTATCATTATTGTCGAAAACGACCGGTACACCTTCTTTTATAATTCCAGCTTTTTCTCCTGCTATCTTTTCTATGGTATCTCCTAAATATTCTGTATGGTCCAGACTGATAGAGGTAATTACCGAAACAACGGGGTTCCTTACGACGTTGGTGGTATCCAATCTGCCTCCCATACCTGTCTCCAAAATAACGTAATCCACTTCTGCCTCGTGGAACAAATCCATAGCCATATAAAAAAGAAATTCAAAATAAGTGGGATGGCAAAATCCCTTATCCATCATCACCTCAGAAAGCTCTTTGATCCGCTCACAGCTTTTGGAAAATAGAGCTTTCGGAACCATCTCTCCATTGATACAAAAACGTTCTCTGATATCAACCAGATGGGGAGAGGTAAACGTTCCCACCTTAAAGCCTGAGCTTAGTAAGGCAGACTGTAAAAATGCACAGACCGAACCTTTTCCGTTGGTTCCAGCTACGTGAAAGATTCTCATGCTCTCATCCGGATCTCCCATTACGTTTAAGAACCTTCGGATGTGTAAAAGGGAATTCTTCTTTCTTGCCCACATTGGAATCCGGTCTAAGTATTCTTCTGCCGTTTCGTTCACATTCATCGTAAGAGTACCAACTTCCATTATTAAATTAATCCTAATTTTCTTCCTAAAGGTTAAAACTTCCCCTCGATTCGTAATAGAATCTATCGAACTTCCTCAATTTATTATAATATAAGTCCGTCAATATGCAACCCATTTCTTTCGCAAAAAGCCCTTAATTTCTACAAGCAGCCCCGATTTTACTCTTGGAAGCAGTATATTTAAAAAGGGGAGCACCGCATCCTTACCTGCTGTACTCCCTTTCATCTTTCTGTTATGTTTGATTCTTTCAGGCTTTTTATTCTCCCAAATAAGCCACTGCTTCAATTTCAATCAGGGAATCTTTGGGAAGAGCAGCTACCTCAAACGCAGCTCTGGCTGGATATGCACCTTCAAAAAATTCAGCATACACTTCATTCATAGCGCTGAAATCGCTGATGTTTTTTAATAATACTGTAGTTTTTACGATGTTAGCCATGGTAAGACCATCGCTTTTAAGGATAGCTCTGATATTTGTCAAAGCTTGTCTTGTCTGGGAAGCAATATCCTCACCTGCAAATACTCCAGTCGTAGGATCAATGGGAAGCTGTCCTGAAATAAATACCATATCACCGCAGCGCATTCCCTGAGAATATGGTCCAATGGCTGCCGGAGCATTTTCTGTCGCAAGTACTTTTTTCATAATTTGTGTATCTCCTCTCCTAAGCTAAATGAATAGTTCTAGATTATCATACATTCTTTAAAAGTCAAGATTATCTTATTTATCACCTTTTACCTCTTGTCATCTGGTATTGAATACTATATAATATGACAAAGGGTATCATCCCTTATGTGCGGCATTTTGCGCACAGAACGGAGGAACATATGAAAACAAACGACGAAAGAATGCAGGATATTTTAGAGCATCTGAAATCTCTTCAGCATATAAAGCCGGAAACAATCCCTAACATTGATTTATATATGGATCAGGTCACTACATTCATGGATGAGCATTTAAAGGATACCAAACGCTATCCAAATGATAAGGTTCTTACAAAGACCATGATAAACAACTATGCAAAGAACAATCTTCTTCCGGCTCCTAATAAAAAGAAATATACGAGAGAACACATTCTTTTACTGATTTTTATCTATTATTTTAAGAATCTTCTTTCCTTCCATGATATTGAACAGCTTTTTAAACCGATTACGGATAAGCATTTTAATACGCCCGAAGATCTGCCTTTGGAAGAGATCTACAAGGAGATCTTTTCTCAGGAAGAATCTGAGCTTAGCCGCATTAAAGAAGATATTATGGATAAATTGGAAAAATCAAAGACTGCATTTACTGATAAGAACTTAGATCCTGAGGATCAGGAATATCTTCAGCTCTTCACCTGGATCTGCGGGCTCTCCTTTGACGTCTATCTAAAAAAGCAGGTCATTGAACAGCTTATTGACGGGTTATCCGAAACGGATTCTATGAAGAAGAAAAAATAAAGCATAACAGGGGACAGCGCAATTAGGCCTGTCCCCTGTTTTTTAATCCTGTCTTCTTTCCTCTAAACGTTTAAAGACCATGTCATACCCGTCATTACCGTAGTTCAATGACCGGTTGACACGGCTTATGGTTGCAGTAGAAGCACCTGTCTTTTCTGCAATCTCCAGATAAGTACGGCCCTCTCTCAGCATTTTAGCCACTTCATATCTCTGGGATAAGCTTAACAGCTCATTCACCGTACAGACATCTTCAAAGAAAATATAACATTCTTCTGGTGTCTTTAAGGATAGTATGGCCTCAAACAGATGGTCCACCGCATCTGTCTTAATTTTTTTATTCATAGTATTATTCAATCCCCTTTTTTTAACTTTTACTCTTAGGTACATTTTAACATATTAAAGTTTTAAAATCCACCCCTGGGATGTCAGGATAGCATAAATTTTTCTATCACATGAGCAATTCCATCGTCATTATTTGAGTAAGTCACATAATCAGCTGCTTTCTTTACGGGAAGAACTGCATTGTCCATGGCCACCCCAAGTCCAGCATATTCAATCATGGACAAATCATTATACCCATCTCCGCAGGCAATCATCTCATCCTTACTCATGGAAAGGCGGGATAATAACCTCTCTAAGCTTGCTGCCTTATCGATTCCTTTTGGCAGTATCTCCAGAAAGAATGGTTCAGAACGGTAAACACTGTAATCACGGCCTAAAAATGCCTTTACCTTTGGCTCCACCATCTGGAGAATCTCTCCCTCTTCCAGCATCATAAACTTCACCACCGGAAAGGTGGCATAGTGTTCCATATCCTGTACTTCTTTTACCTTCAGCTTGTTAATGAAGGCCTCCTTTTGAACATATTCATCAGAAGCATTGGGAGTAATGATAACATCATCCTCATAGGTAAGAACATTCACCCCATGGTCTTTGGAAAGTTTTATAATCTTCTCATTTGATTCTACAGGCAGTTCTTTTGCAAAAACTGTTTCACCTGTTTTTACATCAATGATCCGGCCACCATTAAAAGATAAGACATATCCACCTGTCTCATGAAGCTCAAGCTCTCTGGCAAGAGGCATGATGCCATGGGTGGGGCGCCCGGAAGCCAGAACAATAATACCGCCCTGTCGTTTTAATTCAAAAAGTGCCTCTTTGGTCCTGGGTGTAATCTCTTTGTTCCGATTGGTCAGAGTCCCATCCAAATCCAGCACGATCATCCGATAGTCCATTGTATTTCTCCTGCTTTTGTTAATTTACCATAGCAGTATACCACAGTTCGTCTTCTTATTCCATTGCATTTTATAAATTTAATAATTAAGGGAACATAGGCAAAATCGCCTTCATACAATGGTACCAGAACGAAGAAAAAAGGGGGATTCATGTGAATCGGCTTATAGTTTATATCCTGGCAGCTTTCATGGTTGCTGCTGCCTTAACAAGCTGCAGGCACTCCTACAGAAAGCAGATTCGTCCTCTTTTCTCTCAAATTTCCTGTGAGAATATAAACTTATAATTTTTTATAAGACAAGGTACCATTTGAGACCCGCTTAATACTATGTAGTATTAGATTCCCTAAGGAGGATTGTATGAGAAAGGTTCTACACTTTTTTCTGACCGCCATGTTCACCGGAGCTGCCATCGTAAGCCTGGCAGGCTGCGGTTCCAAAGGAAAGTCATCCGATTTAACTCCGGTAACCTTAAATGAAGTCGCCCATTCCATCTTCTATGCACCTCAATACGCAGCCATTGAGCTTGGATATTTTAAAGACGAGGGCATTGATTTGACCCTTGTGAACGGAGCAGGTGCAGATAAGGTCATGACCGCCCTGATTTCTGGAGACGCTGATATTGGATTTATGGGGTCGGAATCCAGCATTTATACTTATGCCAACGGTGCTGATGATTACGCTGTGAACTTCGCCCAGCTGACTCAGCGTGCAGGAAACTTCCTTGTCGGAAGAAGCAGCCAGCCTGATTTTAAATGGGCGGATTTAAAAGGCAAAAAAGTACTTGGAGGAAGAGCTGGGGGAATGCCTCAGATGGTATTTGAGTATATTTTAAAGAAAAACGGCATAGATCCCGCCACGGATCTTTCCATTGACCAGAGCATCCAGTTTGGTCTGACCGCCGCTGCTTTTACAAGCAACGATGCCGATTATACCGTTGAATTCGAACCATTTGCCACTGGCCTTGAAAAGGAAGGAAGTGGCTATGTCGTTGCTTCCCTTGGCGTTGATTCCGGATACGTTCCTTATACCGCCTACAGCGCGAAGAAAAGCTATATAAAGAAGCATCCTGAGACCGTACAGAAGTTTACAAATGCCATTCAAAAGGGTATGGAATTTGTAAATACTCATTCCTCTGATGAAATTGCAAAGGTAATTCAGCCTCAGTTCAAAGAAACCGATGTGAAGACCATTGCTGCCATAGTAGATCGCTACAAAGCACAGGATTCCTGGAAAAAGGATACTGTGTTTGAAAAAGACAGTTTTGAACTTCTGGAAAATATCTTAGAAGAAGCTGGTCAGCTTAAGGCACGGGTTCCCTATGAGGAATTGGTTACCACTGAGTTTTCTGAGAAAGCAGCAAAATAAGCAAAAATAGTTAAGGGGACATTGCTAAAAGCAAATGTCCCCTTGGTGTTCCTTATCGTTAACCTGAAAAGTACTCCTATTTGTGATATTCGGAGAAAAATTCCAATATATTGCAATTATAGCGACATTATGAGGTATAATCTATGGATATTCCATTAAATCAGGTATTGAATCCAACAAATGAACAACGACAGGAAATGATTAAAGATTCTTTGGAAACGGCTGGCCGGCCGGAAGATTACGAATACATTACCCGTTTACTGAGTCCTCCCCCGGATATTACGAATTTCGCTCAGCCAGGAGAATTGAAAGGTGTAAAAATCGGCGTCATAGGAGGAGGCCTTTCCGGTTTATCCGCCGCCTTTGAGCTTCGCAAGCTGGGAGCTGATATTACCATTCTGGATTCCAATGACAGGCGAATCGGGGGAAGGGTTTATACCTACTATTTTGACGAGGAAGGCAGATATTATAATGAATTCGGCGCACAAAGGATACCGGTTACTCATGAAACCACCTGGCACTATCTTAATTTGTTCGGTCTAAATACACGTCCTCTGTCAGTCAGGCGGCGCAATAACTTTATATACGTACATAATACCCGTTTAAGAACCACTGATTCCATTGAACAAATTCTATATCCCTTATACGACTTAACTCCTCAGGAAAGAAACACTCCCTGGGCAGAGCTTACTGACTATGCCTTTTTATATATGATGATGCAGCTGCCGCCTGATATCCGGGCTCAGCTTATACAGATTTTGCCGGAGTATTCCCCGGAATATCTGACGTTTACAAACTATACCGTCCGGCAGACTCTGGAAAACCTGGGATTAAGCCAGGGAGCCATCAGCTTGATCTCAGGAGTTGATCCAGGGACCGGAGCTCTGTTTGATATCAGTTACGCTGAAAACGTCCACGAAGAATATACCCTGGACTACCGAAACACCTATAACATAGCAGGCGGAATGGTAAACCTGCCCTATGCTTTTGTCCAATCCTTCTTTACAGACAATTTACCACAATATGAAAATATTCCCCCCTCACAGCTAGGAACCGTTACATTCCGCCCGGGACAGACAGTTACTGGCATTTATGAGCTGCAAGGCAGCAATCAAATTGTCCTGGCTCACCGAAATGTCAGAGATTTAAGCAAATCTGAAGATGCTTTTGATTACGTGATATGTGCGATTCCTTACTCCACGTTGAGAGAAGTGGATATTAAGCCTCGATTCAGCAATCAAAAAATGCAGGCCATATTTGAATTTAATTATACCAATTCTCAAAAAACTGCCTTTCTATGCAAGGAACGATTTTGGGAACAGGATACCGATTATGGCCGGATGGTGGGTGGGTTTTCCCAGACAGATCTGCCGATTCAATATATCTTCTATCCGGGAGATCACCTTCTATGTCCTCAAGTCTCCTCCTGCTCGCCAAATGAACCGGGAGTATTGACAGCTTCCTATAATTATCATTTAAATGCAACAAGAGTGGGAAATATGGAACCGGCCCTTCGATATGAACTGATCAAAGAAAACGTGGAGGAAGTTCATGGATTGCCAAGAGGATTCTTAGATTCCATTGTAAAAGATCATAAGACAGTGATTTGGGATAATGAACCTTTTATCCGGGGTGCTTTTGCACAGGCACTCCCAGGTCAGAAAGAATTGTTTTCTTATGAGATGTTAAAGCCTGAATTTAATCAAAGGATTTTCTTTGCCGGAGAGCATCTGTCCACAAAACATGGTTGGATGCAGGGGGCGCTGTATACAGGTAAGGATGCAGGGAATCAGCTGGCGAAGGCTTTTCACAGTCAGTTTTATTGATATGTTATCAGAAAAAATATAAACCCCAGAATATCCAGCTATTTGCGAGTTGGATATTCTGGGGTTTCCGTTATGCGTTAAACATAACCACATCGTTTTTTTAGTTTAAGTTGCATTTTTACGTAATGCTCTGTAAACAAACGTCAGCACCAGTCCAAGAACTGAGAATAACATTGCAAACAGAAATGCATTCTGGTAGGAACCGCTGACATTGTAGATGTAGTTTAAAATAATCGGTCCGATCGTACCAGCAACCGCAAAGCCAATAAACATAATACCATAGTTCACACTGTTGTTCTTTGGACCAAACTGATCCGCAGTAAAACCTGGGAACACACCCATAAAAGCGCCAAAACAGATACCGATGAGGCAGATTGCAATATAAAAGGTCACAACGGATCCTTCTCCAGATATATACATGAGAATGAGGGCAATGATAGAGAATATACAAGCCAATCTTAAGGTGTTAATTCGTCCAATCTTATCGGATATGGTACCAGCTAAAACTCTGCCCAGTACATTAAATAAAGCCAGTACAGATACTGCAGCGGTTGCAGCAGCAGCTGACATACCAATCATCTTCTGCGCGATAGGTGATGCCAACGGTATAAACATCAATGCAGCAAAGGCGCCACATGTTAATAATACAATCATAACGTAGAAAATTGGAGTCTTAAGCATACCTTTCCAATCCATGTTAACAGGAGCTTTTGCATTTCCTTTCAGAGCTGGTGGTGTCCAGCCATCGGGTATAAAATCAGCCGGGCATTTTTCAATAAAGAATGCACTGCCGCATACGATCACAGCAAATACCACACCAATAATCTTAAAAGCGGTTGTTGGACCTGTCGCACTCATAATAGCTGCTGCAATTGGTGGAATGATCACCGAGCTGATACCAAAGGTTGCTGTTGTCAGTCCTCCCACAAGACCCCTTTTATCTGGGAAGAATTTAATGGAGGTACTGATGGTTGCGCCGTATACCATTCCAAGACCAAGACCAAGCAGTAATGAGTATGAAAAAATCAGGAACCCTACACTATTTGCAAATCCAGAAAGAAACATTCCGCCGCCAAACATGAGCCCGCCAATTAAAACAACAAGCTTTGGCCCTAAAGTATCATTAATCTTACCTCCGCCAATCATAGTGATAGGACCCACCGCATTGGCAATTACAAATACAATAGACAAATCTCTGGCTGTCAGCTTTACCCCATTTAACTGACTTAAGTACTCCGCCATTGGACCTGCTAATACGCTCCACGCGTACAAGGAACCGATGCATAAATTGATAAAACAACTTGCAACTAAAATAATCCAACGTTTTTTCGTGTAGTTCATTTGATACCCTCCCATATTGTTATTTTTATAACAATATTTATAACATAAATTGCTCCATCTGTAAATGTATACATGCTTGGCATTTTATATTCATGGGTATCGAATTTCCAGGATTTGTCTTTCTCCTCTTTTTTAATTCATTTTCCAGTGGTATAATTTAACAACAAGGGCCTGTTTTTCTTTGGTCCCCAAATTTATCAAATGATCGGAGTAACGCTTATGAATATCGTACTGCTGGAATCACTTGGGATTCCAAACAACCTGTTAATGGAATACGCAAGGCCACTTAAGGAGGCCGGACACAGTTTTACTGCCTATGAAAAGGATACAAATCCTCAGGTTCAGATAGAACGTGCCAAAGATGCTGATGTGATTATGATTGCTAATATGCCTCTCTCCGGAGAAGTAATTTCTTCCTGCAAGCAGCTTAAATTCATCGATGTGGCCTTTACGGGTGTAGATCATGTAGACTTAGATACGGCTGAAAAAATGGGAATCAAGGTCAGCAATGCGGCTGGATATTCCACAGAAGCTGTTGCAGAGCTGTCAGTATGTATGATGCTCTCTCTTCTTAGAAATGTTCCTCAGGTGGAAGCTCGCTGCCGGGAAGGAAAAACAAAAGAAGGACTGGTTGGAAGTGAAATTATGGGGAAAACCGTTGGCATCATTGGCATGGGCGCCATTGGTACAAGAACGGCTGAGCTTCTAAATGTATTTGGCTGCAAAATATTAGGCTTTAAACGCCATCTCACAGGAAAAGAGCCTTCCTTTATTAAATTCGTTTCATTAGATGAGCTGCTCTCCCACTCTGACATCGTCAGCCTTCATTGCCCACTGAATGAAGACTCCCGCCATTTAATCAACAGGGAAACTATTAAGAAAATGAAACAGGGCGCTTATTTAATCAATGCAGCACGTGGTCCAGTGGTAGATTCCCAGGCCCTGGCCGATGCCTTAAATTCCGGTCATCTTGCAGGAGCAGGAATTGATGTATTTGAAACAGAGCCTCCTCTTGATACCAGTCATCCACTGCTTCACAGCAAAAACACCATTGTGACTCCCCATGTAGCATTTGCATCGGCCGAGTCCATGGAAGCAAGGGCAAAGATTGTTTTTGATAATATTGCTAAATGGATGGACGGAAATCAGACTAATATCGTTTTATAGAAAACACATAAAAACTTCATACTTTTTCTCATCTGTTTGGGTAACTAATACTTGTATTTGAAAATGCCAGTGCTATAATGAAGGCAAGGGGATATAGCTCAGATGGGAGAGCGATGCGTTCGCAACGCATAGGTCACGAGTTCGAATCTCGCTATCTCCACAACATGGAAGTATAGCTCAGCTGGGATGAGCGTTCGCCTCACACGCGAAAGGCCATGGGTTCGAGCCCCGTTACTTCCATATCATAAACAGCCAAGACACCGGAATTCCAATGAAAAAGGAATTCCGGTGTTTTTGTTCTGCTTAGTAAATCCTTAAAGAAATTATTGTATTTAAAATCTAAAATGTAGTGAATTTTTATGAATTTATACGATTTACCCTCTATTTCTTGTACTTACTGATTTTTCATGGTATTATAAGGGGCACAGTTGGAAAAATTAGGTAATGTAACCAGATTTGTAACAGATACAGTCTGTTTTACTTTAATTAAATTAGCTAAAGGCTTTTTTAATAAATACAAGAAAAGAGGAAACGAGTATGGATACCCAAAACACAAACAACCAAATTACGCCCCCAGGGGCACCAGAAAAAACGCCATTTTATCAGACAACATGGTTTATTCTGCTAACAACATTTTGTTTATGCCTCCCAGTAGGTCTGTTTTTAATGTGGAAATATAAAAAGTTCCATGTAGGCGTACGCATTGCACTTACAGCATTCTTCTCATTATATACAATTGTATGGATTGTTGCGGCTGTCCTTCTTGCGGTACAAGCACCAACAAGCAAGGCATCCAGCTCCGCCTATTCAAAGTATAATATGGAAACAACTGCAGAAATACCATTTGAATCAGAGAAGGAAACAACTCCAGAAACTTTTGAGTATAAGGCTGAAGAAACTACCCGTGCAGTCTTAGAGGAGACAACAACCGCGGCTGCAACGTCCGAACCTACGTCTTCTACAGGTACTGTTTACGATGTTTCAGCCAATGATATGATTGATGACTATTCGACAGATAGTGATAAAGCGGACTTGCTTTACAAGGGGAAAACTTTGCGCATGACAGCGACCGTCTATAACTTGGAGAATGACCGCTCAGACATAGCCGTTATTAATTTTAGCCGTACTGACAGGTTTAGTGCTTATTTTGTAAGATGTGAATTTACTGACCCTGCGGAAATCGCAAAAGTAAAAAACTTACAAAAAGACGATACCGTTACTGTTGTAGGTGTCAGCGACGGATACTTTGTTGATCCTATCTTAATCGATTGTAAAATTCAATAAATTTAAATCATCAGCAGCCACTGTTCATGGATTATAGGAACAGTGGCTGCTTTTTTTACATCTTTGCAAATTTAAAACACAATGTGGTATACTGCTAATAAACCATTAAGTAAGGAGGACTCCCATGAAAATAACAGTCATTACCGGAACGGAGCAAAAAGGCTGCACCTACCGGATCAAGGAAACATTCTTAGATGCTTTGGGACCAGGCCATGATATTACAGAATTTTATCTGCCCAGGGATCTTCCTCACTTCTGCTCCGGCTGTAAAGTCTGCTTTTTTAAGAATGAAGATCTCTGTCCTCATGCAGATTACGTTGTTCCCATCTGGGATTCCATGCTGGAATCGGACCTGCTCGTCTTCGCTTCCCCGGTTTATGCACTAAGAACAACAGGCCAGATAAAAGCTCTGCTGGATCATTTATGTGTCCATTGGATGGTGCACAGACCAGATGAGAGAATGTTCCATAAAAGAGCTGCTATTCTTACCAATGCAGTAGGTCCCATTCAAAAGGGTGCACAAAGTGACATTAAAACCAGTCTTACGTGGCTTGGTGTTTCTCAGATTCGGACCCTGGGCATCGGACTGATGGAAGGTGTTATCTTTAACCAGCTGTCTGAGAAACGGCAAAGGGTAATTTTAAGAAAAACAGTAAAATTTGCTGAAATCTTAAAGAACCAGGCACCCCCAAGGCAGGGGTTAAAAGTCAAGATCCTCTTTGCTATCTGTAGGAGGATGCATCAGCAGGCAGCGAGAAAAGAAACTGTTTTATCAGCGGATAACGAACACTGGGTGAAGAAAGGCTGGATAAAAACTCCCTAAAATTACGTGGATATACCATAGCGGTTGCTCATATTAAATTCCTGTCTGCATAATATAGAACAAATGCTTCTATCGAATCAGGCTGGGGGGCAAATTTGGAAAAAATTATAGATAATAACTACTATGACCTTATTATCAATAACGTCTCGATTCCCGTGTATGATTCGGGAGATAATATTACGCTGCTTAATTTCAGGCATTCCCTGCTCAATATTCCTGTTGCGGAATTTGACCCCTGCATTATTGGCTCATTTCCTTACCACAACTTTCCTACTTTATATACTCCCACCTCTACCATCAGCATTGAAAAGTCAGGGATTGGAACGGTACAACGCAATCCTTTTCTTAATCTTTTTGGAAGAGGCGTAATCATCGGTATCATTGATACAGGAATCGATTATACCCATCCTGCTTTTATGTATAATGATAACACTAGCAGGATACTCTCTATCTGGGATCAGACGATTCAGGATGGTCCTCCTCCTCAGGACTTCACTTTTGGAACGGAGTACAACCGAGAGATCATTAACCTGGCCTTAAGAGCAGAAAATCCCCTCTCCATTGTCCCCACTACAGACACCAACGGCCATGGAACTTGCATTGCAAGCATCATTGCAGGAAGGCCAGACGAGGAAAATGCATTTTCAGGAGTCGTACCAGAATCAGAGATTGTTGTGGTTAAATTAAAGGAAGCAAAATCAGTGACCAAAAGAATCATGTTCGTTCCGGAAGATAAGCTATGTTATCAGGAATCTGACATCATGCTGGCACTAAGATACTTAGAAAGCTACGCTTCCGCTGCCAGCAGGCCCATCGTCATCTGTATTGCTCTGGGCAGCAGCATGGGCTCACACGATGGCAGCAGTGCTTTAAGCAATTATGTGAATTATCTGGCCAGGACACCTGGAATCGGCATATCCGTTTCTGCCGGTAATGAAGGAAGCAGCCGCAGACATTATTTTAACAGCACGACAAACGCTCCCTTTTATAATGATTTTGAATTAAGAGTCGGAGAGAATGACAAGCTTTTTGCCATGGAAATCTGGCCCTATGCATTAGGCAGGCTTTCCGTTGATATCTCTTCTCCAAACAGGGAATCTACTCAGCAGGTCTACCCTGCTATCAGTGACTGCAGAATGTTCAATTTTATTTTTACTCCAAGTAAACTATGGATTAATAACTTTCTATTTGAAGAAGAAACCGGTGATCAGCTGATACTAGTACGCTTTCAGGATGCTCTGTCCGGGGTATGGAGAATCCGCATTCAAAGCCTGGATAATTCTCCCCTTTCCTTTCATGTATGGCTGCCATCAGAAGACTTAATCTCCAATGACACCTTTTTCCTTAATCCTAATCCAGACACTACCATCACCTCTCCAGGGAATGGCATAAGCCAATTGACTGTTACAGCATACAATCAATTTGATGATAGCATACTGTTGGAATCAAGCAGAGGGTATACCAGAAACGGTCTTGTAGCTCCGGATATCGCTTCTCCCGGCTATCAGATTCCCTGTGCAATGCCTGGCAATCAATACGGTACCCTGACCGGAACCGGTGCTGCGGCTGCCCATGCTGCTGGTGCCATGGCTATGCTCATGGAATGGGGAATTACAAGAGGAAATTATTCAGTAATGAGCGGCTACGATGCTAACCGACTTATCATAAGAGGAGCCAGACGGGATGCATCTCTGATTTATCCTAATAACATATGGGGCTATGGAAAACTTGATGTTAACAGCTTATTTGAACAGCTTACAAATATCTGATATATCTGCACCTGTGCTGATCGCTCATAAAGGGCATTCCCACGCATAATATATAATATACGCTTCATCAAGATAGACTGGAGGCTGGATTTTGAGTAAAATTTTAGACAATAATTACTACGATCTTATCATAAGTAATATATCTGTTCCAGCCTATGATACGGGTGATAATATTACTTATCTCACCGAGCGCAGTTCTTTAGTCCATATCTTAAGAAGTGAAATGGATCCCTGCCTTCTGGGCAGCCAGCCATATAATGCCTTTCCTGCACTCTATACTCTTGAATCCACTATCAGCATTGAAAAGTCTGGAATTGGAACGGTACAACGCAATCCTTTTCTAAGTCTGTTCGGACGTGGCATTATGATAGGAGTCATTGATACTGGGATAGACTACCGGCATGAGGCATTCCGAAATAATGATGGTACTACCCGCATCCAGGCCATCTGGGATCAGACCGTGCAGAGCGGAACAATACCTGAGGGCTTTACCTTTGGAAGTGAATACACTCGGGATACCATTAACGAAGCATTGCGTTCAGAAGATCCCCTATCCATTGTTCCTACCGTGGATACCAATGGCCATGGCACTGCCATTACAAGCATCATTGCAGGAAAACCTAATGCGGATGAGTCATTTTCCGGTATTGTTACTGAGGCTGATATTGTAGTTGTTAAGTTAAAAGAGGCAAAAAATAATTTGAAAGAATTATTTTTTGTCAATCCCAATGCTTATTGCTTTCAGGAATCAGATCTAATACTGGGATCCAGGTATCTTCTATTAATGTCACAAAAAATCGGCCGTCCCATCGTAATCTGCGTAGCTTTAGGCAGCAACCAGGGCGGGCATGACGGCCATGGTGTCTTTAGCAGCTACTTGACCTACCTTGTGCAGCTTCCTGGAATTGGTGTATCTGTGTCTGCAGGCAATGAAGGAAATAAAAGAAGGCATTATTTTAACAGTACCACTACAGCCCCTTATTATCATGATTTTGAATTGAGGATCGGAGAAAATGAACCCCAATTCTGGATGGAAATATGGCCTTATGCACCGGAAAGAGTTTCCATTGATATATCTACTCCCAATCGGGAATCCACTCAAAGAATCTTTCCTACCATCAATGATTGCAGAGAGTTTAATTTCATTTTTACGCAGAGTGTTGTATGGGTCAATAATATTGTATTAGAAGAAGAGACCGGCGATCAGTTGATACTGATTCGCTTTCGAAATCCAGCATCCGGTATTTGGTATTTTCGTATCCAGAGTGTTGGCAATGTACCTTTTTCCTTTCATTGCTGGCTCCCAAGCGGGGATTTGATTTCCAATGATACCTTTTTCTTAAATCCAAATCCAGATACAACCATTACTTCTCCCGGAAATGGTACGAATCAGCTGACTGTTACTGCCTACAATCAGCTGACTGACAGTATATTGGGAGAATCCAGCAGAGGCTATGCAAGAAATGGCCTTGTAAAGCCTGATATCGCAGCACCAGGCTTTGAACTCCCTTGTGCTCTGCCAGGACCAGGCGGCAATCTTTATGGAACCATTACCGGAACAGGAGCCGCCAGTGCTCATGCAGCTGGTATTATAGCTATGGTCATGGAATGGGCGGTACCAAGAGGAAATTATCCGTCTATGACAGGTAATGATATCAATCGCCTTATTATTCGCGGTGCCAGGCGGAGCACGACAGAAATATATCCCAATAATGTATGGGGATATGGTCAGATTGATATTAATAACTTGTTCCAGAGTCTTACAAACATTTAACAAAAAAGGAGGAAAGGCATATTAAAAAATACGTTGTAATAATCGGAATTATATTCGTATGGGTAATAGGAACCCTGTTTCACTTCGCCTATGAGTGGTCAGGGGAAAATCCGGTGGTAGGACTCCTCTCTCCTGTCAATGAATCCGTTTGGGAACATATGAAGCTGATCTTCTTTCCCATGGTGATATTTGGCCTTCTAAAAAGAGATGGGGAAACCAACTCCTGCCAGACATCTGGCTATTATGCAGGCATGTTAACAGGCACCTTCCTGATACCAGTGGTTTTTTATATCTACACTGCGATTCTTGGAAAAAGCAGCCTTATTTTGGATATATTACTGTTCTACTTCTCTGTTTTTATTGCTTTTGCAATCAGCCGGTATTTTTCAAAGAACTGTCTTCTTCAAAAATATAATAAATGGTTATTCGCTGCTGTTTTATTGTTAATGGCTCTGTTTTTTGTTTTCACCTATGCTCCGCCTTCGCTTCCCATTTTCATGACCCCATAAAACCGTTTTGTGATGTTGTCCATATTTCACTGTAATTTTTGTGCAACATTTCATGGAAGCTTCCTATTTTTCCACACATACTAATTTTAGAAAAATAGGAGGTATGCCATGTTTCCGGATAAGATCTATTACGAGCCTGACTCTTTAAATTATGAGCTAGGCCAGACGTTAAAAGAAAAATACAGTGATGTCCCCTGGGTTCCCATCGAGAGTCATAATAAAATAGACGAACTTAGGACAAGACCCAATAAAGATTTCCCAGCCCTAAAACGGATTATAGTCATTGGCGTCCGAAAGACCCATAACTACGTTCCCAATCATAAAGTCTCAGATTTTCTTGTTCCTTACACCTCTTCCGGCTGTACTGCCATGTGCCACTACTGCTATCTGGTCTGCAATTACAATAAATGTGCTTATCTTCGCCTGTTCGTGAACCGGGACCAGATGCTTAAGAAACTTATGGATCACGGCATCCGCTATCAAAAAGATTTTACCTACGAAATCGGCAGCAACAGTGATCTAGTCCTTGAAAACACCATAACCGGCAATCTATCCTGGACGATTGAAAATTTCAGCAAGAGCCAATACGGCTTTCTCACCTTTCCTACAAAGTTTAATCAGGTGGAACCTCTTTTGGGATTAAACCACAGAGGTCGTGTCATCATGCGAATGAGTGTAAATCCTCAATCCATTATCAGCCGTTTTGAACCTGGCACCTCCAGCCTTACTGCAAGAATCACAGCCCTAAACCGCATGTGCGACGCCGGCTATCAGGTAGGATTGTTAATAGCGCCTGTTATCTTGACCGAAAACTGGAAAACCTTGTACGGGGAATTAATAGACACTCTATCCCAGCTCTTATCGGATAAGGTGAAAAAACAGGCACTCATAGAAATTATTTTTATGACCTACAGCTACGTTCACAATGCGATTAATACAGAAGCCTTCCCCGATTCCGATCAGCTTTATTCCAAAGAGATGATGACTGGCCGGGGCAGAGGAAAATACTGTTATCGTAACGATTTAAGAGCGGATGGAGAGATTTTCATGAGGCAGCAGATTGAAGAAAAATTAAAAGAAATGACAATCTTATATGTAGTTTAATCTTATGAGAATGCCCGGAAATTATCCGGGTATTCTTGTTATTTGCGAATAATTAGTGATAAAAAACCGTTACAATTTGTAGATTACTATTATGTATGCATAATTATAGTAACTTTTTTTCATTTTTCCTATTATTATATTGTCGATTCATGTCGAATATATTGATGTTGAACAGACTTTATCTGAATAAAAATAAGAAAGGAGGTTATTCTCTTATATTTACACAAAATCTTTACTGCAACCCGTGCAGTATATTTTTTGTCCAGTGATTGGTAAATTTTTCCAATTAATTGATTAAGGGAGCATAACACTTATGAAAAACAAAAAAAAATTGAAATTCAACGATTTTAAGCTTGCAACAAAAATGTCTATTATAACGGGCGTAATTCTTACAGTGAGTTTGAGTCTGCTGATTGCGATTTCTGCAATGCAGACAAGTATCTCATTGTCAAAAGCAATCAACGGGGAATTTAGCGGGATTGCCGCTAAAAACGGACTTATGGTGCTGTCCATGGTCAGCGGCGCTGCTGGTACCGCAAAAGAATTACAGGAGTACTTAAACAATGTATACAGCGGGAACAGAAACGCTGCCGGAGTATTTAACGGGGAAAGTATTCAAAGCCATGTTTATAATGCACAGCTGACAGAATCCAATTATGCAATAGAGACCTATGTGATGAACTCCGCATGGGCGGCCCTTAACAATAGTGCTGATCTTTACGGTATCGGTGCCTTTTTTGAGCCTGGTCAGTTTGACTCTTCGGTCAAAGACTACTCTGTATACATAGACAGAAATGACGCAAAGAATAAAACAGCACAGTCTCTTGGCGCATACAGTGAGTATTCAAAGAATGATTATTACAAAATTGCCAAGGAGACAAAAGCTCCCTATATCACTGACCCATTTGATTACAAAGGAACCATGATGAGTACAGTTGCTTATCCCATCATGAAAGGGGATAATGTAATCGGAGTTGTTCTTGCAGATATCAGCCTTGCTAACTTCTCAAAAATCAAGACAACAGATGCGAAATATCCTACCATGTATGTAGATATTTACACAGAGGGCAATATCATCTCTTTTGACAGTAAATCAAATGACAATATTGGTAAGAAGCTGGAAGATATGCTGCCCGCTTCCCAGTACAATAAAATTACAGAGGCCCAGAAGTCAAAGCAAGAGTTCCATGTTGATACAAGAAGAGACGACGGCACCTTTGAATCCAGACATTACTACCCCATTACCTGTGAGTCACAGACCTGGTGGGCCTCAAGCACTCTGGAAAGGAATGATTTAAATAAAGATGTCTACTTAATCGTTGCAATCATGATTGTATTGGCTGCTATTGCCACAGCTATTATTATTACTGTAATTACGATTGTAATGAAGCGAACTCTCCGTCCGATTGATGGAGTCGTATCCGCAGCTTCTGATATTGCTGCCGGTAATCTTGATATCCACCTGGATATTAAATCCCAGGATGAGATTGGAGTCCTCTCTAAGAACTTCCTTTCTATGGCAGATAACTTAAAGCTGATTATCCAGGATATCAATTACGTGCTGGGTGAAATGAGCAATGGTAATTTCAGAGTGACAACCTCAAAAGAGGAACAATACGTTGGTTCTTACAAAAACATTTTAGAAGCAATGCACAACATACGTTTAACCTTAAGCAATGCACTGTTAGAGATTGACCATGCATCCGAGCAGGTTTCCACCGGTGCTTCTCAGGTATCTGATGCTGCTCAGGCCTTAAGCCAGGGTGCAACAGAGCAGGCCTCTAGCATTGAAGAGTTATCTGCTACCATTACAGATATCTCCAATCGAATTAAGGAAAATGCTGCCAACGCCTCTGAGGCCAATACACTGTCTCAGGAAGCCAGTGAAGGCGTATTAAGCGGTAATCAAAAGATGGCTGATATGATTGCAGCTATGAATGACATTGCCAGCACCTCCAATGAAATCGGTAAAATTATAAGGACCATTGATGATATCGCATTCCAGACCAATATTCTGGCACTTAACGCTGCTGTGGAAGCTGCAAGAGCCGGTTCTGCGGGCAAGGGATTTGCAGTGGTTGCAGATGAAGTCCGTAACTTAGCCGGAAAATCTGCGGAAGCAGCAAAGAATACGACGCTCCTCATTGAAAATGCAATTGCAGCCATTGGAAATGGTACTAAGATTGCAGGAGAAACTGCGGAAGCTCTTCGTCTTGTTGTTGAGAAGTCAAATGTCTCCGCTGTCCGTATTTCTGAAATTGCAGAGGCCTCCACGGCACAGGCTGAGGCTGTTATGCAGGTCACAACCGGTATTGATCAGATTTCAGCTGTGGTACAGACTACTTCAGCAACATCAGAAGAAAGCGCTGCTACCTCTGAGGAATTGTCTGCTCAGGCAGTTACCTTAAAATCTCTGGTAGGAAAATTCAAACTGATGGACTCTCACTCCAATGGCTACATGGAAGCACCAAATGAAACCATTTTGCCAGAGGAATCTTTAGAAGAAGAACATCAGAATCATTCCTTTGGAAAATATTAATCCATTTGTTTTAGAAAGAACAGGCGTCTTCGATATCAGAAATGATATGGAGGACGCCTGTTCTTTCCAGTTATACAATCAAATACATGTGGAGTTTTCATTTTTACCATAAATAAATCGGATTGACAATAAAACAGGCCGGTATTAAAGTATCATTGGAGGTAACAAATATGAATCTAAAAAATATTTTGAATACAAAAGAACATCACCCCACCTTTGGCTTAAAAGAGTTATTAGGATATATTGGACCCGGACTCCTTGTGACCGTTGGATTTATTGATCCTGGTAATTGGGCCTCTAACATTGCAGCAGGATCTGAATATGGATATAAGCTTCTGTGGATGGTAACTCTATCAACCATTATGCTGATATTGCTGCAACATAATGTAGCCCATCTTGGTATCGTAACCGGTGATTGTCTTTCGGAAGCAGCCAACAAACATCTAAAACCCTGGCTGTCTAAAACCATTCTTTCTACCGGTCTTTTAGCGGCGGTATCCACCGCTATGGCAGAGATTCTGGGAGGTGCCATCGCACTGAACCTGTTATTTAAGATGCCGCTTAAATTTGGTTCTGTTCTTATATTGATTGTAATTATATTTTTTCTATTTACAAATTCGTATAAAAAATTAGAAAAGGTCATCATGGGCTTTGTATCCATCATCGGCATATCCTTCTTATACGAGCTTAGCGTCGTTCATGTGAGCTGGCGGGAAGCTTTCGTCGGCTGGACCACCGTTTCGTTTCCTGCCGGCTCCCTGCCAATTATTATGTCTGTTTTAGGGGCTGTTGTCATGCCCCATAACTTATTTCTTCATTCGGAGATCATACAAAGCAGGCAGTGGAATTTAGAAGATGAGGCGGTCATTGATAAACAGTTAAAGTATGAATTTCTTGACACATTATTCTCCATGATCATAGGCTGGGCCATCAACAGTGCCATGATAATCCTCGCAGCCACCACCTTCTTTACTCAGGCGGTAAAGGTAGAGGAATTAGGTCAGGCACAACAGATGCTGACTCCGCTGGTTGGTCCCTTTGCAGCCATTATCTTTGGCGTCGCACTGCTTTTTGCCGGAATCTCCTCTACGATGACGGCAGGGATGGCAGCAGGAACCATTTTTGCCGGAATGTTTGGAGAGCCATATGATATTAAGGACAGACATACGAAAATCGGTGTTGTTGGAATTCTTGTCATTGCAACCTTACTTATATTCTTTATTACAGATCCCTTCAAGGGTCTGGTTTATAGTCAGATGCTGCTTAGCGTGCAGCTTCCTATTACCGTATTTTTACAGATATACTTAACATCATCCAAAAAAGTCATGGGGAAATACAAAAACAGCCTGTTAAATAATATCGTTCTCTGGTCTATTGCAATCATACTTACCGTATTGAACATAATGCTTTTCGCCAGTTACTTGTGATTCTTTACTTTTTTGACTACTTATGATAAAGTAAATCATATCTGAAACTTACGAAGAATAAGGAGAAACCAATGCTCACAGATGATTACGCAACAAGGATGACCAATAGTGTGGTCGGTACGCTATTAAAGCTGATATTTCATATAGAATTAGGGAAAAACGAAGATACTGCATGGCAGGACGAGGCATACTTCGAGATATATCACCAGCTGACAAAGATGATTGATGAGGGTCAGATCAATGAGGCGGAAAACCGTCTGTTTGATTTGTTAGACTCAAGCAATACAGAGATTTTCAAGATGTCTCTTATGTTCTATTATTACATGAACGATAAGGACGGCGACTTCCTGGAAAAGAACAATTACACAAAAACAGAGATTACCGATGGTCTAAGGCATGTTTCTACCCTTTACGGCTATGAAAGCATGGCAACAGCCCTTCTTGGACAGGCATCGGAATAAATAATAAACTGCACGGATACAAAGATTATTTCTTTGCACCCATGCAGTTTTTTCATTTTCTATGTCTTACTTTGACATATGGCTATTCAGTTTTTCCACCAGCGCATCCACCGGAACTCCATGTACCATACAAGCCTCTTCCAGGCTTTCCATGGTTGAGGACGGGCATCCTAAGCAATGCATTCCCATTTCAAAAAAGAAGGGTGCTGTTGTCTGGTCCTCTCTTAAGATTTCACCAATTAATGTTTCTTTCGTCACTGTCATTTAAATTACCTCTCTTCTTAAATTAGTTTTACCAGAATCAAATGCCTCTAACAAACGTCCGCTTCCTTCCTTTTGCATAAGTACCTGCTCCAGTCTTGGAAGGGAAATACCAAGTGTCTCCTTCAGCACATCCTCTACAGTTTCTACTGCAATGACGGTCAGATCTTTCTTGACCTCATCAGGCACATCCTTTAAATCCACCAGGTTATCTTTTGGAATCAGAACCTTTTTTATACCTGCCCGCTGTGCACCTAAAAGCTTTTCTTTTAATCCGCCGATAGGAAGTACGGCACCACGCAAGGTAATTTCTCCTGTCATCGCCAGCTTTGAATCCACCTTATGGCCTGTGACCAGAGATGCCAACGCTGTAAATAGTGCGATTCCTGCGGAAGGTCCGTCTTTTGGTACTGCTCCAGACGGCACGTGGATATGAAGATCCTTTTCCTTAAAATTAAAGGTGTTCATAGGAAGTCTTGATTTTAACAGACTCAGGGAGATTCTGGCAGATTCTTTCATGACATCACCAAGCTTTCCGGTTAAGATCACATTGCCATTCCCTGGCATATCTGTTGCTTCAATAAAGAGAATCTCTCCTCCCACCGGTGTCCAGGCAAGACCTGTGACCACTCCCGGAGGATTATCATTCTGGGCCTTTTCATGGCGGGAAACCTTTCTTCCAAGAAGCTCTTCTAAATCCTCTTCCACAATGGTAAATGGTCCGTCGCTCTTCTTTGAAACAATTCTCTCGCCAGCAATCCTTGCCAGAGAGGCAAGCTGCTTTTTAAGACCTCTGACTCCGGCCTCTAAGGTATAATCACTGATGATTCTTTTTAAGACAGAATCCTCTAATACAAGCTGATCCCTTTCAATTCCATGATCTTCCAGCACTGCCGGAAGAAGATGATCTTTCCCGATATGGAATTTCTCCTCAACGGTGTAGCTGGAAATCGGAATCACTTCCATACGGTCTAAAAGAGGAGCTGGTATGCTCTCTAAGGAATTGGCTGTTGCAATAAAGAACACATCTGACAAATCATAGGGAAGGTCCATGTAGTGATCGGTAAAGGTGGAGTTCTGCTCTGGATCAAGTACCTCTAAAAGAGCACTGGAAGGATCTCCGTGGAATCCGCCGGACATCAGCTTATCCACTTCGTCCAGCACCATGACCGGATTGGTATGCCCTGCCTTTTTGATACTCTGTATGATTCTTCCTGGCATGGCACCCACGTAGGTTCTCCTGTGGCCCCGTATTTCGGACTCATCCCGGACACCGCCAAGGCTTAACCGGATATATTCTCTTCCAAGTGCTTCTGCGATGCTCTTTCCAAGACTTGTCTTTCCGGTTCCAGGAGGGCCGACCAGCAAGAGGATGGAACCCTTTTTCTTTTTATTCAGCTGCATAACAGCCAGATGCTGTATGATTCTGTCCTTGACCTTCTGAAGGCCATAATGCTGCTGATCTAAGATACGTCTGGCTTCCTCAAGGTCAACTGCCTTTGCCTCTTCCTTCTTCCAGGGAAGGGCTAACAAAAGCTCCAGATAGTTTTTAATTACATTGTAATCCATCTTATTGGGTCCCTGGTCATCCAGCTTATTATATTCCTCAAGAGCTGCTTCCTTTATCTCTGGGGGCATTCCTGCCTCCTCGATCCGGCTTAAGTAATCTGGTTCCTTTTTGTCCCCTGGTTCTTTTCCTTCGTTTAACTCCTCCTGAATTGCCTTAAGCTGCTCTCTTAAGACGGTTTCACGATAGTAACGATTGGTACGCTCGGAGAACTTTTCTGATATCTCCATCTGGAACTGAATCATCTCTTTATTCTTTAACAAATGATCCAGGAAACGAAGACCTCTTTCTTTTTCTGACTGCATTTCCAATAGCTCATACCGTTCAATGGCTGGAATCTGAAGGAACTGGGATAAGTATACGATCAGGGAGTTTAAATCGTCAAAGCCTTCAACGATTTTCTGATACTGCTCTCCTCCTGTGAACCTGGAGCTGATCTCACCGCTGACCTTCTTAATGTAACCGACCATTTCCTTTTTGTTTTTCTCATCAAGATCTTTATGATCCGGGGAAATCTCATAGGACGCAAGCATGATATCGTCTTCTTCATGCAATTCTTTAATCTCTACCCGATCCAGTAATTTAACGGAAAGCCGTACCCCTTTTTCACTTCGTTCCAGGCTGATCACTTCAAAGGTGACACCGGTACGGTAAAAGTCCTCTTCTACCTTCTTGGTCTTACCAAAGTTCTGCTTTAAGGGCAATGCTATTTTAACCGCCTCTTCGTTCTCCAGATACTCTGCCAGTCCATCATCCAAAAGTTCCATATGAATCGAAGTTACGACATTAGGCAATAAAACTTTATATGAGACTGGAAAAACAATTCCTAATTGATTATTTAAGTAATTTTTCATAGTTTTATCCTTTCTGTGCGTAGTCTAAAGTGAATGTTCATTTATGATTGAATATTTTTTTGCGAGATTTTCTGCAATTTCACCTGCATAACAATCCCGCCTTAATACTAACGCAATAATATATACTGTATCATCTCTATCATCTCTTCCAGCAGCTCTTCCTTCTGGTCTCTGGTCTTTCTGCTGTCAACTGCTATGGCCTTTACAGGCTGGAACATAATCGCCAGAATATTATCTTCTCTGTAGTCTTTGATCATATTCTGCTTTTTCATATCCTCCACAAGACTGTAGATGTTACAGATGCCCTTCTTCCCGGTACACTTGCCGCCCAGGGATGGACAATTGGAGAATTGCTCTACAAAACTGAATATCTCTTTATTCTCTAAAATGTAGCTGTAATAGCTGCGAATGAGGACTTCGATCTGTTTCTGCCCTTCCATCTTTCTGTCTATGGAATCCAGTAGATATCCATAAATTTCTTCTGAATATTCCATGTAGATGTCGTGAAGCATAACGTCCTTATTCTCAAAATAAATATATACCGTTGCCGGCGAAACCCCTGCCATCTTAGCGATTTTAGAGACAGAAGTGCCATGAAAGCCCTCCTGAAGGATCAGCTTAATAACTGCTTCTTTTATGCTTCTCACCTTTTCGTCGTCTTTCTTTCTCATGTCATCACCTCTATGGTTTTATAATAAATGATCATTCACTTATTGTCAAGTAATTTTTATACTCTCTGCAGATACTTTTAAATTGGAACAGGCAGACTACCCAAAAAATAAAGAAGTCCCCGGCATGCCGTACTCGCATCCCGGAGACTTCCTTCAATTTACAGTAAAACCTGCTGCTCTATGATAACACTCCCCTTGCTATTACTCACAACAGATTCTTTTCTATACTGCTTCTTTCAATTCTTCCATATAAGCCGTGAGGGCATCCATACCGCCCATTTGGTAACGCTTGATAAACTCAGTTCCTATAATAGCGCCATCCGCGCCGTTATTCATCACTTCTTTTATATCCTTAGAGGACTTAATTCCAAAGCCTACGAAAGTCGGTACAGCAGATAAGGACTTCACCCGTCGGACCACTTCAATGTATTCCGTTGGAAGAGAATCAAAGGAACCTGTTTTCCCCTCTCCTGATACCACATAGGCAAATAACTGATTATGCTCAAGGGCTGTAGAAAGTGAATGATCGTCACAGGATTTACTTAATACGGAGATCTGATTTGGAAAGGTTCCCGGCGGATAATCTCCATCCACACACAAGAAACCATGATACAGCTCCTTTGGTATTTCCTTCAGGCGAAAATGCTCCACGCCTTCTTTATAGGTCATGAGTACTACTTTAAACCGAAAACGTCTTTTGATTTCTTCTAATGTGCCTACCACATCTTCTGGGGTGATGTTTCGGGTCAGTATTTCCTTTTGAATATCTTTGATCACAGCACCATCCATAAAGGGATCAGAAACCGGTATTCCAAGTTCAAGATATCCGGCCTCTTCCTGATCCAGGAGCTCCAGTATCCGGAAGAAATTTTCCTTATCCGGGTAATAAAGCGGAAGGTAAAACACTAAATTCTTCATTACATACCTCCAAACAATTTAAGCAATAATCCTAAAATCGGGCCATAGAAGGAGTAATCTGTTTCACTTAAGATACGCATGATCGGTGCATAGCTTCCGATCATTGGAAGGAGCAGGGCCTGTCCGAAAATAAGAATCAGACCATTGACAAAGGAACCAATGATAGCTCCTCTTCGTCCGCCGTGAGCGTTACCGAAGATGGCTGTAATCGCACCAGTAAAGAAGGTAGGAATTAACGCCGGGAAAACCACGACCGGATAATTAATAAGTCCAAGAATCATCATACCAATCAGTCCGGCAATCAGGCTGGTAAGAAAGCCTACGATTACAGAGTTTGGATAATTGGGGAACAACAGTGGAATATCAAGTCCTGGCACAGAATTTGGAATGATTTTATTTGCAATTCCGTGGAATGCTGCAATAATTTCAGAAAGCATCATTCTTACACCAGTAATAATAACGGTAATCCACATACCAAAGGAAATACCACGCAAGAAGCTGAATACCACGATATCCTGACCGCTTGTAACATTCTCACGCACCCAAGCCGGTCCTGCGATAATACTTAATGCAAGGAATAGTATGGTCATAACAATGGTGAGGGAAATGGTCATCTCTCTTAAGAAGTTAAGTCTTTTCGGTACATGAATGTTTTCAAGATCATTTTCCTTGTTGCCAAATGCTTTTCCAAGAAGTGAGGAAATTAAAATACCAACAGAGCTGGAGTGAGCAAGAGTAAATCCTTCCCCTCCCTTTACTTCTTTCATAAACAAGGCCACATATGCACAGGAAAATGTCATATAAATGCCAAGGATCAGGGAACCGATTAAAACAAGTGGAACAAAGGAAAGGCTGGTTCCGAATTTTAACAGCGCCGCAATCAAACCTGCGTAAAAGAAGGATACGTGTGCGGATAAGTGAACATATTTAAAGCGGGTAAATCTAGCCAAAAGAAGATTGACTAAGAAACCCAGTGCAAAAATCAGTGCCATCTCCGTTCCGATTCCAGTAAGACTTTCGCTTTGAGCCGCACCAATATCTGTAGATACGGCAGGTACATTGAAAATCTTGGATATCAGTCCCTGGAGAGGCAAAAGTGACATACCAAGAGTCTGGCCTCCTACATTGATCATGGTAAAGCCGATCATTGTCTTGATTACACTTGGAAGAATCTGATCCCAGGTCTTCTTCTGAGCAGCCATACCAACGATAACAACAATACCAATAATAAATACGGCCTGGCTGAATACATTATTAATCAGATACATGAATACTCCCATATTTATCTCCCTTCTAAGGCTTATCTAAGCCCCATTCAGTAAATTACTTCTTATTAATTGCCTCCAAAAGCTGTTCTTTTAAATACTGCTTGTCCATCATATTGTCGATTCGGATGATATGAGCTTTGGAATCTCTCAGTACATCTGCAAAATCAGATGTTGTAATTAAAATGTCATAAAAATCCGGGCTGACAGATCCGATATCAGAAGCATCAACGGTTGCTTCTATCTTTTCCGCATCAAGAATCTGCTGAGTAAATAAACGAAGCATCATAGAGCTTCCTACACCTGCACCGCAAACTGTTACAATCTTAATCATAATGAACCCTCCTTAATAATTTCTAATATCTGTTCTGCATTTTCTGCCATGGTAAGGCGTTCTACCTTACTTTCATCCATTAGTATATCCGCAAGCTCTGTAAGAGCCTTTAGATGAGACTGGTGGTCAATGGCACATAAGCCAACCACAATTTTAACCGGATCATTCTTTGGGTGGCCGAATGGAATCGGCTCTTTTAAGGTTACAATGCTAAGTCCTATATCCAGCGCACCTTCTTCTGGTCTTGCATGGGGCATTGCGATTCCTGGGGCAATTACGATATAGGTTCCGTTTACCTCCACATTTTTTATCATGGCTCTGATATAAGCTTCCTCCGCCAGACCTTTGTCTACCAGAAGTCTGCCGCTTTCTGTTACGGCTTCATCCCGGCTGGCAGCTTCAAATTTTGCTGAGATCAGCTCAGTGGTTAAGATTTCTTTTAACATAGGTTGATAAATTCCTTTCTTTAATTGTGAATTTTCTGTAATTCCCAAATATATACTCAATTCGTTTTTTAAAGGCGTCAGCTGGTCCTCCTCAACCTTTACATATTTGTGAATAATGTTCATCACGTCGGATATGTGAATCTTTGCAGTGAGAAAGGACAATTGATTCTGTATTTCCTTGATATCATAGTCAGAAAGGTAGGGGGTAACCTTTAAGACCGGGATATCTCTGAATTGAAATGGCACCGTTGAGATGATGAAATCCGGATAATGCTCCTTCAGCCACAGTGCCGCATTCCTGACACTAAAGGTTCCAAGTATGTTTACATGGAACATGGATTGCAGCCTGCTTTTTAATATTTCGGAGGTACTGATTCCGGCATTGCACACGATGATTACATTGGGTGTTCTCCGGACTTGTTTTTCATTTCGTTCGATGACCGATGCAAAAAACAGGGTAAAATAAGATATCTCATGCTCATTAAACGTTACCTTCAACTTGTCCTCTAACACCTTGACTCCCTGTTCCACCGCTTTGTTAAGCCTTGAAAAATGATCCAGAACGTATTGAAGCAATGGATTTTCTGCCCAGTCAGAGGATAATGCTCTCTTATAGGCCGGTCGCAGGTGATTGAGAAGTCCCTCATAAAGTTTGGAATCCGTTAAAAACGCTTCAAAGCCATATTCCTTTTCCACTGCCTCGATGAACTCGTTGGTCACCAGGTGAAAAGGCAGCCATTTTTCCGACAGCAGCTCCTCGTATTTGACTACCGAGGCTTCTCCCAGCTTATTGGCCAGGTAAAAGCAGTCATCAACCGGGACCTCTCTCTGAAAAAGCTCTTCCAGCTCTTTCTTTCGTTCTACAAAGGTAATCTCTTCTCTGGTAAGGGGTTCCCTTGGACCCTCCGGAAATCGTTTTCCAATGGAAAGTCTGGCATAGGTGACCCAAAACGTTACCAGCATTCGCTGAAAAGAAACATCACTTAATTCTACATTGAGCCGCTTTGCCACATCATCCAGAAACGCCTCGCAGGAGTATAAAAACCGGAAGCTTCTCTTTTCTAATTTATCTTCGAAGAACAATGGGTCCTCGCTGATGGTCAGTATGAGAAGGTTTCTGATGCTTCGCTCATTTCCGGTAATTTGATAACCCTTAAATGGCGTCGCTTCCATTCCAATGGTATGGTAACGGAATATCTCCTTTATCTCCTTTAAATCTCCTAACAGAGTGTTTCTTGAGATATCCAGATCCTTTAGAAGGTCTTCTACGGTAAATTGGTCCCCGGATAATAAAATGGCTTCCATTACCCGCAGACGGCGAAATCTTTGGTTGGATAAAACAAAATCAGAAGTGGAACCGATCAGCTCTTCAAATTCAATCATCAAAGGCTCCTCGTAGATCAATCTTCCTTTATCTGCTTTGATGACTGGATATCCGGCAGCCTCCAGCATTTCATTTAATTTTTTTATATCGCTGTATATGGTCCTGGTACTTACAGCCATCTGCTGCGCCAGCTCCCGGACGGTAAATTCACGTTTGTTTTGGCAAACCAGCAGGAATATGTTTGGAAGTCTGTTTTCCATTGGTTCCTCCTTTATGATGAAAGTATAACATTTGTGCAAAACCATCAACAAATCCATTTTGTTTCACTGATTTTGAACAGATATGTATATGGTGTATTATTGTCTGCTTTTTTATCTTAAAATATTAGATAACTTCATTTTTTCTCTTTTTTCTTCGGATTCTCAGGAAACCAGCCTTTTTCTACTCTCTGCTTCTGCTCAAAAAGCTCGTTGATACTCCACAGCAGAGAAAACCCCATAACAGCCGATAGACAGGAGGCCGCTATATTGGTCAAAAAAAGTGACAGACCAATAAAAGCGATTCCTGTAATCAAAAATAAAGGCCACACCTTTGTACCAAAGTAATACTCCGATTTAATTACTACCGGATGCAGCAATCCGATGATTAGAAATGTTCCGATTCCAGTTATTAATCCCTGATAGTTCATAAGCTCCTCCATATGGATCTTCCAATCATTTTGGAAGGATCCTTTTCGTTTTTATTTCATTTTATTTTCCATTGGATGGAATTATACAGTATGCAAACAATTATGGATAGACGAAAAAAAGGTAAACTCCACCCTAACAGTCAAACACAGCCTATTTTTCTGTGTCTTACTATTAGGGGATCGTTTACCCCTTCTGCGGTGCTATATAGGAATTTTACAAAATCTAAAATTTTATGAAACGGTGTCAGAAGCTGTAGGAGGATTATCACAAGGCTTTTCCGGCATAGCTGCCTTTATGGCATCAGCCTCTGCTTGTGTGATAATACCCTCATTCACCATATTTGCAAACAGATCAACCTTTTCTTTCTTATGATTTGAAGAAAAATATTCCTGTTTTTCTGTTTCAGTCATAGCTTCCACTTTGGTTCTCTCTGCTTCTCTTTCAGATTCAAGATTATTTAAATAAGCTGTGATCTTGTCAGAAGCATTCTGGTCGATGGTTCCGGCGGATACAAGACCTGCCAGGTTGTTTTCAAGGAAGCCGAAGCCCCGCTTTTCTCCCCTTCCTTCTTCCTTGTGTTCAGGCATAGCTGCCTTAATGGCATCAGCCTGGGTCCAGGTGATGATTCCCTCACTCACTATATCAGAGAAAGGATCACCTTTCTGTCCTTCTTTCTTATTGGAGAAGTAATCTTTTCTTTCGTCCTCCGTCATAGCATCGATCTTGGCCTTTTCCTCTTCCCTGCTTGCTTGCTGGGCTTTCCTAAAAGCTATGATTTTATCAGCAGTTGCCTGGTCAATGGTTCCGTTGGAAACGAGGCTTTCCAGACTGCTCTGGCCTAATCCAAAGCCACCCTTATGGTCACGTCCGCCCTCTTTTCTTTCGGAAGGAACGGTTGACTCTGTCTGTGATGAACTTGCAGAAGAAGCAGATGTCTTTGCATATACCATTGCGCTGCTTCCAATCGATATAGATGCCAATGCAACAACTAATAATGAATAATTTTTAATGTTTTTTCTCATATGATCATCTCCTTATATTTATCTGTCAACAGTTGCTTTTAGCTTTTATTGATACTGCCTCCTTTCGTTTTGTTCTTCCCATATCATACCCGGTAAATTTGACGGACTTATGTTCGCAATCTGATTTTCCTCTGAACATTTCTAAGCCTTATTCTTCTCTTTTATTTTCCAGGAACAAATTTAAGCTTAATTTCAGGCAACAGACAAAGTAACGTCATTTCTATGTTATATAATGAGACGGATACTGTAATTAAGAGGAACTCATCTTAGATTCCCGGTATCTGATTATGTGCTACGATTGGAAAGAGGTGTGATTATATGGCAAAATTATTACTATGTGATGATGAGGCTGCGCTTCGTGCTGACCTGAAACGTTATGCCACTTCTGAAGAACATGAAGTAACAGAAGCAGGCAACGGATTAGAAGCAGTTTTACTTTGTCAAAAGGAATCCTTTGATATCATTATTATGGATGTTATGATGCCAGAGCTGGACGGCTTTTCTGCCATAAAGGAAATACGTAAAACAAGCCAGACACCCGTCATCATACTCTCCGCACGCGGCGAGGAGCATGACAAGATACTTGGCTTTGAACTGGGAATTGATGACTATGTAGTAAAACCATTTTCCACAAAAGAAATTATGCTGCGGGTAAATGCAATTTTACGCCGCACCTCCATAAGCACTGCTGCACTTGAAGAAAAGAGTCATATTGTATATATGAAAGAGGGACTTCGGGCAGATATGACTGCCTACAAGGTATCAATCGATGGTCAACCGGTGGATATGGCTCCCAAGGAATACGATCTTCTCTTCTTTCTCATACGCAATAAAGACATTGCCGTTGCGAGAGAGCGTATCTTAGCAGAAGTCTGGGGCTACGATTACTTTGGAGATGACCGGACTTTAGATACTCATATGAAATTACTTAGAAAATCACTGGGCCCATACGCTGGATTGATCACTACATTACGGGGATTGGGGTACCGGTTTGATGGATAAGATAAAACTCACAAACGTGGCATTACAGGTACCGGATCAGGTCTTTCTATCGTAAAAAAGATTATCTCCCTCCACGGGGGCACCTGCGGCGCCGAATCCAGCCAGGATATGGGGAGTGTGTTCTGGTTTCCGTTGAAGTTTCAGATATGCAAAAAACCAGGGTAGAAATCCACACACGAGGATTTTTACCCTGGTTTTCTGTAAGAGAGGCAGAATCATTTCACAGTGATTACTGTTTCTTCTTAAATAAAGCTTTGTATTAATTCGTCAAGCACATGGGGCTCTCTTTCCTGGTCAAGGAGAGGCTTTCCGTCTCTTAAGAGAGCATGCTTTTTGTGGAAATCTGCCTTATCCTCTCTATAGATGATACCAGTTGGAATCTTATCATCAAGGCCCATAGCAATTCTCATTGCCTCCAGCTTATCGGTATGGTCGTAATCCTCCGGCAGAGGCATAACTGCATTCTTATAATATGCGAATGTATTGATCTTATTAAAGGTAATGCAGGGCTGCATAATATCCACATATGCGTAGCCAGGATACTCAATGGCTGCTTTCATAAGGGCTGTCAGCTGCTTGGCATCACCGCTGAAGCCTCTGGCTACAAAGCCGGCTCCTGATGCCAGGGCCAAAAGCATTGGGTTTAAGGGAGGATTTATGTTGCCCTCCGTCTGTACCCCTGTCACATGACCTTCTGCTGTGGTTGGAGATGCCTGCCCTTTGGTCAGTCCGTAAATCTGGTTATCATGGACAAAATGGGTGATATTCACGTTTCTTCTGATGTTGTGAATAAAATGGTTTCCTCCTTCTCCGTAAGAATCCCCGTCACCGGAATTGACGATTACGGTAAGCTTTTCGTTGGCTATCTTAGCTGCCACTGCCGCCGGCAGCGCTCTGCCGTGGAGTCCGCAGAAGCTGTTGGCACTGATATACTGAGGTGTTTTCGCCGCCTGCCCGATTCCTCCAAGCATCAGCACCTCATGAGGATTCTTTCCTAACTCCTCTAAGGCTGTTTTTAAACTGTTTAATATGGAAAAATTACCGCAGCCAGGACACCAGGCTGTTTCATATGTTTTGAATTCACTCATGACTTTTTACCTCCTTCCAGTAATTGTTTCACGATTTCTTCTCCTGTGATCTGACGACCGTCATATTTTAAGATGCTGTCGTCACAGGCAATTCCTGTTTCTCCGCGAATCAGGGAAGCCAACTGGCCGGTGGCATTTTGCTCTACATTAATCAGCTTTCTGCCACTGGCATATTTCTTTAACCGTTCTTGGGGAAGGGGATAAATGTCTCCAAATACTAAGGCTCCATAGCTGCCGCCATTCTTATTGAGGGTCTGAACTGCTTCCTTTATGGGGCCATAAACAGAACCCCAGCCAAGGAGCAGGGTGGAGCAATTCTCATCGCCAATAAATTCAGGCTCTAAAAGCTCTTCGCATAGGCCCTTTAATTTCCTCATGCGCTTTTCCACCATCTGGTTTCTTACAAGGGCAGATTCTGTAATCCAGCCTCTTTCATCGTGTTCGTCACTGTCAGCTGCCACCAGATGCTCTGTCTTTCCAGGCACCAGTCTTGGGGAGATTCCATCTTCTGTAATCCGATAGCGTAAATACTCCCCTTCTGCCTCAGTGGCATGGTCTGAGAAGGATATCCGGGAGAAGTCATAAGGCTTTACACAGGCAGTTCCATCACCAAGATACTGGTCACTTAAAAGAATGACTGGTATCTGGTATTTTTCCGCCAGATTCAAAGCTCTGGCTGTCTGATAAAAAGCATCTTCCTGAGTCCTCAGCGCAATGACCATTCGTGGAAATTCTCCCTGGGAAGCGGAAATAACAAACTTTAGATCACTTTGTTCCGTTCTGGTGGGTAGACCTGTGGCAGGTCCCGGCCTCTGTACATCTACTACCACAAGAGGGATTTCCGCAATTCCGGAAAAGCCCAGGGCCTCTACCTTAAGACAGAAACCGCCTCCGCTGGTTCCGGTCATGGCTCTTGCGCCTGCAAAGGAGGCACCGATTGCCATATTGACGGCTGCAATCTCATCCTCTGCCTGCTCTACCAGTACTCCGGCAGAATTACCTACGGATGCCAGATATTCAAGAACGGCTGTTGACGGTGACATTGGATAGGCAGAATAAAACTTAAGGCCGCCGGCCACTGCTCCTAACCCTAAGGCTTCACTTCCTGAAATGAGCATATAATCCTGAAAGCCTCCGTCAAGATGCTCAAACAACGGTTCTACCTTTCCATAGCCTGCCTCCGCTGCTTTTACATTCACCTCCAGAATCTGGCTCTTCATCAGACTTTTCATCACTTCTTCCACATAGGTGAAAGGCTCTCCAAACAATTTTAATACTGCGCCGATCGCAACGCTTCCAGATGCTCGCACATTCCCAAGTTCCTTTGCAATCTGAGTCATGGGAAGCTTAATCATATTTAATTCCGGATCTGAATAATCCAGACTGATGTCACATAATATAAAACCTTTTCCTTTTAGTTTGTCTTTATGTAATACAATGGTTTCCTCATTAAGTGCTATGATTCCATCCAAAATATCGCTGTGAGAAGTAATCTCTTCTGTACCAAAACGCAGGAGGGAAAAGTTATGGCCTCCCCGAACCCGTGACATGAAATCTCTCGTTGTAAAAATATAGTAACCGGAACGCTTTAACAGCTTTTCCAGAATAGATACTGTGGTGTCAATGCCCTGTCCGGCTGCACCGCCAATCAGAATATTATACATAAGCTTACCTCCTTGTATTTTTCACTAATTATACCTTAATCCGACAATATTTTCAATATTATATATATTATCTTTAAAAGTTTTATTATTTGTTTATTATTTGTTTATTTTCATTGTAATTTCTCATGAAATAACCTGATGTTACCTCTTCAAATAATAAAACTGAGATTCCTCCTCCTGTGAAACGCTTTGTATTTTCACACCAAACCTTTCGCCGATTCGTTCATGAAGTCCCTGATCGGCTGCGGAATTAAAGCTGACAATCCTTCCCTGATCCATTAAAATCACCTGATCGGCATAATTTAGTGCCAGATTCATATCGTGAAGGACCATGACTACCGTCTTTCCCATCTTCTCATTCAGCTCCCGTATCAGCTCCATCATGTCATAGGAGACGTTAATATCAAGATAAGTAGTGGGCTCATCTAATAATATTACCGGGGTATCCTGAGCCAGTATCATGGCAAGGAATACCCTCTGCCGTTCTCCCCCGGACAGCTGACACATTGGTTTTTCTCTAAACCAATTACAATCCGCCATTGCTATCGCCTGGTCTGTCATGAACTGGTCCTCATGAGAGGCCGGTTCTAAAAAAGACTGATAAGGGTACCTGCCAGAACGGACCGCTTGTTCCACCGTCATATCCGGTATGTGGCCACTTTGCAGCAGTACGGAGAATTCTCTGGCAAATAGCTTTCGTCTGATGGAGCTGATATCCAGTCCATTTAAGAGAATTCTTCCCCGGCTGGGCCTTAACAGACGGGCTAAAAGCTTGATGACCGTACTTTTTCCGCACCCATTGGGGCCTATGATGGCCGTTATCCTTCCCATTTCAAAGCTTATGTTCATATCCTCAATAAAGGGAATCTTGTTATAGGAATAAGCCACGTGCTCAAACCGGATCATAGCCTCCTCCTTTTCTAACCACTGATACGGTTCTTTCTGCTTTTTAAAATCAGATATAGAAAGCAGGGACTCCCAATCAACGACATAAAGATGCCTACCGGCAGCTCATAGGGCAGAAACATGGTTCTTGAAAGCAGATCGCAGATAATGACGAACCAGCCCCCTGTCAGGGCACTGGCAGGGATTACAAACCGGTTATCCGTGCCAATGAGCAGCTTTACGCCATGGGGAACCAAAAGTCCTACAAAGCCAATCAACCCACAAAAGCTTACCGCTGCACCGGCCAGGATGGAAGCCACAGCCAGATACAGGCACCTGCTTACGGGGACATTCATCCCAAGGGTTCTGGCATAGTCACTTCCAAGACTTAGAAGATTTAATCCTTTGGAAGAAAGAACTGCAAGTATCAGGCCAAGCATAATAAGAACGGAGGGACAGGCCAGAGCTTTAGTGGTCACAGAAGAGAGTCCTCCTGCCAGGAAATTGCCTGATCCTACGTAGGCATCGGGATATAAGATCATGATTGCGTTCATCCCGGCGCTGAATATACTGTTTACCACGAATCCGACCAACACCAGCATAAGCTGTGACATCTGGCCCAAAGCTCCCGCAAGAAGCACCAGCAGGCAGGCAAACATGGCACCGAAAAATGCAGCTGCCGGAAGCAGGTAAAGAGTGGGAGGAAGTAGAGCGGACGTCAGTAAAACAAAGAATCCGGCTCCGGCATTGACTCCTATAATGTTCGGGCTTGCCAGAGGATTATTGAGCACCGACTGAATGATGGTTCCAGACACGGCAAGACCGCTTCCAGCCAGCAGTGCACCTAACACTCTGGGGAAACGTACTGTCACTATAATACGAAATAAATAATCATCAGGATCCCCTTGGCTTAAAGTCTTTATAAGCAGTGGAAATCCTATGGGGCTGGCTCCCAGACAGAGTCCTGCCATCAGTCCTGCAAAAAGTCCTGCTGCTGACAAAAAAAGAAATATCCAGGCTTTACTTCTTTTCTCCTGAAAGAATGTTTGAAAGGTACTCATAGCTTTCCCCCCATTTTGCATCTGGTTTATATAAAAACATCTCTTTTGGCAAGATGATATAATGACTGTTTTTTACTGCTCGAAGTCCATTCCAGGCCGGGTTTTTCTCCACCGTTTCCTCTCGGTTTTTCTTTGCCAGCTCATCACTGTTTCCCATGGGCACGACAAAAATATAATCCGGGTCTTCCTGAATGATGGACTCCAGGTTAAATTCCTTTAACAGGCTCTTGTTTTTATCTGCAATGTTATTGCAGCCTAAATCCTTTAACATTTTTCCGGTCATGCACTGGGAATTTTTTACTATGGCGCCTCCGGAATAAGTCACGAGAAAGAGAATGGAGGGAGAAGGTAAGCTGCTTTTGGCTGAAAGTATGGAATCGATCTTCTGTTTGATTTCCACACCATTTTTTTCATAAAGATCCTTTCGCCCAGTGATATCCGTGCAGGTTTTCAGCATATCTAAATAATCCTCAAAATAAGTCACCTGGAAGTAAGCTGTCGTAATTCCCGCCTGATTCAGTGTATCCTTAAGTGCCACATGTTCCTTTGTTTCGGAAGACAGAATAACCAGATCCGGGGAGCATTCCATAATTTTTTCAAGGTTCGGACTGTTATAGGTACCAACTGTGACCATATCTTTTGAAAGGGTTAGTCCTCGCTCCTCGAAAGCATCATCGGTAACTCCAACCAGCTCTCCTCCTGCATTCAGCCAGGTCTCCGCAAAGCTTCCCATGAGGGCGACCACACGCTTTGGATTATTGACGGTGACCTCCTGGCCCAAAGCATCCGCAAACCGGTATCCTTCCAATGTAGGGGCCGGCTCCTCACTCTTACGGCTGCATCCATTCACCAATCCGGCAAGCAGAAAACAGAGGATTGCTGCTATTATGTACTTTACCTTCAAGCCAATGTCCCTCCTGTCTCAAAACCTTTTCCGTAGGCGCAGTAGCTGTCCTCTCCCATATAATCTCCCTCATGATAGTATCCTGCCCTTGCCCGGCAGCCTCCGCATTCCTCTTCATAAGCACAGCCATGACATGTCCCTTTGTAATGCCTGGTGCGAAGATGATTTAATAAGCTACTGTTCCTCCATATCTGGTCAAAGGGCTCCTCTCTGACATTGCCAGCTTCCTCTACCATGTAAGCACAGGGTCTTACGGTTCCCGTCGGGTCAATGATGCAATAGGACAGTCCTGCAAGACAGCCTTTTTGAAACCGGGTCTTTACATCCATCTGTTTTGCCACTCTGATAAACTGGGGAGCACAGGTAGGCTTTATATCAATGGGCACCTGCTTTTGCTTTTCCATAATGGTTTTTAACAGATTCTCATATTCCAGCACCTCAAGGGCGGTTCTTTCCAGGAACTTACCTCTGCCTACAGGAATGAGAAAAAACAGATAGCAGGCAATGGCACCTGTTCTTACACTGAAATCAATGATGTCACATACTTCGTTCTGATTCCAATCCATAATGGTGGTATGAATCTGAAAGGGCAGGCCTGCTTTTTTACAGTTCTCAATACCTTCCATGGTCAGTTGGTACGCGTCCTCTTTTCCCCGGAAATAGTTGTGTTTATCCTGATCCAGGCTGTCAATGCTAATTCCCATTGCTTTTGCGCCGCATTCTTTCAGCCTTCTTGCAGTATCCTCTGTAATCAAAGTTCCATTGGTACCAAAGACCGGGCGAAGGCCCTGAGCGCTGGCATATGACACCAGCTCATAGATGTCCGGTCGCATGAGAGGTTCTCCTCCACTGAATATCATAATTTTAAAACCTGCGGCTTTGATCTCTTCTATCATTTTTTTGGCTTCTTCTGTGCTCAGTTCCTTGTCACGCCTGCTTCCGGCATCCTGATAGCAATGCCTGCATTTTAAATTGCATTGATTGGTGGTCAGCCATGATACAATCATTCTTTTTCTCCTTCCATTTCCGTCCATACATTTTGCAGCAAAGCGAAAAAGTATATGCTATTATATGTATGGTGCCTGGCCCATAGAATCAAGGCAACGGCTAAAATGGTGCCTTCGTATTTACATTTTCTTGTGGAATGGTATAATGGAGTAGATGATTTAGATACCTGATATATTTTATATACCGAAAAGAGGTGATATTTTGTCTACAAAAGTGATCTGCAGCAAACCGATGCATGAAGAATGCTATATGAAAGGGCAATGTTTGAAATACAACGTCTGTCCCATGGCCATGGTCCAGGAGCTTGTTTCAGGTAAATGGAAAATCCTGATTCTCTGGTATTTGAGCAGCAATACCTTACGGTTCAGTGAAATCAAAAAACGGCTTCCACAGATAACCCAGAAGATGCTCACCTCCCAGCTTCGCAGTCTGGAAGAAGACAGACTGGTAAAACGAAAGGTCTATCCGGTGGTACCTTCCCGGGTGGAATACAGCTTAACAGAGCTGGGAGAAAAAATAATTCCCATTCTGGAACTGATGCACTCCTTTGGCAGCCAGTACTTAAACGCGGAGCTTGATACGGAATACGATCAGGAAGATAGAGCCGCAGAAAACTAAAAGCCCCAGGAGGGCATGAGACCCGCTTACGGTCCCATGCTTCCTGAGGCTTTTTCCTATGATAGAACATTCCTCTATTAATTATTTGACAAGTTGATTACCGTTACCTTTGGTCTTGACATGGACTCAATGGAATAGCGGATTCCCTGAGTACCGATTCCGGAAGCCTTTACGCCTAAGAATGGGAAATGATCCGGCCCTCTTTCTGTTTTGTTGTTGACCTGGACAGTACCTACCTCCAGCTTATCTGCCACATAAAAGGCATTGTTAATATTCTGAGTAAATACTGCGGACTGGAGACCATATTCTGACTCATTGGCTAGCTTTATGGCTTCATCCTTATCTTTTACCCGAATGATCGGAAGTACGGGGCCAAAAGGCTCTTCCCAGGCAAGTCGCATATCTGTGGTCACATAGTCAAACAGCGTAGGCTCAATTAAGTTTCCTTCCCGGTTTCCACCTGCCAAAAGCTTTGCTCCCTTTGCCTTGGCGTCTTCCATAAGCTCGCAGACAAAATCTGCTGCTTTGGTGCTGATGAGGGGCACAATATCCACATCTTTTTCAACAGGATTTCCCATGGTAAGCTTCTCTAACTTAGGCAGAATCTTTTCAATCAGCTGGTCAGCCACTTCTTCCACCACCAAAATCCTCTTTACTGCGGTACATCTCTGACCGGAATAGGAATAACCGCCTGCAACGATATTGCTTGCTGTCAGCTCCAGATCCGCATCCTCTAATACGATTGCAGCATCCTTACCTCCAAGCTCCATTAAGAGGGGTACCATACTGGTGATACTTGATATGTGAGCCCCAACCTCTGTGCTTCCGGTGAAGTTAATAAAATCTATGCCCTTATGAGTGGTGATATAATCTCCGATCTCACTGCCCTTTCCGGTTACCGTATTTAATACACCTGCCGGTACGCCTGCTTCTTCAAAGGCTCTTGCCAGATATAGGCCGCATAAGCTGCCCTGAGACGCTGGCTTTAATATAACAGAATTTCCTGCCATAAGACCTGGCGCGATTTTGGAGGCTGCAAGGTTTACGGGATAGTTAAAAGGTGAGATAGCTAAAACAACACCAAGAGGCTCTCTTCTTACGATAGATACCTTATTGTTCTTTCCACCTGGGAAGCTGTCTCCCGGTATGCTCTCGCCGGAGATATTTTTTGCGGTATCCGCGGTAAAACGAATGAAGTCAGCCGTTCTTTCTACCTCGGACCAGCAGCTCTTTCTGTCCTTTGATATCTCCCGGATCATTAAATCTGCCAGTTCTTCCTTATATTTTAGAAGAATATCTGCTGCCCGATATAAAATTTCCGCTTTTTCATCAATGGTAACATTTCTCCAAAGCTTCTGTGCTTCTCTCGCTGTCTCTATCGCCAGATCCACCTCTTCCTTTGACATGGCCGGTACCGTCCCTAAGACTGTGTTGTCTATGGGAGACTTTATTTCAATATAAGTATCACTTTTGCTTCCGACCCATTGGCCATTTAGCAAATTCCTGTATCGGTTGTTTTCATCTCTGATAGCTGTTATCATAAAACCACACTCCTATCCTTTTATTGATATCACTCATGCCTGTCAGCCAGGCTGTGTCTTTTGATTCATATTTTTTTGATTCTTCAGACAGTTCTTGTGTCTTTATCCTTAATATTATAACATTTGTATTCTTTTATCCAGTAGGCACTATTATGACACACAGTATCAAAAAAGTAACTATGAGCTAAAACGAGATTTTCTTGTAGTTTTATCTCATATATAGCTAAATATTTCCAAATTTAGTCCTGTAAATGTAACATAAGGGGAACGCATTGGGGACGTTTTTAAATTACAATGAAATCGAGCTTATTTTATCCCATGTAAGGGAGCACTTTTTGTATAGTATAAACAAAAAAATCATATCATATCAGAATCAGACGTCCTGATACAGAGGAAAATGCAAATAACTGCTCCCAGGCTATTTACATTTTTAATAGGAAATAATACAATTATTTATAAGAAAATAAAACCTGTTTCCGGTTCCGCATTTTGTGGAACCACTTTCCTGATATTCGGTCAGGGAGGATGTGTTAAAGGTTATCATGCAAAGGAGCAAATTATGAGTGAATATTCTATTTCTAAAGTTTCCCCCGATGATAAAAGGAGCAACCAGCTCATAGACCAGCTTCTTTTGGGAGAAGGAATCCGAAGAGACAAAAACCTGGATTATACATGTGCTATGTTCGACGAGGATTTTAACGTCGTTGCCACAGGAAGCTGCTATGGCAATACCTTACGTTGTCTGGCGGTCAGCAGCGCTCATCAGGGAGAAGGTCTCATGAATCAGATCATGTCCCATCTGACTGAGTATCAGTTCTCACAGGGCAACTCCCACATTTTCCTCTACACCAAATCAACTTCCTCTAAATTCTTTTCTGATCTTGGATTTTATGAGATTGTAAGAATCGAAGGCAAGGTAGTATTTATGGAGAACAAAAGACGGGGCTTTCAGGATTATTTAAGCCGCCTTGGTGAGAATAAAAAAGAAGGTAAGAATGTTGCTGCCATCGTAATGAATGCCAATCCTTTTACCCTGGGACATCTTACCCTGGTGGAAAAGGCTGCTGCAGAAAATGATGTGGTTCACCTTTTTATCGTCAGCGAGGATGTAAGCCTCATTCCGTTTTCTGTGAGAAAACGCCTGATTATGGAGGGGACGGCCCATCTAAACAACATATGCTACCATGACAGCGGCCCTTACATCATAAGCAATGCCACGTTCCCAAGCTACTTCCAAAAGGACGAAACATCCGTGATCGAAAGCCATGCCCTTTTAGATCTTGGGATCTTTATTAAGATTTCAGAGTCTCTGGGAATTAACAGAAGGTACGTAGGAGAAGAGCCTACCAGCCAGGTCACTGCTATCTATAATGAGATCATGAAGGAACGGCTTCCGGAAGCTGGGATTGAATGTATTATTATCCCCAGAAAGGAAGCAGAAGGAACGGTCATCAGTGCATCGACCGTAAGAAAGCTGATTAAGGAAGGTGATTTCTCTCATCTGACTTCCTTACTACCGGAGACTACCATACGCTTCTTTGAAAGCCCGGAGGCAGAGCCTATTATTAAGAAAATCAAAGAAGCAGAACAAGTCATTCATTACTAAAACAGGTAACGGCGGTCCCAGAAGGAACCGCCGCCATTTTTTTATTCTGTTAGAACGTTTCAGCTATTTTCACAGCCTTTTCTATATCTTCTGCCACCATTTTCTCCACGTCAACACCAATCACATCAAGCTGGTCAGCAGCTATGGTTGTAAAATCAGTAACTCCTAGGAAGGCTATGATGGTTCTTAGATATTTATCACCTAATTCAAACTCTTTTGCGATATCAGAGCTGTAATCTCCGCCTCTTGTGGTAATATTGATGGCCTTCTTGCCTTTGCAAAGACCAACAGGGCCTTCTGCTGTGTACTGGAAGGTAATAGAGGAAACACAGATATAATCGATATATGCTTTTAAAATAGCCGGGATTCCAAGATTCCATAAAGGCTCTGCAAAAATGTATTTGTCAGCCTCCAAAAACTGATAGGCATATTTCAAAATCGGGTGATCCTTTCCTACTCCAGGGGCTGGATTGTGATATTCAAGATCCTTTTCCTCTAAAAAATGAATTCCCATCTTATATAAATCTAAAACTACCACTTCGTCGTCTGGATGGTGTTTTTTATACGCTTCCACAAATGCATCTGAAATCTGAAATGTTCTTGATGTTCCTTCTGGTTTTGAATTTGCTTTAATATAAAGAACTCTGCTCATAATAAAAATCTCCTTTATGTTATTTTCTTCACAAATTGATGGTTGACTTCGTTCCATTGCCATCTATTGGTTAACTTCATTATAGCATTCCCCAAAAATTGTGCAAGTAGGCACATTTTAGTGGTGTGGTTACTAAAAAGATACTTACTAAAATTCATATGCTCCTTTTATCGTTTCATTCGAATCTTCCATGGTATCAATAAGTTACTTAGTAACTTATTGGTGCCTACTTTACGGCAGACTTCCACAGTATTATAATAAGTTTAAATCAATGAGCCATGTTAGTGGCTTTCATTTTAAGCTTATGGTTAGATTGACCTAACTAAAAAGAACAAAAAGATTTTGGTACATATCCAGGGAGGTGTTTGTTATGTTAGCTACTATTGTGATTAGTGCACTCATTGCAGCTTATGCAGGTTTTATCATTGTGAAAAGAATCAAAAAGGCGAAACAGGGCGAATCCGGCTGTGGCTGCGGCTGCGGCTCTTCCAGTTGTTCCTGCGCCAGCGACTTACAGGATTAATATTTGACAAAATAAAAAAACGGATCTGGGACGGTGAAATCTACGCATCTCCCTGATCCGTTCTTTTTTATTTCATAAACCGGTATCCCTTGCTGTCACCGTCTCCAATATAGAGAACCTCATCAAAAGCTGGTACTTTCAGTCTACCGGCTTCGGTTAAGTAGGATTCTGCCACAAGACGGCCTTTGATCTTTGCCAGTATGTTGGTGATTCCCATGTGATTCTCGCTTTCAATCACATCGGTCAGTCTGCATTCAATGGAAATCGGGCATTCTTCAATGATTGGAGCACTGACGACCTTAGATGGTACTGGAGTCAGATTGATGCTGTCAAACTTTTTACACTCCGCTCCTGTATTCTTTCCACAGAAATTAATTGCTTCGATCTGGCTGCTGTCTGCAATATTGACTACAAAATCAGATACTTCCTTAATCCGGTTCAAGGCGTAGCCTTTTGTGCTGAAACCAAGTGCCATCATGTCCCTTAAGGTGTAGGAAGATGATATGGTGGTCACATTTGGTGTGCCGTCCGTATCATAATAGCTTACAAGAATGACCGGGAAGCCGTAATACAGTTTTTCATAATATACATTTACTTTTTTCATCATTACCTCCATAAACTGAAACTATCTAAAAGTTATTGTAAGCCAGCACTTACACCACTATCCTATCAAAAAGCTGGTGATGGTTGTTGCCTGCGCAACGTCCATCACCAGCCAAAACAGACTGATTATGCGTTCATGAATAATTCCATATCTGCATCTACGCTTCCCATTCCAGCGATACCAAAGGTATCTACAAGAACCTTTGCTACATTTGGAGATAAGAATCCTGGTAATGTCGGTCCTAAGTGAATGTTCTTTACGCCTAAGTGAAGAAGTGCAAGAAGTACGATAACGGCCTTCTGCTCATACCAGGCGATGTTGTAAGCGATTGGAAGATCATTTACATCATTTAACTCGAATACTTCTTTCAGCTTAAGAGCGATTAAAGCTAAAGAGTAAGAGTCATTACACTGTCCTGCATCTAATACTCTTGGAATACCGCCGATATCGCCAAGCTGAAGCTTATTATATCTGTACTTTGCACAGCCAGCAGTTAAGATTACAGTATCCTTTGGAAGCCTCTCAGCAAACTCTGTATAGTAGTCTCTGGATTTCATTCTTCCGTCACAGCCTGCCATAACAAAGAATTTCTTGATTGCGCCGGATTTCACAGCATCAACCACCTTATCAGCAAGTGCGAATACCTGATTGTGAGCAAATCCACCTACGATAGTTCCAGTTTCAATCTCATCCGGGCTCTGAAGAGTCTTAGCAAGTGCGATGATTTCAGAGAAATCTTTCTTGCCATTCTCATCTGCTTCGATGTGCTTGCAGCCTGGGAAACCGGTGGCCCCTGTGGTATAGATTCTGGCAGCAACTTCTGGATTCTTTGGTGGTACGATACAGTTTGTTGTAAACAGGATCGGTCCGCGGAAGGACTCAAACTCTGTTACCTGTTTCCACCAGGCATTTCCGTAGTTACCTGCAAAGTTGTCATATTTCTTGAATGCCGGATAGTAGTGAGCTGGAAGCATCTCGCCGTGTGTATAAACATCAACGCCTGTTCCCTGTGTCTGCTCTAACAGCTGCTCCATATCAACTAAGTCATGACCGGAAATAAGGATAGCCGGATTCTTTCTAACGCCGATATTAACAGTTGTGATCTCTGGATTTCCGTAACGGGATGTATTAGCCTCATCAAGAAGCGCCATTGCACTTACTCCAAGCTCACCTGTCTTTAAGGTCAATGCAACCAGATCATCTGCAGAGAGAGAATCATTTAAGGTTGCTGCAAGAGCTTCATAAGTAAACGCATAAATATCATTATTTTCTTTTCCAATGTTTAAAGCGTGCTCTACATAAGCTGCCATACCCTTAACACCGTAAATGATCAGCTCTCTTAAAGAACGAACATCTTCGTTTTCAGTCGCAAGAACACCTACGCTGGCAGCCTTTTTAAGCATCTCTTCTCTTGAGCTTACAGTAAATACAGCAGCATCGTTATTACCCTGATAAGAAGCGTCTTTTGCTAACTGATCTCTTAATCCAAGTACATGAACGATCTGAGCTTCAATGGCATCTGCATCAAAGTTTGCATTTGTGATTGTAATAAAAAGGCTCTTGATTACTTCATGATTGATCTTAACGATGTCAGCAACGTTGGTATTTGTCTTTACTACGATTTCAGAAATACCTTTCACTGCATAGATAAGAAGATCCTGTAATTTTGCAACCTCTTCTGTCTTACCGCATACGCCCATGACTGTACAACCTGTGTTCTTTGCCGTTTCCTGGCACTGATAACAAAACATGCTCATATTCATTACCTCCTAAAGTAAATTATTATGCACAGCACCTTTTTATTTGGTGCACATACTTGCCAATATGATTGGTGAGTGATATAAGGAAGAGGTTCCTTAGGCATTTGCCCTGCCCTCATTCCTTGTACAGGATAACATCATATAGGATACATGTCTGTTGTTATTACAACGTAGCACAATCTTTTTCATTTTATTATTTGAAAATGGTTCAAAAGCATGGAATACAGGATCTCACTATGGGATCTTCTCTTCTTTGTCTCTGTGCCAATCAGGCAGATTCCAGAATATTTTTCATAATTAGTTTTAAAATGAGAAAGGATGTCCCTCTCCCTCATTAAAGCCTGATATCCATTCTCATACTGGTCCCATGAAGTCCAATGCTTAAGATATGGATTTAGAAGCTCAACCGTAGGGGCCAGGGCCAGATCATGGACATATGCGGCACCAGTAATGGTTCTTACAAAATACTCTAAATCTCTTTTTTTCGTAAAGCCGCACAGCTGGGAGTCATTCTTTTGCCTGATATCAAGCACCAGATCTACCTGATATTGTTTTAAATTTTCAAAAAATTTTTCAGCGCTGGTTTCGTAGGCACTGAGTACATATAAGTTTTTCATTGGTACCTCCATTCTCATTGTATTTTCATCGTTTCGAATAACTTTGTCAATATTTGAAATAATAATACAAAAAGCAAAAGCGAGGTTTCCTCATGAAACATAATACAAAAGGTCTTTCTGCAGGCCGCTTAACGATGATGGCTCTGGGAACCGTAATCGGCGGTTCCTTTTTTTTAGGCTCGTCGGTTGCTATAAAGGCGGCTGGTCCGGCAATTATTCTTTCCTATCTTATTTGTGCTGTTATGGTCTACTTCATTCTGTTTGCACTTTCAGAAATGACGGTATCTAATCCTGATTCCGCATCCTTTCGGACGTTTGCATCTCAGTATATTAATAAAGGCACAGGCTTTGTGGTTGGCTGGGTCTATTGGACTGGGATGGTTATCTCCATGTCCAGTGAGGCCACTGCTGTTTCTTTACTATTCCGAACCTGGTTTCCAACCGTCTCAATTCCTCTCCTTGGGACTGGTCTGATCGTGGGAGTTACCCTCTTGAATCTTTTAGGAGCAAAGCAGCTAAGCCATTTGGAAAGTGTTCTTTCAGCCATTAAAATTGTTGCTATTATTGGATTTATCCTGTTAGGCGGGCTGATTGTCCTTGGTGTCTTGCCGGGCATGCGCCCATTGGGAAACAGCATCCTACGCTCGGAACCGTTTCTCCCAGGCGGCCTAAAAAATCTGGCCGGAAGTATGCTCATTGTATTATTCACCTATGCTGGCTTTGAAATCATAGGACTGGCTGCCAGTGAAACCGATAATAAGGAAAAGAATATTCCCCGCGCCATTCATTTGACCGTGTTCTGGCTGGTAGCCCTTTATATTCTTTGTATCTCCGTCCTCTTGCTTTTAGTTCCCACCAATTCTTTAAGCGAAGACGTCAGTCCAATGGTCACGGCCTTGAATCGGTATCAAATGTCTTGGGCCGGGACTGCCATGACAATCATATTAATCAGCGCAATCTTATCTACTATGCTTGCTGCCATGTTTGGAATCGGCAGAATGCTCCGCTCTCTTGTGGAGGAGGGACTTGGTCCTGGGTTTTTAAGGGATAAGACGGATGTTCCTTATCGGGGTATCCTTTTTTCAGGGCTCAGCATGATGATGTTTCTCTATGTAGGACTCTTTTTGCCTGAGTTTTATCTGTTTTTAATCAGCTCAGGAGGATTTGCACTGCTTTTTACCTATATTGTTCTCATGTTCAGCCACATCCGTTTTCGAAAAAAGAACGGGAAGCCAGAAGGGAACTGCAGGCTTTGCGGATTCCCCTACAGTTCCCTGTTTACCATGGCAGGGCTTCTTATCGCTATATTCAGTATGCCATTTTTAAAAGGGCAGACTTCAGGGTTTCTGGCAGGTATTGCCCTTGTAGCCTTTTTTACAGCCTGTTATGGAGTTTTAAAAGCCGTGAACAAAAGAAAGGCGATGCAGGAGAAAGAGCTTCCAAAAGCTACTCTTAGGCATCGCCGAATCTTAACAGAATTTTCAGAGGAATTACACCCGGATGAGGAAAAGAAAGACTAAGTTCAGTTTTAAAGCATTTTCACAGCATTCAGATAAGAATCCATGTGTATTTGAAATGCAGACAACGCCTGCTCCAGCGAACCGCTGCGGCAGGCTTCAATAATATTTTTATGTTCTTCGTACTTCTCCTCGGCAGAACCTAAGGTGGAAGTATCCTTATTCATCGCAGTAAGCAATTGAAAGTACTGGTTTTGTAAAATATCAGCTCTCCGGAAGCTTTCTGATTTTTTCCAGAAAAACTCATGAAAGGCCAGGTCACAGGAATTAAAAACAAAATTTTTCTCCTTCTCATCTGACTTATTGTCTTTCCCTAACATAATCATCTCCTGGTTCAGCGAAGATAAGTACTCCAAGTCCTTTTCATCTAGAAGTTTCTTTTCAAATATAATCGTCAGTACCTGCATTTCCAAAGGAATTCTAATCGAAAAGATTTCTGCGATATCCCCAATATCCAAATTGAGAATCTGGCTGCCTTTTTTCGGCGAAAATGAAAGAAATCCTCTCATATGAAGTTCTCTTAATGCTTCCCTGATGGGCGCTCTGCTTATCTGAAGTTCTTCCGACATATCAGTTTCAACCAATCGGTCTCCACTTTTTAACTCTCCCGTAAGAATCTTATTTTTCACATAAGTGACTACAATCTCACTTAGATTGGATTTGGAATATGTGATCATGTTATTTATTTCATATGAATGAAATAGCATTTGTCCACCTCGCAATGTATTTTATGCCTCAAAAGAACATTATACTATAGATGGAAGGCAAATCAAATTAAGATTTAATCTTTTCATAGTAATTCTTTGCATAATTGATGAATAATTCCTGTGCTGGTGTTAAAACCATATCCTTTTTCAGTACATAAAAGATATCTCTGCTCAATTCTTCCGAATCGATTTCTACCATATTGACCAGATTCAAACGCTTGTAGATGGTCGCTGCCGCTTTGGATACAAACGAAATACCAAGCCCCTTGGATACCGCTTCCACGATTCCCTGAGTACTGCTAAAATAAGCAACGACCTTCATATCCTTTTCACGAATGTTGTTATTGACAAGAAACGTCTCCAGCTTTGTTCTGGTGCCAGACCCGGCTTCCCGCATAATAAAGTTTTTTTTGGATATAAAGGAAATTATGTCAGAAACAGTCCGGCCCCCCGTATATCTCATACTCTTTGGCAGGATTAAGACAATTTTATCCTTACAGAAAGTTGTAAGCTTGTATCGGCAGCTTTCTGTCTCTGTTCCAACAAAGCCAATATCATACTGATATTGGCTTAACTCTTTAAATACACCTCCACTGTCTCTTTGATATAAATGAAAGACAATGTTTTCATATTCTTTATTAAAATCAGAAATTAGCTGCGGCAGTAAATACTGGGCCGGAACGCTTGAGGCCAGAATATTGATTTCTCCTGCACATTCTTTTGTAAATTTACCCATTTCAAATAAAGACTGATCACGCAATGCCAGCATATTCTGGGCATGTTCATAAAATTTTACCCCTGCCTTAGTCGGATACACTTTCTTTGTTGAACGAACAAACAACTGAGTGCCAATCTCTTTTTCCAATGTATTAATCTGATTGCTTAATGTTGGCTGAGTTAAGTATAAGGCTTCAGATGCTTTTGAAAAACTCTGCAGTTTGGAAATTTGTACAAATGCTTCTAATTGTTTAAAATCCATACGTTTCTCCGCTTCTCTAAAGATTGTATTTTAGTGCGCTTGATTAGTCTTTTTTATCTTCCGATTTTAATGCTTTTAACAGACAAAAACAGGCAAGCAGCATAATAATAGCCAATGGGAATGCTGCGATGATAGAAGAATTCTTTAAAGCTGTTAATCCGCCTGACATCAGTAAAACAAGAGTCAGCAATGCCAAAAGAGCTCCCCAAAGAATCTTTTTCCCATTTCCAGGATTCATATCCCCGCTTGACGAGAACATGGATAATGCAAAGATTCCTGAATTTGATGAAGTAATGGAAAATGTAATTAACAGGCAGATGGCAATTAAGGAAAATACCATTCCAAGTGGATACTCCCGCAAAACTACAAATAATACTGTTTCCGTCGATTCCACTGCCTTTGCTATTATTTGTTTGTCCAGGTTCAAACCAAGACTGCCAAAGATGGAGAACCACAAAAAGGATACGATGGATGGAGCAAATATAACTCCTATTACAAACTCCCGAATGGTCCTGCCTCTTGATATCCTGGCAATAAAGGTGCCCACAAATGGTCCCCAGGCAATCCACCAGGCCCAATAAAATATCGTCCAGGACCCAAGCCATGTTTTGTCCCCAAAGGGATTGGAAGAAAAGCTGTCTGCCACAAAACTGTTAATATAGCTTCCAAGTGAATTGATAAAAACATTAATAGAAAGAAGCTTTGGACCGATTAAAAAGACACCAAGCATAATAGTAAATGCTAATACGAAATTAATATCGGATAAAAATTTCACTCCTTTATCAATTCCTTTTACTGCTGTACAAGTGTAAATTACCATTAATGTAAAAATGATAATAACTTTTACCATGTCTGTCTTTGGTACCTGAAAAAGGAAATTAAGGCCGGAATTGATCTGCATGGTTCCCTGGCCTAAGGAGGTCGCAAAACCTGCCACTGTGGCAAAAACGGCACATACATCAATTAATTTCCCGATGGGTCCCTTTACCCCTTTTTCTCCCAGAAGGGGAAGAAAGATACTGCTGATCAGACCTGGTGCATTCTTTCTGTACTGAAAATATCCAAGTGACATCCCTATAATGGCATAGGCTGCCCATGGGTGGAATCCCCAGTGCATAAATACTTTTTTCATCGCCAGATTGGCGGCCCCCTCATCTCCCCCAAAGCTCATATAATGAGTGAGTGGCTCCGCGACTCCCCAGAAAACAAGGCCGATTCCCATACCAGCGGCAAAAAGCATTGCAAACCAGGAACGGTTGCTGTATTCAGGTACCGAATCATCCGGCCCTAATTTGATCTTTCCATATTTGCTAAATGCAATGCCCAATGAAAAAACAACAAATACAAACATACAAAATAAGTAAAACCACCCGAAATAAGTAACAAGAAAATCCTTTGCCGCAATGGTCGCTGCCGTAAATACATCATTTGCTAAGAGGCCAAGGGCGATAAATACAGCAGTTATAAACAGCGATATGTAAAAAACAAGGTTTTTCTTCATTTAGGAACCTCCTCCTGAAAGATAAAATTTACACAGAGTTCTAGAAACTTTTATTTAAGTGATAGAAAACACTTTGCTCCCGTTTGGAGAAAGTGTTTTCTATCACTTGTTACTTCTGGACTAAATTTTAACTTTAAAGACCTGAGGTTCTTCGATATCACTGGTTAAGGCATCTAATGCGACACCGACTCTATGGTAACGAAGCTTAAACTGTTCTTCCCTGGTTGTCGCCGGATCTCCCAGCGGATAAGGGATAGAGATGGTTGGAACCAAACGGTTTACTCCAACTGTTTTTGCTACCGGGATTAAGTTTGCCATCTGAACGATGGTAATTCCTTCTCTTTCAATTTCTCTTGTCATTGTTGCACCGCAACGTGTACAGGTCCCTCATGTAGAGGTCAGAATTGCAGCTCTGATCCCGTCCTTTTTTAATACTCTTGCTATTTCTTTTCCCATTCTGGAGGCTTCAGCCTGAGTGGTTCCTGTTCCTACCGTAGAGAAAAAGTATTTATAAACTCCACCAATCTTACCTTCTTTTTGATACTTTCTCATGGCATCCAAAGGCACGATTACATCTGAGTCGTTATTGGCAGCCGCAGGATCAAATCCGGCATGAATGGTCATGTATTCCCCTTTGACTAAGTCATCCGTCTGGGAAATATCGTATTTGCCCCATTTGGTTGCAGAGGCAGACTGGATCCGGTCCGGATTTCCTACCGGAACAATTCCGCCAGAGGTAAGGAGTGCTACCTCCATGGTGCTTAATTCCTCTGGGGTAATGGCTGGAGCAATGGCAACACGGTCTGACTTAGGTATGGGCAGCTCTGTCTCGTAAGGCTCCCCCTTTACCTTTTTAAGAAGCATGTCAATCACACGGTCTGCTGCTGTAACCGGTGGATCAAGCCAGATCTGTTCTCTGATTCCTCTTCCAAAGTATCCCTCTTCTGCTGCTGGAAGTAAGGTTTCTCCCTTTAACAGCTTAAGAGCAAATTTAGCCATAGCGCTGACGTCTTTTTTCATGCTTGCAGCACTGGCTCCGCCCTTGAATACATACATTTCCTTACGGAACATTTCAACGCCTGGGTTTTCATCATTCATTGAAGTGAGTACAGGAACGTCAAATTCCTGCTTAACGGCCTTGCAGATATGGCCGCAGGCAGAGCCGTAACGGCCAGCTCGAAAGGCCGGACCAGCAAAGAAAACATCAATTTCTTTGCCTTTTAGCATAGAGATAATGGATTCCACTGCTTCTTCGGTATTGGATCCAATAAAGTTATCTCCGCAAATAATGGTATGGGTTATCTCAACTTCTTTTCCCAATGCCTGCTGCAGAGCCATTGCAGGACCCACAAGACCTTCTCTAATCTCAGGCTTAAAATCAGCATGTTCTTCTCCGCCGATCTGGCCAAAGAACTGATTTAAGTATAAAATACCCTTCATCTTTTTCCCTCCTTTAAAATTCTGCCATTGTCTTTGTTGACCAGCCTACGACCTGATCTCCGCAGAACATCGCATTATTCTCCATGATAATAGAACCATCCTCTTTTACGGATGCTCCCAGGATTTCATCGTTGGACCAGCCTCCTGACATTCCATCTCTTGCCAGAGCCTCCAGCTCGCCTAATACGGTCTCCATCTTTGGCAGACGGATGAGCGTGGAAACATTTCCGCAGGATACAATTGCATTCTCTTTTTCATCTAAAGATACGAGAGGCTGGCTGGCTCCGTCTCGTCCGGTACATTCATTGGTAAGACCTACGGTCTTTACATTGGCATTTTCCAAGGCTACAATGCAGCCTGTAAAGTCTGCATCTGGATTGCCATAGCCTTCTTCGGCTACAATTGCAGAATCTGCTCCCAGGGATTTTGCCATCTGAGCCACAAATAAGGCAGCTCTGTCTTTCTGGTCAAGAGCCACATTTAAGTTTGACATAATGACTCCAAGGAAATTAATTGTTTTTCCATGCTCTTTATAAAGCCTGCGGATCATGGGGAGATTCTGAAAATCATAGGTAGACCACTTAGAGGAGCATGGCATAAAGGAACCGCTGATCATCGCTCCGTCTAACACCTCATTGGGGTGCATAAATGTGGGAAGCATCCGGTTGGTATCCCAGCCGTAATTCAAATCGTTATACCCCCCCTCTTCCATCTGGGACTGAGGCTGAAGCACTAAGACAACGCTTGGAAGCTCATTTACTTCCTTGCTTCTTTTGGTCACCGGTTCCAGCTCAAAGGTTTCTACCTCATCCGGTGTTAAGTCCTTTGTGACTGCACCGATGTATTCAGCCAGGCGCATACCTGCCCATCGTAGGGCACGGTTCTTTTTCTGCTGCTCTCTCTGTTCAAAGGTTTCATCGCTGTCAGCAACCAGGACCAGGTTCTTTAACTGGGAGTAGTATGTGTATTTCGCACCCTCTCCGCCCATATCAATGAGCCCATCCTGAAATCCGCCGTAGTGTTTTCCAACCACCAGGACGCTCATATCTTTTAAAGCGTAAGTGGTACCATCTCCGGCCTGCATAAGATCTCCGGTCACACCTGGGAAAACAGGACCTCCTCCAACACGGTAACGTGGCTCGATTGCCTCCTTTACCGGAACGAGACGGACCATGTCTCCAGGTGATACAATATAAAGGTCTGCTTCTGTAATATGCTCATCTTCCTTTATGACCGAAAGAGCCTCCTCTTTGTTCACCGTAAGAATCCCATCTTTTAAAGAAGTTTTATCACCAAAGCAAATATCTTTTACATAAAAATTGCCTAATTCCAACTTCATTGGGTGTCTCCTTTCAAATTCAAAAGACAAACCTGCATTCTTTTCATGCAACTTAAGTCCCTATAATTGATTTAAAAAATCTGCTGCTGTCTGAATGTCTTCTTCGCTCATGGTTCGCACATCAAACAGCACTTTGTTTTTATATATCCTTGTTACAATGGGGATGGAATTTTCTCTGAGTATACGTTCCAGCATTCCTTCTGAAATTTCTGTTCGGTATACACTGACAGCATAAGAATCAAGGCAGACTCCTGGCATAGACCCTCCGCCAATTTGACTCTGGGTTTTTACCACTTCATATTCTGCTTCCTGACACTGATTCAGTAACTTAAAAAACAACCGGGCCTTCTCCTCCAGACATTCCAATGGCTCCATGATCATATGTAGGGTTGGTATTGTCTTCATTGCTTTCTCTTCGTCTAAGTACTCTCTTAACGTAAGCTCCAGGGCGGTTAAAGTAAGCTTATCAATTCTCAGCGCGCGAAGAAGATGATTTTTTTTCATTTTGCTGATGTATTCCTTACTTCCAACTATGATTCCAGCCTGGGGACCTCCAAGCAGCTTATCTCCGCTAAAGCAGACCACATCGGCACCATCCAAAAGACACTGTTTTACCGTTGGCTCTTCTCCAATTCCATGAGCTTTTAAATCCATCATCAGACCGGAACCCATATCATATATAACTGGAAGCTGATGCCTGGCACCGATTGCTTTCAGCCCTTCGATGGAAACCTCTTTCGTAAAACCAATGATCTTATAGTTGCTGGTATGGACTTTTAAGAGCGCACCTGTATGTTCACTGATACCATTTACATAATCGGATTCGTGAGTCTTATTGGTAGTTCCCACCTCAACCAGAGTACAACCGCTGGCCTTCATAATTTCAGGTACCCGAAAAGAGCCGCCAATTTCTACCAGTTCCCCTCTTGAGACAATCACTTCTTTTTCTCTTACCAGAGAATTTAGGATTAAAAATACGGCAGCCGCATTGTTATTTACGACCAAAGCCGCCTCAGCACCGGTTAAAAAAGTAAGAAGCTGTTCCACATGGGCATACCTTGACCCTCTTTCCCCGGCTTCCAGATCATACTCCAGATTGGAATAATAACCGCCAATCTCTTTCATTTGATCAGAAACTTCCTGGGCAAGCTTTGCCCTTCCCAGATTCGTATGAAGCACAATTCCAGTGGCATTGATCACCCTTTTTAGATGAGGCTGATTCTGCCTTTTGATCTCATCTTCAATCCGGTCCAGCAAAACGTCACGAGCACATCCGGTGGATTCTCCCGTTACTATTTTTTCTCTTTCTGAATCTATCTCTTTTTTAACAGCCAGCTTTATCAAAGCTTCCGGTGCTTTTACGGCTCGTTCTATGATCATACAACGTATTATTTCATCTACCTTTGGCAGTTGTCTCATAAGACTGTTTTTATCGATCATTCCATCATCCTTTTAAGAAAAGTATCTCAGCCAATAAATTTCTTCTGGCTTAGAATTGTTCTTGCCTGTTCCAGATTGTGTTCCCCAACAAGCACCACAGGTCCTGTACAGCCCATACCGCTCTCTGCATAGATACCCACTCCCCACAAGCAGGCAACCGCATCTTCAAGGTCCATGATTTCAATGCCCAGAATCTCTTCTGTTACGACTTCCTTTTGTGGTACCTTTATGGCATCGGCTGACTCTTCCCGTTTTCCTGATTTAAGCTCAAGCAGGATATCATTAAGTCCAGCCTTTCTTGCTTTTTTAAATTCTTCTGATAATACCTTCTGATATTCTCCTAAGAGCATCTCTTTGGCAAATTCTATAGCACCTTCAATCACAGGAACTCCCGATGCTCTGGATACGATCATGATCAGCTTCTCAAACCCTTCACCAATGCCAGGTCCATAGCCATAGCCAAGAGATTCATATTTCCCTCCTGTGGTGTAGGCTGATAAAAGCTTAGACAGTACGTTACCGGTTAAGGAATCCATAACCATGACATCTGCAGAGGCAGTCAATAAATCATTTCCACGCATGATCATGCCGCCATCACTTCTTCCAGAGGAAGCAAAACGGATATCGTATCCATTTTCTTTCAGCTTCTGCAATGCAATTTCCGTCTGACGGGCACCATCCACATTTAAGATTCCAACCAAAGGCTCCCCCACTCCGCAGGCTTTGGCAGTAACGATACCGTAAATGGCATTTTTTATCATTCCCTCCACCCGGTTGACCGATGAGGTTCCTGTTGTCGTTGCCAGATACATCTTTCTTCCAGCTGCCGGTGTGATCACCCGGCCAACCGTTGATACTCCAATTGGAAATGGATAATGCATGGTAACTGCCCCATAGACTTCTTTGTTTGAGAGCATTTCATCCATTTTTTTATGTCCCTCTTCTTCGGAAGAAACGAGAACGGACTCTAAATTCTCTGCTTTTACGTCTCTGGTGCCAATCACCTTTACAGAAATCCCTTTTTTAGCAGCTTCCAGGGCTGCGCTATAAATAGTCTCTTCCCCATGTTCACTGCCAATGGCCGTAACTGCTATGGGTGTCTTTTTACCTGACTGTCCGGTTTCCAGCATATGTGCCAGATCAAGAAAGGTCTCCGCGACTATTTTTTTCATTTTCTCATCAGACATAGGTTCACCCCTCATCACCCTGAAGGTGCTTTGCAAAGTCCTTTAAGGAATCAGCAATCAGCTTTCTGACGCTGGCTTCTGAAACAGACTCGTCTTCTCCGGCACCACTGTTTTGCTGAAGTATAAAAGATACTCCATCAAATAAGTTGGTCATTCTGCCAAGAAACAGACTGCCTTTTCCAATCATCATGACTCTGTTAAGCTTTTTATCCATCAGCTCCTGTCTGGCAAATCCGAGGTAGGGAACGCCTGACGGGATATGTCCCTGAGTAGGTGCCAGCCAACCAGTCCATGATCGGTTACAAAGTCTGCAAGCTGTGACTTTTCAATTTCTTTGCGCATGGCTGCAAGTGCCCCAATCATTTTATAATTGGCTTCCGGTACATTGCCTGCTCCAGCAGGCTTTGTAATATCCGGGTTCTGCATTTCCACGGAGTACTTATCAATGTCTGATAATGTAAGACCTACCTTTTCCAGAGGAATCGCGGTCAGGGATGAGATGACATTTTGAGGAGAGGAACCGGTTCCAACCGTATGCCTTCCTACAATATCACTGTTGATTTCCGGACTCACACCGTCGTTAGCACTAACTAACACTGCGAAACCGGCAACGCAATCTTCCAGTATGGGCATATTTTTGTTTACATGATCTTTTCCGTTCATACCAAGCTTTGCGGTGGAACCGCCAGCCGCAACCACCACATGTTTAAAGGTTCCGGATTTCACAAGGGCAGCCGCATGTAAAAGCGCATGGGCCGGGCCTGCACAGAAACCTCTAACATCAGAGCCGGTAGCATTCACAAGACCTGCTATTTCGGAAGCAGCTTTTGCAAAGTTACCTCCGCCTCTCTGATTCATATCTCCGCATGCTTCTTCCGAGCACTCAATAACGTAATCAATCTCTTCTGCATTTACCTCTGTTTTGCCGATGAGATGTAATAAGGATAAAACACATGATGCTTTTGAAACAAGATTCTCAAAAATGACGTGGGCAGAAAGCGATTGGTCAATATCGTGGGCCGCCTTGATACATCCAACTATTTTGCCTTCAAAATACAAGGGTTCTGCATGGGCATCCTGAATCAACTGTAAAACCTCAGGCAATGCAATTCCTTTTTCAAGGGCTTTTAATAAGGCTGGATTGATAAGACTGTGTGACTCTAATTTAGACCTTACAGAATTGGCGAAATCCAATTCTAATTTTACCAGATCAAATACGTCACATATGGCAATCAGGCCGATGAACTCATCTTCCGGCATGATTTCTCCGAATTTACCTTCTCTTTCTGTGTGTTCAGACTTCTGCAAAAACCATGGCTGCTCGTATCCTGCCAGCTCCTGTGGCGTCATGTTTCCAATATAGGTCTGATTGGGTAGATACGCCTTACACTCCTCATAGGTGCGCAGGCTCTTATCCAGGTTTTTTAAATATTCAGATTCCGGATCAATGGTTCTTTGCGTAGTTTGTGTCGTGCCATTGTGAATGACCATATCCGGCGTATGAGCAAGGATATAACTTGCTCCCTTTAAGACACTGTACATATTTGCCTCCTAATAATAAATCAATTCCTGTAAAATGTTGTTCCTTATACCATTTCACAAGAATTGATCTGTAAAGAGAAGATACTAGTATTTACAATACTCGTCTCTTATTGTCGACATTTCCTTTATGATATCATCTACATCTAAAACCATTTCCATCATACTGATCTGCTCGTCATAAACACTGCTGTCTACTTCGTCTTTTACTTCTGGCTCACAGGCATGATATACTTTTAGTCCCAACTGGACTCCTGCTAAAGGTCCTGCATAAGTAGGGTCTCCTGCAGTAACAGTCTCAGCAGCAAGGCCAGCGGCCTCACCTTCTGCGGCACCTAAAATAACAATAATATTTTCAGGTCCATACTGTTCTGCTAATGCTTTTACCCTCTTCTGATTCTCAAGATCCATAGCACCCGCGGCCGTTCAGACAAAGCATTCTGTTGATGAGAATACTACTTCTGCGCCAGCTGTTTTTACACACTCTTCAATGGCTGGGCCGGGAATGCCGTCTCTGTCACCGATAATGATGGCTTTTTTGTCTCTAAGCATCATAATTCCTCCTTATATTTTTTATATTAACGAAAAATCACCTGGGGAAGCTCCATGCATAGCTAGCAGCCCACTCAAGGATCTTGCGCTATTACCAATGTTTGATTTTCCAGCCGTTATTCAGCCAGAGCGTATTTTTTAACCATTTCTTCTATGCTGTCCGGAGTCGCATCTTCTTTGACCAGCTCCTCCACCTTTTCCCCGCCTTTGTAAATTGCCATAACAGGAAGGCCAAGTATCTTTTGTGAGATAGCGAGTCTTCTGGCCTTTGTGGTATTTAGCTTTGTAAATTTAAGCTTATCTCCATATTCCTCTGCCAGCTTTTCCACATGAGGCAAAAGAGCCTTACATGGCTCACAGCCATCTCCGAAAAAATCCACAAAAACAAAACCATCTGCTTCTAAGACCTCTGGTCCAAATGTGTCCTTATCAACGATTAACATATTAACTCCTCCTTTTATTCTGAAACATATTTTTCAGCCATGACTGCGGCAATTGCACCATCCGCACAGGCTGTAACAACCTGCCTCAACTCTTTTACTCTGATATCTCCCACTGCATACACGCCTGGGATGTTGGTCTCCATATTTTCGTTGGTTTTTATATAGCCGTACTCCAAATCCAATATTCCTTCAAAGCACTTTGACTGGGGTAGATAACCAATAAATCCAAACACACCAAAAGTGCCGTCCTCTTCATCGGCTACGATTTCTTTTTTCTCCCCGCTTTTTAAGTTCTCAACTGTCATGCTTTGAACCATACCGTCGCCACCTATCTCTTTCACCACGGTATCCCACATAAATTCTATCTTCTTATTTTTGAATGCCTTTTCCTGAATGGATTTTGCGGCTCTTAATTCATCTCTTCTATGGATAATGGTGACTTTACGTCCAAACTTGGTGAGATAGATTGCTTCTTCCACTGCGGTATCTCCCCCGCCTACCACATAAATTTCAAAATCTTCAAAGAAATTTCCATCACAGGTCGCGCAGTAGGATACACCTTTTCCTATGTAATCTTTTTCACCCTCACAGCCGATGGGCCTTGGAAATGCTCCGGTTGCAATAATGACTGTTTTGGCGTAATAATCATTCTTTTTGCCGTGAAGTACTTTTACATTCTTTGTAAAATCTACGGATTCCACACAGTCTGCAGCTCTCTCAATTCCAAATGTCTCTACCTGCTTTGACATTCTCTTAACCAGGGAGCTTCCTGATTCCTCTGGAAGACATCCTGGATAATTCTCGATCTCAGATGTGATGACAATCTGTCCTCCATCTTTTTCTTTTTCAATGAGCAAAGCATTCAGCCTTGCTCTGCCTGCATAAAGACCGGCTGAAAGTCCGGCTGGTCCCCCACCAATGATTACAACATCATAAATTTTCACTTGATACCCCCATTTGTTTGAATTTGTATTTTAGACAATGATCCGATCTTCTCCCTGGCGTTTGGTATACTTTTCCTGGTCAAATCGTTCCAATAGTATTAACGCAAACTTTCGGCTGGTTCCAACCATATCCCTAAAATCCGAAAGCTTTAAAATACCCTTCTCATCGAATAGATCTTTTGCTTTCCCTCTTACCCCCTCATATTGACCTCGGTCCAGTATGTATTGACCCGGGAACAGGAGTAATTCTTCCTTTAACATAAATTCAAGTACTTGCTGCCTGTCTTTTTTATTCTCTGTAAGCTCTGAGATGGTCATAAGCGAGTAACCGCTTAAGTGTATCCTGCCTAACAGATCTTCCTTTATCTTTTGCTGATTTTGTGTCAGCTCAGGCTTAAAATGGAACAAGGATACGAGATTTTGCTCCAGCTTCAACCGTTTTACTTCCGCCAGGTACTGCAGCAGAATCTCTCCCTGTTTTTTGTTTGGCAAATGAAACTTATCAAGGAGCTCTGCCTTTGGCATCCCGTTTCTAAGTGGATTGTTTTCATGATAGTCCATCAATATGGATTCGGCCCCGGATTGGAACCGAATCAGGAATTCTTTATGTAAATACTGCTTTCCAATCTGTATAACAGTTCCCTCTTCCATCAGATGACAAAGCTCATCTTTTACCGTTTCTCCATTGATAAATGAAGCGATTTCTTCCAGAACCGAAAAAGGATGTCCTTTTAGGTATTCTTCCATAATCTCATCTACAGACGAGGAATCTTTTAGACTGACAGACCTTATCAATTCTTCTGTAAATTTCTTATACCGCTGAGGCTTGGGATCAATGATAATGCCGCCTCCTATGGTGGTTACCGGGGTTATGGTTCGTAAGACGAATCGGTCTCCTTTTAATACAACAATATCGTGATCCAAAATGATCTGGGCATAGCCCTCATCCTTTGATTTCACTGTTTTGTGTGTAATCGGAACGATTTTAGCAAGTACTTCCGATGAGCCTACATAAAGCTTCAAACGGGAAAATCTCTTTAGTTCGAACTTGGTATCCTGGACGATGCGAAACTTTACATCAATGATATTTGTTACATATACGCTGTCTTTTGCAGCCACTGTGTTTCCTCGTTTTAATTCTTCTAAGGAAACCCCGGATAAGTTAATGGCTGTTCTCTGACCCGCATACGCTTCTTCCACATTGTGGTCATGAACCTGAAGGTTTCGCACCTTTGCGGAAAATCCCTGGGGATAAACAGTGAGCTCATCATTCACCTTAATGACTCCCTCCATAAGGGTTCCTGTTACCACCGTCCCGTACCCCTTTATGGAAAAAACTCTGTCTACATTCATGCGAGGTTTTTTCGTAAAGCTTCGTTCCTGTATATCAGAGGTCAAACGTTCCAGTTCCCCAATGAGGGTTTGAAATCCCTTACGGCTGATAGAATCAACCTCAACAATCCTGGTCCCAGTAAGAAACGTTCCTTTTATAAAGTCTTTGATGTCTTCTATTACCAATTCCTTAAATTCTTCATTCACCATATCGACTTTGGTAAGCACAATCAAATATTTCTGAATCCCCAAGTATCCAAGAATTTCTATGTGCTCCCTCGTCTGTGGCATAATACCTTCTGTTGCCGCTATGACAATCAGTGCGAGATCAATTCCGGTTGCTCCTGCCAGCATATTCTTAATAAATTTCTCATGGCCCGGAACATCCACAATTCCAAGATTCCGTCCATTAGGCAGCCGAAAGCTGGCAAAGCCAAGATTGATTGAAATTCCTCGTTTCTTCTCTTCTGCCAGCGTATCCGTATCACAGCCGGTAAGTGCTTTTACCAAGGCTGTCTTTCCGTGGTCAATGTGACCTGCTGTCCCCACAATAATGCTATCCATGGAATCCCCCGTAAATCTATATGTAAATGTGAATTATTTTTGGCGGAAACATATGGGAATCGAACCCACCCACGGCAGTTAATACCGCAACACGGTTTTGAAGACCGGTAGGCACACCAGTTACCTCTCTGTTTCCATTCTTAGTTTGTATTGTAGATTGTCTACAATTCATATGGTAATTATATCATTCTAAAAATCATTATCAACAAAGTAAACGCTATATATTTATGCAACTTTATTGATTTTTTTTATAATTGGAATGTTACCATTGGTATATTTGTATATTCCCCTGATATTTTTTTAAACATGCTCCGGGGGGTGATTCCACCCTGATCCAACACTTGAAAGGCGAATCGACTATCTGACTCCTGTATTCGCAGACAAAGCCCGCATCCAGCCGTAATTGCTTCTGGCATAGGCATAACTTTAACAGGTATTTTTGCATCAAGTAACATCTGCTCAGCCATGATAGAATGATGAGTGTTATAAAATGTAAACAATATTTCTTCCATAAGACATTCTCCCAAACATGAATGATTAAAATGGCTTTAAATATTTATGACAGAACCTGCTGATGCCATCTGTTCCGTAATCGTCATCATATTTACGATTCGTCCGACCCCCAGGGTAGATTTCACAGAATAGTAATCTGCACAGGTACCGCAGATTTCAATCTGAGTTCCAGCCTTCTCAAGCTCTAAAAGATCATCTAATGTATTGGCCCCCTCCACCGTTAGAAGTACACCTGAATTAAAAAACAATACTGCCTTTGGCGGAGTCTCTAACTGGGTGAGTGAGAACAGAAATCCCTTTATGAGAATTTTGCCAAGTTCCTCACTTCCCTGTCCCATGTAATTTTTACTAACAACCACCACCAGCCCGCTCTCCTCCTTTGGGACAGGAATCCCCTCTTCAACAGACTGAATCATGAGCTGCTCCTGTGCCTTGGCCGGAACCTTTATGGTGACCCGATAGCTTCCAGAATGAAGCATTTCTTCCTCGGCTGTATAACCGCTTCCTTCTGCCATATTTTTTAAATTATCACATGCAGGCTGATTGTCAACAAGCACCTGTAACTCTCCGCCCTCCAGCGCAAGTTCTGCGGCTGCTTTCTTTGCTAATACCACTGGTACCGGGCAGGCTTTTCCCATCGCATCGATTATTTTCATATCGGTCAACTCCTTTGGGATTAAGTTAATTCGCGTAACGCTTTTATAGCAAATTCCACTTCTTCTAAGGTATTCATATGGGAGAAGGAGAAGCGGACCGCTCCCTTATCCTTCGTTCCCAGGGCCTCATGCATAAGCGGAGCACAATGTGCCCCGGCACGTACGCTGATATCATATCTTTCATTCAGCTCATATGCCAGCTCGCTGCTGCCAATATCAGCTGCATTAATCGATACCACTGGAGTCCGTGAGACAGAATTAAAATCACCGTAAACGGTAATAGAAGGCATCTTCTTTAATTCAGTTACAAAATAATTTGCAAGTTCCAAAGCCTGGTTCAAAAACAGTTCTCTTTTATCACTTACATAACGAACGCCTGCCAAAAGGCCTGCAATGCCATGGCAGTTTTGAGTCCCTGCCTCCAAACGCTCCGGCATCTCTTCCGGCCCTGTTTTTGAATAAGTATTACTTCCACTTCCTCCCGTATAAAGGGGTGATATGGAAAATTCCGGCTTTACGCATATGCAGCCGGTTCCCTGAGGGCCATACAGAGATTTATGTCCGCTGAAACAAAGTGCAGTTATGTTCATGGCTTGCATATCAATTGGCAAAAGCCCTACCGATTGGGATGCATCCACAATAAAAAAGATGCCTTTTCTCTTACAGAGCTCTCCAACTGATGAAATATCATATCCATTACCAGTTACATTCGACGCATGAGTCATTACAATTGCCTCGGTATCCGGACGAATGGCACCTTCCAGCCCCTTTAAATCAAGCCTTCCTTTCTCATCCACAGGAACAATCGTATAATCTCCTCTTCGATAAACGGGTCTGAGTACGCTATTGTGTTCCGCAGCCGTCGTAACAATGTGTCTCTGTATGGACCCAATCGTCTGGTTCAATGCCATGGTGGCATTTTGACAGAATGCAACGTGAACCTCGTTTTCTCCCCCCACAAAGCGGGCAATTTCCTGCCTTGCGCTTGTTATACATCGAAGTCCTTCCATGGAAGATTTATTCACTCCCCTGGAGGAATTACCATAGGAAAGCATTGCAGTTGTAACCGCATCAATCACGCATTGCGGCTTGGGCATTGAAGTAGCAGCACTATCAAAATACATAATTAAATCCTTTCTGATATCAGCCATGGACTGATATTCCCATTTTATATAGAATCTAAATTTCGTTACTGCAGTTCTTTATAATAATTAAGAAGATATGTCTGAAACAATTTTTGCACTGGTTGTAATATCATTTCTTTTTTCGATAATAAATAGAAATTCCGATTAAACGTAAAATCTTTTAATTCAATGGTCTTTATCAACCCCATTTGGGTATACATGGCAGTAGAAGCCCGGGATACAAATGAAATACCAATGCCGCTTGAAACTGCCTGTAAAACACCGTGTGTATTGTTAAAGGAGCAGGCGGTGTTTAATTGATCAATCGTCAAATTCAAGGAGAGCAGGATTTTTTCCAGCTCCTTCCTGGTTCCTGATCCGTCTTCTCTCATAATAAAAGGCTGAGTACGAAGGAGCTTTATCAACACCTCCGGTGATATATTCTCCGGGGTTTTAAAACCAGAAGGAACAGCAAGCACCAATGTATCGTGGTAGAATGGAGTTTGTACAAACCTGTTGCCGGAAAGCTTTGTTCCTGTGATACCAAAATCAAAAATACAGTTAGAAAGCAGCTTTCCTACTTGTTCACTGTCACTTTGCCTGACTTTAAAAAAGATATCGGGATAGCTTTTTTGAAATACAGCAATCAGGGAAGGAAGCAGATATTGAGCCGGAACACTGGAGGCCAAAAGAGAAATCTCTCCTCTAATGCTGCTTCCTCCCTGGGATACCGTATGAATGGCTTCGTCACGAAGAGCCAGCATGTTTTGCGCATAAACAAAAAAATCCAATCCGCTTTTTGTAGGATAAACTTCCTTCGTAGAGCGTATCAACAGCTGTGTACCCAATTCTTTTTCCAAAGAATTAATATGGGAACTAATCGTAGGCTGAGATAAATAAATGGTATCAGCCGCTTTTGAGAAGCTGTTTAGCTTCGCCACATAAACAAATGCTTCAAGTTGCTTTAAATCCATAGTGACACAACCTTTCAACCAAAAGATTCCTTCCAATATGTAATGTATTACCCTGATATAATCAGGTTTTTCTCTTGACGTGTTATCACAGATGCAACGCAAGAGCTTACGATTCCCAGGTCACTCAGGTCTTTTAATAAAGCCTCAGTATCTCTGGAATCAACACTAAACAAAAGACCGCCTGACGTCTGGGGATCAAACAATATTTCCTGCATTGGCTGGGAAACATGCTCAAACCGCAGTTTATCTTTTAGATATTTTCTGTTTTTCTGACCTCCGCCTGTGATCAAATATTCCTCCGCCAGTCTATAAGCTTCTTCTATATAATGTATCTTAGAGCAGTCTACTAAAATGGTATAATCCTCTGTAACCATTTCATTTAAATGTCCTAAAAAGCCAAATCCAGTCACATCAGTACTTGCATGTATCCGGTATTTTTTACTTGCCTCTGCCCCGTACTTATTCAATGTCTGCATGCTGTCAACCGCTTGTTTATAGCTTTTTATAGAAGCCTCTCCCGCTTTATAGGAAGAGGTCACCAGGCCCACCCCAAGAGGCTTGGTAAGTATAATATCATCACCAATGGAGCAATTATTATTTCTCATAATTTTTTGAGGATTTACAATGCCGGTGACTGAAAGTCCATACTTTGGTTCTTTATCTGCAATGGAATGGCCTCCGCAGAGTACCCCTCCTGCTTCTTTTACTTTTTCTGCCCCGCCCCTTAATATCTCACCTAGAATGGCAGGATCTTCATCCTCTGGAAAACAGACGATGTTAAGAGCAACCTTAACTTCTCCCCCCATTGCGTAAATATCACTTAATGCATTTGCTGCCGCAATTTTCCCGAATAAATAGGGATCTTCCACCATAGGCGGAAAGAAATCAAGGGTTTGAATGATAGCCAATTCATCCGTTAACCGATAGACAGCCCCATCATCTGATGTATCAAATCCTACAATAAGATTCTTGTCATCAAAAAGAGGTATATTTAACAATGCTTCTTTTAACATTCCCTGAGGCAGTTTGGCAATACACCCTCCACAAGAGGTAAACTTGTTGATTTTTCGAACATCCATAACTTCTCCTTAAACCAATCAGATTTGTAAAATTGTTCCCAAATTTCCCATAAAAAATAGAAACACTGCCCCCTCCCCCGTTAGTCTGATAAACAATTATGATTGTAATGTAGATTGTCTACAATCTACATTACAATCATAATTGAACAAGTTATCTTTTACAAGCGATTAATAGTTATATAACCAGCTCAATTTATTAAAATTATCTATAATACAACACTTTTTTAGATATATTATGTGTATATTCAACAACCAAAATATTGTAACAAAGAGAAACAAAACAAAAAAAATGCACAATTACCCATCAGTAGTTGTGCATTTTACATTTGCTTTTTTATCATTTAAAGCTGACTTTAAGCTTTTAAAGCTGCTCCAATGGCTCCAGCGTAACGGGAATAATGAGAAACGTTAACAGGGCACCCTGTCTGTTGCTCCAGCACATTTCTAAGTCCTTCAAATTGGGCCAATCCACCGGTTAAAAGAATGGGGGACTCGATTCCAATTCTTCCTGCCAGCGCCATCACTCTTGTGACCACGGATTGTATAATCCCTCCGGCGATCTCTTCCCGGCTTTTTCCCGCCGCCAGCAAGGATACAATTTCAGAATCGGCAAATACCGCACACATACTGCTAAGGGAGCAGCATTTCCCCTCTTCTAGCAGCTTTGGAAAATCAGATAAATCAACCCCCATACGGTGGGCAGACATCTCAAGAAATCTTCCGGTACCAGCCGCGCATTTATCATTCATCTGAAAAGAAACTACCTTTCCATTCTCTACGGATATGACCTTGGAATCCTGGCCTCCAATGTCAATAATGGTACGAACCTCTGGCAATAGGTAATCTGCCCCTGCTGCATGACAGGTAATTTCAGTTATTTTCTTATGAGCAAAGTCTATTCCCACTCTTCCATAACCAGTTGCTGCCACACGTATGCCTTCATCCGTTCTATTCTCCTGCTGCAATAGATCTTCAAGCACCGTTCTTGCAGTTTCTTTTGGATTCCAGCCTGTTGGCTTTACACAAGATGCGGCAATCCTGCCGCCTTTTAAAAGGATTCCCTTACAGGCGGCTGATCCGCAGTCAATTCCTATTGTTATCTGTTCCATTCTTTATAACATCTCCACAAACGCTCCGGCTCTTGTTGACAGCTGTCCGATATCAGCCGTACTATAATCAGTTTCTAATTGAAGATAAGGTATGTTTCTTTCTTTTAAAAACGTTTTTACAGTACTTGATTCTACTGCATATGTATGACATGCCTGAAGGGTCATCTCCACCACTCCGTCAACCTTAAACTGCTCACACAGTCTTCCCAGAAGCTCAAACCGGTTGGGGTTTGGAGTCATAATGGAACAGCCAATCTGCAGGTAGTGATCTGCAATGTTGGTAATAGGATCTCCCTCTTCGGGGCACTGACGATCCATCTGCTTTGCACCGGTACAGTTTTCATACGCGACCACAACAGCACCTGCCTCCTCAATGACCTTAACCACTTTTTCCGTTACTCCTCCCATGGGACAGCCTGTAATCAGGATACGGGGAGCCCCTTCTGATACCGGCCGTTCTCCTGCCTCATAGGCGGCTTTTATATTATGGATGGCATTCTGGATTTCTTCTGTTTTCTCCCTCCAGTCAAATTTAAACTGAGAACCAAATAAAATCTGGAGCTGGCGCAGACCAGTGATTGGCGGAGGACATAAGGTGCTAAGCTCATACAGCTCTTTTAACAGCCTACGTTCCTCATTGCGTTTTTGAATGGCATCTCTTAACATCTCATCGGTGATGGTCACACCAAAATCTTTTTCTACCCGCTCCTTTAGGCGAAGGACTTCCGACCTCCAAAGAGCTTTTGACTCCGGAGTGAACTGATTGCGGGGAAGCTGTAGAACATGCAGGTTTTTCTTTTTTGCAAGGAGCTCATACATCTTCACCTTACCGTCGCAGGTTGTTTCACCAACCACTAAATCTGCAAAATACATATAAGGACATTTATCCGTTACTGCAAATCCGTAGCTTGATTTAATCAGTGGACATAAATTGCCTGGCAGCTCTTTTTCCGCATCTGGAATGGTCTCATCACTGGTAGAACAAAGGCTTACCGATACCAGTCCTGCCGCCATAAAAATCTCAAGAGGGGTATAGGTACAAAACTGTCCAACGACTCCCTTACCGGAATCTTTGATTTTCTTAACTGCCAGAAATCCGTTCTTTCTTGCCTCCGCAAAACTTTCAAATACCTGAGGCAATTCTCTTTTCATCTCAATCATGGTTTGACTCCTTTCAAATATGACCCTATGATTTGTATATTGGAATTGTAATTATTTTAAATTGTAATCCAGAAAGCGTTTCAGTCTCTCATCTTTTGGATTATCCAGTATTTCTTCTGGTGCACCATCCCCCACAATGGTTCCATCTGCCATAAATAATATTCTGGTTGCAATCCTGCGGGCAAACATAATCTCATGGGTAACAAGTATCATGGTGGATCCGTCTTCTGCCACTTGTTGAATGGTATTTAAAACCTCCCCCACCAGTTCCGGGTCAAGGGCAGAGGTAGGCTCGTCAAACAAAAGGACCTCTGGACTCACTGCCAGTGCTCTGGCTATGCCAATCCGCTGCTGCTGTCCGCCGGAAAGCTTAGAGGGATAATAGTCCTTCCGTTCCAGCATTCCAACCTTTTTAAGCAGCTTTAACCCCAATTCCTGGGCTTCCTTCTTGCTTTTTCCGGCCACAATCATCAGCGCTTCCATAATATTTTCCAGAGCTGTTTTATTCTTAAACAAGTTGTAATTTTGGAAGACCATGGCGGAATGCCCCCGCAGCTCCATAATATCTTTATTCCTATGATTCTTTGCATCTATAGTTGTAGATCCAATACGGATGCTTCCAGCGGTCGGCTTTGTCAGATAATTCAAACATCTGAGCAATGTGGATTTTCCAGTTCCGGAAGAACCAAGAATGGCAACAATCTCACCTTTTTTAATGGAGACATTTATATCCTTTAAAATATCTGTCTGTCCATCAAAGGACTTCCATAAATGACTGATTTCAACCACTTTTTTACCTCTTCCTCCACTTAGTCATGAATCATTTGAGTCATATCGGAATACATCCATTTCGTAATAATCTTTGAAGTGGTTCCATCTTCCATCATCTTATCCAGAACCTGATTTACTTCTTCACAAAGCTCTTTTCCCTTCTCATTTTGCTGGAAGTAATATGCTACATTATTTGCAAGTAGCCTGGTATCCAGAATATGAAACTTCATGTTTTGCGTCTTCTCATATTTATGGACAAGGCTGTCTGTTGTCGCCATGGCATCAATTCTCTTCAAATGAAGATCCTGATATCCCGTATCGCTTGTTTCATAAACGACTACGTTCCAGCCATATGTTTCTGCCATCTTCTCTACGGATACCTGGGAAGCCTGTCCCTGGGTAACTCCAATGGAAACGCCTTTCAATGCCTCAAAGGTATTGATGTCTGTTTTGTCTTCGTTCACAATCACACACTGGGCATCTCCGTAGTAGGGGTGGGAAGTCATATATTTATCCATTCTCACTTTTGTTGTCGCAAAGCAATTTGCAGCAACGTCAACCCGTCCGGCATCCAGTTCGCCAAACAGGGACGAAAATTCCGCCTGCTTCACTTCAATATCCCAACCAGTACGTTTTGCAATTTCACTCCACATCTCTGCATCAATTCCAGTCCAATCCTTTCCATCGCTGCTAAGCAGACTGTAGGGTTCTCCTGTGCCGCCTGTAGTAATTATGACTTTGCGTTTTTCGGCTGAACTTTGCTCTGATTCATTTTCTGATCTTGTGCTCTCTGCCGTTGTTTTCTCTGTATCTGCTGCTTTGGCTGAAGTATTGCTGCTGCATCCTGCAAGCGTCATTGCTACCATTAGCAGAAGAATCGGTAATCCCTTTTTCATTTTTTTCCTCCCAATATTTGATGGTTGTTAGTACATTTCCATACATTTTCTATCCATAATCTTATGAAGATGAGAAAATCCCAAAACTAAAAGCCAGTAAATAATCATAACGGCAAGGTAAATTTCAAAGTAGCGAAAGGACTGTGCGCCTTCACTTTTGGCCTGTCCCATAATATCCCTTACACCAAGCATGAATGCCAGTGATGTCGCCTTTAAAAGATTAATTAGATCGTTGAATAAGGCCGGCAATGACACGCGAAACGCCTGTGGCAATACAATCCGTCTAATGGTCTGAAGCTCTGTCATCCCAAGCATGGCGGCAGCTTCTTTTTGCCCAGAGTCAACCGACAGAAGGGCTCCACGAATGCTTTCAGACATAAAGGCTCCAGTATTTAAGCTCAATACCAAGGCCACCGCAGTCAGCGGCTTCATATTAAGCACAATTTCATTGACTCTTGCCAGTCCATAATAAAAAAAATACAACTGAGCCACCAGAGGGGTTCCCCTTAATATGGATAAGTAGAAGCGGGTAAGGGGATAAAGAATCTTTATTTTATAATATCCGATAACGGCTATAGTGACACCGATAAGAATGGAGAACATTGCCGCCGTCAAGGTCAGCGTTAGCGTCACCTGTAATTTAGATGCAATCGTTGGAAACACATTTAGAAAATAAGTGAAGTCAAACAAGTTCTATACTCCTTTAGGTATGATAAATTCTAAAATAATTATATCATTGGGGTATATTGGAAACAAATTCAAAATATATATCAATCTTTCTCTCATCTATACATTTAACCAATATATAAAAAAAGATAAAAAAGAAATCCAGCCAATTTACTGAAAAATAATGGCTGGATTTCTGTAACACTTTGATTCATTTAATATATATTAGTCTCAGGAAACTTTTTTAGCCTGAGCTAACTTTTTTAATGATAAAGATAATCACTCCTATTTTTGTGATACATCTTGCACTTCTTCATTTTTAGGCATATAATATAATTAATTTAGGTATACCTAAAAATGGAGGCGATGATATGACACCAAATAAAGAAGATTATTTAAAAGAACTATATAAACTGGGCGGCTCAGAGCATCTTATCAACAACAAACAGCTATCTCAGGCTTTAAAAATAGCACCGGCTTCTGTATCTGAGATGCTTACAAAGCTAAGTCAGGAAGCACTGCTTGTCACGGAGCCATATAAAGGAGCAAAGCTGACAAAGGAAGGAATTGAAATTGCTGTTTCACTTTTGCGTGGACACCGCTTGTGGGAGGTATTCCTTATCCGGCATCTGGGATATTCCTGGAGTGAAGCACATGAAGATGCTGAATTATTAGAGCACGTATCTCCTGTCCGGCTTACGAACCGGCTGGAGGGTTTCTTGAATTATCCGGAGTACTGCCCCCATGGCAATGCAATACCGAACCAGATGGGACAGATAAAGGAAGGGGCCTTAACACTTCTTTCCACACTTACAGCTGGTAAAACAGCCATTATAAAAAAGGTGCAGGAAGAAAAAGAACTTCTTGATTACCTGCAGACACAGGGAATTGAAATAGGAAGCCAGATAACAGTCCTTTCGGTGGATGATTATGAAGGTCCCTTTACCCTGACACTTGGAGATAAAAAAATACGGATCAGCCATAAAGCCGCCTGTCAGATTTATGTAGCTGCCAGGAGTGAAACTAAAAACAAAGAATAGAATGGAGGATATTTATGATGAAAAAATGTATGGTTTTGTTAAGTTTCTGCCTTATGACAGTAATGATGATAACAGGATGCCAAAAAGCAGAACAGAAGAAAACCAGTGATACCTTAAACATTGTAGCCACCACCACTATGCTTGCTGACTTATCCAGAGTCATTGGTGGAGAACATGTAAATGTAGATGGGCTTATGGGGCCTGGAATTGATCCCCATTTATACCAGGCAAGTGCCGGAGATGTTACATTGATGCAAAATGCTGATGTCGTTGTTTACAATGGCTTGCATCTGGAAGGAAAGATGGGTGAGATTTTTCAGTCCCTCACAGATCGCGGCAGTACCGTAATCTGTATTGAAGATGGCCTTCCAAAAGATCAATTATTATCCTGGGAGGATGACAGCTCTGTCCATGATCCACATATCTGGTTTCAGGTTTCCCTGTGGAAATCAGCAGCCAAAACGGTAGCAGACCGTCTGTCAGAAGCAGATCCCAGTCATGCCCAGGCTTATAAGAAAAACTTAGAAGCCTATACCTTAGAGCTGGAAAAACTGGATACCTACATAAGGGACAGAATCAATGAAATACCAAAAGATCAGAGAGTTCTCATCACAGCACATGATGCGTTTCAATATTTTGGCAAGGCATATGGTCTTGAAGTAAGAGGACTACAGGGAATCAGTACGGATGCGGAGGCAGGAACTGCCGATGTAAGCACCCTGGCAGATTTTATTACCAAGCGTAAGATAAAAGCCGTTTTTGTGGAATCTTCTGTTCCGCCTAAAACCATAGAGGCCCTTCAAGCGGCAGTTAAATCAAAGGGGTTTGATGTTGCCATAGGCGGGGAGCTTTACTCAGATTCCCTGGGAGGCAAAAATTCCGGCGCTGAAACCTACCTTCTCACAGTAAAAGCCAATGTTGACACTATCGTAGGAGCTTTAAAATAGTTATTTCAGTAAGGAGGAAACCATATGAAATCAAAGAAATTAGATTATGCCGTTCATATAGAAGATTTAACCGTGGCCTATGATTCCAAGCCAGTTCTGTGGGATATTGACCTTGATATCCCACAGGGTAAACTGATGGCAGTGGTCGGCCCAAACGGCGCAGGAAAAACCACGCTTTTAAAAGCCATGCTGGGTCTACTGGTTCCGGTTACAGGCACAGTAAATTTTTTCAAGGAAGAAGAAAATAACCTTCGCAAATTAAAAAATAAGGTTGCTTATGTGCCTCAAAGCGGAAGCGTTGACTGGGATTTCCCTGCTACTGTACTGGATATTGTACTAATGGGCTGTTACGGGAGACTGGGATTTATCAGACGTCCAGGAAAAAAAGAGAAAGAAATGGCTATGGAATGCTTACAAAAGGTAGGCATGGAAGCATTTCATAACCGTCAGATCAGTCAGTTGTCCGGCGGTCAGCAGCAGCGTGTATTCTTAGCCAGGGCTCTTATGCAGACAGCAGATATATACTTTATGGATGAACCTTTTAAAGGCGTTGACATTCAAACGGAAAAGGCAATTGTACAGCTGTTAAAGGAGTTAAGGGGATCGGGCAAAACAGTTGTGGTAGTGCACCACGATCTGCAGACAGTTAAAGAGTACTTTGACTGGGTCACACTGATTAATATTAAGGTCATTGCAAGCGGCCCTGTAGAGGAAGTATTCCATGAAAGCAACTTAAAAAAGGCCTACCGAAGCTCTGTAAATCTATTGCAGGGTGCTATGTAAGGAGGTGCATAAATATGGAACAGGTATTTACCCTTTTTAAAGACTACACGTTTCAGACCGTGGCCCTTGGCTCAGCCATTTTAGGCTTATTAAGCGGTATATTAGGAAGCTTCGCAGTCCTTCGTAAGCAAAGTCTTTTAGGTGACGGTGTGTCCCATGCCGCTTTGCCTGGTGTCATACTGGCGTTCATACTGACCGGCTCCAAGCACACGGAAGTCCTTCTTCTTGGAGCCTTGGTCTCAGGCTTAATGGCCACTTTATTTATCATCAGCATTGTAAAACATACCAGAATCAAATTTGACAGCGCACTCGCCCTTGTCATGTCTGTATTCTTCGGATTTGGGCTGGTACTCCTCACCTTTGTCCAGAAAATACCAAACTCCAATCAGGCCGGATTAAAACGCTTTATCTTCGGGCAGGCTTCTACCCTGCTGCAAAGAGACGTGATCTTTATGAGCCTGTGCGGAGTCATACTTCTTATCCTGGTACTCCTGTTCTGGAAAGAATTTAAGCTATTTATCTTTGATATGGAATATGCCAGGAGCCTTGGTCTTCCAGCCAATAAAATTAATCTTCTGCTGTCATTTATGATTGTTATGGCAATTATTATTGGCCTGCAGACCGTAGGTGTCATATTAATGAGCGCCATGCTGATCGCTCCCGCAGTTGCTGCCAGGCAATGGACCGACCGCTTATGGGTCATGGTCATGCTGTCTGCCGTCTTTGGTGCTGTATCTGGAATCCTTGGAACCATTGCCAGCTCTCTGACTGCAAAACTGCCAACAGGACCTGCCATTGTTGTGTTTATCAGCTGCATTGTCATATTCAGTATCCTGTTTGCTCCGGGAAGAGGTATCTTACAAAAGATGATTCATAGAAGGAACTTAAAACAGATGATAAAAAGAAGAGGAGGGAATGAAGATGTCTCCACAATTTGAAATTCAACTGATTGCGGTCATCGTGGCCGTTGCCTGCTCCCTGCCTGGAGTATTTCTTGTATTAAGGAAAATGTCAATGATGTCTGATTCCATTACTCATACCATTCTTCTAGGTATTGTCCTTGCCTTTTTCCTGACCCACGACTTATCTTCCCCGCTTCTGATTGCAGGAGCTGCCTTTATGGGCCTTGCAACCGTATGGCTGACAGAAACATTAAACCGTACAAAGCTCCTTTCTGAGGATGCTTCCATTGGGATTGTATTTCCCCTGTTATTTTCCATAGCCATCATACTGATTACCAGATACGCAGGTTCTGTGCATCTGGATACGGATTCCGTTTTGTTAGGTGAGCTTGCATTTGCTCCATTTAACCGAATGATTTTGTTTGGCTATGACATTGGTGCGAAAGCAATTTACAGCACACTGACCTTGCTCCTTATTAATCTGATTTGTATCATAGTATTTTTTAAGGAATTAAAAGTAGTTACCTTTGATCCTATCCTGTCCGCGGTACTGGGAATCTCTCCGACTCTCATTCATTATGGGTTGATGTTGCTGGTTTCCATGACAACCGTAGGAGCTTTTGAAGCAGTTGGTTCTGTACTGGTGGTTGCCTTTATGATTGGACCGCCTGCTACGGCTTATCTTTTGACCGATGACTTAAAGCATATGCTGATGCTCAGTACAGGAATCGGTGCTGTCAATGGCATCTCAGGCTTTTATCTGGCTTCCTGGCTGGATGTTTCTATCTCAGGCAGTATGGCTGTTATGACTGGATTTGTATTCTTTCTTGTATTTATTACGGCACCAAAAAAGGGCTTTATAAGCTCCATCCGAAGACACAAAAGGCAAAAACTGGATTTCAGCATGAAAACATTGCTCTTTCATCTATACCAACACGAAGGAAGCGAGGCAGAAAGCCAGGAAGCCGGCCTTCATACTCTTTCCGCCCATTTTCGCTGGGATGAAGCGTTTACAAATAAAACTGTAAAATACTTATTAAAAGAAGGTAATGTGAGTATTGAAAATGAGGTCATAAAACTTACTACGAAAGGAAGAGAGTTGAGTGACCAGGAATATAAGGCTATATTTTCAGAATAAGTTAAGCCAGCCGTTCTTAAGTAAGAAGGGCTGGCTTAACAATATCATTATTTTTATTTCTCTTTCACTTTAATATCTAAAATATCCAGCAAGAACATAAAAAGCGGAATCCCGAACAGCAATCCCCATACCCCGATATAATGCTCGCTGACTAACAAGATTAAAAACACCAGAAATACTGGAATCTTTGTTTTAGCTGACATTAACTTAGGATTTAGGACGTAGGTCTCCAGAGAATGAAGCACCACGATCATAACAATGACCTCAATAATCTTAATGGCACCACCGATGTTAAATGCAATAATAGTAAGCGGAATCAGTGAAATAATCACACCCGCTACAGGAATCAGTCCCAGAATGAAAATCATGGCTCCCAGTCCCAAGGTCTGAGGAAATCCCATTAGAGTCAGAGCAAGTACAGATAATACGGAGTTAATAAAAGCAATGACAATCTGTAATTCAATGACTTTACCAAAGGAATTTAAAAACTTCTTTCCATAGTAAACAGAATATTCATAAAGAAAAGATACCTTACTATTCTCCATGTGCTTTAAAAAGCCAATAATCTCATCTCTCTCCAATAAAAAGAGGAAGCTGATTAAAAAGGAAAGAACCAGATTAATGCTGAATGTACCAGCCGTTGCAACAAAGCTGAGAAGATGACTTTCTGCCATTCGGATATATCCGTCAATCTGCTCCTTGGGAATGCTGCTAATGAGATTGATGTTAATCTCCGACTGCAACTGGTTCAAATCAAATTTCGATATCAAATTGACGATATCAAACAGCTGCTGGGTCACTTTAGGAATGTATACAATACCACTGATGGTAAAAATAAGAAGAATCACTGCATACATCATTATGGTGATCAGTTTACGGCTTACTTTTATCCTGGCATTTACCTTATCATAGATATATTTTTGCAGCTGACCGAAGATAAAGGTAATAATAAAAATAAGGAGAAGCTGATTGAACATACCCCGGAACAAATACATGAACAAAGCGAGGAGTAAAATACTAAAAACCTTTTTAACAACCGTATTACTAAAAATATCACCGAATCGATCCATCTAGAATGCCTTTCTATCCCCAAAAATACGGGTTTTATCCATTATGTACCATTTATCGTCAAATTAAGCACACTGACTTAATTATAATATAAAAAAGCAATTATGAGAATCCCCCGATTATTATAATTTTTATTTTGTTTCCTTAAGGTTTTCTTATGACTCCATGGTCCATAAGAAACTCTGTCCAGATTTTATAGTAAGCGGCCTTTAGATGGACGTTATCAAACGTATAATCAGAAGGAATCCCACCTGTACCATCCATAATCACCTGATTTACATCAATATAGAATAAAGACGTATCATCTGCCAGAGACTGAATTGCGGCATTTCTCTCCTGTATATTTCTGTTATTGAAGATCGGATCGGAATCTGACTTCTTTTTTGATACTCCCATGATTCCTTCTATAAATATAATGGCATCGGGCTGAAGCTCCTTAATTCTTCCAATTACTTCACTATACTTCTTTGCAAAAGTCTCTGTCGTTCCTCTTCCAAGTTCATTGATTCCAAGCATGATATAGATTTTTCCAAACTTCTGCCTTTTTAGAGCCTGGTCTATGGTCATGGTCTCCCCATTTACCGTTGCAACCTTTTTGTCAAATACGGAATAAACCGTAAGACCTACGTCTGCATAATAGGCAGGATTTTTCCAATTGGAATACTGGGATAAGCCCACAGTCCTTGAGTCTCCGATAAATAGTGCATCATCAAAATAGCTCTCATCTACTCTTGTAAAAGGACTCTTGTTTGGGACTTCAGATGGAGGGGACTTCTCTTCTTCTACAGACGCTTCTGTCTGTTCCGGTTCCACAGCCTGGTTTTCCTGGCTATTATCCTCTGATTCCTTCAAGGCTTCTGACTCTTTCATGGCCTCTGTTTCTTTTGTGCCTTCTGTCTCTTTTGTAATCCCTGTCTCTCCTATGAGTCCAGGATTTTCAGATACTTCCGCCGGTCTCACTCCAAGGGTCAGGATACCCCACGGATATCTGCCCTGTTTTAAACCTTCCAACACCACCATTAGCTGAGGGGCTTTTAATATATCCACGGTATCATCTGCGTAAACCGTATTTTTCCCTGCGAATCCTATCAAAGACAATGCCAGGGAACTGAGTAAAACCAGGGCAAGCAGACGGTATCGTTTAAAGTCTCCTAAATGTTTCATACGCATCCTTTCGTATTATATGTACTCCTAAAATTTAAAATATAGGAAGGGATTATTTGCCCCATTGGAAATGAAGTAAACAGAATACCAGAATATTGCCAGCAAGAATAAAGTACATGCCCAGCTGTTCTGAAATCGGTTAAATATACGTTTTCCATAAGGAAAGCAAAGAAAACCTCCAATGAGAAATATCCATTTATACTGACTGAAATACCGAACGTAGTCGTTTGGATTTACATTGACCCCCTGGTATATGCCAAACATCCTACCCAAGTAAATCATGAGGTCTTTCAAATGATTGACCGCAAAGATAATCCAGGTAACAGGTATTACAAAAAGCATATAAAGTCTCGCCAGAATCTTTGACCGGTCAAGAAGTGGTTTATAAAAAAGCTTTTCCAGAAGAATTAACAGGAACAAAAGAATTCCCCACAAGACAAAATTCCAGCTGGCGCCATGCCATAAGCCGGTAAGAATCCATACTGCAAAAAGATTGGCGGCAAGGCGTTTTAAGCCATACCGGTTTCCTCCCAGCGGTATATATACATAGCTGCGAAACCACATGCCAAGGGTCATATGCCACCTTCGCCAGAATTCCGTAATGGATTTTGACATATAGGGGTGGTTAAAGTTGGCCGGAAGGTGAAAGCCCAGCATTCTTCCCACACCGATTGCCATAAGGGAATAGCCCTGAAAATCCAGATAAATCTGGAGACTGTATGCCAGAGAACCCAGCCATGCCAGAGGAGTGGAAATACTCTGAAAGCCTATGGTCTGAATGTCGTTCCATAACAGCCCGATGCGGTCTGCCACCAACACCTTCATGCCCAAGCCAAGAATAAAATACCTTAGTCCGATCTCTAACTTAAAGATGATATATTTTCTGACGGACAGCTCCTCTGAAATTTCTCCATAGGAAGTAATTGGCCCGGATAATATTTTAGGAAACATGGTGACATACGTAGCAAAATTTAAGAACGTAAGCTCTTCACCGATTTCCTTACGATATACATCGATCACACAGGAAATCACCTGAAAGGTATAAAAGCTGATCCCCAGGGGGAGTGAAAGATTTAACACGGGCAATTCTTTCTCCCAGTGAAACACCTGTGCTATGGCATTTATATTTTCAATTAAGAAATTTGAATATTTAAAGAAAAACAAGGTCCCTATATTATATACCAGGGATAAAAGAAGCCAGATCTTTTCATGATCCCGATGACGGATCATCTGTCTGACAATGAGATAATTGATTCCAACTGATGCTAAAATCAGAGGAAGATACCGGAAATCTCCCAGGGCATAAAAACAAAGGCTTCCTATAAGAAGGACTTTGTTTCGATGCTTATAAGGCGCAAGATAATAGAGTGCCAGAAATGCCGGAAAAAAACGAAAAATAAATTCTAAACTACTGAATGCCACTCTTTTGTCCTCCTCATGCTGTACGTTTGTGGCGTTTTAGATTGACCAAACAGGAACCACAAAGACCTATTATATACTTTTATTTTTAGAATGCCATTAAGTAAGCATTAATTAATTTTAAGTTTTTTTGTATATGTTTACAAAATTATAACAATTAAAAAATCCCCGCCAACCAGCCCGGTTGACGAGGATATTAAGTATATTATTTTCTTTATTTTATTTCGCTGTCATATGGCTTTCCAGCTTCCCAGTCTTTTGTCAGCTTGATGACAACTCCACCAAGTAATAGGAGAGACAGTATATTAGGTATCACCATCAGACCATTGAAAAGGTCGGCAAGATTCCAGACCAGATCTACTTTCAGCGCACAGCCCACACCTACGAAAATGGATACCATGACCGCATAAAATGGAATGGCCTTTTTACCAAAGAGATACTTCACATTGGCAAGGCCGAAAAAGTACCAGCCCATGATGGTAGCAAATGCAAAGAAGAACACACAGATAGCAATGACCACATAGCCAAAATGGCCAAAGACCTGAGCAAACGCAGACTGGGTCAGTTCGATTCCCGTTACAAACTCTCCTTTTACATCTCTGGAGCCCAGGACTCCGGAGGTTAAGATAGCAAGAACTGTTAATGGTAAAAGTACAATGGTATCCACAAAGACTCCCATCATGGCAACCAGTCCCTGTTCACACGGATTTTTTACGCGGGCAAGGGCATGGGCATGAGGTGTGGATCCCATACCGGCTTCATGGGTGAATAAGCCTCTGGCGATTCCAAAACGAATGGATTTCTGTACAGATACTCCAAGTACCCCGCCTAAAACTGCCTGCGGATTAAATGCACCGACAAAAATATCATAAAAAGCAGGAATGATGCTGCGAAAATTTACTACCATGATAATTAAGGAAGATAGAGTAAAGAACACTGCCATAAAAGGAACTACCTTTTCTGCCACAGCAACGATTCGTTTGACTCCGCCTAAAAATACAAGCAGGGATAAGATAGCCAGGGCGACTCCCACGTACTCAGAACGAACCCCAAACGCTGCTTCCATGGCTCCTCCTACGGAATTTGCCTGAACCATATTTCCCATAAATCCAAGGGCAATGATAATGAGCACAGAGAATGTAGCCGCTACTACTTTACCAGCCGGCCCTTTGATAGCCGCCCGGATATAATAGACAGGCCCACCTACCAGTTCTCCGTTTACCACAGTCTTATAACGCTGAGCCAGAGTTGCCTCCGCGTAAATAGTCGCCATACCTAAAATTGCACTGACCCACATCCAGAACACGGAACCAGGTCCTCCCGAAACCATTGCGGTTGCCACACCTGCAAGATTTCCCGTACCGATCTGTGCGGATATTGAGGTAAGCAGTGACTGAAAAGAAGTCATACCCTCTTTTTCACTGGCATCCTTTCCTCTTAAGGTAATGGAGCCAAAGGTCATACGAAAGCTTTGCTTAAACCTGCGAAACTGAATTCCTCTCGTTCTTATGGTAAAGTAAAGACCTACACCGCAAAGAACAACAATCAAAAACACATTCCATAACACTTTGTTAATACTGACAACCAAAGCCGAAAACCATTCCATACTCGTAACACTCCTTATTATTTTTGCATGGATATTCTGAAGCTGTAAATCAGAATGTCCTGAATGCATCAACAAATAAAAAAGCCAAACCAAAAATATGGTTTGACTCCGGATATGCACAAAAAGACCCCAAAAATAAATTTATAAAGGTTCTCTGTCCTTTTGCCTGAGAGATTAAAGCGGATAAATCCGCCCCTTACACCTTCGGCACCCAATCAAGGGATTCTCCAGAGTTACATCCATTTATAGTCCACACCTGGTTTTCCAGGCACCTGAGAGTGTTACTCCTTCGGTAGGCTATAGCCATTTTCCTACAAACTTCACTTGTTGATGATACTTCATTTTCTATACTATCACATTAATTTAATAAAGTCAAACCACGGTTTTCATTTCTTTGTACCTTTTAAGATTCACCCGGCCTGGAGGAAATGATCACCTCTAAAAAGTCTGATATCTGCTCCCGGTCCACCTTCATATGAATCAGGTACTGATCTGCCAGTGCTGTTTTTAACCTTAACAGTTCTTCTACCGCTCCCGGAATCTGAGGAACTGGAGTATATTCAATCAGAAAAACCGTCCTTGCAACGTCATAAAAATAATCTCCTGCACATACATTCATAAAATCAATGACAACCGGGTTTTCACTGCTTAAAATTACATTGCCTGGATGAAAATCCCCATGGCAAAAGGTATCCCCATCTGGAAGTTTTTGAAGCTGCCCAAAAAGACCCTCAAATTTCTCTTCAGAGTTTCTTGCTGCCCGCTCCAGATTCCGGTATAGAAAATCTTTGTAATTGGGAGCAGATGTAACCTTATGGGCCAGCATCCTTTTATGAAGCTGAGCCAGTATCTCTCCTCCCCGTTCTAAATCTTTTGTTCTTAACAGCCAGTCCAGTAAAGACTCTCCCATAACGCTGTCATAAATAATACCCAATCTTCCATCCACCTCAATGACATCATATGCCATAGGCTTTGGAAAATCCATCTTACTGACAATTGCCGCATTTGAGAATTCCCTCATAACGCTGTCTTTGGGATATCCGGAATGAAACAACTTAATGACGGTCTCACCTTCCCAATGATAGACGTCTGCTGTATTACCAATCCCCACTCGATGACCTAATTTCACGATCTGTCTCCCTTTCTTAGCCCGTTCTTCCCATTTAGTATGAATGACTTTTATGCTGGATTAACACTTTCTACGTATTTTATGATTTAAGTATGGAAAAACGGTGCAAACAAAGTCCTGATTCAGAAACTTATTTACACCGATTTTCCTAATTTCTGTTACTTCATCAATAGATCCGGTAAGTGTCAAGCTCCCCATTATCCCACTTGATATCCACTGTTTTACCGTTCTTAATTCTAAGACCCTTCACATATCCACTGTCAAACTGGGAAGGCATTGCGGGTAAAATCTTAATTTCACCGTTTCGATCCTGCACCAGCATATTTGCCAGGCCAGCAGCTCCTCCAAAGTTTCCATCAATCTGGAACGGCGGATGGGCGGACCAGAGATTTTCATAGGTGGAGCGGGTCAGCAGGGTATTTAGAAAATGGTATGCATTTTCTCCATCTCCTAACACGGCAAATAAGTTAATGATCCACGCACAGCTCCAGCCCGTATGTCCGCTGCCACTGCTCAAACGAAGGGACAAGGATTTTTTGCAGGCCTCGGTAAGCACTTTATCGCCTTCAAATAGCTCACCCGGGAACATACCGTATAGATGAGACAGATGACGATGGCCAGGCTCGCATTCTTCAAATTCCTTATTCCATTCAAGAAGCTGTCCTTTGCTTCCCACTTTAAAAGGTGTAAGCTTTGAAAGCCGTTCGGATATCTCTTCTAATATCTCATCATCCAGCTTTAAAATCTCACAGGTCCTCTTAAAGTTCCCGAACACCTCCCGAATGATAGCAAGATCCATGGCGGATGACATGGCAACAGCACAGGAGTCTCCGGTTGGAGTCTTAAACATGTTCTCCGGAGACGTTGACGGACAGGTAACATAGCTTCCTTCATATTCGTAAAGCCAATCGATTAAGAACAGGGCAGCTTCCTTTAGAACCGGATAAACTGTGTTCTTTAAAAATTCCGCATTGGGATTATATTCGTAATGCCGGAACAGCTCACTGGTCAGCCAGGCACCGCCCATCGGCCACATGGACCAGGTAACGGCTTCTTTCTCTCCATGATCTTCTCCATATGGCATGCCCATAGGATTTGTGTTGCACCAATAATCCGCGTTGTGATGGTGAACAAAGCCTCTGCAGTTATAATGAATCTTTGCTGTCTTTTTCCCTTCCTCACAAAGCTTTTTCACCAGCTCAAAATAAGGAGGCAGACATTCTTTTAAGTTACAGCTTTGAGCCAGCCAGTAATTCATCTGGGCATTGATGTTGGTGGTCCAGTTACAGCTCCATGGCGCACGGAACTGCCAGCTCCAGATTCCCTGGAGATTGGCTGGGAGGCTTCCCTCTCTGGAAGAACTGATAAGAAGATATCTTCCATACTGGAAAAACAGAGCATATAAATCATTGTCCTTCTCTCCTTTTCTCAGCCGTTCCAGCCGTTCATCTGTAGGAAGATCGATTTCTTCCCCCAGATACAGCTCCACCTTCTCATATAAGCTTCTGTAATCTTTAATATGTATCTCCTTGATCTCATCATAAGACATGGCAGGATCAAATTCTGGTTCTTTCACCGCGGAAAATACCAAAGTCACAACCGATGCCTTAGAGATGCTTATGCACTGTTCTTCCTGTTCTATGGTTCCGTCACAATGAAGAACGTTACATTCGGCATGGAACTTCATGCCTTTATCCCCCTGAATGATGGGATTTTCATGGATATCTATGTAGGACGGGTCCACATGTTCGGGACAAGTCCCTTTTATGTTTAAACCATCTTGAGTATATTCTGTTTTACAGACCATTTGCGATTCAAAGGAAATCTTGAAATCTAAGACTGGGCTGTCACATTGAAGCTTAATAAAGATTGCTTTTCCTGGATAGCTTGAAAAGTATTCCCTTGTATAGCTATGTCCTCCGGTCTGGTAGCTGACTTTTGAAACAGAGTGATCTAAGTCAAGGGTTCGCTTATAATTTGTAACGTCTTCGGTATGATCAAAGGTAAAATAAAGATTGCCAAGAGGCATATAGGATTCATTATATTCCCCCAGCATAGTTTCACGAATGACTTTTTCCGCCTTTTCATACTCTTCTTTTTCTACCAGCCTGCGGCACTCTTCCAGATGCTTTGACGCCTTATGGTTATTCTTGTCACGGTAATAACCGGACCAAAGGCTCTCCTCGTTGAGTCCCAGACATTCTCTCTTTGTATCCCCCCATATCATGGCACCAAGACTGCCATTTCCAATGGGTAAGGTTTCTTCCCACTTCATTGCCGGTTTGGTATAAAATAACTTCATCTCGCTTTACCCCTATATTCATTATTAGTTTTGACAAAGCTGATTTAGAATCTTTCATCGTATCCAGTCGTTCTCACCTGCTGCCCTTTTGATGGTCAGAGATTATATAAAAATAAGGCAGGGACCAGGATGGATGCGTAAGGATCCACCCATCCCTGCCATTATGGGTCTATATATCGGCTAAATCTCCCCCATTAGATTCAATTACCTTTTTGTACCAGTAAAACGACTTCTTCTTAAATCGCTCCATGGTGCCGTTCCCTTCGTCGTCTTTATCCACATAAATAAATCCGTACCGCTTTTTCATCTCTCCTGTACCAGAGCTTACAATGTCAAGAGCAGACCAGACCGTATATCCGAACAAATCAACTTTATTGTGAATGGCTTTTTCCATTTCACATATATGCTGTCTTAGATAGTTTATCCTATAATCATCTTGAATGCAACCGTTTTCATCCCTTTCATCCACCGCTCCAAGTCCGTTCTCAACAATGAAAATCGGCACCTGATACCGGTCATGGATTTTATTCAGCGTATAGAGAAGCCCCTTAGGATCGACCTGCCATCCCCACTGGGTCGCTTCCAGGTAAGGATTCTTCACACCTCCCAGGAGATTCCCCAAAGTGGTAGTATGACCTTCCTCTGTGGTGACGCAGTTACTCATGTAATAAGAAAAGGAATAAAAGTCAACGCAGCCTTTTTCTAATACAGTCTCATCTCCTGGTTCAAAGATAATATCCACACCCTTTTCTTCCAGATAGCGCAGTGCATAGCTGGGATAACGACCCTTTATTTGAACGTCAGCGCAAAAGTCATTGATGATATGATCCAGTTCCTGCAACAAAAGCATATCTTCCGGCCTGCAGGTGAGTGGATACATGGTGATATGAGCGATCATACAGCCTACCTTAAAATCAGGATTGATTTCCTTTGCGGCGATGACGGCCCTGGCACTGGCCAGAAATACATGGTGCAGTGCCTGAAAGCGCAGATTGATATCGTCCAGCGGATTTGCCACTTCATCATTTTCCTGGTTTAAAATTCCCAGTACTTCAAGATTCCCCATAGGCATGGTGGCAAAATTTATTTCATTAAAGGTCAGCCAGTATTTTACCTTGTCTTTGTACCTTGTCATGACGCATCTCACATACCGTTCAAAGCAATCAATTACCTTTCGGTCTGCAAAGCCCTGATACTCTTTGACCAGGTGATAAGGTATTTCAAAATGGCTTAATGTAACCATTGGTTCGATGCCATATTTCAGGCATTCGTCAAAGACCCTGTCGTAAAACTTAAGACCTTCCTCATTGGGAATTTCATCATCTCCATTAGGAAAAATTCTGCTCCAGGCAATGGACAGCCGAAAAACTTTAAATCCCATTTCTGCAAATAATGCAATATCTTCTTTGTATCGGTGGTAAAAATCTACTGCAACATGGCTGGGATAGCTTTCATCCGGCAGGATCTTAGAAGTAAATACTCTGTTTTTCACCCGGGACCCTGCCGTTAGATGATCACAGATGCTCTCCTTTTTACCATCAGCCTCCCAGGCTCCCTCACACTGGTTGGCTGCAACTGCACCGCCCCATAAAAAATTATCTGGAAACAATTTCATTCCTCCTGTCTGTTATAATAAGGTTATCACATCATCGCCGCAATGGACTTTAGAACCACAGCGGTTCATCGCAACGACCTCCATATAATCCTTTGTATTTGTGACTAAAACCGGAGTATCCAAAGAATACCCTTCTTTTTCAATGGCATCCTTATCAAAGGTAATAAGAAGGTCTCCCTTTTTCACCTTATCTCCTTCTTTTACGTGCGCCTCAAAATATTTTCCGTTTAACTGCACGGTATCCATGCCAATATGAATGATTACCTCACAGCCATTGTCAGACATAAGTCCTACGGCATGTTTTGTAGGAAATAGCATCATGACCGTTCCGTCAAAAGGAGCCGTGACTTTTCCTTCTGCTGGTGAAACTGCAACTCCCTGTCCCAGAGTTCCATTGGCAAATGCCGCATCCTTTACCTGATCAAGTGCCATGACCGTACCGGAAAGAGGACATGCAATCACTTCTTTTCTGCATTTTTCTGAAAGTTCCCCTTCCTTTGTCTCAGAACGTTCCTCATCTTTAAAGGTTATAAATGTTACAACAAAGCCTACGATGAGTGAAATGGCTGCTGCAATCAGGGCATGCACCAGGCTTTTTCCAGGCTGGGCCGGGTCCAAAAGAGCTGGTATTTCAAAGAGTCCCATACCTGCCATGGTGTGATACTTTAATCCTAATGCTGCGGTCGCTGCACCTGCAACAGCACCACAAAGACAGGAAATAACGAAATGCTTCATTCTTGGAAGTAAAATTCCGTAAATCGCAGGCTCCGTCACTCCGAAAAATCCGGAAATCCAGGCTGGAAGTGCAATCTGCTTTAAGGTCTTGTCCTTTGTCTTCAGCCACATGGCAAATATCATACCAGTGGTTGTAAAGGTCACGAACGTAGTAAAGGCAAGAATTGGGTCCGGGGTTCCTGATATAATATTGGTGATACATAAAACCACCAACACAATATGAACACCGAATACGATCATGACCTGCCATAATCCGCCCACCAAAAATCCTGCGAAAATCGGGCTTAGCTTATATATGGATAACACTCCCTGTGAAATTCCATTGGAAATGAGATTGGCAATTGGTCCAATCACCACAAAGCCGATGGGAAGTGCGATAAGGAGCACCAGCATAGGTGTGATAAAGGTCTTTACCATATCAGGGATCACCCGGTTAAAAAAGCTCTCCAGGGGCTTAGCCAGTGCCACAATAAGAATAACGGGAAGCAATGTGGACGTATAGGTTACATTAATCATATGACCAAAGAGGGGCACATCGGTGCCGTTGATCGTCGGATAGCACAGTGCCGCACCGATAATAAGGCCCAGGAACGGATTCATATCCATTTTCTTTGCCGTGTTAAAGCCGATGACAACAGGAAAGAAGAAAAAGATGGAATCTCCTATGGCATTAAGAAGGATATAGATTCCATCGGCATCAGAGTAAAGCCCAAGGTATAAAAGAATGGAATTGAGTCCTTTTAACATACCGCAGGCACACAAAATTCCGATGGCAGGCATCATGATTCCTGAGATAAGATCCAAAGATTTTTCCCGGAAATTCATCTTCTTTTTTTCGATTGCTGTCTCTGATGAGATATTGGCCAGCTTGCAGACATCTGTAAATACCTGGGGTACATGGTTACCGATGACCACCTGATACTGTCCGGAGCTGTGCATGACTGTTATGACACCTTCCATTTGTTTTAATGCTTCATCATCTGCAAGGCTTTCGTCTTTTAAGTTAAAACGCAGACGGGTGACACAGTGGACAAGGCTTATGATATTATCCTTGCCGCCGACTTTTTTAATAATGTCTTTTGCCAACAGGTCAAATTTTCCCATTGTTAAATCCTCCATTTTTCTTTTTATTTGAAATATGAAAGTTTAGCCAACTTAATGTAACCATCTCGTCATAAAACAGTCTTATAAACAACTCGTTCGATGTGCAGGGTGAGGTAAAGCGTTTCATCATTGGAAACGTTATAGTTATATTTCTTTTTAAGAAACTCACATATCTTTTCCGCACACTCATAGGCATTCACATATTTTTTCTTTATAATAAGGAGAAGATCATCCTGTTCATCATCAAGGTAGGTCTTTCCCTCCAAAAGTCTCTGGGCGAAAAATTTAAGATGAGTGATGAACCGGAAATAGTATAAGGAATCTTCATTAAAAAATATGTGAAAATGATAAGATACAATGCTGGTGATCTCAGAGATGATTTCAGCCACCTGGTGAATATCCTGAGCACCCTTTCTCGTAACCGCTTCCACAAGGTGAATGGCAATAAATCCTGCCTCGTCTTCTGGCAATTGAAGGGAAAATCGTTTTTCAATCATCTCCAGCGCTTTCAGTCCGATGTCAAATTCCTTTTTATAAAACTTTTTAATGTCCCAGAGAATGGCATTTTTTATCCCGATGCCTTCCTGAAATCGTTTTACAGCAGAATACAGGTGGTCGATGAGGGACAAGTAGATGGTATCATTTAAATCTACCTCCAGAATGTTTGCCGCATATTCAATAATCTCTTCCCCAAGCTCCACATAATCAATGGGAATGCTTGCGACCAGCTCCTGAAAGCGGTTGTTAATAAGAGGATCGGACAGGACAAAGATCTTATCGATCTTACTTTCGTCTAGCTCATCTCCGTTCTTCTTTTTAAAGGCAAGACCGCAGCCCATAACAACCTTTTCCACTCCGTTTTCATCTTTTATTACGACTGCATTGTTATTGAAAATTTTGTAAATGATCATGGTCATCACCCCTGTCTAAAGTAATAAATCATCTTGAATTTCGTATTTTTAGCGAAAAAAAACCTGTTTACCATGCTATTATAGGCAATAAAAGCCAAAATAACATAATAAACAGGTATAGCTTGCTAGCGCAATCACCATCCACTGACTATAGTATAGTGGAAGATTGCATTTTTAGCAACATAATTTTTTGAATTTCAAATAATTACTATTCACTATTACTAATATCCAGTTTTAATTCGTAACGGAAGGCAGGCTGCTTAAATTATTGCTCTCACTGCCATCTGGGAGAGATTTTAAATACTCGTTGCCATTTCTGGAAGAGACTCCCACTCCCTCTATGCCGCCGTTCTTGGCAAGCTCAACACCCTCTTCTTTGTTAAGGACTCTTCCATCGGAAAGCTTATATCCGGTGACCCGTCCGCTTTCCTTTACAAGCGCAACAATCTGCTTTGCATCTGCGTTTGGGACTGGAATATCGCTAAGCGCCATCATGGGAAGATCATTTGCTGTACCACTGAATTTGTTGTCCTCCATTGTATTTCCCTCCTTTTTTTCTTAACTTTCTTTTAATTTTTAGTGTTTCAAATCCTGCTTGAATTATTCAGGTACAATTATGCAATAAAATACTTGACGGTGGATTATGCATGTGTTATACCTATTCTGTTAGTTTTGACTAACACTAATTCGCAGCGTATAACTGCAACATCCTAAAGGAGAAAATAAATCAATGATATTTTTAATCGCACTATTGGAAGCATTTCTTTTCGTTTATTTTTGCAAAGGTGCAATCAAAAAACACCCAGGAGTTTTTTACGTTCTTTCTGTAGCAATCATAGCCTTTTGTGCTTGCTACAAGATCATGGATCTTTACACCGTTTTTCCTGAATGGACCTATACCTACATCATTTCTGTATTCTGGAGAGGTGCCTTTGCTACTGCTTTATTTGTGATTGTCATGTACATCGGCGCTTTGGATCGAAAAAGTAAAATCGTTAAGGCCTTAATGCCCATTAGGGGGTATTTATCCATCATCGCCTGTCTCATTACCTTAGCTCATTCGTTTGCCTATGGAGCTTATTACATTCCAACTATGATCAATAATCCCCAGGAACTGGATCTTAGAGGCATCATCGCACTGATTATCACCTTCCCATTGTTTACGATTATGATTATCTTGATGGTTACGTCTTTTATAAAGGTGCGCAAAAAGATGAAGCCTAAGGTATGGAAGAATGTCCAGAGGCTTTCCTATCCCTGGTTTGCCCTTCTTTACATATATCTAATGGTCCTCTTCATTCCCACCATCATAGAATCCTTTGATCCTGCCTCAGAAATGAGTATGTTCTATAAGGTGAATTACATTGTGTCTGTTGTAATTTACACCTTGGTCTTTGGAGGTTATTTTATTTTGAGAATTAGAAAATATCGTCTGGACAAAGTAAGAAAGTAGACCCTTTCACAATCTCTTCACACTTTTATCAAAATCCTGTCACATTTTCCAGATATAGTAAATATCACAAGAGGCGAAGAACCTTTTCGTAATATACTTTTTCATACTTCAGCCGGCAGGATCCAAAAGGTTCTGCCGGTCCCTCCATGTCCATATTTTACTTACGAATATAACTGATAGAAAGAAAAGCGGCTAAGTGTCAGCCGCTTTTCTTTCTTCCTTATTCTATTTGCCGTCGTGCTTATTGCCCATTTTATAATCGTCTCTAGCCCAGTTGGGGGCATTAATGGGGCCGGCTTTTTCATTTCCATTTTTTGCAGCTCCCTGAATCTCCGGCACCTGAGCCTGTTCATTCTTGGGACGGTGCATTTTTTCATGATTCTCTGTTCCATGATTGTTGGAATCATAGGGACTTGGTCTTCTCATTCCTGCTTTTGCCATGATAATACCTCCTATCTTTTCATAGTCTCTGTATTTTCAAGGAAAGTATGCTGGGGAGATAATCCAATGTTAGTAATGATGATCCACCAAATTATTGGCATGTTTTAAAAATGTTTGTATCAGTTCCAGTTCATCTTTATTTAAGCTGTCAAGGTAATCAAACAATGGGCTGTCATACTTTTTGTGATACTCCTGATGCAGCTGATACGCTTCTTTTCCTTTATCTGTTAAATAGAGGCAAAGTCTTTTTTTATCAATTTCATCTTCTACTTTTTGAATCAAGCCTCTTTCTTCCAGCTTATGAATGGTCTTGGCTACCACTGCCCGGGTTATATTAAAATTTCTGGCCATTTCTGAAATGAAGATACCGGGATAATCTCCCACCATCTTAATCATATGGATTTCTCCCCGGTAAAAGGTCATATTCTCTGACCCGAAATTTAAAACATTCATTTTTCCATTGGAGACACGCTCCGTCAAACGGATAAAATCATTGACGACCAAAGTTTTTTTGTCATTCATCCTGGTTTTCCTCTTCCTTCTTTACTTGATAGAACTTCCCCGGCAAACCTTTAAACATACCGCCTACATCCCGTTTATCAATGCAATGAAAGCCGTGTTTCATAAGGGCCTGTTCTATGGTATTCTTTGTCAAAAGAAGGTCAAGACCATCTAAATGACTGGACAGCCAGCCAAGGATGCTTTCTGGCGGATTTTGATAATCTTCACTCACCTCATGGGTGACGATATATAAGTGGCCATTGGCTGAAAGCGAATGTTTTAATTTTTCAAGAAATGAATCCAGATGATCCTTTGCAAAATCCAATATACCGGAAGCTATAATTAAATCATAGTCTTCACCGATTCCATCCTTATTGAAATCCCCCTCCATGACTTCAATCCGCGAACTTAAGCCTCGTTCTGTTATGAGGCGTCTGGGTAAAACTGCCACCTTGGGGTGTTCAAAGACCACGCCTTTGCTCTCAGGAAATGCAGTGACCAGTTCCATTGCAAATACTCCGCTTCCACCTCCCAAATCTAGAATCTTACCTGGCTGCCGGTCTATGAACAATTCTTTCACAGCGGCAAGGAGAGACTGGACTCGGCCGGTGTACATCTCCGGTACTGTCACCCGCGCCATTTCGCAAAAATCGTATACCTTTACGCCTTCGTTATGTTGGAGTGTCTGAATATCAGGACCGCTTTTTACCTTTTCATCAATACCATTAAGTGACATCATGTTTTCGCGGAACAAAAGACATTCCCCCAGATAATGGGGACTGGTTTCATTTAGAAATTCATTGCTCTCTGGGGTGTTGCGAAAGCGTGTCCCATCCTTTTCAAGCATTCCGATGCTGGCAAGGGCATTTAAGAACAGGGAAACATTGCGCTCATTAAGGCATCTTCTCGCAGCTACGGAATCCGGTGTCTCCCATTGTTCTAATTCGGTAAATATATGAAGGCGCAGACCAGATAAAAAAAGATCTGTGACCCTTTTTTGATGAAGCAATTTGTAATATTGACCGGGATTTAATTGTGGTTTCACCATGTTTCCACTCCTTTATTATGTGCATTTATATTATCCTAAACACTTCTGACATCTGTATTTTATAGGGAACATATCTCTTTTAATTAGTTCTAACTAACCGGTTTGTATGCCAAGTATACAATAAAAGTATTTGTATGTCAAGCATACATATAGCTAATTGGAAAATAGCTTATATCTGAAAATATTCCATAAAAAAAATATAAAACCGATGTAATTCGGTTTTATATTTTTCTATTTCAACTTCTCCCCAACATACTTATGCTGATTATAAGGAGCTTATACCGCCAGCCCATGTGACTGCTTTCCGGCAGTTTTCCTCTGACTTTCTCTTCGGCTCTACAAAATCGATTTGACCAAGGAACTCATTTCCAGGAAGGGCTTTCTTTAGCTTATCAAAGCATTTTGCCGCGCCTCCCCCACCATGGCAGGCAAATATTCCGATCCTCTTTCCTGCTATATGATACTGGCTGATCAGACTTTTAATGGGCGGTGCAAATGATCCTGCCCAGACCGGGGTGCCGATGATAATGGTATCATACTGATCCATATCAATGGGTGGGTTTATCAGCTCGGGTTCCTCCCCGAAAAGAACACTTTTTCCACCCCAGAAAAATTTTCCCACGCCTTCCTTTGGATATACCTTGCTGGTCTTTAGTTCTACCAGATCGCCTTTGATTGTTTCAGAAATTTTTTCAGCAATTAATTTCGTATTGCCTTCAAATGAAAAATACACCACCAGAGCTTTCATTCTAATTCTCCTTCTTTCTAATAATGGTTTCTTGTTCTAACGAATGGTTTCGTTTTTGAGAAATTCCAAAACCGATGGCATGCTTCGGACAGATATCAACACATGCCAGACAGCTAATGCATTCCGTAGAATCCGTGTTCCCGGACTTTACCATTTGGGATATGTCTAATCCCATAGGACATTCTTTTGTACACTTTCCGCAGGAAACACAAGCATCGGGCTTTGGTTTAAGCCGGAACCTTGGGATGTGGAGAAAATCGGAAACGGTTTCTCCTATTACCATAAATGGTGCCATCCAGCAAAGACTGTGGCACATTCCCCGCCGTCCCGTACTAATAGCAAACAGGTAAATAATCGTCATCACAATGGTATATACCATGATATAATGCCCATCAATCTTATATAAGTACAGAAAATCTCCCTTTAAGGGAAGATGCTTCAACCAGAGAAACAAAATGAGTGAAAACCATATTGCCCAGATGATATATTTTGATACGTTTTTTCCTTTGCTATTCCAGTTTTTTTTATTAGCCCCAGATATCATATCCTGGGCTGCTCCGCCAGGACAGAGCCAGCCACAATAGATGCGGCTGAATAATATGGAGAACAAAAAGAGGAAACCAAAAACCATGGCACTGCCATTGATCACACCTGTAGACGCTGACAAAATAATGACATAGGGTGATAAAAGGAAAAAGGTAAGCGGAAACATTAACGTGGAAAATGCAAGTATGCCTTTACGGATTCTTTGCCTCATGGTCTTTTTCCCCTTTCGCGGCGATGATGCCCTTTGCTTCTATGGCCCAGGCTATCATAGCATTATAGATATGAATGCCGCAAAGTGCTGTCAGTTTGCTGTAAGAGCCGTCAAAATCCTGTCCGCTCGCTCCCTCAATCTCTTCTATGTAACCATTCATATCCTTAATGAGTTTCTCATTCCTTTGAATAAATTCATCCAGATGACCTAGAAGCACATCTTTCGTGGTATTGTCGCCAAAAGAAATTTTCAGCAGTATTTCATATCTTAGCTTCTCGATCTCTGGTTCTTTTAAAAGCCAGTCAGAAAGCTCTTTTTTCCCCGCTTCTGTAATGGTATATAAAATCTGACCTCTTCCATTTCTCCGTTCTGAACTTTCAGAGCTGACTGCAAGCCCCTCTTCCACAAGCTTTTTAAGGGTAGGGTAAATCTGCCCATAGCTTTCCTGCCAGAAATGACTGTACTCATTCTCCAGCCACTTTTTAATCATGTAGCCAGTCAGGGGCACGCGGGCTAGCATTCCTAACATTACGTATTTGGATTTTCCTGTATTTTCTTTCATTATCGTACCTCACTCTTTATATATCATAATAATATATTATAATGATATATATGTCAAGTAAAATGAATGAGCCGAATATTTCTGCTGCAAGCCAAAGATACCTCACGTTAAACACTTGTAAAATAATCTAAGTCTCCTTACATAAATCATAAGTACAGCTAATAAAAAACTGATACCAAATAATACTTACAGCAGAAAAAAAACTGATTTTTTTCGTATCTAATTTTATATTTGTATCCAAAATACGAACATTTTCTGTAATAGACTTGCTTTTATTCTGTACATATGGTATACTAAAAACAATTGGATATAAAAGAACCGTCTGATAAAGAAGGGCTTTTGTTCGTTTCATTTTATGATGAGACAATAAAGGCCCTTCTTTTTCAGTAACAGGCCCTTTTATTCCATACAATTCACAAGGAGGATCACAATGGACATTATTACTGTAGAGAAACGTAATGATCAATTAAAGGCAAAGCAATTGCGAAGAAAAGGCATTGTACCTTGCTGTGTATATGGAGGCGGCCTCACCGATTCTATCTCAATTCAGATGGAACAAAGAACTGCCGACAAACTGCTTCGAAAATTACGACTGGGAAGCAAGGTTCAGCTTAATTTAGAGGACCAGAACATAATCACACAGATCAAGGATAAATACTTTGCCAATGGCAAGGTAGAGCATATTGATTTTCAGGCATTGGACCCACAGACAAAAGTTAACAGTGTGGCACACATCATTTTGGAAAACAGTGATGTTGTTACTGGTATCCTGGATAAAATGCTGATGGAAATCCCATATGCCTCTTTACCGAAGGATATGATTGATACGGTTACAATAAGTTTAGAAGGTAAGGCTGTTGGAACAACAATAACAGTCGCAGATATTCCAGAATTCATGAGTGATAATATTGATCTGCAGGTGGATGCAGACAGCATTATAATAAGAATTTCGGAAAAGAGATCTTCCGCAGCAAAGGAAGATACAGAAGCAGCTGGATAATGAATACTTAGAAATGATGGATTCCATAGGAGCCTTGATTGTCGATTTGCCATAAGACATGAGAGGCTCTGTGTTTTATTTCAGAAAGAAGGAGGAATCATATGCAAGCAGCAATTCAACCAAAACAACCCGATACCTATACAGACGATTCTATTAAAATGTATCTATTGCAAGCAGGTGAATCCCCTTTGCTGACGCAACAGGAAGAATTAAAGCTTGCAAAGCTTTCCGCCCAGGGAAATAAGGAGGCGAAAAACCGGCTTGTCAGCTCTAATCTAAGGCTTGTCATAAGCATTGCAAAAAAACACGAGGCCTATGTACAATCCTTAACCTTGCTTGACTTAATTCAGGAAGGAAACATCGGCCTTATGAAAGCGGTTGAACGGTATGATTATTCCATGGGATATCGTTTTTCCACCTATGCTACCTGGTGGATTCGCCAGGCAATCACTCGCGGAATCGCAGACCAGGACCGTACCATTCGTTTACCGGTACATTACAAAGATGACGTGAACCTGGTCCAACATGTTCTGCGTCAGCTGGATCATGAGCAAGGGTTCTTTACCACCCAGGATGTGTCTGACCTAACAGGATTTTCTATAGAAAAAATAGACAAGATTATGTTAAATTCTGCATCCATTGTCTCACTCGATACTCCCATTGGCGATGATAATTCAGCCTTTTTAGGTGATTTAATTGAAGATAAAACCATAACTTCTCCCGAAGAATGTGTAACTGACGTTATGCTGAAAGAAGAAATTAACAAGCAGTTATCGTCTTTAAAACCGAGAGAGCAGATCGTATTAAATATGAGATTTGGCCTCAATGGACATATCCCTCATACTCTGGAGGAAGTAGGAAATCATATCGGTGTTACTAGAGAACGCATCAGGCAGATTGAGACCCGGGCCTTAAGCAGGCTTCGGGTGGCAAAACGAAGCAAATACCTGGTGGATTTTTTATAAATCTTCCTTATGAAAGTTCTGTTCATGGTCCAGTAGCCATTTTTTCCGTTCCCGTCCTCCGCCATAGCCACCGATATCTCCGCTGGTCTGAATCACCCTGTGACATGGTATTATAATTGCCAGCTGATTGGCTCCATTTGCATTGCCTACGGCTCTGACACCATCAGGAGTGCCTATTTCAGTTGCTATTTTTTTATAAGTGGAAACCTCTCCTGCCGGAATTTCCAGTAATGCATTCCACACTTTCTTTTGAAAATCAGATCCTATCAAAAAGACTGGAGTCTGAAAATGAATCAGCTTATTCTCAAAGTACAGGGATAACTCCTCCTCTATCTGCCTTGATATCTTAGTTTCTCCGGGTAATATAGTGGCCTTTCGCCTGTTTCTTAAACGTTCAATCTCCCGCTCCAATCCGCGCCGGTCAACAAATTCAAGCAGATAAAGAAACTCTTCATCAGAAATACTCAGCATGGGACCAAGCTTTGTATTGATCCATTTGGCATACAGGACGTTAATGTCTCCTTTTTTAATTGGTGGATTTCCCATGATTCTTGAGAAGGCATCGTTAAATCCACTGGCCGAATCATATCCAGCGTTAAGCTGGGCGTCAATGACCTTTTCCCCTAAACGGATGGATTGCAGGGCAAGTCCCATCCTTCTGGCTCTGGCATATTGGACAAAGGTCATGCCATAGGCCTGTTTAAATTGCCGCCTTGCAGTAGCTGGATGGGCCCCCAGCACTTTAAAGTCCTCATCCTTCCACCGTTTTTCCGGATTCTGTTCCACCATGGATACGATCTCTTTCACAAGAGGGGATAACTCATGGGGATAGGAAAGGGGGTTACAGCGCTTACATGGCCTAAAACCAGCCAGTAAAGCGGACTGGGCATCCTGAAAAAAGACGCAGTTCTCATATTTGGGCTTTCTTGCCGGGCAGGTGGCATGGCAGAACACGCCAGTTGTTTTAATGGCTGCGAAAAATATACCGTCATAATTAGCATCTTTATTAACCAATGCCTCATAATATTTCTTTTTGATTTTCTCATCTTCTATCATCGTTCATCCTCTTAAAAGTTCAAAAGCAGAATATAATCTGCAGTCCAGTTTATAATTTCATTACTATTGTTAATTATTTCTTGTAACTATAATTCACATTATAAAGACCTTTTCTTCCTCTTGCATACGAAAAATGAACATCTATTTTTAGAAAAGAACTGCCGGCTAAATAATAGTCGGCAGTTCTTTTTTTCATCTCAAGCCTTATAAAAATCTTTGAAGAAAGTTAAGGATTTCGCTTTTCTTTACAGGTTCACTGTGACCTACCACTGCAAGTTCAAAAGGTATCGCACTAAGTTCCTCATACAAGAGTTTTGTTTTCTCCAAATCCCTGTAATGATCCTGATAAAAATCATCATTGTAGACGTCCCCAAGAAATATAACGTTTTCTTCTGGTACTAATATTGCCACGGAATCATCGCTATGAGCTGATGTTAAGTGCATGCATTCACATGTGACTCCACCTAAATCGATTACAATTTTTTGAGCAAAGGTCAAAACGGCAGGGGCTACTTTAATCTCGTCTAAATTATCATATTCCGCCCTTATGTGCTCATCGGCAAATGCTATCTCTTCTCCGGTCCGCAGCCGCTCTTTCATCTTTAAATCATTCCAGACCCAGGAAGACATTCTTGCCAACTCATCACTTGTTTTAAAGTGTGCAATTGTTTCTGCTTCCAGAGCATGCATTCCAAAGGTGTGGTCCCAATGCCAATGTGTAATAATGCAGTACTTTGGTTTTTTAAGTCCTTGATTTTCAATCAGAGAATTGTACTCTCTCACATGGTTTGCTGAATTCCCCGCATCAATCATAACAGAAAACTTTTCCCCATTGATATACCCTAATACAGGACGATCGCTGTTTAAATCGCACTCCGTATATAAAATATGTTCTGTTAACTTTTTCAGTCTCATACCCTTATCTCCTATTCTCCGAAACCGTTTTTTGCAAATCCTTCAATTGCCTGGATCGCTTTCTCCTCATCTTCTCCACAAGCTTCAAAGGTCAGTTCATCCCCCATAGATGCATTTAAATCCATTACAGAAAGAACGCTTTTCGCATTGATCTTCCTGGAAGAATCTCCATTTTTATAGACCATAATATCGCTTGCAAAGTCTCTGATAAATATTGACAAAAGGCTGGCTGGCCTTGCATGCAGACCAAATGGGTTTGTTACAATGACAGTAACTATCTCCATATTTTTTCTCCTTTTACCTGTAATGACAGCTGCTTCTATAGAAACACCTCTGGTTTCAATACTAAAAGTATAATATAGAAATAGTGTATCTGTAAAGTCCACCTTATGCTTTTATGATACTTAATGTATATGTTCGGGTATTTCCATCCTCTGCAACAACTTTAAGTTCCAATACAGTTGTATCTGAGGTTAAAACGACACGCCTGACTGCCGTATCATCAATTAGAATGTTATTCACATAGACGAGTGCATGACTGCGTTCCGGCGTGAATTTTAAATCTGCGTATTCCACATCTCTTTTGACATAGCTTTTATAGGCGGTTTCTGAAAAATCAGCTTCTGTTCCATTTACTGTAATACTTTTTATATTGGCATTGCTGTTATAGTCCTTTAGAATGGATAATGTATCAAATACGCCTCCAACATAGCTGTTTCCCCGGTTGGAGAACTTCACTGTGATCTTGGTTTTTCCATTCAGCCATTCTTTAGGAATCTGGTAGCGGACGTCATAAAAGCCTGTGGGATTTTTCGCCTGTATGGTTTCCTGCACTAGCAGACGATTATCAACAGATACATTAAAGGTCCTTCCTGCATCACCGCTATAATACTTGGCGTTTATATAGTTGGTCACCGATGGATTGACACTCATATCATAGCTAAACCAGCCCTGCCCGTCCGTCGTTCCATGGACATGACGGTAATTGTATCCGCCAAAGGAACCACCGGAGGAATTGCCCTGTAAATTATGGACCAATTCATGCTGGTCGTTGGTGACTGAAACTTCATCAATGGTCGCTTCCAGTTTTTTAGCTGCATTCTTGCTGTTTTTGATGCTCTCCTGGAATTCCGGAGAATCGATTGCTGACAATATAAAATAAATCCCATACCGGTCGGTATACCTTTTATAATGGGGGGTGAATTTTAACCGATTATCTTCATCTGTATTTCTTAAGGTAAATTCCAGCTTTCCTGGCTTTTGCACCAGATTGTTCTTTAAGCCTGCAATCCAGGCATCCACAGATGTATCCTTGATTAAAATATAATCTTTTATGATAACGCCCTCAGGTATGGTTGCCTTTGCAGAAGCCATGTGTGATGCTGATACCATCTTTTCGGTTCCAAGTCCTGCGCTTAAAACGACTGGTCCATATTGGAAAGCAACTGCATTTTTGTTATCAGGAAGTCTTGCTGCCTTAATCTCCATGGGAAGGCTCAGTTCAATCTGATCTCCTGCCCGAAAGACTCTGCTGATATCTACATACCCGTCCTTTTTTATGCCATAGAACACCGTATTATTTATCTTAATGGTAATGTTCTTACCATCGGCAATCCAGGAGGGAACCCTGAATTTAATGGTGACTGCAGACCCAGGTGCAGTATTTATGGTAAATACCGCCTTCTCAGATTGTGGAATATCGGAAGTCTGGGTGAGTGAGAAGTTCTTCCCGGTCCAATTCAGTTCTGAGCTTATATACATATTTACGTATAGATCATTGCCGCTGTAAAAATAAAGACTGTCATTTAGTTTCGTATAATTCTCCATCCCGCTGCCGGTGCAGCACCAGAATGAACTTGTTTCCGTCCCAAATAACTTAAAATATCCGGTTCCCATGGGTTTGAAATAAGTGGTCATTCCTGTTTCCGGATTGATGGCTGACATGATTTCGTTGATAAATCCATTCTCATAATACTCTGCATATTTAACATCCCCGGTGACCTTAAATAATTCTCTTGCAAGCTTTAACATGTTGTAGGAATTACAGGATTCATTGTTAATGTTATTTCTTGTGGAATCAAGCTTTCCAGGTGCCCGAAAGCGTTCGTTCTCGCTGTTTCCTCCCGTGATATAGGTATGGTCTCTGACCACGGTTGCAAAAAACTGGGCGGCTGCATTCAAATAAAAGCTTTCACTTCCTCCCAGGGTACGATAACGGTTCAATGCGCCAACAAATTTCGGAATTTGAGTATTAGCATGGAGGTTTTCCAGTACGTTCCGGCCGCTTCCTATGGCAGTGAATAAGGAATCTTCATCGAATTTATGAGCGGCTGCCAAATGATTGGGGTTCCTCGTATATTTATAAAGCTCATATAAACAATCGTTCATTCCGCCATATTCCACATTCAGCACTTTTGTCTGAAGAGAACTATCCCATGCAGAGGTTCTTTTGTAGACCCAGTCCCCCAGCTTCTCTGCAACTGATAAGGCGGCTGCATTCCCTTCATAACGATAAACATCGACTAGACCTGCGATTATTTTGTGCATGGTATACCATGGAACCCAGTTATCTCCTGTGGCTTTTCCCTCGATAATATCAAAATGCACCTCAAAGGACGCGAATAAATAACCACTTTTGCTCTTGTCCTGAAACTTTTTCAGTTGGCTTATGGCATAATCCAGCTTCTGTTTGATCTGTGCATTCTTACTCGGATCACTTTTTCTTGTCTGCTTAAAAGCCTGGGCCATGGCAGTCAGGTAGTGCCCCAGAGTATGTCCCCTTAATAAGCTCCAGCCGCCTTCCCAGCCTCCGTATAAATGAATCCCTGATGTGTTTTTTGGATCCTTTCCTTCGGAGACTGCCTGAAAGCCTGCCAGGAGCCGGTCAACATCAAGAGAGAGAATATAATTTAGATCCTTTTCAAGGGCATTCACATAATAGGAATCTGTAATAATCACCTGCTCCATATCAAACTCGTTCAAACCGGAACCTTCTGACATAATTGAAACACTTTCTTCTTCAAACAACATAGTTTTCCTCCCACCATAATAGTTTTAGATTACTTCTATATAGAACACCCGGCGTTTTATCGCCGGGTGTTTTATTAACAAAAGCCGGACCTTAAAAGGCCTGTCCTGTTATCACTTGTAATTTCTGATAACTCCTAAATCCCAGATGATCTGCTGATAAGGCCCTGACAGGCTGTTCGTACCTTGAATCAAAAACTCAACTCGGTCAATATTGTTTATTTCCATCTTCTGATTATAGCCCGCACGGACAATTTCACCGTGGGATACATTGGTGGTCCATTTGTCTGCTTTGTAGCTTAAATTACCTCTCCACGCCCACTTCTCAGAAACCTTACTCCATGGTCCTCCTGCATTATTGGAGGTCCATAATTCATAGTAACGTCCATCCTTTTGATCCTCAATCGTCAGGTAATACTTACCATCTGCTAAGGATTTATAAACGTTTGCGCCTTCAAAGGTATCCCCTAATGCAACGGATGGAGCTCCCCAGCCGTTAGGGAAATTAGCGAGTGAAGTTCTTCTCACATACAATTTTCCAGAACCATCGCTTGGTGTATTATACATATATGCATAGGAGTTATCACAAATAACATAATAATCCCAACCCATATTTCCTGACATGCCTAAGGATTTTGGTCCTGACCAAGATTTAGGATCTGCAATATTTGATGTTGTTGCATAAGCTGCACCAAATGTGCCATCCTGATAAATCAGATACCATAATTTCTTTGGTTCGAAATAAAATACCTGGGGTGCGCAAAAATAGCTCTCATTAATGGAACTCATAAAGGTGCGGGAAGCATTCTTTAGGCCTGAAAGGGTAGATGCTGACGTATAAAGCATCTGCCAGCCGCCGCCCTGATTGGCGCCAGTATAAAATACATGATACTTACCTCCATAATACACGATGGTAGGATCTTTTGCACCATAATAATCATAAGGTTTTGCCTGACCATGGAAAATAACTCTCTCATCTACATACCATGTTGGGTTTGCTATTGCTGTTGCACTCATTGATTTTTTCATAAAAATACGATCTCCCTTTAATTCAATTTTCTGCCCGGAAACATTCCATCTTTCTTTAGACAGTGAATTATCGTTTTAGTTAATCTCTGATTAACCACCTCCCTCTACCAGTTTATGCAGCCACTTCAAAAGGGCTCCATTTTACCCCCTAAACGAAAAATGAACAATTTAATATAGTATGCCGCTATGAAAAAAAGGTTCAGTTAACAAAAAAGCGGCTGCACCTTAGCTGTAAATCGCCTGAGTGCAACCGCTTTTTCTGTTTTTAAATATGATAAACGTTATGTTTGTTTCCTCTTAATATCCTACTGTTTATTGATATTGCAATAAGATATATAAGACTGTTTCGTAAAATTTCCATTCATGGAAAGCATTCCAATTGCAATGAGACCCATGTTATCAGATATATACTGGTACAGTCTATCTTTAAGTTTGTTATTTTTAGAAATAACGTTTTTATTTTCGGCCATATCCGGCACCTCCTTTGGAGAAATCAACTTTTATATGCTCTTTTATTATAACCATATTTAAATTTTAGCATCATCTGGTTGTTTCCACAATTGGGAGGATTCAGTTTCTCTCTTTTTTAGGAAAGAGAATTTTTCATGGCTCAGTAAGCCGTCTTTTTTTTATTTTTTCCTCTGATTTGAGGGTTGTTTTTATACAATATTCCTCCGCAAAATCATTGAAAAAGGAATTTTCTTTGTATATATTTTAGTGCAGCTCTCTTTATAATTCCAATGAGATGGCTTTTCCTGTCTTCGCAGATTCCCTGACTGCATCCATAACACAGAGAACTTTTCTTACCTGCTCCGGCTTTATCATTATCTCTTCTTTCTGATAATAGGAACGGATAAAATGAAGAAAATAATCTCTATGAGAGACATTCACCTGAGGCAGCGGCTCTTCCACTAACAGCCCTGGTGCAGCGGGTCCGAAGCTTCTTGTGGGACCAGCCGCTGTCATTGTAATTTTACCTGGAACATTTTGGAGCAAATGAGAGGTGCGGACAATCTTTCCCTCTCCGGCAAAACCGTCAATCATGGCAGAGCCTTTATTTCCCCCGATGAACCATGCTCTTTTCGGTGTCAGATAATAAGTACCCAGTTCGATCTCAGCTGTGACTCCATTTTTGAACCGGATCATGATGTTAAAATAATCATCCACGTTCTCATTAATCACATTTTTTAAATCTGCATAAAGGGACTCCATGGGAGCATTTACCATGTTTAAGATCTGGTCAATTAAGTGTACGCCCCAGTCGTAGAGCATTCCGCCGCCTAATTCGGGGAATACGTGCCAGTCGTGCATGTAACCATTAAAGCCATAGAGCTGGGATTTGATCACATAGACATCTCCAACCATGTTTTTATCATAGACCTCTTTCATAATGCAGTAATCCGTATCCCATCGCCTCTGTTGGTGCACGGTAAATAGGACATTGTTCTCCTTTGTCACAGCAGTCATTTGATCAAATTCTTTGACTGACATTGCGGCAGGCTTTTCACAGATAATTGCCTTTTTGGCTTTTGCGGCCATCTCCACCATTTCCAGGTGTGTGATATTGGGAGTCGATATAATGACTGCATCCATATCGGCTCCTTTCAGCATCTCCTCCATGCTTTTAAATACCTTAACTCCAGCCGGAGCATCCTTTAACTGCTCCGGGTTAGTATCTGCAACTGCCGTCAGTTCTATCTCATCTATGGTTTTTAAGGTATCTGCATGACAATGCCCCATAAAACCAAAGCCTGCGATTCCAATTTTTATTTTCTCCATTCATTTCCTCCTAAATCACAAATTGTTCCATATATTTTTTGCTTAGCTCAAGGCTTTTTTGGATCATTTCCTTTGTTCCTTCAAACGCCTTATCTTCAATTTCAATACAAGTGCATCCATCAAAACCAATGTCATAGAGAGCGCTCACATATCTGCCCCAATTCACATCACCAAGGCCAGGAAGCTTCGGAGACATAAAGTCCAGAGGATACGCCATAATTCCAACCTGATCAAGCTTATCTCTATAAACTTTGATGTCCTTATAATGTACATGAAAGATTTTATCTGCAAATTCATACATGGGCTTTATGTAATCAATCATCTGCCAGACAAAGTGAGAGGGATCATAGTTAAGGCCAAGATGGTCACTTGGAAGCAGTTCAAACACTTTTTTCCAGATGGAGGGCGTTGTCATTAAATTCTGTCCTCCAGGCCACTGATCTCTTCCAAACAGCATAGGACAATTTTCAATTGCAATCTTTACATTCTCTTCCTCTGCCAGTGTCAGAATCGGCGGCCAGACCTCTTTTACCAACTCCAGATTTTCCTCTATACTCTTATTCTGATTTCTTCCAATGAATGTGGTCACCATTCCCACGGAGAGAATCCTGCTGGCCTTTATCATTGTCTTTAAGTGTTCTGCAGCCGCCTCTCCTTTCTTTCTATCTTCATCGAGAGGATTAGGATAATAGGCCAGTGAGGAGATGGTAATCCCTTTTTCCTTTGCGTAAGCTTTAATATAGCTGGCGTAGTCTGGGTCCTTTACGACACGATCTACATCAATATGGGACACTCCTGCGTATCGTCTTTGGGCTTTTTCTTTCGGCCAGCAGGCCACCTCCACACATTCAAAGCCAAGGGAGGAGGCAAGATCCATCATCTCCTCAAAGCTGCTGCCATCCAGTATTGCGCTGACAAATCCAAGTTTCATCATCCCCCTCCTTTTACTCTGCGATCACCTTGTCAAAGTCCTTATATTTTTGTAAATGCTCTTCCAGCCATTCCTTATTTTCCATGATTTTAGGAATGCAGACCTCTTTCATATGTTCAATTTCCCAGTAATGGTCATAGAGGCCTTCCATGGAGGTCCTTGATATCTTTTTATCCTCGGGAGCAAAATGAATCTTCATGGAGCCATCCTTAAAGTCCATGGTTCCTTTCACCCCGCAGGTCACACAGTAAATGTCAGGCGCCTGATCCAGCATAAAGGATTTTCCATGACAAACGGGACAAACCCCTTCTTCTCCATACCATTCAATGTCATCGTACTCTTTTCCATAAGCCTCATTCACTCTTTTTCCAAGCTCCCGGCACTGGCTCATAAGCTTATCATCAAACAGCGGATTGGCTCTCTGACCCTGCCCATACGCATCCAGCTGACCAACTACCTTCATATGGATGGAAGTGCCGAACTCAGCCATGGTAGGCAAGCCTAAGGCTACCCAGTGAGGAGTATCTGCGCCGCCTATGGACATATATGCAACATACCGTTTCTTAAAATAACGGGGATCTAACAGCTCCTCGCCGCTTTTTCCCTCTTCGATTCTCTTTTTCTGGATCTCATCAAGGGCGGCCCGGTCATGGGAAGCGCCAAAGCGGTCTATGAAATTTTTGATCTGACCGGTTGGACCTACTGAAAATACAGGTGCTGCCACAATGATTCCATCTGCATCCAGAATCTTTTCCACCAGCTTATCGTAATCATCCTTAATAATACAATGTACATTGTCTCCCTGATCCCGCTTCTGACTGCAAACACCGCAACCAAGACATGGGTCAATCCGCATCCCGATGGTACGAACAAATTCCACCTCTGCACCCGCTTCCTTTGCTGCAAACAACGCTTCCTTCACCATAATTTCTCCGCATTTCATGGCGCGCCCGCCAAAATTAATTCCTAATACTTTCATTCTCTTATTCTCCTTTTTCTTCAATTAATATCGTTTAAATCGTCCTACCCGTGTCAGGCGGTCCGGTATGGAAGGAATTTTACCAGTCGTGGAAAAAATCACTTGCTGGGGGCAGGCTTTTACACACCTTAAGCATTTGGTGCATTTTAATCCTTCGATCATATGAATGTACCCTGGCAGCCCCTCGATGCAATCCTCCGGGCATTCTTTCATACAGCTTCCACAGCCAACACAGCCATCGGGTGCAATATAGATATTGGTAAAGGCGGAGCAGATGCCCTCTGCACATGTGTGCTTTTTTATATGCTCCACATATTCCTGTTCAAAAAACCGGAAAGTGTCCAGTAAAAAATCCGCTCCTGTATTGCCAACAGAGCACTTAGAGCTATAAGCCATGGCCTCCGCCAGCTCTTTCATGATTTCCATACTGCCCCACTCCCCGTGTTTAGAGGTAATGTCATGAACCCTGGTATGAAGCTGCAATAATCCCTCCCGACAGAAGGTACACTTGCCGCAGCATTCCCTGCGCCCTCCATACAGGTTTTCTTCTGCTTCATGAATCATACAGCAGCTCTCATCGAATACGGTGATTACACCCGTATCCAGGTTCCATACCTCTGATTCAGCAACCGATTCCTCCAGTATGTCTGGTAAATAAAGATGGGTTCCAAGCTGTATTGCTTTGATTCTCTTTGGGTCCATCTCAATGAGTTCGTTAAATGGTGTACCTGGCTTCACCCATTGGGGATTTCCGTACCATTCCTCTTTTCCTCTTTTGTATTTTGTACACAGATAATATTCCGGTCCATAAGTTTCTTCTACCGTTTCGTATAACCCTTTCAGCATGATAAAGCTGCAATAAAGACCTGTATCAAGAATATCTGCCGGTATCTTACCCGTCTCCACCCTTACTTCAATCTCAAGCTCAGCGGCCTTTTCCTCTAAAAGCTCCTTAAGCTCAGCTTTCTCTTCTGGAAGATAACATAGAAGTTCTGCATCATTCATAATAAAACCGGCAATTGCAAGTCCCTGCAAAACCACCTCCGGGTCTTGCTCCAGGATACGAAGAAGCACATGCTCTCTATCGTGATTTTTAAGACCGGTCACAATGGAGACGGTGTTCTTTCCAGTCGTCATATCAAAAGGGATTTCATTCTTTTTTACCCGTTCTATCAAGGCTTCCCGCCCTGCTGCTTTCGCTTTTTGAAACGTACTCATCGAACTTCCTCCTCCCGGTCAAAGCTGCCCCATAGTCTTGGAGGCGTGATCTTAAGTCTTAGATCGCACTGCAGGCACCTGTTTGCTTCTTTGCAGATATCCTCACCGCAGATTCCTCCATGATATGGCTGAAAGCTGCTTACCCGCTCATCTGCAGAGACGATTTGTTCTTTTGCCCTCGTTTTATCCCCAAAGCCCTCAATTTTCCCGATGAAGTCCTCTCTCTCTGTAACAGGGGCGAGTATCTCACTGATATCACCATCTCCACCCAGATAACGGTCGATGGAAGCAGCGGCTTTTCGTCCGGAGGCAATGGCTTCTATGACAGACCTGGTTCCATAGATTACATCTCCTGCGGCAAAGATTCCATCAATCCCGGTTCTCAGTGTTTTTTCATCTACTTCTATGTAACCGCCCGGAGTGAGGGGCAGACCGTTTTCTTTCCTTAGCTCCGGACGCTGTCCAACTGCAAAAATAACGGTATCAGCCTGAATACAGGATTTCGAGTTTTCCTTTTTCGTAATAACCGGGCGGCGATTCTTATCAAATGCAAAGGTCAGGACCTCCATGAACTCAACTCCATCTGCCTGGGACTCTCCTGTAATGCGCTCAAAAGTCCGTCCAGGATGTATCAGGATTCCTTCTTCCATTGCCTGTGTAATTTCCTCTTCATCAGCGGGCATGTTTTCTCTGCTTTCCAAACAGGCCAGATGAACCTCTATGGCACCAAGGCGTTTTGCTGTTCTTGCACAATCGAAGGCTACATTGCCTCCCCCAAGAACAACCACCCGTTTTCCCATTCCACTCTCCCTTTTTTCTGTGGCAGCTTTGAGAAACTCTGTATTTACAAGCACCCCTTTAAGCTCTGAGCCTTCTATGGGAAGCCGTACGCCTTTATGAGTTCCCATGGCTAAAAGCACCGCATCATATTCCTCTTTCAAAACAATGGGGTCTTCCACCCTTTTATTGCATTCCATTTTTACACCAGCGTCCATCATTACCTGTAATTCTTCCTCAATAATATTTCCCGGAAGACGATACTCAGGAATTCCATAGCGAAGCATTCCTCCTGCCTGGGAGTTTGCTTCCAGCACTGTCACCTCATGCCCCTGCTTTCTTAAGTAATAGGCAGCCGTCATACCAGCCGGTCCCGCCCCTGCAATACAGACCTTCTTTCCTGTAAGGGGAAGCTGTTTTCCTTTTCCTCTCCAAAAGGTACCGGTATCTGCTTCTGCTGCATACCGCTTGATTTCCCGAATGGACATGGCCTCATTGACCTCGCTCCGCTTGCACTGCATTTCGCATACATGATTGCAGATGTAGCCAAGGACCTTTGGAAATGGTACCTTTTCCCGAATCACAGCGGCGGCTTCCTCATATCTCCCCTCCTTTACCAGATAGATATAACGGGGAACGTCCGTATGGGCTGGGCAGAAGGCCCGGCAGGGAACAATCATCTCTTCCCTTGTTTTATCCCCTTCCATAGGGGAACGCTTGTCACGAATGGTTCCGGTTGGACAAACCTCGGCACAGGCCTGACAAAACCGGCAGTCCTCATCCTTTAAAAGCTTATCATGAAGCGTACCTATATAGGTTTCCATGTTTTCTGTGGAATACTTTAAAATTCCTACCCCTCGTAAATCCTTGCAGGCCCTGACACAGCGGCCGCATAAGACACACCGGTTCATATCGTGAGCCAGAAGGGGGTTATCTTCTATGGAGCGGAAGCCTTTTACCCGGTGCTTCATCCGTGAACTGGCTCCGCCTAAATACTGAATCAGTGTCTGGAGCTCGCAGTTCCCATACTTTGGACAGGTGGAACAGTCTTCCGGGTGACCCGCCAAAAGAAGATCAAGTGCCAGGGACCGAAGCCTGTTAATCCTTTCACTTTTCGTTTGAATCACCATACCGTCCCTTGGCTTTAAGGTACAGGAGGTCACCACCTGGTCCTCCCCTTCTACCTCTACAATGCACAGCCGGCAGGAGCTGTGTTCCGGAAGATCGGGGTGGTGGCACAGATGGGGAATGTAGACTCCTGCCTTTAGCGCCCCTTCCAGCACACAGGAATCTTTCGGTACCTGAATTTTTATACCATCGATTGTTATTACTGGCATAATACCCTCCCATTCTTACCTTCTTTTCTTATGTATTCCACCGCACTGAGGGCTGCAATGCGTCCTGTATTTACCGCATAGCCCATGGAATTTCCAGGCAATAGAAACATATAGCTGTCATCGTAAATATTACAGGAATCTGCACCGGCACAGTAAAGTCCAGGCACTGGCTGATACTCCTTATCGCAGGCTTCGCAGTTTTCGTTGATCCGAATGCCTCCTACGGTCCCATAGCCGCCAGGATGTATGGCTGCCGCATAATAAGGAGCTTTAAACAGAGGTCTTAGATACTTTGGATCTTTATAAAATTCAAGATCCCTGCTGTCACAGAAGTAGTTATAATTATCAATGGTCTCCTTTAAATTATCTTCATCAATCCCTGCTTTTTGTGCCAGCTCCTCTATGGTATCCGCTACAAAATAATGCTTGCTTCCATTCTTCTTAAGCATCTCTATTCCTTCATAAAAATCTGATACATCGGGATTTGGAGTAACCAGACTTGTCACGTCTACCCCATGGCTGACGTAGTAATTCACGATGGAGCTGTCTACAATGGAAAAGCAGACCTTATTCTTTTGATGATTTGCTACATTGGACAGGTAAGTGGTGTTCTGCATATAATCCTCATTCATGACCCTTTTACCAAAGGTATTCACCAGCAGATTAGGCTGCTTCATAATATTGGTGACCCCTCCGGTCGTGGGCTCTCCCCCACCCAGATCACTGGCCATCTCTATTCTCATCTGGGTCTGGTCAGCTCCTGCCTCCCAGGCCATTCTAAGTCCATCCCCCATTAATCCGGGTATGGCAAAATGAAAAACGTCCTTTCCATGCTCCAGACCAGTAAACTCCTTAATCATATCCTTATTGGCCCCGGCTCCTCCGGTACAGATAATTGCTGTATGGCAGCTGACTCTTACTTCCTGCCCGTCAGGAGCCGTTCCTATGATCCCTGTTACCTTACCATGTTCCTTTATAATTTTCCTGGCAGAATGCTCCAGCAGTATTGTTACCCCAAGCTCCAGCGCCTTTTCATACATGGCACGATTCATAAAGGAAGCTGCCCTTGGCCCGATTCCCGTATCTGTCTTTACGATGTGCCAGGTAGCTTCTGACTGAGGAAAATACCGGAACGCGCCCTCAAACTCTACGCCCATATCCTCAAGCCACTGTATGGTCTCTCCAGACTGGGCAAAATACCGCTTTACCAGTCTGGCATCCACGTTGTAATGGGTGTAATCCATAAACATGTTAAACGCTTTTTCTACACTGATATCAATCATCTGTCTTTTCTGATATGGGGTCCCGATTCCCAAAGGACCCATTCCCATATTGGCAGCGCCGCCGACTGCGGCTGACTTTTCAAGCACCACCACGCTTGCTCCCAACTGGGCCGCCTGAACAGCCGCCGCCAGTCCGGAAGGGCCTGCCGCAATGACTCCAACCTGTGCTTCATACTCTTTCATATATGTAACTTCCTTTCCGAACAATCCGTTTGACAAGTATAATTATATAATTCTATTTAAAAACCTTCTCGGCATTTTCACATTTATAACGAATAATATCCATGTATTTTTAATCCATTTGATTTATTCAAATTAATCCAAAAACATAACATTCATCATTTTAAATTTTTATTAATATTTTCTCTCATTGATACCATTAAGATAAAAGTACCGGCAAAACCAAAGTACTGATACACTTTGATTCCTCCGGTACGTTTCATCCCTATTCCTCTATGGCTCTTCTCAGTGCCTCCTGCTGACGCCTTACCTGTTCTATGCTGTCAACCTCCAGGGCATCATTTAACATCCGGTTCCCTTCGTATTCAGAAGAAAGATAACCGTTATATCCAGCTTTTTTATAAGCCTCGACCACTTCCTTTATGGGAATAGAGGTCTCTTCATAAGCTTCATTCATGTGATAGAACTTAGCATGGGTATGGTAGATATACTGGATGTTATCAATAATGTCTTTCGGATCGCACCAGGTATAGTCAAAGGTGGAACCTGCATAGGCCAGTTCCGCTGGTGTGGCATGAATCTTATCCAGTGCCTCCATCAGTTTTGGATATCCATTGGCTTTCATATATTCTCCGTGGGCTCTTCCCAGATTTAAATCATATTTAATCTTCATAAAGCCTTTGCTTACACGCTCCTGGAAGGCATCCTCCACGATTTTAATCACTTCTTCTCTGCAGCCATTCCGAACAGCCTGAGCCGTCAGTATATCTGGAATCTGGCGGCAGAATATTCCAAAATCAGGCATAAAACCAAAATGCTTTGTTCCGGTCTTATGTATCATTTCCATATAGCCGTCAGCCCAGCCAGAATTAAGGGAGAACGGAGAATGGACCTCAATGCAGATTTTAATATTCTTTTCTTCTGCAAACGGGATACTCCCTTCAATCACATCCATGGGAGTGGAAACCAGAGTTCTTAAGGTCTGAAAGCCCAGCTGACTGGCGTTTTCTATATCCCGCTTCATCATATGAATCTGCTCCCGCAAGGTACAGACGCGGTTGTCATAGATTCGGTTTTCCAGAAACGCATCGTAGCAGGTGGGTTCTGTTCCATACTTTTTCATCCAGCCAAACCACGTTTCTTTAAATTCCGGGGTGATTACCGGAAAATCATCTACCATTTGTTCTGCCAGCAGTTCAATGCCTGTGGCTCCTGTTTTTGCTGTTTCACGGATACAGCCCTCCAGATCAAGCTTTCCTTCGTAATATTCCTGCTGGTAGCTATACAGGGACACACTTCTTTTTATTTTGTTATCCATCACAATACCTTCCCTTCTCAAAGTTCAAAATCATACTCCCCTGCATGAACCAGAATATGCGGCATGTAGGAAGGTGCGATTGTCTGGGTACATGTTATATGATGGCTGCCAGGGGTAAGCCCTCCCTCTGTCAGAACTGTGACCGTTCCATACTGACCAAACAGCCAGCGGTTGCTTATGACAGTTCTCATCTCATCCAGGGTAAAGGTCTCTCCATTCACGGTAAACCGTATGGATTCTCTGGGATACTCTGCGCCATCAACAACGACCTCTATATTTCGTAAAATGGAAAGGGTGATTCCCCTGTAATACTGAATCTTCATTTCAAAGCAGAACCCTGTAATCCTGCCGTCTTCCTCAATGTTCTTAAAACCATGAGGATGGAACATCTGTTTTGGAAACATAATGATTAAGCTCCTTTTCCTATTTTAGTTTAGAAAAAAACTTCCTTCCCGGTTTCGGCAGACTGATAGATGCCCTCCAAAATCTGAGTCACTACAAACGCCTGCTCTGGTTTTACAAGAGGATCCTTATCTTCTAAGATTGCAGTCAGCCACTGCTTCTGCTCCCTGACTCCCTCTGCTGAGGCACCTCCCTCAAAGAAATCCACCACTCCGGCAGGAGAAATGGTTTTCTCCATGAGCATGTTATGCTCCACGGTATTATAGATCAGCTCATCCTTTGGATAGCTTCCGCCGTGATGAATCTCTGCGCCCCCTTTTGTTCCGCAAAGGGTGGTGGAGGCCTCCATGGATTTTAAGACATTCAGTGCCCAGGATGCTTCCAGATAGATGGTGGCTCCATTTTTCATCTTTACAAATCCAAACGCGGAATCCTCCACCTCAAAAGTTTCCGGGTCCCATGGCCCAAATACATTGCCGTCCGGTCCGTCTGCCTGGCGTCCCAGCTTATAATATACCTGGCCGGAAACAGATAATGGCTCATAGTTATCAATCATCCAAAGGGTGATATCCAGAGCATGGGTTCCAATATCAATCAGGGGGCCTCCGCCCTGGAGTGACTTATCCGGGAATACTCCCCAGGTTGGTACCGCTCTTCTTCTTAAAGCATGGGCTTTTGCAAAATAGATTTCTCCCAGCTCATTGGCTGCACAGGAGCCATGAAGGGTCTGGGTATCGTCCCGCAGACGATTCTGATAGCCAATGGTGAATTTTTTTCCTGATTTCTTCCAGGCATCCAGCATTTTTAGAGCATCCTCTGTGGTATGTGCCATTGGTTTTTCGCACATGACATGCTTCCCAGCCGAAAAGGCAGCAACGGTTATGGGACAATGAGCCACATTGGGTGTGCAGACATGAACTACATCCACATCGGGAGCATTTACCAGGTCCATATAGTTGGTGTACACCTTTGCATCAGGAGTGCCGTATTCTCTGGCCGCTTTTACCGCCCTCTCTTCCACGATATCGCAGAATGCAACGATCTCGTTTAACTCTCCATTTGCTTTTAAAGAAGGCATATGCTTCTGATTTGCAATTCCACCGCAGCCAACGATACCAATTCGTAATTTCTTCATATTTGTTTCTTCCTTTCCTATTTCAATCGTTCTAAATCTCTTTGTTCATTTCTAATCCGAAGCTTTTCTCTGATATCAGTCATATCGCTCTCTTTTAAGCTGTAGCAGGCAATGGGAATAAGGGAGAGCACATATATAATTGCAGGCATAACATTGGTGGCAATGATAATACCTGTTTTCACATGATCTGTAATTTCTTCACCGGCTACGTATCCATACCAGCCAATAATTGCAATTCCAAGAGCACCTCCAAGGGCAGTACCGATCAATCCGCCTAATCCATTTAAAGAAAATGCAGTACCATCGGTTCTGACTCCTGTTTTTAAATCTGAATCGTCAACTGCATCAACGATCATGCACGATCCGCAAGGACCGGCAATATATCCCAGACCATATACAATGTGGCATAAGAACAGATAGGGAATGTTCATATAGGGACCAAATACCATCATAAGAAGACCCACTGTCTGGATGAGACCAGAGAAATAAATGGTTTTCTTTTTCCCGAAGCGCTCCATGACCTTAGGAGAAAATGGCATGATGAGTGCGCCCACCAGCATCTGCATCATCATAAAGATGGTGATAAAAGTATAATTTCTTACCACATATAAATAGAAATAAACCGCCACTCCGATTCGGCCAAGCATGCCAGCCATATTCAAAATGGTATAGATCACAATCAGAATTAAGTTTTTGTTCTTCACAATCAGCTTTGCTGACTCTTTTAAGGAAACCTGATCTTCTTTATGCACTTGTACTGTTTCCTTACATTTCCATGCGCACATCCAGAAGATGGGAAGAGCGATTAATGCAAATACACTGGCTGTTCTCTGATAACCAGCGCCCATATCACCACCGCCCAATAGATTTACTAACGGCAGGGTTACGAGGTTCAACAATATCATCCCGAATACCATCCCCATCATCTGAGCCGTATTCAAGCGGTTGATCTTCTTACTGTCAGTTGTCATAACTGCCGGCAATGCCAGATACGGTACATTAGCTATGGTATAAGACATGCCAAGACCGATGTATGTAATGTAAGCATAAATAAGCTTTCCTTTCCCTCCAAACCCCGGTACCGTAAAGGTCAATACGGTAAACAAGACAAGCAGAGGTGCGCCTATGACGATATAAGGCCTGAACCGCCCGAATCTGGTATGGGTACGCTCCATCAATGCGCCCATTAAGGGATCACTTATTCCGCTCCATACTTTTGCTATCAGAAAAAGAACCGCTACCGAACCAGCGGTTAATCCAAAAACATCTGTGTAAAATACTGCCAGGTAAGTCGTTACCATGGTCCAGGAAAGTTGGGAGGCAAAATTCCCCATGCCATAGGTAGCGTACTCCATCGGTCCTATCTTACTGCTTTTAGTCCCCATTTCTATTCTCCTTTTCATTGTTTGTGTCATGCGCGCATTTGAAATCCAGCTGTTCCCCTACGATTTCTTGCTCTAATTATAGCAAAGGAGGCCATTCCTAACGTTTCTCTATTCCGCTTTTTTCTCTTCTTTTCCGTGCTTTTTTAACCATTTGTTTTTCACTGGCCATTAATTTATTTTTTAAGATTAAAGAACATCACAATTAGTTAATATCTGTGATATAATGAAAAAAATGTAATCTATGGGAGGAGTTATGAATCCGATATCTGAAATTCAATCTTTTATTCAATCAGCCAATCTCTATCTCCTGAACAAAACAGAAACGCTTCCGGTTCATGGTTTGGATCTCATTACAATCTTACGGGGGAGTATGATATTGGAATGTCCCACCATCTGCTGCAACCCAAAAGACTGCCTGATATTTGCGCCTGGCAGTGCCATAAACGTAACTTCCAAAGACGAATGTTTGATTTTAAAAGTTTCTCTTCGTCCAGAATGTATACTGGATACATTATTGAAAGAGTCACTGCTGGACATACCTATTCATATCCTGTCTGACTCTGAGCTGATGCATCCTGTTCTTGTTGATTATGCAAAGGTATCTTTAAGCGGTCAGGCGATGAACCAATACCGTCTGTCAGCTCTTACCTTACAGCTTCTGGATATTTTAACGAGAGATTCCTATGTAATGACAAGTACGCCTTCCCTGTCCAAGGGAAAAGAGGGGTCGAAACAAGAGCTTTTAGTGGAGCGGGTTACCACTTATTTAGAGGAAAATTACAAGGACAATCCCGGCCTGTCTAAAACAGCAGCTTTCTTTTCCATTACGCCTCAATATCTGTCCAGTCTGTTTCAGAAGTATTTTAATCAGACCTTTCAGAATTATCTAAAAGAAGTACAGTGCAGGCAGGGAGCTCTCTACTACAGATATACGGATTTAGAGCCTTCTAAGATATGCGAAAAGGTAGGACTGACAAGCCATGACAGCCTTAAGGAGTATATTGATTTGGAGGGCATAGAAAGACGGAACAATTCCCCTCTTTCTCTATCTCCTTTTATGAAGCCTCTTTCCTCTGAAAGCAGTCTTCTTTATCTAAGACAGATAAAGAGCGGTCAAACACCGCCAAAGGAAAAAACGGTTCGTATTTATGAGGTGATTGAAACTGAGGTCAGAAAAGGTCACCAGGTTCCGGACTTTTGGAACCGTCTCATTAATCTGGGATATGCTCAGGATTTTTCCAATGTTAAGATATTTGATCAGCTAAAGAATACCCAGAGAGAAATCGGATTTACATACGGGAGAATCTGCAGACTTTTTGATCTTGTTTCCCAGTATTCCATCAGTGGGAAAACCATTTATGAATACAATCAGATCTTTCAGATCTTAGACAATATAATTGAAAACCGGATGCTCCCATTTCTTGAGCTCAGTAATAAGCTCTTTCGCATCCAGCTTTCTGCCAAAGAAAATATAGCAAAGAATCTGATTGGCAGTACAGTTACCTATTTTGACCAGCTTTTAGAGATTCTTCCTAACTTTATGCGGGCCTGTATTAACCGCTATGGGCAAGAGTCCGTAAATTCCTGGCGCTTTGAAATCAGCTATACCATCTATGACTTTATTGAGCTGTCAGAGATTTTCCCTCTGCCAAAATACATCCGGTATTTTAAACGGCTGAAAGAAATCATTAAGACCTATGCCCCAGGATGTCAGGTAGGCGGTCCGGGCTTTAATCAGTGGAACAATCCTCCGCTTCTCATTAAAATGTACGAAATGATGCAGGCAGCGTCTGCTGTTCCTGATTTTCTGACGGCTTATATTTATCCGCTGACCAGTGACGGTGCTGACGCTTCCATTTCCCCGGATGAAGATCTTGCCATAAAAAGAATCCATGAAATCAGCGAAATAGGAAGGAGCTTATCCCCTGCCTGCGGCCTTTGGATTACAGAGTTCAACTCTAACATTTCCTCCCGTAACCTGCTTAACGATTCCAGCTTTCAATCGGAATTTCTTGCAAAGAACTTGTCCCAGTCTTTAGAACTCGATATCGAAGCCCTGGGGTATTACATGCTGTCTGATGTTCCCCTTCGCCATTCTGATTCCATGGACATGCTGTTCGGTGGGTGGGGACTCTTTACAGACAGCGGGATTCCAAAGCCGTCTTACCACGCTTACCGCATGTTTTCCATGCTGGGAAAAAACCTGTTATATGCCCACAAGAAATTCCTGCTTACCGCAGACTCCAATTCCTGCTTCCGCTTTTTATTTTTCCACTATGAGCATATTAATCCCGCTTATACCGGCAGAAATGTCCAGATCGAAGACTTCGAAACAGATGGAGCCCTTTTTATCTCAACGGATCCGGATTACTGGAAAATCAGGATTCCTGATGCCGCAGAAGGCACTTATCTGGTCAAGGAATATGTTATATCGGACAGCAGAAGCAATCTTTTATTTCTCTGGAAGCAAATGAATCTTTTGACCGTATCACGACCGGAGAATATATCGGTCTTAAAGCAAAATTCCGCCATGCTTCCAAAGTTTACTACCTTGGAGGTGGACCACAGCGGACAGCTTAACTATCCCATCAGTCTAAGACGCCGGGAAGTCAAGCTCGTGACCCTTGACTTACATACCACACCAACAGCGATTTTAAGGAGGCCCACAGATGAATTGGTATCAAAATCTCCCTTCTAATCTTCCTATTATATTTTTCCACAGCATGGAAATACATGAACCACTTACCTTTCAGCATGAGTCCTATGATTTCATTTATGTGGTATCCGGAAAGCTGACCATTGGCCTGCCGGAGCAGGAAGCCCAGTATTTTATCAGTGATATCTGCCTTGTAAGTCCCATGAATAAGGCCACGCTGATTCCGGGGGAAAGCTGTAATATCTTCCACTTAGGAATTCACCCTTATTTTGTGGAACAGTGCCTTGGAAACTACGGAACCCTGATTTGTGACTCTGTGCTGGAACCAGGCAATAACTATACGGCTCTGAAAGAAATCTTAATAAACATCGGAACCCGGTATCTGGAAGGACCATCCGAGAATCATTTAAGCATCTTAAGTCTCATGTTTCAGCTTATGGAGCACTTAAAAAAAGAGAATTACTTCAAGCCCGTACTATATGAAAAAATTCCTGAAAAGCATGGGGCCCGCATCAATAAAATCATTGATTATATTGATCACCACTATAACGAGCCAATAACCCTTACATCACTCTCAGAAGCCCTTTATCTAACGCCTCAGTACTTGTCTAAATTTTTTCACAAGTACTTACATAAGAATTTTAAGACCTATCTGTTGGAAAAGCGGCTGTTCCATGCATACCGGGATGTTTCCTATACAGATGATCCCATAACTGAAATCGCTATCCGTAATGGTTTTTCCGATGTGACTGCTTTCAGCAAAGCATTCCGGGCCAGCTACCAGATGACTCCCAGCAGATTCCGGAAAAATAAACACGTCCATATGCTTGCAGAGGAGTACAAGCAGCTTGATGAGTATAGCAACTCGGTTCTTCTTTCTGAAAACAGCTGTCTTTATAGCAGCCAGATTGATGTGAATATCCATGAAACGGAAGGCATGAGGAGTAACTTCTCCACGTTACTCAATATAAGTTCAGCAAAGAACCTGCTTTCGGAAAATTACAGAAGACTTCTTCTGGAGTCGAGAAAATCTCTTGGCTTTCAATATCTTCGCATTCAGGGAATCCTTAGCTCCTCTTTTATACCAAGGGTATTGCCTGATTATAATTACTATTTCCTTGATCTGGATGACATCATGCATTTTATGCTGGATCACGACCTGATTCCATTCATCGATCTGACCCGGATGAGCCATACATTTTATGAACCGGGCGGGTCCTTACAGGATTCCCTGGCTTCTTTAAAAAACAACCGTTTCTTTGAACTATTAAAGGCTTTTTTAGCCTTCTGCTCTCAAAGCTACCCAAAGGAATGGACTTCGCAATGGGTATTTGAATTATGGAAATTACCAAGAGAAACGCCGCAGCAATACGCCTCTGATTTCAGACTGATTCAGGATATGATCCACTCCTATCTTCCCGGTGTCTCTTTGGGCGGGCCTGGTTTTGATTCCAGAGAAGATTTAAAAGACTTAGAGGAAATCCTAAGATGTTTATACAAAGGGGATGGGAAGCCTTCCTTTATCTCTGCTCATCTTTCCCTGATGAGAAAACCCCAGTCTTCCAAGACAATTGTTAGTATGGATCAGAATCTTCCTCTGAACCTGGCACAGAAAATCAGAAAGATGATCCGTAAATATGACTTGCACACGCCGTTTTACATTACAGAATGGAATTCCATATCATTGCCCGAATTGCCCATACAATATTCCTGTTATCAGTCGGCCTATATATGTAAGACCTGTCTGGATTTAAATTCCGTCAGTGATCTCATGGGCTATTGGCTGTTCAGTGATACCACCACACAATCAAGTCCCCTGAAACAAAAAGCCTTTTACTTCTGGGGCTCCGGGCTCATTAACAAGGATAACATAGCCATGCCGGCCTTCTATGCCTTTCAGATGCTGGGGCGGCTGGGCACTGAGATTATTAAGCGGGGGGAGAACTTTTGCATTACCAGAAAGGGTCCTGACCACTATCAGATCATGTGTTTTAATTATGCTCATCCCAGGTCTTCCTGCCTCTATGAAAACGGGAAATATTCCTCATTTTCTAATGTTTATAAGCTGTTTGAGGAGGTTCCTGCGGTTAGCTTTCGTTTTCTTTTACACGGTATTACCCCAGGCAAATACCGGGTATCCCGATTTCTATTAGACCGCTCCCACGGCAGCATTCTGGATATCTGGATCGGGGGCTTTGTCAGAAGCAACATAAGCGAAACAGAATATTTAATGGATATCAAACTCCCCTCAGCCTCCCAGTTGAATTATCTTTTAAAAGCCTGTATTCCAGAAGAGAGGAATATTTACTTCCATGCAGACGATTGCCTGGAGGTGGAAACATCAATTCTTGCACACAATGTCTGTGTTTGGGACATCATAAGACAGGTATAGGAAATAGATAAAAAGACCGTCAGAAACAATAGTCTCGTTTCTGGCGGTCAAATTAAGTATTAAGCTTTTTGAGCCTTTGATATCATAATTACTGTAATAAACGCTGTAATCCCCATTCCTATGGAAGATATTATATATACATTGGAAGTCGTTACTTCCCCAAAGATGAAGGTTGAAACCGTATTTAAAATAGCTGGGGACAGCAGTTGTCCAAGGTAGACTGCAACGTTAAAGCAAGCAGTGGCCATGGCAACGGCAGTTGGTTTGACTGCATTTGAAATGATAACCAAAGCTGTCGGTACAAAGAGCCCCTGGGAAAAACCGCAGAACATTGCCCCGATCATCAAAAGAGCCGCCTGGGAGGGAAAAAGAATGAGAAATACTGCTCCAATGCTGAAACTGAACATAGCCGTTGGTATGGTGTACTTATTCGTCAAGAGACCAAGAATTAGTCCGACAAGAATCTGGGCACCGGAAAACACACCCGTTAAATTACCTGATACCGAAGAGCTTCCAGCCAGACTCCCACTAAGGTGCATGGATAAATTTGTGGAGAACGTAATCAGAAACAGAAATTCCATAAAACCAACCACTGCCATGGCAGCCACCCTTTTGTTAAGCTTAATAGGCTCAGGCCTATCCGTCTTTTTAATACCTGTATCAGGAAGACAGACTGCGATTAAAACCATTGCAATAAAACCAATGATGTGAATTACATAGGCATATTGGAATCCTATTGTCCCAAGCAGACCGCTGGCAACTGTAATGACTACCATTCCGGCTCCTACACTGGCTGCCTGAATCCCCATAACAGAAACACGCTCTTTCCCTTCAAAAAACTCTGCAACAACAGCCGCATTCAGTGTAGTCGCCATCCCAAGTCCGATTCCATATATCGTTCTGGATAAGAACAAAAGCATAAAACTGTCCCATACAAAGGGAACAAATCCTGTAATTCCTGTAATAAAGCAGCCGATTAAAAGCAGCTTTTTTTTGCTGATCCTTACAACCAGGGTACCAACCGCCACTGACATGACCATGGATAACAGGGTTGGTGCGGTAATTAACATCTGGATAAGGCTTACATTTACTTCCGGATAATGGAGCTGTATCTGCCCTAAAACCGGTGATATGCTAAATTGTAATCCCTGTACAAAGGATATCCCGATAATAGACAAAATGATATTATTTTTCTTAATTCTCTCTGGCAAGTTCTGACCCTTCCTTTATCTCCTTATTCCAAAACATCTTAATCAGCTTCAGCTGATTGCAATATTCTGTCATGCAGTGAATCATCATCAGTTTCATTTCTTTCATGGTCTTATCACGGTCAGGCTCTGGACAGACTTTTAGTGTCCCATCCTCCATAAAGGTCATGCCATTCCAGTATAAAACTCTTAATTCCCGACCAATGTCCGTTTCTCTCGTATGCTGTACCATACACATGACTCTTTCTTTCCCTTCCCGATCATATATCTCCTCTGCTTTTCCTCCAAGTCCCATAAGAAAGATACAGCCGGGATCACGCTGAGAGATATCCGTCTCCTCAATTCCAAGATGATTAAAACGAAAGCAATCCCAATTCATCTCCATACGCATCATTCCCCAGCCAAAATCCTCCACCGCACCATCTTCAAAATGAATGAGATGGGCTCCTGGGTACCAGGTTTTATAAAACAGGTTACAGTTTTCGTCACTGGCAAAGTTCTCCTGATAGTTTCTTATCATCTCATCCGTAATGCCATCCTGTATAATCTTAATCGCTGCAAAGCCTACGCCATTTGGCAGTACCCCGTAGCCATTTGCGGGATACATATCATCTCCATCAAGCAGTATTCTTCCGGCAAGCTCTGGCATATAGCATTCCTCTGGCTTTAAAGGGCCGTGTTCTATCGCCCTGACATGTTCCGGTTGTAGATGGGCAAGCGGTTCCTTGTAATACGTTGCAAACACAGACCGGCTCTCTTCTTCTGTGAGCTCTACCGTCATGTTTCTTAAATCCTCAAGGGTGATTTCATTCATCTTTTTCCCACAGGTCCTTGGGGCTACCATGATTTTTCCCTTACTAAATACATAAGCCATGTTGATTCCTCCATTCTCTCCCCCTCCATTCGGTTGAATATTCCTTGAATATCAGGTATAATTTTCTTTAGATTCTGGATCAATCATACCGAAATATATCCGCAAAAAAAAGAACACATTTATGAAATATGTTCAGTTTATCAAATGGGATTTTATTGTGAGTCAGCAAGGGGAAAGGGGGAGGCGCTGGGATAATGAATGATAAAAAATCTGGGAAAGGGCTGCTAACGAAGAAGGCGATTGCGGATACCTATCTTGCCATGATTCCTTCTAACATGTGGGACAAAATAACGGTTAAGGAAATCTGCAAAACGGCAGGCGTTACAAGAGGCACCTTTTACCTGTATTATAATGATATTTATGATTTAATGGAACAAATAGAAACTTCTCTTCTTACGGAACTGGCAAAAAGATATTCGAAGATTTCTAAGGAAAATAAAACTTCTCCCTTCTTTGAAGATCTCCTGTCCTTTGATGTGACCCCTCCGGCCATGTTTCTGACCTGGTTTGATTTTTGCAAGGACTATAAAGGAGAAATGATCGCTTTATTGGACCGAAAGAATGGAGATTCCTATTTCCGAAGCAAATTGAAGCAATTCTTATCCATCCATATCAATCACCTCATGGACCGGGACGGACTGCCCCAGGATGGACTGCGCACTCATTTTACCAAGATATTACTGGAGCTTCATCTGACAGCTGCGCAGACATGGCTGGAACAGGGGGAGGATGAGTTTTTATCTACGGAGGAAATCGTAAACCTGCTTAATACCATGCGGGTCGGAGCCATATATTTATCCTGCCGAAAGCCGGAGTAAAACAGCACCCGGCACGTTCTTTAAAGGCCAATATCATGACAAAAAAAAGCCACAAGCTTCTACACTTGCGGCATCCAAATTCTATATATCTTCATGTTGCAGCGTATCTGTATCTGCATATCTTTCAGCTTCTAAAACAGCTGCCTCTCTGGCTGCAATCATATCATCCGTAATCTGTTTTAATATATTCACAATGGGAATGGCCAAAATCATCCCCCACACTCCTGCTACAGACCCGCCAATAGAAATGCCGATGACGATCAAAGCCGGACTAAGAGAAAAGGAATTTCCCATTAATTTAGGCTGAATCACATTTCCATCAATCTGCTGCGTGATCAGTAGGACCACTGCCGTGATCAGGCCGGTGCCAATGCCATTGGTGCTGGCGACTACGATGACCGCTATGATGGAACCGAATATAGAACCAAAGTAAGGAATTATATTTAGAATCGCCAGCATCATGCCTAAGGCCACTGCATGCCTCGATCCCAAAATAGAAAATTCAATGGTGGTTATTATGCCAAGAATACAGGAATCTAAAAGCTGGCAGGCAATGAATTTCTTAAAGCTTTCACTTATAATATTGCCGTACTTGCCAATCACTTCTCTTGTTTTCCCAGGAATAAAAAGTCTGGAAACACGGGACATATAATTCTTGAAATTATGTGTTTCCACCAATAAATATATGGATGTGATGATGGCGATCACTCCGCTGAAAATAACGGAAGTGAGACCAAACACAACATTTAAGGAGGACAAAATATTGGTAAGACCTATGCTTTCTAACAGGATTTTCAGACTGATTTTACTGGTCACCGTTTCTAAGATCGTATCCAGGACCTCTGTATTTTCAATGGGCAATTGCTTGATCGCTGCGATTGCATTGTTGTAATACGTGTTAAAATTAACAATAAAATCCGTGATATTTCTTTGAAGGGACGGAATAATGATGTTCATTGTTATGCTAATTATAACAATTAATAAAACATACACAATTAAGATGCTGACTGACCTTGCTTTTTTCTTCCAGAACGCTGATTTTGATCGCTTGAAATTTCGTTCCAAAGCAGAACAGGGAATATTCAGCAGATACGCAATGATGAATCCATAGAAAAAAGGCATCAATATATTCATCGCAGCTTTCAGCCAGCTCATAACGCCTGATACGTTCATGATTATTTTATAGGATATAATAACTAATATGGCCAGCAGCAATCTGGATAAAAATCGTTTTGTTGTTGTTTTGCTTAAAAAATCTAAAATAACGAACCTCCTGACTAATTAATTACGACCCGAAAAAGGTAATAAAAATACCTGCAATCAGGGCAGAACCTATGGTACTGGAAACAATCGGCCCCATGGCATGCATGAGCAGATGATTATGGGGATTGTATTCCTGACCAAGCTTCTGGGAAACACGGGCTGCCATAGGCATGGCAGATACGCCTGAATTACCGATGAGCGGGTTAACCTTACCGCCTGTGATTTTACATAGCAGCTTTGCAATCAGAACTCCGCCTACAGTACCAAAGGCGAAGGCAAATAATCCAAGACAGATGATAAGAATCGTCTGGGGATTTATAATTCTATCTGCAGTAGCGGTAGAGCCTACGGAAATACCAATAAGCAGCGTCAATATATTCAGCAGGTCATTTTGCAAGGTCCGCACATATCGTTCTGTCACACCGCTTTCCCTGATGATATTCCCAAGCATCAGCATGGCAATTAAGGTTCCTGCTGCTGGCACGATTAATAACGTGGCAAATGTAATACCAAAGGAAAATATCAGTTTTTGACGGCGTGTCACTCTTTTTGACTCCGGCATCACGATGACCCGCTCTTTTTCAGTGGTAAGCATACGCATAATGGGCGGCTGAATCAGAGGCACCAGGGCCATATAAGAATATGCCGCTATGGTAATGACAGGCAGAAGCTGGGGTGCCAGAAGCTCAGCCGTATAGATGGAGGTCGGTCCATCAGAACTGCCGATAATGCCGATGGCTGCTGCTTCCTGCAAGCTGAATCCATCAAATCCCGGTACTACACTTGCAAGTCCCTTACCCACAAGCAACGCTCCTCCCAAAGCTGCAAAGATACCAAGCTGTCCTCCAAGTCCTATGAGCGCACTCTTAGGGGATGATATGAGGGGTGTAAAATCCGTCATGGCTCCGATACACAAAAAGATCAGTGGCGGATAGATTCCAAGAGAAATTCCCTGATATAAATAATAAAGCAGCCCGCCCTTATCGTGTGCTGACAGACCGGATAATGGGAGATTTGCTATGGCCATACCAAATGCCAGGGGAAGAAGCAATAAGGGTTCATATTTCTTTTCTATTGCTAAGTATGCCAGAAATAACGCAAGTACTACCATAACAAGCTGAGGTACGGTGAGATGCATGAAACTAAGACTAGAAAGAAATTTATTTAAGAACATCGATATAATCATCTCCTACTTTATTAGATATTTGTATAGCCTTCACTGTTGATAATGGCCTCTAACTTCTGGCCTTCCTTGCACATCGTGCATTCACCCATACTGTATACCTGATATCCAGGAATATCTTCCCTTGTAAACATGGAATGAATTTCCTGTTCATCACCTGCCGGGTATGCATTAAATAAAGCAGAGATCCCTGCGATTACCCCTCCATAATACGTGATACAATCCAGAGCGCGTCCAATTGTCGTACCACTGGAAATGGAGGCCACCAGCAAAATAATTTCCTTGTCTCTGATATACTGCTGTACGTTGCATTGAAATAACAGCTTACCGCCTGCACTGATGAGCGGCTTTAATACCCGGATCTCTTTCCCGCTGTTAATGACACCTACTCCCTCCTGCATAAGCTCTTCTGCCATATAAGCGCCGATTACCTCGGTTCCCTCCATACAGACAATGGTATCCACTGATACATTAGCCAGATACGGTATGGACAGCTCCCTTGCCACATCTTTCGCTATGACAGCATTGGTCTTTAATTCGCTGACATCAAGATAATGACTGATATGAAAGTGACTGGTCGTAAAATGCCCTGGTATTACCTTCATGGATATGAGGGGATTTTTAGTTAACGAAACACTATAAGCTTTGTCTTCCATTTTTTCTCCTTTATTCATGCCTTGTATTTAAAAAAATGCACCCACTTTAATAGTAACATAGAATGGATGATAAGAGCAAGCCCTCCAGCCATTAAGTGCCGTAAAATCAGGGTTCTAAGGGAATACTGTGTATATAAACAATATTATTATGCATTACATCCTTTTTTTGGTAATTATTATGCGCAAATTGATAAGTTTTCTAATTATGTATAAAAATACAATTTATTGATTGATGTATTCACTTTAATGTGGTATAGTGTTAATGAATGTTTAGCCACATTCGTACAATGTAAAGCAGAGCCATACTGATACCGTTGGCTCTGTTCTTTGTTTTTTCTGACAAAAGGCCATAACAGGACATGGTATCCTGTCAGGGCCTCTTTGCACTTATATTAATACATATTAATGATTGCCTTTTAATAGCAATAGAAAATTATCAGCTAAGCCGTGTAACTTTTCTCTACTGCCCGATGTTCTGGCATAGACCCGGACGCCAAGTAAAGTACTATGAAGAATTTCAGCCAGGGAATCTGCGCTGAGGCTGCATGAAAATTCACCATCTTTTTGCCCTTTTCGTATCAGTTCTCCCATAAGTCTCTCTGATTGCGCAAGTGCTTCCTCTGCCTTTTCATCAACTTCTTTATCCCGCATTGCCATCTCAGTAACCGCATTTACAATAAAGCATCCACATTGACGTTCATCCGTGCCGTCAATCATAAGATTAAATATATTTTTTATTCCTTCACTTGCGGTCTTTGCCTGTGAGATTATACAGTTTAATGTCTCTGAGGTTTTCAAACGATAGCAGTCTATGGATTTTAGATACAGCGAATGTTTGTCTCCAAAGGTGTCATATAAGCTCTTTCGATGAATTCCCATGTGCTCGACTAAATCGCTCATCGATGTCTTCTCGTATCCCTGCATCCAGAATAATTCCATGGCTTTCTTAAGAACATCTTCTTCCTCAAATTCCTTGTTTCGTCCCATTGCCCTACCTCCTGTTTAACCATCATAACATTTATAGAACGAACGGCCAAGTATTTTCAGAAGATTATCCTTTAATCGTTGAAAAATGAAACGGATAACGGCTGTCTTTCTGTAAAACGTTTGAATTTATTCTTTGGATATCCTACCATTACACATCCTGTTATTTTCTTGTCTTCTGGAATATGTAACAGCTTATTAAGTGGAGAATCTTCACTGAGGGCACATACTTCTAATATTCCAGCCCAGCATGATCCCAAGCCTAAAGACGGAGCATATAACTCCAGATAAGTTAAGGAGAAAATCGAATTTTCTCTTCCCCTGGTAAAATCTTTATCCGCCAATGATAAAACAAGGCTGGGCGCATCTCTTAGAATCTTGTCAACCTTAGTTTCTCTGTATTCTTTGATTAAATCGCCTAAATAGTTACTCCAGATCTGATGATTCTCCAGCCAGCTGATACATTCTTCTACGATCTTTTCAACCATTTTTTTATCATCAATAATTAAAAAAGAGATTCCTTGTGCATTACTGCCTGTAGGCGCAAGATGAGCGACATCAACAAGCTGAATCAGTTTTTCTCTCTCTACAGGCTTACTCTTAAAGGAACGAATGGAACGACGAGAGCGGAGAAAACTCTTAGCTTCTTCTGGATTTAATTTTGCCTTCTCCCCTATCTCGCTTTGCATGGCCAGAGGCGACTTCTCATTATCCATAGCGTCTTTTGGACAAACAGCCACGCAATGACCGCAGGCAATACAGGAACCACCTTTTACCTCAACCGGCCCTGTTGATTCCATCTTTAATACTGTCGTTGGACATTCCTCTACACAAATCCCGCATTTGATACACTTCTCTTCATTTACCGTTATTAAACCCATTTTGATCTGCTCCTTATCTTTTATTTATTATCTTTTTTTAAATCGCCGACATGTGCTCACGTTTCCGCATATTCTTTATGTACCAATCATCAGCCGCATAACTGATGTTCTCTAATTATAGAATGACCGTTCTACAATTTATGCTTAGTATATCTTTTTTAGAACGACTAGTCAAGTATTTTTTATAGCTTTGATTTGTTCAAAAGAAAAAGAAGACAATGCATCTCTTCATTGTCTTCTCTATTATAAACATCAATGCAGGAACTTACAATTAACCTTCTGGGTTCCGCCTCAAAACCAGATTACCATACCATTAATGATCTTCATATTTCTTACCAGCTTTGGAACGGCCTTTTTTCCTTCGGTCAAAGGCTTCAATTGGGATTGGTCCTCTCACAACCGTACGAAGGATTTGAAGTCCGCCATGTTCATCCGCAGCGATTCTCCAGTCAACCATCAAAATCTCGCCGTTTACGATCTCAATGCCTGAGATTCCTCGTGTGCGGGTGCAGCATCCGGTATTAAAGTATGGGACATCTTCTGCCTTTGGAAATTTAGGTCTGTGGGTATGACCGCAAATCAGCATAACCCTGCGTCTCCGTATCCATTCATCATAAATTCGTTCCACTTTATGCCTTTTAAATAGATTGCGGGCAGGGCTTGTGGGATTATCAAAGCCAACCAGGTGAAGATACCGCCACAGATAACGAAGTAGCAGCATGGAAATAAACCAGAACTGGTCGTTCATAATATCGCCCTGGTGCCCATGAAGAACCAATATCTTCTGATTGTTATTTTTATATTGGAGGACCAAAGCTTCTTTGGGCTCCAGCCCCTTAAACAAATCTACCCTCTTCTGGTTATATTCATCGTAAAATTCATAATAATTCGTTTTTACGAAATATTTTGATTTTAAATATATATTGTGATTGCCGTACAGCATGATAAAACGTCCGGCATCAAAGAATTTTTTAATGGCTGTAAATACATCGGTATGGGCAAGGCGGATTACACTGAAATTTTTATACTCCCATAATTCATCCCCGTCCCCTACCTCTATATAGACGTAATTCTCTTTATAATAATAATTCAAAGCATGTAAAAATATATTCTGGTTTCTAATAAATTCATCAGAAACACTGTCATCCCCACGATGACAGTCACTAAAGAATATAAATTTTGAATTGGAATCAAATGATATTTTTGTGGCATGTTCAAATGCCCTGGTCAGTCTTTTATTTGCTCTCTTATTCGCTCTCATATTTGCTCCGGATCTCTTTTTCTTTATAGTATTTAGAAATATCCTGAGTTTTATACGGATGATAAGGAGATAAAAGGAAATAACAATTTATGATGAAATAAATGAACGAAGCTCCAGTATTTTATCATCCCCCGGATTAGGTATTTCTCTGCCGTCTGTGTTACTGGTAGTAACATATATAGAACCATCCATGGCCTGGTAGACATCCCGCAACCGCCCAAACTCACCGTTAAGTAACCGCTCCACATGAGCTGCCTGGGTTCCTGATTCATCAAAGGTGATGGCCACAAGTGCATTTCCACGAAGTGTTGCCACTAGGAGCTGACCTCTTCTGGGACCACTGGTGACAAAGGTGATTCCTGCCGGAGCCCAGGTATCTTCCCCGCTTTCAATGACAGGCGAAATGAAATCATTCCCTGGCATCTCCCCGACGCCTGTAATCAAAGGCCAGCCATAATTGCCCCCTGGTACTATGATGTTGATTTCATCATGGGCCATATCTCCATGCTCGGAAGCAAACAGTATACCTTGGTCATTCCAGGCAAGCCCCTGGGGATTTCGAAGTCCCAGGGCATAAACCGGGGAATCTGGAAATGGATTGTCAGAAGGAATGCTTCCATCGGTTCCAATTCTTAAAATTTTACCAGCCAGACTGTTTCTATCCTGGGAAAGATTCCGGTCTCCCCCATCTCCGGTGGTTATATAAAGATATCCGTCAGGTCCAATTTTTAACCGTCCGCCATTATGAATTAAGCCTGTCGGAATCCGGTCCAGAAGAATTTTCTCCTCAGATACGGTATTCCCCCCTAATCTTATACGAACCACACGGCTGTAAATTGCCCCCTGATCCTCATAGGTATACATCAGATAAATATATCCGTTCGTCAGGAAATTTTTATCCAGTGCAAGCCCCATAAGCCCGCCTTCTCCCCTATTCACAAAGGGCGGGCCATATGTATACAATGGTACTGGATTTAATATACCATTTTCTATGACACGCAGATTTCCAGTTCGTTCTGTAAAGAACATCCTTCCGTCTTCACTGACCTCCACGGCCCATGGAATTCTTAAGTTTTCTGCAATGGCCTGTACCTGGGAGGCATCATTTTGATTCTCAGTTATCTCCAAAGAAACATAATTCTTCTTCTGGTACCAGGCTCTCTTTTGGCTCAATGTATGAAATCTCCCGTTAAGCATGTCATCTTCCTTTATAAACATGGTATTACCTACCATTTTCTTCCTATCATTATATGGAAAAATTCAGTCCTCTGTGAGATATTAAGGCAGATAAATATTAAGTCTGTTAAAAATGTGGTATACTAAAGCATAGGCAGCAGTGGCTCATTCCTTACATAATGGGTATGCCTAAACATAGAAAAGAACAATGACTTGAAAGGAGAATGCTTATGAAGTTAAGAAAACAAAGATTTCATATCTTTTTCATATTGCTCACAATGCTGTTAGTTCTGGGCGCAAATCCTGTGTATGCCAAAGAGGACGCAATACCCTCCATTGATGTGGAGGCCACTCTTCAAAGGGATGGTTCTGCAGTGATAAGGGAAGTCTGGGATGTGCGAGGCGTCTCAAGCGGCACGGAATATTACAAGGCACTTAACAATATGAAAGGTATGAGCGTCCATTCTCTTCTGGTATGGGATGAGACTGGAACGCAGTTCAAAACTCTGGATAACTGGAACACAAAATTATCCAGAGAGGAAAAGACGGGCACCAGCGGCATATTAAAAACTTCTGATGGGTATGAGCTCTGCTGGGGAATTGGAAGCTACGGTGACCATCAATACACCATTCAATATACCATCGATGGATTGGTAAAAAATTATGGAGATTACGCTGGATTTTATCACCAGTTCATCTCCGACCTTTCCAGTCCTCCCCAATCGGTCCATGTTACAATCAAAATGGCGGATACAGGCTTAACAGCAGACAATGCCCGCATCTGGGGATATGGCTTTAAAGGTGAGGTAAAAATCGCAGCTGACGGCACCCTTACTGCTATTTCTTCCAAATCACTGGGGAATAACGATTATGTAAATGTACTCTCCCGCTTTGAAAAAGAATTATTCCCTCAGGCTCCAAAAGCTAATATGTCTTTTGAAGCTCTGCAGAAATCAGCAGATAAAGATAACTCAAATACAGCTTTATATATAATCTCTGCCATAGGAGCAGCGACGGCCATTATAGTTGTTTTCTTAATTGCCTTCTTTACTTCAAGATACAAGCTGGCAGATGGTAAAACCGTTCGGCTTCCAGGTATGAAACAAATAGAGGTAAATTACTCCATTCCATTCGGCGGCAGTATTCCTGCTATTTATTCTGCGATGCAGCTGCTTCGCAGGAACATTTCCTTTGATAAGCTTATCAGTGCTTATTTCATTCGTTGGCAGGAAGCTGGTTATATTCATATGGAAAAACAGGAGGCAGAAGCTATCGTATTTTACCCGGATAAAACACCTGACTCCCAGTTGGAGCGGTCACTATACGATATCTTAAGCTATGGTACCGATGCCACGGGGATTCTTTTGATTTCTGATATGGAAAAAAGAGGGGAAGAGCTTTATGACAAGCTTAATGCCTGGGAGGAATCAGTGAAGCAGGAAGGGGAAGAGGAATTAATCCGCTCAGGTGCAGCGGCTGCCGATGAGAAGGGAGCTGTCCTGTTTACTGCTTCCGGCTTTGAACAGGCGAAAAGGATACTGGGACTTCAAAAATATCTTCTGAAAATGATTATGCAAAAAGAAGACAAAGAGGCGGACAGACAGCTTTGGGGGGATTATTTTGTAATCGCTGCCTTATTTGGTATTGGTGATAAGGTCTTAAAACGTTTTAAAACCCTTGATCCTTCCCATTTTGACCATTTTGCAGGAAGATATGGCTGTAATTCCTACAGTATGTTTTACCTTATGACTATGACAAACCATATCTCCAGCACTGCATCTCCCAGTTCAAATATAGACGGCACCGGAGGCGGTACCAGTTCCTTTGGAGGCGGTGGTTTCTCTGGAGGCGGTGGTGGTGGAAGCCGTTAGATGAGGCAAACGATGATACGTAAAAACGCAGGCTATCTTTCTTAACGAAACAGATAGCCTGCATTTTTTTATTTACCAATCAGAAAGGAGTATCAGGACTTAAATTCCTCTTGTATTAAGATTCGGGCTGCTTTAATTAGAAGATACAGAGTTAAAATCATATATCCCGCTCCTGCCCCAATGGAAAATAAGGTCGGATTAATAGGCCTGAATAACCAAAGAAAAAACGTTATCCCAGCTACCCCTCCCATATAACGACCAAACAGAAAACCAATCGTTTGTTCCTTTAAAGACAATTCATGTTCACCAGCAACAAGACGCATTAGACCTTTCATGGAAAAGATAAGGGAAACAACGGTAAACAGTATGACTCCGCTTATCATGATATCAGTCCATGGTCCTTTAAAAATTCGCGGGCAACCTCTGCCGGTGACTGCTGTAATTCATCTACCTTATAGTTCAGTTCGCCCATGACCTCGTCTGTCAACAGTGGATTTAATTCTTCCAAAATCGCAGGGATTTCCGGGTATTTCTCCAGTGCCTCTCCACGGATAATCGGCATTGCATAATAAGGCGGGAAGAAATTTTGATCATCCTTTAGAGATACTAAATTGAATTTTTTCAAAAGACCGTCTGTTGCAAAGGCGTCGATCACATCTACGTCACCTTTTTGCAGGGCTGAATAGCGGGGAGCGTTGTCTAAGGTAATGTTTCGCCCAATCTGGAAACCATAAGTCTTTTGAAGCCCGGAAAGACCATCCTCCCGGTTGGTAAATTCAAAGGTCAGCCCTGAGGTCATACTGCCCGCCTTCTTTGCAAAATCACTGATGGTCTTAAAGCCGTACTTTTCTGCTGTCTCCTGAGTTACTGCAATTACATACGTGTTATTAAAATTCATTTGCTTTAATACATCGATATTATAAATTTCTTTTAATTCATCCTTTACCGTCTCATAGACCTTATCCGTGTCGCTGATGGGCTGATGCTTAAGCGTATCGGTATAAGCTGTTCCACTATATTCCACATAGAGGTCAATGTCGCCACTTTTCAATGCTCCAAAGCATACCTGAGTCCCTCCAAGGTTCAGCCTTCTGTTAACAGAAATATCGGTACGATCCTCGATGAGATCCGCCAGCATATTTCCTACGATCTCCTGCTCTGTAAAATCCTTGGAGCCTATGGAAATAGTCCGGGAGCCTTGCATACTGCCTCCCAGAGAGGTAAATACAAAGATTCCTGCAAGCATCAGTGCAGCCACACTAATTCCTGCTTTCTGAACGGTTCTCTTTTTCTTCTTAGACGCTGTATCTCCTTTTTGGAGACTTATAGGCGTTACTAGCTTTTCTACCAGGCCAATTAGAAAATCAACCATCAGTGCAAGCAGACAGGCTGGTATGGCTCCAGCTAGAATCTGGTTGTTGTTCACTGTCCTTATTCCGGAGAAAACGAGATAGCCAAGACCTCCGGCTCCGATAAATGCTGCCATGGTCATAAGCCCTACTGCGGTTACGGAAGCAATACGCACCCCTGCCATGATGACCGGAAGTGCCATTGGTATCTGCACCTTTGTCAGCACCTGAAGAGGTGTCAGACCAATTCCCTTGGCAGCTTCCAGAGTCTGGGGATTGATGCTCTCAATTCCCGTATAAGTATTTTTAATAATGGGAAGCAGGGAATAAAGAACCACTGCTGCCACAGCCGGAACCGTTCCGATTCCAAAGAGAGGAATCATGAAACCCAAAAGGGCCATACTGGGAATCGCCTGAATGATATTGGCAATGGATAAAACCGGTTTCCCGGCTTTCGATGCATAAGAGATGAAGATGCCAAGAGGTACGCCGATCAAGATAGCCAGACCAACTGAAATAGCAGTCAGCTTTAAATGTTCTATTAATAATGAAATGATTTGAGGATATTCACTTCCTAAATATTGTATAAAACTCATTATGCCTCTCCTCCTTCATAGTCAAAATACTGCTGGCTCAACGTGGTGACCAGACTGGTTCGTGTGATGAGACCCTTTAAGCGTTTTTCCTCATCCACCACGGGAACTGTGGATACCTGGTTTTCCGTTACTATTTTCAATGCATCCAGAATACATTGATCTGGTAACAGAGACGGATAATCTTCATACATATATTCCTCTGCCAGACGGGTCCTGTCTTCCACTCCCCTCAGCCTTTTGGCCTTTACGATCCCTTCCAGATGTCTTGTGGCACGATCCACGATCAGGAGACTGTCTACTTTGTTATGCCGCATTTTATCAATGCATTTTAAAACAGACAGATCTCTGAATGCAATGACCGGATTCTCAATCATGATATCGGATACTTTTATATACTCCGGCGAAGACCAGATTCTGTTCTTCCCTACGAAGTTCGATACGAATTCATCCTTGGGGTTGTTTAAAATATTCTCCGGCGTGTCGTATTGAAGAACATCACCGTCCTTCATAATGCAGATCATATCTGCAATTTTAATGGCCTCATCCATGTCATGTGTCACAAAAACAATGGTCTTTTTAAGCTTTGCCTGGAGCTGCACCAGCTCATCTTGAAGGTCAGACCTTGTCATGGGGTCAAGCGCTGAAAAGGGTTCATCCATGAGAATAATATTCGGATCAATGGCAAACGCTCTGGCAACCCCCACTCTCTGCTGCTGACCGCCACTAAGCTCTGTTGGATAACGGTGTAAAAACTCGTTACAGTCAAGGCCCACCATCTGCATCAGCTGTTCCGTATTTTTTTCAATGTCTGCTGCATCTCTTTTTTCCAGCTTTGGAATCAACTCGATATTTTCCTTCACTGTCATATGAGGAAACAGTCCGGTCTGCTGTATGACGTAGCCGATACTCCTTCTTAAAGCCACCTCATCCATACTGTTTATGCTTTTACCATCAATGGAAATCGTGCCCGATGTGGGCTTAATCAGACGATTGATCATCTTTAGAAGTGTTGTCTTACCGCAGCCACTTTCTCCAATAACAGCCACCAGACTGCCACTTTTAATCGTAAATGTAACTTCATTAAGAACTTGTTTAGTCTTATATCGCTTTGAAATTCGTTCAAATTGTATCATAATTTTGCCTCCTTCTGAACAAAGTAACAACTTAATTATATTGTAAAGTTGTTACTTTGTCAAATCAGAGCACGAAAAAAGCCTGGAGCATTTCGGCTCCAAGCCTGATAAAATAAGGATTATTGGGGTGGATATAAAAATTCTTTTACCCTGTCTGACGTATCATCCTGAGTAACAAAATATATGGTATCGTTCTCCGATAATGCAACGTATGGTCCTGGCGATTTCATAATGATATCGTTTCTGCTGACACCTATGACCGTGGCACCTGTACGCTGCCAGAATTGTATTTCCGTGACCGTTTGGTTCAAATAGATACAATCCTTTGTGATTTTTATTTCAAATGGCATAAACGGATTCATGGAACGGAAATGTACTGAAGCCTCAATTAAATCCTTCAAACAATCATTTAAAATCTCCATTTCCTGCTTCTGACGGCTCACACTCTTTAAAAGATTTTCTTTAATGGTATCAATGGTCTGCCTCTTGCCGTTTTGCTGAATGTATTCTGCCGCCTTTTTCTGGGACCTGATAATAATACCGTTTCCCTTTTCGGAAGTAACAATTCCAAGATCGCTTAAGATGCAAATTGCCCTACGGGCGGTCTCCGGGGACACACTGTATTGGCTGGCAAGGGAGGAACGGGCATAAATTTTCTCTCCCTCCGGATATTCTCCGTTGGCAATTCGTGCCGCAACCTCAACTGCAATCTGCTGGTAGCGGGGAATGGCTGTTTTATTTTTTATCTCTATGGACATAAGACTCACATTTCCTTTTCTCACTATAATGATGTAATACGAGAATCAGTATAGCCTAAATCCGATGATAAGGCAAGACGTTGGCACTACAGCTCCAGAATCTGGAAAATAAAGCTCTATGTCCTCTCTCATATGAAAGACCTGACATAAAAAATAACCGCTTGTTTACATGATGTTTCAAAGAAAACATAGGTAAAAAAGCGGTTATTAAATTATTTTATAATCCCATTTTTTGTCTCTTCTTCATAATGTGGCTTTCGATATCATTAGCCACCTGTTCGGGATCATCTCCCAATGCGACTTTACCGCCAGTCAAACTCTCTACATCTTCTGTAAGAAGCTTCACGAGCTTTGGCGCGCCCGTAATAAAAGGTGTAGGAGAAAGATGAGTATATGCGCCGTATGCCACAGCAAATACGCCATCAATAGTTGCCTTCTGTTCCATCCACTCCGGTGCTGTCACAGCGATAGGAAGGTCTGATATATCCACATCCAGATGGTCAGCCAAAGCTGTTACAAGCATGGAAACCCTTCCGGTATCCGTACAGGTTCCAAAGCTTAAGACCGGTGGAATTTTAAGGGCACTGCATACTGCCTTAAGCCCCTCCCCAGCCTGGTTGATGGCGTCTAAATTACACATTCCTGCTACTTCAAGACCGTGATTTCCGCAGCCGCCTGCAACGACCAGTATATCCTTTTTAATCAGTTCCTTTGTTAGATTTACTGTATTCCAGTCCTGAGGACCGTTTCTCAGTGTGGAGCAGTTGGCCAGCGCAACGATTCCCTTTATTTGTCCTTTTGCAATCACATCAACTAAAGCATTTAAATCATTCCCCACTGCATTTAAAACTGCTTCGGTAGAAAAACCTGCGATTGCTTTCTGCTTATGGTGAGGAACCATTGGCTTGATTTTATTATGACGTTTTTTAAAGTTCTCAATCGCTACGTGAATGCATTTTTCCGCCATCTCCGCTGCCTTCTGAGGATAATATGGCATCTCGTGCTCGGTTCCAGGTACTCCTATGATGGTGCTTACACTTACCAGGGCCACCTGATACTTTTCTGCATACTGATCAATGGCTGGAGGAGAACAGTTCTCTTCCATGACAAATGCATCTACCGTACCAGTGGCTAAAAATGGCTCTATGGCTAACCAGTTTCCCATAAGACCGATAAATACGTCGTCAACCTCAAATCTTTGAAGCAATTCCTGCCCGGTCTCAATAGAACCTACGATATGAATTCCTTTGGCTCCTGACTGTCTTGCCAGCTTCTGAAATTCTTCTGTTTTGGCTAATTGTAACGCTGCTGCTCCAATCCATGGCTGATGTCCGTTAAATGCAATATTTACATAGTCCGGATCCATAATACCAAGATCAACATCCACCTCATGGGGCTTTGGCGTTCCAAACAGGATATCCTGGGTCATCTCAAGACCGATCTGGGCGGTGTAAATCGTAGATAATCCAAGGCGAAGTGCCTTTTTCGCCAAAGATACATAATCTCCATCAACATTGGTCAGGCAGCTTGCAATGCTGTTTTGCACTTCATGCTCGATTCCAGATGGATAGATGTTTAAATCTCTCCATATCTTTTTCCGCTTTTTTGGTGCAAAGGCTTCTACCATAATGCTTTCATGGTCAGGATTTAATTTCATCTCCCTGTCTAAGAGTTCCGCAAGACAGGTTGCCATCTGATTTACGTTCTGGTTTGTATCGATTCCTGTTTTTTCGCACATCCATTTTAGCTTATCCACATCTGTAATCTGAAACGTGGTGTTGCCCTTTCCGGTCTCTTTTAAGGTTCGAAATGCTTCATAGGCATGATGTGCATAGGTGGCTGCTCCCATAATATTTCTCATAAGGAGATTTCTCATTGCCATGGCATCCGGACCAATTCCACAGGCACCTTTTTCCGGGCCTTTCTGTTCATTAATCCTGCATGGCCCGTTGGTACACAACTGACAACTTAAACCCTGTAAGCAAAACTTGCATCGAATTTTTTCCTGTTCATCAAATCTGGAAAACACACTGGACAATCCATCATCTCTTATCCGAATGAGCATCTCTTCTACGGAATCGTGGTAGCTTACGCGCCCCTTTGTCTTTTCTAAAATTGCTTCTGTCATAATAGCCTCCATTCATAAAGATTCAAGGTTAGTATGTCAGATATTAACAATTCGATTCTGATAATAATTGATCAATTCATAAAAATAACGAACCAGCCTTACTTTCCATAGTGGCTGATTCGTTATCCTTAAATGACAGCAGAACCTTTTGGCTCCCCTCAAAAGCAGTTACTGAAAATTAAATATCTGCTCCAGTACTTCTACCTTACCGATATGAGGCTGGCTCATAGTACCAAGTAAAGCGGCATTGGGCACCAGAACCATAGTTGTTGTCTGATAGCCTTTTTCTTTTATTTTAGCACAATCAAATTCAACCAGCAGCTCCCCTGCCTTTACATGATCTCCCTGCTTTACAAAAGCCTGAAAACCATCTCCCTCTAATTGTACCGTATCTATGCCGATATGAAGTAAGACCTCCATTCCATCTGCCGTTTTCATGCCGATGGCATGTCCCGTAGGAAATACAGATATAATCTCTCCATCTACGGGAGCATACAGCTTGCCTTCCTCTGGTTCAATGCCAACGCCAGGACCCATCACTTCTTCTGCAAACACAGGATCACTGACCTCAGCCAGGGGAATTACGGTCCCCTTTAAGGGGCTGTAGATGGTGTTTGGCTCACAGATGATACTTTTTGCAGCTGGAGCTTCTGATATATTTTTTTCTTTGTTACCAAATAGATTATTTAAAAATCCCATTATAATCATCCCTTTACATGCTTATTTCATTGATTCCCACCGGTTCTTTAATACAAATGCAGCACTCTTTGGTTGTCTTGTCCGAGTAAAAATTCCTTTTTTGTTTCCATTGACTCGCATGATTCCTTCTGTGGTCTGGAAATCAGCAAAATTCCACACCAGTTCGCCCTGTACAAAATCAAATTGATCAAATATTTCAAAATTCATATCCAGATATTCATTCTGGTACTCCTGGCTCCACATAATACTTGGAAGTTTGTGTTCCGTTGCCATGGTGTCAGTACCGAATTCAGTGAATACAAACGGTATATTCAGATTTTTATCGTTCCACTTATTCATTTCAATTAAGAACGCTTCCCTTGCATCCACAAGCTCCGGTCCTCCTTTGATATACCAACCGTAATACCGGTTCAAACAGATAAAATCACAAAGCTGATAACACTTACAGAGTTCCGGCTGGCTGTTCTTTTCAAAGGCACCAGTCATAGGACGATTCTGAGGGTCCAACGCTCTAGCCGCATCAAAAATTGGAGTGAAATATTCCTTAGACTGCTCACTGGTGGTTTCTGGTTCATTAAACAGACTCCAGGCGATGACAGAAGGATGGTTTTTGTCCCTTACAATCATTTCCTCTACAGCCTGAAGATGTGCCTTCTGCAGATTGGGTACCGTAGGAGTTTCAAAAAATCCGGTATACTGGCCAGTTCCAGCCGCAGCAAAATTTCTGGTGGATCTCATCATTCCAACTGCGGGAACCTCATCAATAATTAAAAAGCCTTCCTCGTCTGCAAACTGATACCACTCTTCTGCATATGGATAATGGCTGGTACGAAAACAATTGGCACCGGTCCATTTCATACATTCAAAGTCTCGTTTTAAAACGCCCCAGTTAAAGCCGCGGCCAATGACTTCAAAGTCTTCATGCTTTCCAAATCCTTTTAGATAAACAGCCTTGCCGTTAATCTTTATTTCTTTTCCTTCGATTTTCACCGTACGGATACCGATTTTAGAGGAATACTCATCGATCAAGGTTTCCCCATCCCAGATACGCATAACTGCCTGATAAAGATAGGCATTCCCTACGTTCCACAGATGTGCGTCCGGAACAAGAAGGCTTCCCTGCTTTCCAGTACTTTTAGCCACCGGCTGCTTTTCCTGATCCAATAATTCAAAGGTAACCTCATGGGTTCCATTGGTCATGATCTCGTAGCGGACAACGGCATCTTCTCCGTTTAATTCATAGTCTACGCTGAAATCTTCAATGGATTCCTTTGGCTTTGAAACAAGCCATACACTTCTTTGAATTCCGGAATAATTGAAAAAGTCGAAATAGGGCTTAGCCAGTTTTCTTCCATCGCTCAGTACCATGGTGGTTCCGCATGGAAGGGTCTCTTCACTTAATTCATTGTTGGCTTTCACCACAAAGGTATTCATTTCACCAAATTTCACATGGTCTGTTACTTTGGCGACCACTGGAAGGAAACCGCCTTCATGTTCAGTTACCAGATTGCCATTGCAATAAACTGATGCCCGGTGGGTGATGCTTCCAAAGCGAATTTCCAGCTCCTGTTTTTTCCATTCTCCTGGTAGGAATACTTCTGTCTCATACCAGAAATCTCCGCAATAATCCCGCTCTTCTTTTGTTGTAAAAAAATCCGAAAAGCTGGCTGGAACCGGCATGGAGATGGAGTCTGGCAGCTTGTGCTGCCAGCCCTCTGATAATCCTTTTTCCTCTGGATCAAAACTAAATTTCCACATACCATCCAAGGAGTGGGCCATTCTTGCCTGGTTACTGATTGGATATAATTCTGAAAAATTCAGCATGCTTTAATCTCCTATTCTTATTTTGTTTGTTCCTCATTCTTATAAGCAAAGAGGTAGGTCACCAGGAATACTCCTACAAAGGATACTAACATGGCTACAACAATTCCTGGGCCTGACATGGCGTAAAGAGCTGGGATTGTCAAAACATTGACAGGAACCTGAGCTGTACGGATGCTTCCGGTTACAGCAGCAATAATACCGCTGAGTCCGTTAACCACACACATGCAGATAAATATTCTCTTGTTTTTCATCAGAACACCGTAGATACCAGGCTCTGTAACACCACCAATAAGAGCTGAAATGGAAGCGGATCCAGATACTAATTTCAAATCTTTGTTTCTTGTTTTTAAAAATACTGCCAAACAAGCTGCTGCAATACCAAAGTTGGCGCCAAAGGTAGGCGGCATAATATAATCATAACCTAACACAGAGTAATTGTTTATGGCTATTGGTAAGAAGCCCCAATGCAGACCAAATACAATAAACAGAGGCCATAAGGTTCCCAGGAAAAATCCTGCAATGGCTGGTGAAAAGGTGAATACTGCCTGAATTCCTCCGGCTATAACACGGCTTATTACATCAGTGACTGGTCCAATAACAATGAGTGCCAGCGGGAAAACAATTGCAAAATCCACCAGCGGAATAATAAGACTCTGAACAATCTTAGGAATTACTTTCGTCAAACCTTTTTCCAGCTTTGACTGGGCATATACCGTAATAAGAATCGGAAGTACAGAGCTTGGATAGCTGATCAGTTTTACAGGAATAGAGAAAAATGTAACAACTGCTTCCTTGTCATTAAATAATCCGGTCATACTAGGATAACACATGGCGCAGGCAATTGCCATAGAGATAAATGGCTTAGCGCCAAATTTTTGAGCTGCACAGTATGCCAGGAATACCGGAAGGAAATAAAAGATACCATCGGATGCCGCATAAAGTATGGTATAAGTGGTGGAAGTTTTATCAAGCAGAGACAGGGTGGTGAAAAGTACGATAAAACCTTTTAATAGTCCTGCTCCGACGAATGCTCCCATAAAGGGCATGAAAATACCAGAGATTAAATCTGTTATTTTTTCCAATATACTGCCTTTTTTATCACCAGATGAGGACTGATCTGTTTCCATGGAATCCCCTTTGCTGCTATCCTTGATAGAAGTCTGAAGTAAAATCTGGTCATATACATCTTCCACGTCACTTCCGATAACGACCTGGTACTGACCGGCTGCCTGCATTACCTTAATAACGCCCTGCATATTTTTTAATGTTTCTGTATCTGCCTTGCTCTCGTCCTTTAATTTAAAACGAAGCCTTGTAATACAGTGGGTGAGGGAATTTACATTTTCTTCCCCACCAACATGCTCCACAATATCTTTGGCTAATTTTGAATAATCTGCCATACTTATTTCCTCCTATTATTTTCTATCAAAAAAGCCTGGCTATCCCCTTTAATTAAAGAGAATAACCAGGCTTTGCTGAACTTAATCATAACACTGCCAAACTAACTGTTTTTCAATTGTGATAAATGAACTGCCAGATAAACTAATTCATCATGGCCTGCTTTGTAATGATACTTTTCTTCGATATAATTACATACCTTCTGGCTGCAGCGGTATTCATCGGGGTAGTTTCTAAGAAGCTCCTCCAGCATACGTGCTCCGCCATGCTCTTTATAATAATACTTTGTCATGACCCGCTGTGCGAAGAATTTCAAATGGGTCATATATCGGTAGTAGGGCAGCGAATCTTCTTTTGCCTGAAACTTAAGCTCTGACATAATAAGGTCATTTAATTCACTAACCATAACAATCATCTTTTTTGCATTTCCGCTTATTTGATTATGACGTGCCGTTACAAAATGCATGGCCACAAAGCCTGCTTCATCATTGGATAACCGGTCACCAAATTTCGCCTCGATCAAATCAAGCATCTTCTGTCCGACCTTGTATTCATCTGGATAGAATCGTATGATATCATGAAGAATGGAATTCGGTACAACAAACCCCTGCTTAAAGTTTTCAACTGCATGGTAAATATGATCGACCAGGGAAATATGAATGGTTTCATTGAGGGTCATATCATAGACCTGGACGGCGTAATCAATCACATCCTCTGCCACCATAATATATTCCTGGGGCACGGTATCTAAAATTTCACGGAACTGACTTTTATGATTTTTATCTTTTAGGATAAACTGTTTTTCCACCCGCTCCTGATCGATGGCGTCTCCGTTACGGCTCTTAAATCCAAGTCCGCTTCCAAGAAGCAGGACATCCTGTCCATTTTCATCGTTGGATATCACAGCATTTGTATTTAATATCTGCTTAATAATCATTTTCATAAAAGTATCCTCAATTTCACTGTTTAAATGAATCATAACGTTACAGATATATTGAAAAACAAAAAAACAAGTATGCACCAAAAAAACAGATGCAGACTTGCCTAATTTAATAGTAACACTCCTGTAAACTGACTACATCTTATCACAGGAGTGTTTTTAAAACAATCGGTATTTTAACTAATAATCTTCCGTACATTTTGTACACTTTTACAGATTTTCTCCATTGGCCGCTATGACATTTTTATACCATTCAAAGGATTTTTTCTTATATCGGTTTAAAGTGCCAGTTCCGTCGTCATTACGGTCAACGTAGATAAAGCCATATCGTTTCTTAAGTTCTGCGGTGGAAGCACTGACTAAATCAATGCAGCCCCAGCTGGTATAGCCCATGACCGGAACTCCATCTTCTATGGCTTCTCTGACCTGAATGAGATGATCTCTTAAATAATTGATCCGGTAATCATCAAGGACCGTTTTTGTTCCATCTGGTTCTGTGATTAATTCATCGACGGCACCCAATCCATTCTCCACGATGAACAATGGCTTCTGCCAGCGGTCATAAAACTGATTTAACACATAGCGAATTCCCTGAGGATCGATGGCCCAGCCCCATTCACTTTGTTTTAAATAAGGATTTGTCATTCCGCCCAAAACATTTCCTTCTCCAGCCTTCGCTTTGGAACGGTCTGCGGCTTCGCATGCGCTCATGTAATAGCTGAATGATACAAAATCAACGGTGTGATTCTTTAACAGCTCTTCATCTCCATCTGCCATCTGAATCTGTATATCATTTTCTTTAAAATACCGTTTCATATAACCAGGGTACTCACCTCTTACATGCACATCTCCGAAAAATGTATTCATATGATCGGCTTTCATGGCTGCAATGACATCATTCGGGTCTGAGGTCAGGGCATACATTGGCATACTTAAAATCATGCACCCGATTTTGCTATCAGGCATTATTTCATGGCCTATTTTCGTTGCCAGAGCACTGGCTACCAGTTCATGATGAATGGCCTGGTATAAATCCTGTTTCTTTAACTGGCTCTTATCCGTATAGATTCCGCCGCTCATAAACGGTTCATGGAGCACGGAGTTAATCTCATTAAATGTGAGCCAGTATTTTACCTTGCTGCCGTAGCGGTTAAATATGGTTCTGACGTACCGCTCATAAAAGCTTATCATGTCCCGGTTAACCCAGCCATCGTACTTGACAGATAAGTGTAACGGAGTCTCATAATGAGAGATAGTTACCAGAGGCTCGATTCCATATTTCAACAGTTCATCAAACAGATCATCGTAAAACTGGAGTCCTTTTTCATTGGGTTCTTTCTCATCTCCATGGGGAAAGATCCGGCTCCAGGCAATGGAGGTTCTAAATACCTTAAAGCCCATCTCTGCAAATAGCTTAATGTCGTCCTTATACCGATGATAAAAATCGATGCCAATGAGCTTCATATTGTCGGAAGTGGGTTCCTTTGTTATCGGACCTTTGATACCGTGAGGGGCCACATCCTGGGTACTTAACCCTTTTCCGTCCTCGTTATATGCTCCTTCACACTGGTTCGCAGCCACTGCTCCTCCCCATAGAAAACCATCTGGAAATCTCATATTCATCGTGAATCCTCCTTTGGAATAAATATAGATAACGACTATATTATCAAATTTTTAACAAAGTTACAACCCAAAACATCTATTCAAAGATTCTCCAGGCTACGATAAAATTGCTTTTCCACCAGGCAGAACGTTTCCGATGGACTACCTTTCCATTGCCGGATGAAGCATCAATTACCATGCCTCCTTCTGCCGCAATTCCCATATGTCCCTTTTCCACAATGATATCTCCAGGTTTTATATTTTCATAATTTGAGATGCGTTTATATTTTCCCATATTTCTCCAGCCGCTTGAAGTGAGATAGCTCTGTCTTACTCCAATTTGATTCAAACACCAATACACAAAACCAGAACAGTCAAAGGAACCAGGCCCTTTGGATCCCCATACGTACTTCGAGCCCACTTTAGTAGATGCGATATTAATTAGTGCATTCACATTACCATTTACCGAACCGCCACCGCTTTTGTCTGTGTCGGGCTTTTTGCTGCCAGCAGCTCCCCCGGTTTTGCCTTTCACGCTCTTATCACCAGAGAGGTAGGAAAGTGTCTGCACACCTACGGACCCATCTGGGGTAAGACCATTATCTGACTGAAAGGTTTTTACTGCCTGCTCGGTGATTTCTCCAAAATATCCAGTCGCATTGGAAGAGGACAAATATCCATATTTATTTAAAAGCTCCTGAACTCTTTTTACACTTTCTCCCTGTTCTCCAAGCACCAGACCGTTAGGTCTTGCCTCTCCATTTTCCAGGGCAACTCTTGTGGAAGGTCCCAGGTAACCGTCTACGACAAGATCATTTCTTGCCTGAAACTGTTTTACGGCCATCACCGTATCCTTGCCATAATTACCATCCGGTATGGTAGTCAGATACCCCAATCCCTTTAATTGTTTCTGGGCAGAAAGTACTATGTCATTATTTTCTCCATAGGTTAAAAAATTGGGCTTAATCTCTTCACTGTAAAGCAAGTTCATTGTCTGCCTGCCTACTTTACCGTCCACAGATAACTGATTTAATTCCTGCAATTTAATGACTGCTTTTTCTGTGGTCGCATCAAATTCGCCGTTAACATTTTCTTTATTCATAAGATAACCTAACTCATAAAGTCTGTTTTGAATCCTTTTAACGTCATCGCCTGATATTCCCAGAGAGACGGCATAATATTTTGCCTCATCGGAAAGAAGGATTGCCAATGTCTCTGGTCCCACCACTCCGTCCTGAACAAGATTATTCTGCCTTTGATATATCTTTACGGCACTGACTGTTACGGGGCCGTAGAAGGAAGTCGGTTCATCATTTTCCATAAATCCCAGTTCCATCAACCGTTCCTGTATGGTTGCAACATAAGGGTGCTCCACACCCTCTTTGAAGTATTCCGGTATTGGCTGGGAATCCGGAGTTTCCTTACCTTCTGCTTCAGACGGTGTGGCTTTGTTTTCTGCCTTTAAATTGATATCCGGCTCATTTTTTTGTAGAGCTAAGGCCTCTTTTTTCTGTTCCGGGCCAAAGCCCAGTCTCTGACTAGATATAATGATACCGTAGATTCCTGCTAACACTGCGATCATACCCGCAACGACAACAGCTTTTTTATATTTTTCGATGATTTTTAGCATTGTAGTATTTTGGATCCTTTCCCATGTCTGTTATACTCCGGGGCCTGCTGATTTTTCTCTGCCCTCTGTTGCTTCTGTCCCGCCAGGACCCATAGCTTTTTCGGTTTCCGCTTCCACAAATGGAGGCGTTTCTATGATCTGCTCCGTCTCCTGTATTGTTTTATTTTCAGCTTCTCTCTTTGTCTCAGCCGCTTTTGTTTCAGCCTTTTTCGTTTCTGATGGTTTTACTACACCGGTGGTATTTCGTTTTACCAGACCTGGTTTTCCTTTATAATTGCTGGAATGAAAATAGACTTCTTTTATTACGGCTCCATCTTTTGATGTGATTAAATAAGTCTTCCAGGTGGACCCCTTTACTCCTGGTGTTACCACTACCTCCTGGTCAGGCTGCAGGGTTTGATCTTCCTCGTAATTGGGCTTGGGAGGATCATACTCTTTTACTTTCTCAGAACGCATGGAGATTGTCGTGCCCTTTTCTAAGATCGGGATTGCGACAATAGAAATACTTATTTTCTTATCTTTAAAAACGGCTCTAATTGCCATGGAGGTTGTATTGTTATTTACAAAACGAAGATCTGGCCCGCTATAACCGTCATAGCTTACCATGGCATCCTCTCCCGGTATTACATAAGACGGCTCAAAGCTGTGAGGATGACGTTCTGTAGTCGCAATTCCAGCTAGAATGATGGCATTATATAAGGTGGAGGATACCTGACATACGCCTCCGCCTGGCTCCTCAACAAATTCACCATTTCGATAGGCTCCGGCTGGTTTATATCCACGATCAATCGTCCGGTTTCCGGTGGTCTCATTAAAGGAAAATGCTTCTCCCGGAAATATGACCAGCCCATCCAGCGCATTTACGGCAAGCTTTATGTTATTATTTCTGTTTTCATTGTTTGTAGCAACGGTTTCAAATGTGCCAATGACCTGATACTTTTCTTTTACCTGAGAAGCGGTCAGGTTTGGTGGCTGCTGTAGTGCTTCGGCCTCCACCTCTTCCTCGAATTTCTTCTGGTTTACAAGATTCATAATTTTCTCTACTGTCTTGTCTTCATCAATCTTTATTCCATTTTCTCCATCGGAATAAATCCATTTATTATTGTCCCGGTCACGCCCGGTCAACTGGGCATTTAAAGGTTTCCGGTTCCATTTGGAGGCTGCTTCTTTTACCTGAGTTCTTATGTTTTCTTTCGCATCAGCCAAATTAAGCGTATACTCTCCGGCTTCATTCTTTGAATAAATTTCCTCTAAAAGCGTATCAATCATTCCGGAGAATGGACTGCTTAACAGGAAAGGCTGTTCTTTATAGTTAAGTCTCATATTCCACGAGTAGTTATTCAGCAATGCCTCTTTTGCCTCTTTTTTATTCAGCCCAGTGAGGGAAACACCATCCACCTTTACTTCTTTTAACGGCTCCCTTATTGTCTCGGTTTCCACTACGGTTTTCACACTTTGTTGTATTGTACTGGTTACTGTCACATCTGTCTTCTTTTTATTCCTTGAAACAGAAGCCCTCACAAAAACGGCTAAGCCCATGAATATTACTCCAAATAATAAAGCCTGCATGGCAAATCTTTTTCTGGCTAAAGACCTGCGCGTTCCCATCTTATCCTGTTTCCTTATCTTCTCTCTTCCTTCATCGCCTCTATGGCGCATAGTTAACACTCTCCCTTTTTCGGCATTGGCGATATCAGACACTTATTTAATCTAACACACAAATATGGGGATTTTATGGGGATAAAAACAGCACCGTCATGGTTCTGACGATGCTGTTTGTTTAACTATGTTTCATGAATGGTAACATGATGGTGAAAACAGCGCCTTTTTCAGGACCATTTTCAGCCACAATTTTTCCACCATGGTTTTCGACGATAGCCTTTGTAATGGATAAACCAATTCCCATTCCTCCGGTCTTCTTGCTTCTTGATTTATCCACCCGGTAAAATCGGTCGAACAGATATGGAAGATCTGCATCTGGAAAACCGATTCCAGTATCATGTACCAGTATCCGTATCTGATTTCCATCATTTTTATATTCCACAGTTACCGTTCCGCCCCTGGGGGTGTAGGTGAGTGCATTGGATACAAGGTTTACCATGCACTGCTTTAATCGATTATAATCTGCATAAACAGGAGTTTTTTCTGGTACTGTCATGAGAAGATTGATTTCCTTTTCTTTTGCCATTAACTCAAAATCCCGGAAAACACTTTGATTCATTTCTTCAAATTCGAACATTGTTTTATCCAATATCTGATTTCGATTCTCCAGATCATAAAGTTCCTTCAGCTGGTCCACAATCTTTACCAGACGCAGTATTTCCCCATGGCAGCTCACCAGACGACTCTCCGTGGCTTCCCACACACCGTCTATCATTGCCTCCATATGGCTTTGGAGATTAGTAAGCGGAGTACGAAGCTCATGGGCTACATCTGAAGTGATCTGTCGTTTCTGCTTTTCCTCCATTTCAAGTGCCTTGGACATCTCATTAATGGAATCAATCAATTTGTTTGTTTCCACTACAGGCGAATGGGTTTTTGTCTGTTCCCCGTATTCACCTCCCGCAATTTTCTGAGCCAGGTGGATTACACTTGTAATGGGCTTTGTAACGATCCACGCGATTAAAAAGCCCAGTGCGATTACAAGAAAAATAGCCGCACCACCCATAAACAAAAGAGAGCTGTTTAAATCTTTCATCAATCCCAGCTCCTGATCATTTAAGGAATACGGTCCATAATACCCTATATTCAGCGTTCCTGTGACTTTTCCATTGTTTTTCAGTGTAAAGGTTTCCTCTAAATAGCGCCCATTAAAATTGGGATATTTTTGATTCATGGTATTTTCCGCATGCTTCAGTACGATGTTACATTCTTCCGCCCTGTGGCTTTTTGCATCCCAGTCAATTTCTTTGTTGGTCGACTGGACATGAATAATTAATCCATTTTGTAAGGCAGCGTAGCCAATGATTGCAATTCCTTCTTTTTCATACAATCCTGTTTTAGGATTATATAGCTCATCAATTTGGGTCTTGATTTGTTCCATCTGATTTCTTTGCTGTTTTTTCGCATACTGTTCAAAAATATCGTCAGCCGTTAAATTAAAAATAATGCTGAGGGCTAAAATAATGAGCAGTGCAATGGCTGAATACGATACAATTAAGGTATTTTTTAATGTTAGTTTCATAGCTCTGCTCCGGCAAATTTATATCCCATACCATGGACTGTAATAATATAAACTGGTTTTTTCCTGTTGTCTTCGATTTTTGTTCGAATGCTTTTAATATAAGTATCTATACTTCTGTCATAACCATCAAAATTATCATCAAGAGCAAAGGTAATTAACTGCTCTCTGGTAAATGTCCTGTTTGGGGCTTTGGCAAGGGTAATGAATATTTTATACTCCGTAGGGGTAAGCCCCGCTTCTCTTCCCCTGATTTTCACATTCCGGTTTTCAAAATCAATGACCAGCTCTCCCTGACGAAAGAAAAGAGGGACGCCTGTAAGCTGGTCGCTTTCCACTCTTCTTAAGACGGCTTCAATCTTTGCGACTACCGTTCTGGGGCTGAAGGGTTTAAAGATATAATCGTCCGCTCCTACTTTCAGTCCCTTAATCAGATCCTGCTCTTCCGTCTTGGCGGACACCATAATAATAGGCACCCTGGAATTCATACGAATCATCTGACAGATCTGTTCCCCCATAATATCCGGCAGCATCAGGTCTAAGATAACCAGAGAAACGTCATGATTCCGAAATAATTCCATGGCATTTGCTCCGTCATAAGCACAAAGAATATCATATCCGGCTTTCTCTAAGTAGGCCTGTAATACTTCCACTATTTTTTCTTCATCATCCACAATCAGGATGGTTCTGTTCTTTTTCATATTGACTTCCTTATTTTGTATTTATTATTGAGCTTCCTATAAACAAGTCTAGCAAAATTATATGGGAATTATATGAAGATTCTATAAATTAAAAACATAAAAAACACAGAGCATGCCTGACTCTGTGTTTTTATGATAAATCTCCTTCCATCTACTCCTTTATATTTTTACTTATACGTTTTATACCAATGAAAACCAATGCTCCTATCAAAGAACCAATCAGGGCAGCAGCCAGAACGTCGCTGGGAAAATGGACAAATAGATACAGCCTTGAAAAAGCAATCAGACAAGCTAAAGGAATGGCAATATACCCAAACTTCTTATTGCTCATCGTAAGTATCGTTGCCGCAATGGCAGAGGAAAGCGTATGCCCTGACGGAAATGAAAAGTCCGTTGGATTTGCTATTAAAAGTGTAATCGTTTGATCAATCCAGTTAGGTCTGGAGCGTTCTATTAGGTTTTTAAGAAACACATTTCCAAAGAGAACTCCTGCTAAAAGTCCTGCAATCAGCGTAATTCCGTACTTTCTATTTTCCTTTGTACACTGCAAAACGAATGCTGTCAGTATCCAGATAAACCCTTTATCTCCAAGTGACGTTATCTTAGGCATGATATAATCCAATGCGGGACAGGTAAATGTGTCACGAATCCAATATAAAATTGCCCAATCCATATTTGTAATAAATTCCACCATCTCGTATGCCTCTTTTTATCATAATATTTCATAATTCAACTCTCATCAGAAATAAAGCCTACTGGCAAATCTTTATATAATAGTTGTAAGTCCAGTGTAAACGTTATTATTATGCAGTATATCATAAAAGATGCAATATTCATTGAAGTTAATCCTTGGAACGTATTTTTATAATTATGATACCCTAACGTTCTCCAGATTTTCCTGAAAACAAACGGATGGGTTCAAACTCTCTTTTCAACCTTTTGACCATATCATTCTTCGATGAATTTTCAATTAATATATCACATTGCTCAGGGATACTTCCAAAGATCACACTTTTTTCCATGTCCAACATCGCTTTCAACTGCTTTAGCATGTGTTCCCGATTTGCCTCCTTATGATATATTTTCAAATAAGAAAATCCGGGATAATCATTCGACTCGTAGGTGCGTATTTTCAGTTCTCCGGACCAATCCTGATTCATTAGCTTTTCATATGCCGCCTTGATCTGTTTTGTAGTATCGATCACCATGAGATAAACTACATTCTCATACTGGGGAAGCTTTCTTTTCACGTAATTGCGCAGAGGATCTTTTCTGAGTTTCTGGTAGATGCCCTGTTCTGCCAGATTATCCAGCTTCTCATAATAAATGATAAGGGAATCATCAATTACTACATTGGCAAAGTAATTAAGATTATTTTCATTTAACAAATTTATTATTTTCTCAGCCTGATCGTAAGACAATTCGTATGTCAAAAGATAGGAATTATCCTTGGTATCATAAAGTGCGGCTCCATCCATAACAATCACCGGTAAATTTAGATTGATTCCGCGGACTGATTCCATCAAAGTTGCCGGTGTTCTGCCAGTGGAAAGCGTAAATTTCATTCCATTATCAAGAAGCCGGTTTAATTCCACCTTACTGTAAGGAGTTAATTTTTCCTCCCTGGTGAGCAAAGTATCATCTACCCCCGAAACATATAACACATCCAGCTGTTTTTTTCTGGGTAAGTGTGCAAAATTTACAACGATTGCCATCAACACGCCTATCAAAGTATCTGCCACACGATTCATAACAAACAAAAATGGACTGCTGTCTCCCATATGCATCACTGTAATGCTTAAAAATACCACACAGGAAAAATAAGAGGTGTCTTTTTTATTCAATAAAACAGTTGTATACAGAACCACCCCGGTGAACAGGGAAATCATTAGGTAGCTGAATACACTTTCCCTAAAGATTCCTCCCCCCCAGTCAAAGATAAGAAGCAAAAGAAGTCCCCATGCGGCACCGATAAACGTGCCAAAACACCTTTGCTTTGCCATCTGGGTACTGCTTTCCTTATATGGCTGAATACACTGCAGTACTGCAAGGGCAGAATAAAAGGGAATCCCTTCTTTTCCACGAATATAATAAATAGCAAAACATAAACAAACGCCGAAGACAGAGCGGTAAATTCTCTGTCCCACTGCCGGCAGCTTCACAGACTTTATGGCCATTGTTTTCATAATCTTATTCCTCCGTCTAAAAGTACGAAAAAAACATTTATTTAGCGTACTATATCAGATTTCAGAGAAATTGTCCAATTCTCTTTTGCTATGAAAACAACGACCAGCCGGAATGCTTTTACTTCCCCTCTAACTCATTTTTGCAGCTTAATATGGAATACTCCACCATATCACTCACCGCTTCATCGGTATAAAAAGCAGTGTGGGGAGTGATGATTACATTGGGCATAGATTGTAAAATAGACAGCTGGCGACTTGATAATACTTTATATTTCAAATCTTTATAAAAAATTTTCCTTTCATTTTCTAAAACATCCAAAGCGGCTGCGCCGATTTTTCCCGATTCAAGTCCTGCAATCAGGGACGGAGTATCAATAAGCGTGCCGCGGGCGGCATTAATGAGAACAACACCGTCCTTCATCCTCTCAATTTCCTTTTGTCCTATCAGGTGTTCCGTCTCTGATGACGCAGGTGCATGAAGGGAAATAACGTCACTTTCCTGCAGGAGTTCGTCAAAAGAAACATAGGAAACCAAGGTTGAAAGCTCCTCTTTCGGATGTAATGTATGCACCAGAATTTTACACCCAAATCCATGGAGCCGCTTAATTACAGCCTCTCCAATTCTTCCTGCTCCTATGATACCAACGGTACAGGTACGAAGTTCCCGTCCCCGTACATTGTTGAGTGAGAAATCCTGCCCCAGCCCTCGGATCATAATCGTCTTTACTTTGCGAAGCGCCATCAGAATGAGCATTACCGTATATTCAGCCACACTGGCTGGCGTATAATTGACTGAGGAGACAGGGATCTCCAAGGTTTTCGCAGCCTCTATGTCAATATGATCAAATCCTACCGTACGGGTGGATACACAGCGAATCCCATTTGCTTTCCATTTCTCCAGTATCTCTTTGGTAATGGCTGAGGTAACAACACTAACTGCGTCGCATCCTTCTGTATTTCCCGCATTCTCAAACGTAGGACTGTAAGGAAGTGTATGCAGCTCCACCCCATATTTCTCAGCAAATTTTTGAAAAAACATGGATTCGTCCGTTCGTACGTTATATGCCAGTAATTTCATGAATTTTCACTCCTTCTCTCTATATAATCATTAAATTCTGTTAAAAACTGCATTAAAGCACATGTTAGCATTCTTAAAGACTTACTTCATATAAGCCCCTTTCATGGGAGAAACTGCATGTTCAGAAAAAAGCTTTAAAACTCCTGACGTATATTTGGACTCTTTGGGCTTCCAGTTCTTTTTTCTTTGTTCTAAAATCAGGGCAATCTCTTCCTGTGATTTTTTAATTCCCTTTATTCCTACAATATTTAGCTGCCGTTCAAAAATATTGATATAAATTAAATCCCCTTCTTCCACAAGTGCAATAGGACCTCCCTGTGCAGCTTCCGGGGATACATGACCAATAGACGGACCTGTAGATGCACCACTGAATCTTCCATCCGTTATTAAAGCAATACTTCGCCCCAGTTCCTGATCAGATGATATGGCTTCTGAAGTATAAAACATTTCCGGCATTCCGCTGCCCTTTGGACCCTCGTATCGAATAATCACAGCATCTCCTGATTGTATTTCATGTTTAAGCACTGCCTGCAGCGCTTCCTCTTCACTGTCAAATGGTCTTGCATTCAGAGTTGCCTCAAACATTTCCTTTGGACATGCTGTGTGCTTAATCACAGCTCCTTCCGGGGCAAGATTTCCTTTCAGCACTGCTATGGCTCCATTTTTGCCAATTGCTTTCTCAAAAGGGTGAATCACATCCTGCCAGGTGATATTATGTTGTCTGGCATATTCTTCGCATCTTTCATAAAACCCATTTTCTTTTAGTTCATCCAAATTCTCTCCAAGAGTTTTCCCTGTCACAGTCATTTCATCTAAATGGAGCATTGACTTTATTTCCTCCATAACTCTTGGGACTCCGCCTGCATAATAGAAATACTGGGCTGGCCATTTTCCAGCGGGACGAACATCCAGGAGATAATGGGCTCCCCGATGTAACCGGTCAAATACTTCCCCATCCAGTTCTATATTAAATTCATGGGCAATGGCAGGCAAATGCAGCAGTGAGTTTGTTGATCCTGAAATTGCCGCGTGTACCATAACCGCATTTTCAAAGGAACGTTTTGTTACAATATCACGAGGCTTTAAACCAAGCTTAATAAGCTCAAGAATCTGCTTTCCTGCCTTCTCCGAAACCGTCAGAAGATCCTCACAGGTTGCCGGCATAAGGGACGTTCCCGGCAACATCAGCCCGAGTACTTCTCCCATGATCTGCATGGTTGAAGCTGTTCCCATAAAGGAGCAGGCTCCGCAGGATGGGCAGGCATTTTGTTTATAATAGGTGAGCGTTTCATATGTAATTTCTCCACGCTGGTACATGGCTGAATATTTTCCAATTTGTTCCAGAGTCAAAAGGTCTGGTCCTGCATCCATAACTCCGCCAGTCAGCAGAATGGAGGGCATATTTACCCTTCCAATTCCCATCAAGTGAGCCGGCACCCCTTTGTCACAGCTGGCGATAAATATTCCACCATCAAACGGTGTGGCACCAGCGTGTATTTCTATCATATTGCAAATCATATCGCGATGAACAAGAGAATAATTAATTCCATCATGTCCCTGGGCCATACCATCACATATATCCGTAGTAAAATATCTGGCGGCCTTTCCTCCTGCCTCACCTACACCAAAAACAGCCTTATCCACCAATCCGTTTAAATGAGCACTTCCCGGATGGCTGTCTCCAAAAGTACTTTCAACCATAATCTGCGGTTTATCCAAATCTTCAACACTCCACCCCATTCCCATTCTTAGCGGATCCTGTTCTGGTGCAATCTTTCTGATATCCTGACTAACCATTGATTCTTTCCTCCTAATATATTGATATGGTTCAATTTAAGCTCAATGACTTGCCCTTTTTGACCGCCTTTTCTGTGCAATATGTTCTCTTTTCATTGTTATTTGATGATAATAATATAACAATCACACAACTTCTGTCAAATGTCAAGAACATGGTTTCCGGTTACTAGATTAAAAAATTAAGGCCACAGGCAAAAATGCCTGCGGCCATTCCTTTACTGTTCATTAATCAGCTGAAGTACATATTTTCTTTTTTGGTGAAACTTCTCCGTATACCGGGCATCATCGGAATTTTCCTCAATGAAATCTCTGGTAAATTGTGCTGGGAAATCAGCAATGACTTTTCCTGGCCGCCTGGACATAACAAGAATTCTGGTTCCTAAAAGCAGGGCTTCATCCACATCATGAGTGATAAAAAAGATGGTCTTTCCTGAATTCCACCATATTTTACGGATCAATGCCTGCATCTGTTCTCTTGTGAGAGCGTCAAGAGCGCCAAAGGGTTCATCCATCAGCAAAATATCCGGATTGTTGATGAGAGCGCTGGCAATGGCTGCCCGCTGTCTCATTCCTCCTGATAATTCATACACCTTTTTATCCGCAAATTCCGTAAGGCCTACCTGATCCAGATAGATTTTTACATCCTCTTCTATCTTTTTTTTTGAAACCTTTTTCACCATTGGTCCAAAGGCAATATTTTTCCGGACGGAATACCATTCATAGAGAGGCGGATGCTGAAAGACAACTCCCCGTTGGGAATCGATGCCCTTAATCTCCTTCTGGTTCAGCCTTACCGTCCCTTCCGTGGGAGAGATAAAACCGGCCAGAATATTTAACAGCGTACTTTTTCCGCAGCCGCTTGGTCCCATGACACATACGAATTCCCCCTGATAGATGTTCAAATTGAGATCAGAGATCGCAGGACTTTGGCCGCTGCTCTTATCATAGGATAATGACACATGATCAATGGAAATCAGTTCATTGGCGGTCTCGTAAAAACTCTTTCCTTCTTCCTCTGCCATTATTGTCCCGCTCCTCCTGTATTAAGCTTTAAAGCCTGTTCTGCAAAAGATGGATCTACCGCATTGGCGATGCTCTTTTCATCAGGAGCCTGGTTTATGTTGCCCTGAGAGTGATGAAACTCCGCAATGGTTTTTAAGGTATCAAACAGCTTTCCTTTCTTATCCGCCGTTCCCAGATAACTCTCAGACAGCTGCTCTTCTCCGGATACCCATATGTTATCATTGATCTGGCCTCTGGCGCTTTCCTCTGAAATTCCTTCCCAGTCAGCCACATCCTTCACAGCCTGATCCGGATTTTCCTTTACCAAATCATGAACATTCATGAGAGCCTTCACATAACGGGTTACAAGGGTAGGATATTTCTCGGAAAATCCAACTTCCGCAACAGCAATTTCAGGAATGAGAACTCCCTGTTTGGCCAGTTCCCCGTCATTGGTCAAAATCGTACCATTCTTTAAGCATTCATCAAGGGCCGGGCTCCATATGTATGCCGCGTCGATATCTCCCCTGGTCCAGGCCGCTACTATGTCCTGGCCTCCCATATCGAGAAGTTTCACGTCACCGGCTTTTAAGCCTCCCAGTTCAAGGGCATTTAAAAGAGCGTAATGAGCGGTCGTTCCAAATGGGGCCGCAATGGTTTTTCCCTTTAAATCTGCCACACTGGCTGCATTTAAGTCCTTTTTTACTGCCAAAGCTTCAATATTCCCACCCTGTACATAAGGAACATATACTGCTTTATATTTGATTCCGTTGGCGATCCCCAGCGCTACGGGTGAAGAACCAAAGGAAGCCACGTCCACCTGCCCGGATACCACTCCATTGTTAATATCTGTACCTGCTGAATAAGTAACTGCATTTACCTTAACCCCGATATCACTTAGAAAATCCTCTTTCAGTAAAATGGCGGATTCCGGTCCCCCTTCTATAATTCCGACGTTAATCTGATCCGGATATATCTCTCCGGTGATGGGATCTTTATTTGCAGCTTCGGATACATTCCCTGCCGTGGAAGACTCACTGCTTAAACTGGTATTCTTTGAACCGCAGCCGAACAACTGGATGGAAAGAATGGATGCAAGACCTAAAAGTGCTATTTTCTTTGTACGTTTCATATTACTACCTCCCGATTATGATTAATATTTACCTTTCCAGAATACGATCCTGGTTTCCAGATAGAGAAGAATTCTGTCTAGCAGTATCCCTGTAATACCCATGATTATGATCCCCACAAAGATGACATCGCTGCGAAGATACTTACTTGCATCTAAAACCATCCAGCCAATACCGGATACCGCCGCTACCATTTCCGCCGCCACGGAAGTGGCATAAGCCACACTCATGGCATTTCTTAAACCCACGAATATGTCAGGAAGAGACGCAGGAAGTATTACATGGAGGAATATCTGCCCTTTGCTGGCCCCCAGGGTCCTGGCCCGGTTAATATAATCCTGCTTTACCCTTGTGACTCCTGCCACACAGGACACAAAAACGGGAGCTAAGGCACCAAGGAACAATAAAAGTATTTTGGAGCCGTCTCCTATCCCCATCCACAAAATGATGATGGTATAATAGCCCAAAGGAGGAAGCGGCCTTATAAATGCAATGATGGGTTCAAAAACCGCACGTACCCTTTCTGAATATCCGCTTAACAGCCCCAGGGTCGTTCCTGTAATAACGGCGAAAAAGTAAGCGATAAAAAGCCTTCTTAAACTGGCTCCCATATGGGCCCATAAGGAATGCCCCTTATAGCCGTCCTGAAGTAGATTTATAAAACAGCTTCCAATTGCAGCAGGCGAGGGAATAATAATACTTGAAATCCGGTTATTCCAGGTCGCCGCGATCCAGACTGTTAGAATGACAACTCCGGTAAAAACGCTGATGACGTGTTTTTCATTTAGCCTTTTGATTGTTCTCTCTCCTTTCCAGTGGTGCTTACTTCGGCCCCCATTCCCCGGACCGTGTCCTTGACCGCTTTTAATACGATCCTGTCTAGCTTTTTCATCTTGTACTTTGTACTCTCCACATATCCCACCTCAAATGACAGATTTTTATCGGAAACCGCCAGTCTCCTTATAAGACCGTTTTGAACATAAAAATCATTTTCCGACATACGGCGAGGAAAAAAAGCCACATATTGATTATAGGTAATCATGCTCTTAATCGAATCCAGATTATCGGTGCGGAAAACCACCTTTGGAAGTTTACCCGAGCCAATCATATTGGTAAGACCACCGTTATATCGTTTAAATTCATCCCGGTAAGCGATATAAGGCTCCTCCAGCAGCTCCCCATAGGTAATGCTTTCCTTTTCCCAATAAGGAGAACTTTTCCCTACATAAAGCACATATTCATCCTTAAAAAGAGGCGTGTATTTAAGATCCGTGCTCCGCTTTAGTTCACCGTAATGAATCAGGATACCAAATTTAGCGATTCCGGAAGAAACATCATGAGCAACCTGACTGCTTTCTCCTGTGGTTACGGAAAAAAGAATATCTGTCATATCTTCCTTCAGACTCCGCACCGTAGCCGGAATAATCCAGTCGCAGATGCAGGGAATGCTGGCAATGCTGATTTCTCCGGCCTTATGCTGCTCTTTTGCCATTTCTGTGATATCGTCAATCGCCTTTAAAATGTCCTCCGCCTTTTGAAGTACCAGTTCTCCCGTTATCGTAGGAGATACACCGGCATTGCTTCTCCTTAAAAGCTCCGTTCCAAGCTCCTTCTCCAGATTGATAATGGAAGAGCTTACCGAGGATTGAGACATAAAATTCTTTTCTGCCGCCGCAGAAACCGAATTATATTTTACAGCTTCCTTAAACAAATACAATTGTTCAATTTTCAAATTCCTTCTCCCCACTCTCCTTACCAGCTTTTTATTAAGTACCGTTACAAATCTCAGATTATATGCGATAAATTATCAACATAATAAACCGATAAACCTACATTGTCAACATGTTTATATGTATTATTAATTCTCTCAAAACGAAAAAACCTGTTTTCCCCTTGATACAACGGGATTATCATAATTTTCGATACCCCATATATTATTTTCATATTATTCAAGTATGTTTGATGGTTTATAATATAATTATTTATCTGTAAGGAGGTAAACATGAACCGAGAAGCAAGAACAAAGAAACTGATCGTATTGGGAATCGACGGGATGGACCCTGTTACTACAAGAAGAATGGTGAAAGAAGGCAAATTGCCAAATATTAAAAAATACCTCTTAAACGGCTCTGCCAGACAGGGACTTGAGATGCTGGGTGCTCACCCCACAATTACGCCCCCCTGCTGGACCACCCTTGCAACTGGTGCATATCCTGGAACACATGGCATCACCTGCTACTGGCGCCAGTCACCGGATAATCTGGACGCGGTGGTCTATAACATGGATTCCAGAAACTGCAAAGCACAGCAGCTTTGGAACGTAACCACGGAAGAGGGATTAAAAACCCTGGTATGGCATTGGCCCGGTTCCTCCTGGCCGCCAACCTCTCAAAGTCCCCTGCTCCATGTGGTAGATGGTACACAGCCTGGCTCCGTAAATATGGGAGTCGCTCAGATGGACTGGGAAAAGATCGTTTACGCCTCATCAAGCACCAGATCCTTACGCTTTGTGCCTCATACACAAAAAGCGGCAGGCGTAGGCTGCAATATTACGGATTTACACCAGGTCATATCCGAAGAAAATGCGGACGATGATGAAATGATGGAGCTATGGTGGGGAGATGCAGCAAGAAGCGGCGGAGAAATCAGAACCTATGTAAAGGATCTTGAGGATACGGAGATGATGATTGGCGCCAAGGTCGCTTATGACATGATCTTCTCTCCCATTAAGCCCGCCGCAGACTGGGCTGCCGCTTCCGAAGATGGACTGGAATTCACAATTCTTATCTCAGGCGGCAAGGAAGAACGCTATGGACTGATCACCAAAAATGAATCAGGAATTTATGATCAGGTCTCTTTATACCATTCCAAAAGCGAGAAAGAACCGTTTGTCACCATTCCAAAGGGAGAAATGATTTCCGGTGTCATAGACAACGCCACGAAAAAAGGAAATACCAGACCAAGCTGCAGATCCTATAAGATACTGGAACTGAGTCCCGATGGCTCCAATCTGCGCCTCTGGATCAGCAATGCCCTTGACACCACAAACACGATGCTCTGGCATCCTGTTTCACTCTATGATGAACTAATGAAAGGCGTGGGAAACATTCCTCCGGTAAGTCTGATCGGGGGAGAGGATTCGGAGTTAGTAGACCAGATTTTCGAACCTTCCTGGGATATTTACAGCCAGTGGCAGGCCGACAGCCTGGAATACTTAATTGACAATGAAAAATATGATGTGGTGTTCAGCCACCTCCACAACATTGACTGTGCCGGACACCAGATCTGGCATCTGGCAAAGACTCTGGAGCCCTGGAATCATACCGATGAAAAGATCTACCAGGAGCTCATTGAACGGTTCTATATACAGACGGATCACTATCTGGGACGATTCCTCCACTATCTGGATGAAGGCTTTACCATTTTTATCGTTTCCGACCACGGACTTCTGGTGGGCGAAAATGTACCGCCGATTCTCGGAGAATACGGAGGCTTAAATACAAAAGTTATGGAGGAACTGGGATATACAGTCCTTAAAAAAGATGCGCAGGGCAATTCCATGGATGAAATCGATTGGGAGAAGACCCGGGCCGTGCAGATCCGAAGCAACTATATCTACATAAATCTAAAGGGCAGGGACAAACATGGAATCGTGGAGCCGGAAGAACAATACCAGCTGGAAGAACAAATCATATCAGACTTATATGGATACAGAGATCCATACACCAAAAAGCGTGTCGTGGGAGTTGCTTTAAGAAATAAAGATGCGGTTCTGTTTGGCACCAACGGACCGGAGTGCGGCGATATCTTCTTTACCATTGAAGAAGGATTCAACCGACTACACGGAGATGGCCTCACCACCGCAGACGGATATTTCAACACCTCAGTTTCTCCGGTATTTATTGCAGCCGGGGAAGGAATCAAGGAAGGCTATACTACAGACCGGATTATCCGTCAGGTGGATGTGACACCTACCATCGCAGTACTACTTGGAACTAAAATTCCTTCCCAGTGTGAAGGTGCACCCATTTACCAGATATTATCAGAGGGATTTTAACTGAGTCTGAATGATCGGCAACAAAAAAGAGGTGGTGCTTCTGACATGGAATCGTGATTGATTTCCTGCCAGAAGCACTGCCTCCTTACTTTATAATATAATGATCCAAAATATTCTCTAGCTGTGGCTGATTCTCTTCCATCCAGCTATTATAATCTTTCTTTGTCTTTGAAATATCAGACGCAAGCTCATATAAAAACTCAGGCAAGCTCTCTCTTAGAATATCTCCGCAATAATCAGCAAGCTTTGCATTTCCTAAACCAAGTCTTCCTCCTAAATGCAGTTCAAAGGCATCCTTTACTTCTCCCTGTACGTTTAACTTCTTACCACAGAAACCGATTTCACCGATTTCATGGGCACTACAGGAATTGGAACAACCCGAAATATGGATTTGAGGTAATACATCCTCAGTAAAATTCTTCTCTTTGAAATAAGTGATTACTTCTTTTAATGTTTCCTGACTTTCAAGCAGACCAATCTGGCAGGTTGGAACACCAATACAGGCAACGGACCTCTCCAGCCGGCTATCTCCACCTATGTGCTTGGTAAGTTCCAGGATTTTCTCTGCTTCCTGTCCGTCTAGATTTCTTACATAGAAGCCCTCGCTCATGGCAAGTCTGATCTCTGCTTCTGGAATCTCCCTTACCTGATCGATGATAAGCTTTAAATCACTTAGAGATAACTGTCCTCCAGCTGGATGAACATAAACACTATATAATCCATCTTGTTTTTGCTCATATAAGCGGCTGCTGTTAACTTCTGTCTTTGAACCCACTTTGTTATATTCCTTCTCATTGACAGAAAGCGTCAGCACCTGGCTTTCTTTTACTTTTTCAAGATGTTCTTTGTAACATTTCATAAATTCTTCAGCTCCCATACGATCAACGATATATCTCATACGGGCTTTGCTTTTATTCTGGTAATCCCCTTCACTTATAAATATCTGTGTAGCCGCTTCTACATGATATAACACATCTTTAAGCTCAATCAGTTCGGGGAACTCTAATCCAAGCTTAGAATTTCTTCCAAGTCCTCCTGCTACATAAACCTTAAAATATTTCTTACCGTTTTCCTCTACCGCAAGAAATCCAAGATCAACTGCCCCTGCATGAGACGCATCTTCTGCATTATTGGAGAATGCAACTTTTAATTTTCTTGGAAGCTTATATGTATAAATCTTTTGCAAGAAATAATCTCCCACCGCCAATGCATAGGATGTAACATCAAACACCTCATCTTTTTCCACACCTGATAAGGGAGAAAGTGCAATGTTTCTTGGGAAGTTACCCCCGGAACCTCTTGTATATACTCCACGCTTGATTCCCGCCTCCATCACTTCGCAAACCTCATCTATATCAATCCCATGAAGCTGGATTGCCTGGCGTGTTGTAAGATGAATCGTTTCCGCGCCATATTTTGCAGCATATTCGTAAATAAATTGAAGCGCTTCTAACCGAGCAACGCCGGATGGAATTCTAAATCGAATCATTAATTCCTTGCCGTTTCTATGAGCATATACCCCCATACCACCGGATGCTCCCTTAAAATCCATCTTACTTACTTCGCCAGTCAAAAATTTATGTCCCAGCTCCCGAAACCCATCAATTTCACCCAATAATATCTCGTCTAATGATTTCACCATCCGCCACTCCTTATGCTTATTGCATCATATTCTTGGATATAGTATACTGTGTTTAAACCAATAAGTATAATATTTATTTTTTATTATACCTATTAATATTTCTAATGCCTTATTTATTATATAAGAGAAAATACGAGGTATTCCTTTTGATCGAAGAATTGAAAACATTCATAGCTGTAGTCGATAAGAAAAGCTTTACAAAAGCCGCTGTTGCAATTAACATATCCCAACCAAGTGTAAGCCTTCATATCTCTAACTTGGAGCATTACTTTCATACCAGGCTGATCGAACGTTCCAATAAGCAAAGGAACATATTTATTACAGCTCAGGGAGATTTACTATACAAACGTGCGAAACAGATTTTATCTGTACTGGATGAAACAAAAGAAGAGCTTTTACAATCGGACCAATCTCCCTGTGGGACGTTAAGAATCGGCGCCAGTATGACCATTGGAGAATTTCTACTCCCTTCTATATTAAGTGAATTCATGAAAACATATCCAAATATTAAATTGGATATGACAATTGAAAATACAGAGCATATCTATGAGAAATTTAAAAATCGTGATATTGATATTGCTTTAATCGAAGGTACTGTGCCGGTAGAGAATTATATCTATCATAATTTTTATAAGGATTCCATGGTCATTGTGGCTCCGATTTCATTTCAATACGAGAAAGGAGCCGAGCTTAAAACCTTCTTATCAAATCAGACCTGGATCCACCGGGAAAAAGGCTCTGGTACCGGCGAAAATTTAAACATATTTTTAAACAGCTATGGAATATCTCCTAAAAATTTAATTACGTTAGGAAGCAACTATGCCATTAAAGAAGCTGTTAAAAATCATATGGGGATTAGTTTTATATCTTCTTTAGTGGTGGAGGAATCAGTGAAGCATAAAGAAGTTAAGATCATACCGTTAAAAAATCAATATTATAGATATTTTTCCTATCTCATTCATGAAAACAATTTACCAAAAGCAGTGGAGTTGTTTCTTGAACGGCTGCATAAAAATGAAGGAAGTTAATCTACTTCAAGCCTGTATTCATAGACAGGTTTTAAGAAGATTTTCTCAACACTGGCAACCATTTTATTCACTTCTTCTTTTCTTCCTGCCATTGTAGATTCTACATTGATGTTGCTTCCTTCCTTTAAAGGAGTGATTAGAAGAGTGATTCTTTCACCTGTCAGACGTTTTTCAAACAATCTTAGTCCCGTTTCCCACTGCTGCCCGTTGCAGAAATTATCCGCTATCATGTCTCCATCAATGAAGAGGTGAGCAATGTCTCCTCTATACTGGATTGCCAGAATCAGCTCTTTGATTCCCTCCATGTAATGATCCGGTACTTTTATGGTATAACGGGCTGGTCCAATCTGCCTGACCTCCACTGGTAACTCCTTTTTCTTTCTGCCAAGAAGAACTCCTTTGAATATTCCCATATCCAGAAAAGCCTTAACCTGACCCTTATCCTTATCCTTATCCTTATCCTGATTCCATTCCAATTTCACTTCCGGCCAAAAATAAATGGGTTCTTTTTCTCTTTCTGATTCAATACGCAGTGTTTTCCCTTCCTGGAGAAGCGTTCCTGCTGTCAAAACTGCAAATTGACTTTCACCTAACTTTATTTTATAAAAATTCAAGCTCTCTTTCGCGGTCAGAGTTACAACTCTGATTTTAGATTTAATTCCTTTTACAATAAATACATCCATCTCATTCTGCTTTGGATATATTTCTATAGTTTTATCCTTTCCTTCCTGCCTATGCTCTCCCTCCACTCCCTTTACTGTTTCTGCATCAAAAACATAGCGGGGCGTTAACCCTTCGGGTGAAAAGAAGAAATAAGTGGTATCGTCTTCCGCTCTCACGATGGTCAGTGGTTGTACCGTTGCATATTTTAATTGGATTCCCATCATATCCAATCCAATTGGAAGAATTGCATTTTCACCAGCAGCCAGAGATATATTTGAAATCCTTATCTCTTCTTCCTTTATTTGAACGGAGATGGTACAGTCTTTTTTCTCCTTTAATGGAACATGATCCTGATAATTATTAAGAAAGACAAAACCGGTTGTTCCATCATACCGGACTGCAAAACGGAGGGTTTCCACATCCGCCGGATCAATGTTCTCCCCTTGACTTGAAAGAAAGGTCTTCATGTGGCATAGTTTTTTTCCCCATTCCCTAACAAATAAATGGATGCGCTTTAGTCTGTCATAAGAAGGCCGCTTCTGGCCGTATTCACCTATTGGTGCCTGATAATCGTAAGACAGCTTAGGTACCTGGCTCTCATTTAAAAATGGAGTCTTCTGGCCCTTGGGGTTCGTACCTCCCTTGAACATATAGTAACCCAGGAGGTTACAGCCAGAAGCCAGCTTTACATTAGCCATGGCATCCACACTTTCAAATGGCAGGACAAAACGGTAATTATAACTACACATCATCCCCCCTCCCATCTCGCAACAGGCGTAGGGCATGGATTCCGGCTGGTAAAAGGGCTCAAAGTTATATGTTTTTGGAACTTCATTATTATGAAAATCCCGATAGATATATTCTGGCGTCACAGGGTGCTCCCCTTTGTGGGAATAAAAAATCCAGGGCCAGAACGCATACCCTCCCCAAAGTGGAAGCATTTCTTTCGTAGGAGTCGCCGCACCTCCCCACCCCGTACAGGTATAGAATGGGACGTCGATTCCAGCCTCCTTTACCATTTCCTTTATCTTTAACATGTAATTATTTCCGTCCGCGCCTGTAGGAATCCATTCCTCAGAAACTCCAGTTGTTATCTCCCATCCCGCTGCAGAATGCTGGTATTCGTTATCAATTTGGGCTGCAATGATGACCCCTCCCTCTTTGTAATATAACCCGTCAAACTGTTTCCCCAATTCCTTAAACAAACGACGCACATAGAATAAATACCTTTCATCAAGGCTTCTAAGTTCACAATCCATACCGTAAAGCCAGTCTGGAAAGCCTCCATTGCGTACCTCTCCATGGTTAAAGGGACCAATCCGTATGATTACAAACATACCATGCTTCTTGCATAATTCAATAAAACGGCGGACATTACGCCTGCCGTCAAATCGGAAATCCCCCTTTTCTTCCTCATGGTGAATCCAGAATACATAAGTGGAGATGATATTGATTCCATTCATTTTCATCTTGATTATCTCATCTTCCCAATATGCGTCTTCGCATCGGCTGAAATGGAACTCTCCGCTGATCCCATAGAAAGGCGTTCCGTTTATTTCCATATAATAGTTTGTGAACGAAATTACATTTCCCTTTGGATCACTGCCACGAAACTTGTCCGATAGTTCAAATATGTTCTTTTCTGTAAAATTTTTTAAAGAGATTTTATAATTGCTCATTTATTCTCCTTTGCCTTGGACATATTCCACCAACTAACTATGTTCTGTTATTCTTATGAGTATGAGGATAGGGCCGTGGAACCAATGATGTTTTAATTCTGTAGATATTTGGCTGTGAACTTATCTAAGAACACAAATAAATTATGATTCATTGCTGTATAATCATTTTGCCTTAATTCATCTGCCTGCTGTACAAACTTCCTGTTTTTATCCCTTTGCAGTTCTATTTCTGAATGTTCAATTAAGAGTTCCACCAGTTCATGAGTAAATTCCATATGACACTGAAATCCATAGATAAACGTATCATATTGTACAATCTGTCTGGGACATCCTTCACTGTAAGCAACCACCTGGCAATTCTTAGTTAGTCCGGGCATATCATTATGCCAATGGCCTGCCATACTGACATCATGGAAATGAGAAAAGAATTCATTTTCCCTTCCCGCTTCTGTTAAAGTGATTGGAAAACAACCAATTTCTTTCTCAGGGCTTTTCTCACATTTCGCCTCATATGCTTCACCAATAAGCTGGGACCCTAAGCATACCCCTATGACTGCTTTATCCGAATGAATACACTTCCTGATTAAGGCTATTTCTGCGGCAGCATCAAAATAAGGACACAGCTCAACCGTTGTACCTGGTGATTGGGGACCGCCCATTACAATTAATAAGTCGATGTTCTCCATGGAAAGCGGAAGCTGTTCTCCTTTATATACTCTGGAATAACCAATGCTGTGTCCTCTCATCTTTGCCCATGATAAAAATGCTCCCGGTCCTTCGAACACTTCATGAATAATAAAATGTATATGCACTCTAATAACCCCTTTCATTTTTATTGTATCATAACACGTTAGGATTGATTTTTATATTTATTTTAATAGAATTTTATCTCCTTTTAGCATGACTGTATTCTTTTGCATAATATCACTTTGCGCGTAAATAATAACCATAATAATGGTAAAGATAATAATAAACTATCGATGCAAAGGAGCAAATTATATGAATCGTGATAAACTCATTTCCCAAGTAAAAGATGAATATGCACGTATCGCCTCTTCGGAATCCCAACAGCATTTTGATCAGACCACAACCGAGGTTACCCCAGAAGCTTATTATGAAAAGCTGTTAAGTAAAGTTATCAATGAAATCAGCAACGGAACCTTTGATAATTTCAAATCCGGCGAAGAAGTAGTAAATGCGGTCGCAAATGACAAGACATGGCTTTCCAGTTGGAAATAAATATGTAATTACAAATAAAACCGCAGTCCTTTCTAATGGGATTGCGGCTTTATCGTGATAGCGTTATATCCAGTTAGAATCCATCAGTTACATACAATTTCCTTAATTATCAAGTCATTGCCCTCCAGGATCTCCATATCGTTACTGCCACAGTCAGGGCAATTTAAATCACTGTAAACGGCATTGTATACCCTGCCGCAGTCTTTGCATTTAACAATACCTGGGATAACGATTAGCTCCAGCTTCGTTCCTTCCATAAAAGTCTTATAGGACGCAGCGGGCCAGCTTTGCTCTAAGTATCTGGGCACGATACCGGAAAGCTCGCCAACTTCGATGACAAGCTTATGGACCTCTGTTACATTCTGCTCCTTTACGATACGCTCGATGGTATGAACCATAGAGTTTAATACACCAAGCTCATGCATTGTTACCTCTCCTATTCTCGTTAGCTTTTTCTGCCAACGCTTTCTTTCAAGGTGGTAGCTGCAATCTTTCCGGTACGTACAATTGCGTTGGTGGCTATCTTCATAGGAAGCTTTTCATAGGTATTTGGAACGGTGTCATAGATTCGCTCCAGATGAATGGCATCAAATTTACATTTGGTCGTACACATACCGCAGCCAATACACATATAATTATCGATTTCTACTGCACCACAGCCAAGGCAGCGTTCTGTCTCCTTTTTTAACTGTTCCTCTGTAAATGTCATACGTTCATCATAAAAGCTGCCCTTTTTCTCAGGAGAATGGCCCGGTCTCTGACGAGGAGTCATATCAAAATCTTGTAGACCAATGGCAACGTTGCTCTTATTAAATGCATGATATTCACGACGGTCCCGACCAAATACAAGGGACTGGCCTGGCTGTACATAACGGTGTATGGAAATTGCACCTTCTTTACCGGCTGCAATGGCATGAATGGCAAACTTGGGCCCGGTAAAACAGTCACCTCCCACAAACACATCTGGTTCCGATGTCTGAAGCGTCAAAGGATCGGCTATGGCAGTACCATTCCCTTTTAGCTCAACTTTGCTTTCTGAGAGTAATCCGCCCCACTGAATGGATTGACCTATGGAAAGAAGTACGGTGTCCGCTTCTACCATGATGGTATCATTTTCTTCGTACTCTGGCACAAACCGCTGGTCTTTATCAAATACACGGATGCAACGTTTAAATTCCACACCGGTCACCTTTCCATCTTCCGTCAGGATTCGTTTCGGTCCCCAGCCGTTGTGAAAGAAAACGTTATCTTCTTCGGCCTCTGCAATCTCATCCGGTAATGCTGGCATCTCACTTAAATCTTCCAGGCAGTAAAGATGAACAGAAGCGGCCCCCTGTCTTGTTCCGGTACGGGCTACGTCAATTGCTACATTCCCCCCGCCAATCACTATTACATTACCAGAAAGCTCAACCTTTTTTCCAAGATTCACGTCCCGAAGGAAATCAACACCGGAGATTACGCCCTTCGCTTCTTCCCCTTCAATCGAAAGACTTCTGCCACCTTGTGCTCCGACTGCCAGATAAAAGACCTCATAACCTTCTTTCCGAAGCTGGTCCAGAGTGATATCTTTTCCTACTTCAATTCCAGTTTTAAAGGTAACTCCCATGTCCCGCAGTACGTTGATTTCAGCATTGATCACTTCCTTTTCCAGACGGAAGGAGGGAATCCCAAGAGTCAGCATACCACCAAGCTTTTCTTCCTTTTCAAATACGGTTACCTGATATCCATCAATTGCTAGATAATAGGCGCAGGAAAGGCCGGAAGGTCCTGAACCAACCACCGCAATCTTATTACCAAGGTTATAACGCATGGGCGGAATATAGCGGATAGAACCATCTAATTCTTTATCCGCAATAAACTTTTTGATTTCGTCAATGGAAACCGGCTCATCAATATCTCCCCTGGTACATTCGCTTTCACAACCGTGAGGACAAATTCGTCCGCAGACAGCAGGAAACGGATTTTCTTTCTTTATCAGTTCTAATGCTTCGTGGTAGCGTCCGGAAGCAGCCAGCTTTATGTAGCCTTGAACGGAAATATGAGCCGGACATGCCGTTTTACAAGGGGAGGTGCCTTCTTCTGTAACATCTTTCCGATTTTCCCGGTAATCCACGTTCCAGTTGCTTTCATTCCAAATATGGTCACGGGCGGTAGGTTCTGCCTTTACGATAACAGGTGTTTTGGAACAGAGCTTCTGACCCAGTTTTAATGCATTAACTGGACAATTTTCCACACACTGACCACAGGCAACACAGTTTTCTTTGTCAACCTTTGCGGTGAAGTTAGAACGGATGGCATCTGGAGTGTTAAAAAGAGTTGCAAGACGCAAGGAGAAGCAGGAACAACCACAGCAATTGCAGATTGCAGCGGATTCACCAAGTCCGTCGGTATGAGGCATTTCATGCATCAGGCCGTTGTTTTCTGCAAATTGAATAATTTCTTTTGCTTCTTCCCGTGAAATCTGGCGGCCTCTTCCTGTTTTTATATAATACTCGGCTCCTTCTCCCATCTGGATACAGATGTCCTTTTCCAAATGTCCGCAGCCTTCATCGATTACCCGGCGCGACTGGCGGCAGGAGCAGTCTGAGACTGTAAATGTATCATATTTGTCCAGATAATAGGAAAGACGTTCCCAGGGCTTTGTACCAGGAATATCCTCGATAGCCTCTTCTACCGGAATCACACGCATCATTGCCATGCCTTGTGGAAATTTTGATGCCATAGGCGCAAGACGGAGTCTGGTATATTCTTCAAATGCCTTGCCGATTTCAGGATGTTCGTTAAGCTGCTCCCGGTTATTTACCATCATCTCTAACATACCAGGGGCAAAAATATTTACAAAAAACCTTTCTTTATGATCTTCTTTATCCCTCCATACCTTGGCGACGCCAGTATAGGCCAGCTGATCTAAGAGAGCCTTAGTCTCCTTCTTACTCTTTCCGGAGCGCTTCGCGACATATTCGAAGGTTCGAGGTTTTCGCAGCCCTATAATCATAGCAATATCAGCCATATCATCTGTGACTACGCAGTCCAGAGAATAGTATTCGGGAGAATTTTCATCAATTTTGTTCATAGCTCCAGCAATACCGCCTACCATCTTTGCAAGCTTTACGATTTTAGGTCTTAATTCACTCATAATTTCCTTTCCCGCGCATGTTTGCGCCTTTGAAGTTTATGATTATCTTTTTAAGATCTTTTTGCTTTTGTTATTCACACCAGGTTTTTACTGCATTGTCTAACCAGTTGGTCCATTCCTCTAAGCCTTCGTTTTTTTGTGCACTGATGGGAATGATCTTCGCATTGGGATTCCGAAGTCTGATATTTGCTTTGCATCTTTCCATGTCAAAATCAAAATATGACACTACATCCATCTTATTAATTAGTATTACATCGCAAATGGAAAACATCAGGGGATATTTAAGGGGCTTATCGTCTCCTTCCGGTACGGAGAGGATCATAACATTCTTTACTGCGCCGGTATCAAATTCCGCTGGACATACCAGGTTGCCCACGTTTTCTAAGATAACAAGGTCAAGACCTTCTGTATCAAGCCCTTCTAATCCCTGACGGGTCATTTCAGCATCCAGATGACACATACCGCCCGTATGAAGCTGAATGGTCTTTACACCAGTTTTTTGAATGGTACAGGCATCCACGTCGGAATCGATGTCCGCTTCCATAACACCAATCGTAAGGCGGTCTTTTAAGGCATTAATCGTACGGGTCAGGGTGGTGGTTTTTCCAGCACCAGGGCTGGACATGAGATTAAGAAGAAAGACCTTTTTATCCTTTAATTCCTTACGAAGCTTTCCGGCTTGTATGCTGTTGTCAGCAAAGACACTTGTTTTTATCTCTAGAATCTTATAATCTTCCATGTTTCACGCTCCTTTCTTTGCATTCTCTTTTTTTCATAAGTGTTTTGGTTCAACCAGCTAAATTATTTAGTTAATTTTTCCATCAATAGTATTATAAAATAAACCTCTCCAACTGGCAATATTGCAAAAAATAATAGTCATTATAGTGCATTTCCTTGTTTGATTTTTGTGAGAATGTATGAAAAAATCGTACTAATTTCTGGTATGACCAATGCCAGAGCGCTCTTACCTGCGTATGCGTTTGTTTTATTGGCTTTTTCAGAAGCAAAAAAAAGCCAGCATATCCATTGAAATTCCGCAGCCCGATTTAAGTTATATCTTAAATCAATGCCTTTGAGAATTTAATTATAGATACGCTGGCTCTTTTCATTAATTACAAGGACTTCTATCTTGTATTTCTAAATTAAACTTACGGTTCCTCTCCCCAGTTTAAGCTGTCAGAGATATATGCTGTAACCTTTGACCAATCCGCATAGCCGCTTCCGGAGCCTGCGAATGAATAGTCATCTGACTGATCATAGGTTGTCCAGTCAGTTTTGGTTATTCTTGTCTGTATTTCTAAGGATTGTCCTGCTGCCAGACTGCCTGCTCCAGATGTAAATCCGATTTCCACATAATGATCTGCATCTGTCTCAGCATTTGACATCTTAACAAAGGATCCGGTTACATTGCTGCTGCCAATGGAGGACCAGTCACACCAGAAGTTCTGGCCGACATCTCCATTCACGGTGTAATAATATCTGAGTTTCACTTCAGAGAGATCAATACTCTCTGTACCAGTATTGACGAGCTTGAATTTCGGGCTCAAGGAATTGCTCTGCTCTGCGGTTGTTATATTAAACATCTGTACCTTAATACTACCCTGTGAAATGGTGGTATCTACTACAGTCAGAGTCAGCACCGGATCGGTTCCTGCGCTTAAATCAAATACTATTTTGTAGGTTCCTTTTTTAAGATTAGCAAGTGATTCTTTTAAGAATGTGATGGTGCTTCCAGAAATTGTATAATCTACATCTTCAACCAGCGTCTGACCTCCAAGCTTAATGCCTTTCAGTGTATGACCAGCTGCATCTAATGTAGTTTCAATATCCGCCTGCTTCTCAATATTCTTATCAAACGTGGCTGTGGTCGGCGTAATGGTTCCGCCAAGAGTCGTATCTGTAATGGTTACGGTAAGTACAGGATCAACACCCTTAGAGAAATCAAAGGTCAGCTTTAACTCACCAACACTCTTATCTGCCAAATAATCTTTTGATAATTTCACTGTGTTGTCAGTTACAGTATAATCGGTACCTTTTGTTAAAACAGTGCTTCCATCTTTAATTCCATTAAAGGTATTCCCATTTAAGGTGAGTTCTACAGATATATCTTTTTGCTTTGTAACATTCTTATCAAAGACTGCTGTGATAGGAGTAATTGCAGAATTATTTACGGGTTCATTGCCATCACCGAAAAGGAGAGAATATACACCATTTGCAATTGCAATATCACATTGTGCCCAGAAACGGTGGTAAGTTAATTCTACAGGTGTATTATTGTTATAAGCAGTGAGAAGCTTCTGATAATCTGGATCAGTTTTGTATTTGGAACGAATGTCAATAAATTTAACTCCAGGTTTAATTACATCGCCATTAGGCATTTTTCCCGTCCAACCGGCTGGGATAAAGATTTCCTGATCAAAGATCCGCTTAAAGTCGGCTCTTTTTTCTGGTACTGCAAGTCCCTTATCATCTCTGTATAATGTCCACATACGGTCTAACAGTTCCTTAGCCAGTACTCTTGATTCGTCATCACCTGATGCTTTGCTGTAGTACAGTAAAGTATTTGCAAGAGAACCAGAGACACCAAGGTCTGCACTGTAACCAGTAACTTTTACATGGAGATTGGGATTTCCGGTATAAGTTCCAGTCCAGGTGTCAGGCTGTCCAGACCAATCAAGACCGCTTGGAACTTCAAAGGTTCCATCACTATTAAGTTTTACCACTGTCTTAATCCAGCCTACCCACTTATCCAGAAGGTCTTTTGCTCTGGCATCTCCTGTCTTATAATACAATTCAGCGACACGCTGCATGGACCATGCCTGGAAACCAAACCAGGTATTGCTTCCTGGATCTGCATAAACAGGGTTGGCCTCATAGCCCATACCGTAGAAGGTAGATGTTCCTGCTGGCCATGCTTCGTAACGGCCATTATAAGAGTTGCTGGCTCCGCCTGCAATTGCACCTTCAGAAGTCTGCAGCCACTGATAGAATTCAAGCTGTCTGTCAAGACTCTTTTCCCAGTCTCTGGCTCCATTCTGGGATTGAGGTTTTAAATTATTATCTTCTGATAAAATCCAGGCTGCCATTGGGTTCTGATAACCAAAGTGATTATGGCTGCAACCGATTTTCCATGACCAGTCAGCGTTTACTCCGCCACCCCATGCATAATACCAGGACATCAGATAATGAGCTGCATCATATCCGGTACCGGCTACAGTAGGAGCACCAATTTTGCGGAAGTATTTATCAAACATAGCGTATCTTAAATAATCACCCATTTTACTGGCTTTCTTGTTATAGGTTCCAAGGTTAACGCCATGGTCTTTCGCCCATTCGTCTGCCCAGTAAGTAGCCTGAATGGCTCTGGCATCTGCATCTGGTGCATCTGTATATTTAAACTGAGCTGCATAGTTACTGTCTCCTGTAAAAAGATCAAGATAACCGTTCTTGCCGCCAAATTTCATTGCGTCCCAGCATGGCTGCGGAACTGTCTCAAATACGGATTCCTCTTTTCCTCTCTGGAATGTATTGATATAGGATGGAGCTGTCACACCATCAGCTCTGCTTCCAAAACCATACCAGTTATCAACATCTAACAGCCAATGCATTCCATACATGGTGCCCTTGCCGTAGGTAGAAACAAGATCACTGTTAATGGGATCGACACCAACTGCTGCACCGGAATTCAATGGTGCAGGATATTTGTCCGGTAATTCAAATTCAGGAGCATAGGTAGCGGGCTTGCTGGCTGAATATTTGCTCATACTGGAATCCGGCTGATCTTTATCCGTTGGAATCATGTATGTTTCTGCTTTATCCCAGGCCGTTTTAAATTCGTTGAAATCACCTGAGAATTTACCATACATAGCCTCCAGCCAAATATAATAGCTGAACGCTTCACTGGTAGTTACATGTCCATAATCGGGAGCTTCCACATTCAAAGTCTCAACAGAATGGTATGGAATCCCCTTAGAGCTGAAATACCCATTTTCCGGATCCACAATATCTTCTCTTAGTTCCAGGAACCTGTTTTGATATTCGTCTGTGCCTTTTGCTTTACTTTCTGCTGCATTACTTTGCATCGCTGGTCCAAAGCCTGTGGTCAACATGCTTGGTAGAACCATAGCTGCAATCAAAAGCTTAGCAATTCGTTTCCTCCTCTCTCTGGTTAAGAAAGCATGAACATGAACCTTACAAGTTGGTTTGTTACCTTTAAATAATTCCTTATGTATCATACTGTAACCTCCTCTTAGTTTTTATCTAACAATTCCTTCATCAGCCGGATCCTTACCTGTGTAACACCCCTCACCTCTCACCCTCCTTTTTTCGTTTTTTACAGGAGAATATCCACCTATCCGAATGAATTGAAAGTTCCAATGAAAACTTCTTACTCCTTTCTTGTCCATAGTTGTGTGTCTGATTTTTGTATATATTAAGTGTTTTATTTGTTTTATGAAGCAAGGATAAATACATATGTTATGGCTTATGGTTATCCTTAGAATTTCTATATTATTCAGCTATTTATCTAATATTTATTTAACTCATTCATTTATTGTCCAGTATTAATTTATCACTTTATTGCTAATAAGCTAATTGTATGTAATAAATCCGATTCTGTTCGTAATTTTCAACACATTTTATTCCTCATTCTCCCTCTATTTTTGTTGTAATTTTTTCTATAACCGTAAAAATAGAAGTAGGCCATTGGCTTTTGCATTGTCTTTCAATGGGTAAACAAATGCAAAGGCTATGGCCTGGTCTTAGGGATTTATTCTACTGTTATTACTTCTAACCTTGTACCTATTCGGCTGAACAATTCATTGGATATACTGCCTTCGTTATCCGCAATCGCCGGTGCCAGCAACGCCTTGCCATGATCTTCACCGATGAATGTAACAATATCACCAACTTTCACACCTTCTATGCCCGTTACATCAACCATGAGCTGGTCCATACAAATACGTCCCACAATTGGTGCCAGGTTACCATTCATAAGCACATGTCTGCTTTCAGATGATAAATTTCTTGGCAATCCATCTGCATATCCAATGGGTATTACAGCTATGGTACTGTCTTTTGATGCCACAAAGGTTCTATGATATCCCACACTCTCCCCTATGGTTACCTTTCTTAAAAGAACCACTTTGGATTTTAGTGAAAGAACTGGATGTAGATTAAGCTGGGTTTTTATTTGATCTTTGGCACTGCTTAATACTCCGTAAAGAGATATGCCAGCTCTTACAAAATCACATTTAAGTTCCGGGTAATTAAGTAAGCCATAGCTGCTCTGAATGTGTATTTTAGGGCACTTATAACCGGAATTCTCAATGATGTCTACCAGCTGATAAAACCGCCTTATCTGCATTGCTGTAAACGTTACATCTTCTGAGGAAAGACTGTCAGATGCACACAAATGAGTATAGATTCCAGTGACCTTTATTTGTTTCATTTTAAACGCGTCTATTACATGTTCATGATCAGAAACGTCAAAGCCAAGGCGGTGCATTCCTGTGTCGATTTTAATATGAGCACTCACCTTGTAGCCTTGGTGATTAAGTAGTCTGGCATAATGATGATCGATTAAGGTCTGAGTAAGACGATATTTATAAAGCTCTTTCGCTCTTAGAGGGCTGGTATATCCAAGTATCAGTATTTCACTTCGTATTCCATATTTTCGTAGTTCAATTCCTTCGTCTATGGTAGCGACCGCAAATGATTTGACCCCTGATTTTTCTAAATAAGTCGATACAGCGAAGGCACCGTGTCCATAAGCATTCGCTTTTATAACTGCCATTAGATTGCAGTTTTCAGGCATCTTACTTTGAAGCTCTTTTGCATTGTTTTCCAAGCTGCTTAAATTAATTTCTATCCAGGCTCTGCTTTTCGATTTTTTATCTTGTATGCTACCTTTATTCCTCACTTTTTGTATGAACAGGGCAAGGAATAGAGAAAAGGAAATGGAACAAACGCTGACTGTCGCATAATGAATGACACTGTTCTCAATAAAAACAGATTGCAAGCTCATCATCTTAGCTGTCATTCGGACCATGACAATTACCATGGGATGAATCATGTATATGATAAGAGGAGCTGTTCTAAGGGGTAAGGATTTTCCCCCTGTAAAAGAGCACAAGAAAGAAAACAGATAATACATAGCAGGTATCAGCATAACATACATACTATCATGCCTTTGATAACCAGATTGATGCAACAAAAGCCCCTCTCCAAGCATCAAAAGAAAGGAACCCATACACTTAACCAGACTCTTTTTCCAAGAGCCTTGGCCAGGATTCCTGGCTATGATCCCACCCAATACAAAAAAGACGGGAGCAAACAAAATGCCATTTCTTGTGTAATCAAATATTTGAAACAGATGACCATAGATGCTTTTTAAAAATGGCAGCTTTTCGGAAACACCGTAATAGCTATCTCCAAACAATCCTATGACATAGAGTACCATAGCAGCCATAAATGCTTTTTTAAAGCCAAGCCCTTTTACCAGATACCACGCAATGACTGCTCCGATGATGGAAGCAGGGAGATACCAAAGATGATACAGCGTACCATCAAAGAAAATATCTTTCATAATATTAGGAAATAAATTCTCCATGGTAAAATAGCCATTATATAGGTTCAATGGAATATAAGCTGCAATGGAAAGTCCATAAATAACTGATGTCTTTTTTACAAATGCCCTTAGCTTCTCCTCATTATAAGAGTATTCTTTAATCAGAAAAAACCCCGATGTCATAAAGAAAAATGGTACCGCTGCCCGGCCGATTATCCGTGTTAATACAAAATCTCCCATCTCACTATAGGAAGACAAGGGCGAAGTATGGATTGCTATTACTAAAAGTGCTGCTATATACCGGAAAGAATCAATGCCTGCATAGCGTTTCTTGTTATTCACTTGTTTCCCTCCAGATTGTCACGATGAATCCATCAACATTGTTTCCGGACACCAGATAAATGACATCGTTCCTCATTGTTACTGTTGTCTCGCCTGTTACATTCGCCGGTAAATAAAATATCTCCCATTCTCCGCTTAAGTTCTTTAACTTCAAATGATTTTCATTGTATAAAAACTGCTTCAAGTATTCCAGATATTCTTCCAGTACGAACCCGTGATTATGAATGATTTCTGCATGGGGATGGCCTACATAGCGAAAATGCCATGGTTCGTGACCTATACCGGTAATGCTTTCTTTTCCTTTGGGGTATCGTTCAATAAATCCGTATTGCAAGGCTGTTTTCCGAAATTCATTGCAAATTCCTTCATAGGGAAATTGGGGGCAGATAAAATCGATATCATCTTTATTAAGCCCTAAATCTATGGCAAGTCCGGTCTGATGTTCACTGTGATGAGGCAGTGCAACAAATTTATCAGTGAATTCTTTCCCATTTTCTTTTAAGGAGTTTTCGTAAATCTCCGTTTGTTCCGCAGCAGAGCGATAGCCGCTGACAGGTACAATCTCATCCTTACAGCCTATTTTTTGCAGAACCAAATGCAGTGCATTGACGGCTTCCCGCCGCATAAGGATATGGGGGTATCTGTTATCAACAGGCTGCATCTCATTTTCCCTGGATGAACGCAAGGGAGAAGCCCCATTTACCAGAAGCAGGTTTCCGGTATATATCTTTTCTTTTGGTAATCCAATGATATTTATCATAAAATGTATAACCCCATCAGCTTGTCCAGCATTTCAGGAAAAGACAACCCGATTCCTTTCATCATATTAGGATAACGGCTGTGAGTGGTAAGACCAGGGATTGTGTTCACTTCATTAAATACGATTTCCCCGGAGGGGGTAAGGAACATATCCACTCTGGCAAATCCAGAACAGCCAAGTACTTTGTAAATTAACTTTGCTGTTTCCTGTATCCTTTTTTCAGTATCAAAATCAATTCTTGCAGGCATATGGATGAAGGAGCTTTTCAAGGTGTATTTTTCGGTGTAGTCAAAAAAACCATTGGTCAGCTCTATCTCATCAACTCTGCCAACCGTCAAATCTTCATTTCCCAATAAAGCGCAGCCCACTTCAAAACCATCTATGTTCTCTTCCACAATTACTTCACTATCATATTTAAGTGCAACCTCTACTGCTCTTTCTAATTCAGCCTGACTATATATTTTAGTGATTCCAAATGAGGAGCCTGCTCTGACTGGCTTAACAAAAAGCGGAAATGTTAATTCTGCTGATATTTTCAGTAAAGCTGCCTCCATTTCAAAGTATTGAAAGGTAATGGACCTTGGCACCGATATGCCTGCAAGTCCAACCAGTTTATGCGCCCTGTCTTTATCCATGCAAAGCGAGGAAGAGAGCACATTGCAGCCAACAATCGGAATCCCAGCCAATTGAAATAATCCCTGTACAGTTCCGTCCTCTCCATTTTTTCCGTGCAAAGCCGGAAAGACTGCATCTACTTTCATAACAGTGTATCTGTCTTTAAAAAATTCCAAAAAACCTTTTACCGAAGGATTCTGAGAAACAACCACGGAATGCAGGCATTGTGGCTCATCAAGCCACGTATCGTTCCTTATCTTTTTGTAATCACCTGTATAATGAAACCACTCACCATCTCTTGTAATTCCAATTGGAATGATCTGGTATTTTTCTTTGTTCATATGTTCAAAAATAGAGGCTGCCGATTGAAGTGATACCTGATATTCAGAGGAATTTCCTCCAAAAATGACTGCTATTTTTTTCTTTTCCATTGTAATTCTCCTTTTTATGCCCTTGTACGTAATGAGTACTTGTTCTCTCCGCTTGATTTTATGAATAAAAAAAGCACCCTTGCTCTGACACAATAATTGTATCAATAACAAGAGTGCTATTTATTTGTTTCACCATATGGAATTCTATTGTTTTTATATGTTAATTCTAACAATTTTCCTACAAAAGAGGCAATGTAACCGTAAACTCCACGATTTCATTTTCACTATGTGCGGTTATGGTCCCTTGATGGAGGGATATAATTTCTTTCGCAATGGCAAGTCCAAGCCCGGCTCCTCCATTGTTTGTACCACGTGCTGAGTCCAGCCGGTAGAATTGTTCAAATACCCTTTCCAGTTTTTCCTTTGGAATTGTGTTTCCATGATTTAAAAACTTTATGATTGTCTGGGAGGTTGTTTGTGTTACGTTAATCTCGATTGCAGTCCGCTCAAAGCTGTAATATACCGCATTTCTCAGCAAATTATCAAATACCCGCTGTATTTTGTCTGCATCGCATTTCACTATTATATTGGGAGAAATGCTGTATCTGCATTCTAAATTTTTATCTAGCAGCATTGGTTTAAACTCAAATATCAGTTGTTCTAACAACCTTGTTAAGTTCACATTACTATACTGAAGTTCAATGCCTGAGAGGTTAAATCTTGTTATTTCAAAAAATTCATTGATTAAATCCTCCAGTCGTCCCGCCTTCTCTAAGGAAATGGATAGATACTTTACCCGAAGCTCCTCAGATATTTTAGTTTCATCACGCAGCAAAGTAAGGTATCCAATCACCGAGGTGAGGGGTGTTTTTAAATCGTGAGCCAAATACACAATCAGATCATTTTTTCTTTGTTCTGCTTCTTTTGCAAGCTGCGCATTACGCAAAGCCATTTCCCTCACCTGGTTCAGTTCATCCTGAACTGTTTTCAAAACATCGGGAAGTATAATCTGTTCCGTGGTAGGGGCTGCAAGCTTTGCTGATGCAGTGATAATGTGATCAAGATAATACAGCGGCTTTTTCACAAAATAATACGTGATATAAAACCAGCCTGCTATCATTGGAATTCCTAAAAAAACAACAATATAATCCCTTACAAATCGAAATATTCCATAAAGCGGATTATTTCGATACCATGAATAATTTGATGCTAGTATATATGCTATAAATGAAAGGAAAAGAAAAGCAATAAAAAAGAAACCTAAGGCTATAAAATATTGGAGTGCAATACTTCTGCTTATCTGGCTTTTATAATTTGATCTGGACCTTGATGATTTACTCAATGGTATAGCCGACCCCCCATACAGTTTTAATAAATTTAGGATTTTTTGCTGGCTCTTTTAATTTTTCTCTCAGTCTTCCGATATGAGCCATGACCGTATTGTTATTATCCAGGTATTTTTCTCCCCAGACTGCTTCAAAAAGTTCTTCCGATGATATTACCTTGCCTCTATTGTCACACAAATACCAGAGAATAGAAAATTCAATGGGCGTTAGTGTAATATCCTTATTAAACAGCTTACATTTATGGGTTACTCGATTAATCGCCAGACCGTTAATATCAATTTCGTCTTTCTCTATATTTAAAAATTCCCTGGAGTTGTTGTTATATTTGACATAGCGTCGTAACTGGGTTTTTACTCTTGCCAAGACCTCTAAAGGATTAAAAGGCTTTGTGATATAATCGTCTGCTCCTAACGTAAGCCCCATGATCTTATCTGTATCTTCTATCTTAGCCGTCAGCATAATGACGGGATAAAAATAGTTTTCTCTGATTTTTTGGCATATACGAAAACCATCAATACCAGGCAGCATAACGTCTAAAATAGCCATATCCAGCTTTTTAGATTCAATACATTTAAGAGCTTCTATTCCATCATAGTATTTATATACTGTATAGCCATCATTTTTAAGGTATACCTCAAGCAGATCAGCTATTTCTTTTTCATCATCAACGATTAAAATTGATTCATTCATATGATGGTTTTTCCTCCTTATGATTTTTTATGGTATGGATGATTGCTATACTTATTATAGCCAAAGTATGGTTAAAAGTATCCTGGCAGAATAAACGTATACAAAATTGCTCCTTATGCATCTTAATAAATAATCATACTAGACAGTATGTGGCATTCAATAAGCCCTGGGCTGTGCCAAGGGCTTACGATCTATAAATTCATATCAATCAAATGTTTTGCTATCTTATATTGCATTCGCCCACTTTCTCTCTTAAGATCATAAGCTGCCTGTTAAATTACCAGATAAGGACATATTATTGGGTAGTGTCAGTTCATACATAATGGGACCGCTGAACAGAGTGCCTGTCAGCTGGTCAAGCTTAGGTGTGTAAAAAAAGGCTTCCATCATGGCATCAAAAAGGCATTCTGCCGCAATACCACCTGCAAACGCTCCAACCAGCCCACCAAGTATACCACCTATCACAGTTCCCAGGTCTCCCATGATCCATCCAAATAACAAAGTACCACCCATTTCTCCTAAAAGGCCTCCTCCGAAAGCTCCACCAACACTCACAAGAATCTCTGCTCCTGCTTGTTTTTTATCCTGTGCCTCTACCAATTGCCAGGTGATAACTCCCAGTGTGAAGACAATCAGGGCGGTACCAAAATAACGCATATATGATAGAATCTGAAGTTGATCCTTCCCTGCATACTTCACCACATACTGCTCCAGGTTAAAATCCTTATCTTTTATAAAATCTTCATATGTCTTTTTTTTGTAAGCAGCTGTATTCCCCCATACATCTGATGTTTTATTGGCCCATTTTTTAATAGAATCATTAATCATATCGTAGAGGTCCTCATTGGGATCTATAATGTCATTACTAAAATGGGGATTTTTATATGTCCTGATTTCAGGATCGTACTCAAATAATTTAATGGAATCACTTATTTTGCTAAGATATTCAGCCCTAAGCTTAAAATTCTTAATGGTCTCATAGGAAAATATGACTCCTGCTCTGGCTGCCTGCCATACATTCTCTACCTGTGAGTTATCTTTGTCTGGACTCCCGGACTGTTGTTTCTCCATCTGCAGCAGATTGTTAGCTTCTTCATAGGCCTTAGCACAATTCTTCAAATCATTCATCTGCGCCTGTGGTTTGCTGTAGCGGAACCGTTCTATGGTGTTCACTTCATTATTATACAGAGCATCAATCAGTGTTTGAGTGTCATCAAAATCTAAGGTATAGTTCATTTTCCATCCATTCCTTTCTTAGTTATTTATTAGAGCATATAGTTCCTGTATCATTCGGGCTATAATTAAGAAAGGTTCTGCTATCTCTCAGTTCAGAAATAGCAGAATCTTTAGCTGCCTCTATAAATCAGGTCTTTCTAGTAACCGTATATTGGGCGATGGGAGACGTAGCTGACCCTATCATGGAGCTAACAACAAACGTCCCGTTATCAGCATTAGAACTAATTCCTGACGATGTCAGCTTGCTTTCCACCTCACCCCATGACTGTACACCCGGCCAGTGATCTTTGCCTTGAACATCAACATAAGAACTGTTGCTTCCGATATACGGATTATCCCAAGCGAACAAAAAGTCTGAGCCTGAATCTCCTCTAAAAACCACACACCCCACCGAGCCAGTAAAGATTCCTGCCTTTACATGCAAAAATACGCTGTATTCTCCATTGGCTATTGTCATATCAAAGGGATATTTCTCAGTCTCACCTGACCAGTTCCTATTGGCCTGATACCTTAGCGTCTCTCCACTGGCATTGAATATCATTACCAATGTGCTGGCCCCTTGTCCATACTCATTCTTCATGGCATTGACAGCCTTTGTAGCTGCCATCTGAAGCGAATCTCCTCTGGAATCGGTTGCCGTCAGCTGCTGCATGGCTACCTTAGATAAAATAAGCGGTGTTATATTTGGTTCTTTTACATATTGCGGATAACTTTTTACTACATCACTATTAACTTCGCTTCCAATTATCATTTTGTATCCCCCTTGTTTTTTGATAATATAAATTATGCGATACTAGTCCCAGTGGTGTATTAGATCCACACTATGGTAAAACGGGTATGTAAAAATCCCGGGCAGCCCCTTTTCGGCTACCCGAGATTTCTTTTTTACTGTTTTGATTTTATACTTAAATCACCCATCTCTGTTTTTGCTATGGCATTGATAATACCATCTTTCAATGTACCAGTGATGGTATATGGCATTTTACCTAAGGGTGTCTTTAAATCTCCTTTGAACGAGACATTGCCGTCGGCATCAATGGTGCCGCCTGTAAAAGAGTTATCACTTTTCATAAACGATATGGTACCGGATAATGAAGTTCCATCCACGTTTAATAAAACGTTCCCTGGCTGATTTCCCATTGGAGTGGATATCAATACTTCATATTCGTTATTTGGCACAACAACCTCTTCTCCCTTTGCTTCTTTGGTCGTGGCAAGGACAATTTTCTCAGGGCTATCCGTTAACGAATCATGCACTGCTTTTTTACCACCCCGTCGTTTGGTCGTATCAATTCCCAGAAGCTTTCCTAGATTACCTCCAAAAATTTTACGTTTATCCTCGTCTGTAAGCGGCAGATACCCATATTTCCACTGAAGCTCCTCAGGTATCTGGAAATCCAGAAGTCCCACGGATGCTGCTCCGATCTGAGCGCCATAACCGGCACTGTCTGTTCCCCAGATGATCCGGTCAGGGCCCACAAAGCGAATTGCCTCACCAAGAATATGGGCGAACTTATATGGGGCAGTCAGCGCCCATGGCACAAGGAGACTCAGGCACAAATAGACATTGGGATGACCAAGTGCCACCATATTAAGCGCATCGGAGTAGGGATAACCCATGTGAAATGCTACAATTTTAAGTTCCGGGAAATTTCTTGCAACATCATCAAGCTGTGTGGGGTGGCAGTATTTGCTCTTTCCCGGCGGAACCCAGGAAAATCCAGTATGCATGCACAGAACCGCCCCCAGTTCCTCGGCACGTTTGTAAAACGGCCACAGCTCTGGATCGTTGATATATGTATCCTCAGGGGAATAATATTTAAAAATCTTAGCCCCTTTATCCATCCAGTATTCCATCTCCCATATGGCATTTTTAACGCCCCGCTGCTTGATGGGTGATAGGTTCGGATTAATGATGAAACGGTCAGGGTGGGTCTGCACTGCCTTCCACGCGTCACCGTTGGTGCACCAGCGGCTGGAATATCCTGTCGTATCCATCATGGATTCCGGCAGCAGACATGCAACATCAACTCCATACTTATCCATAGCCCGAAGAATATTCTCGGGGTCTGTACTCTTTGTCATCTCCCATGGCTCAATCATATTCAGAAGATGATCCGGCGCGCCCTGTAAGGTTGGGCGCATAATGCCATCAATGGCGCGCCACCACATCTGAACGCCGGGGAAATGGTTCACCGGGCCCATATCTCCGATGATGTGACATTCTGGATCAATTTTAAAGAAGCCATCTTCCCATACATTGTGATTCATAAGTGAAACTCCTTTCCTTAAATCAGTGGTAAATTCTTGCTTTTTTCCATAAACTTCTGGGCTTTGACATCCATGAGACCGTCTTTTTTCCAAAGGTCTGGATAATACTTCTCAAAACCGGCCGTCGGATTAACGGAACAGCGAATCCAACGGTTTTCAAACAGGTTCATATAGCACTGCTGGCAGCGTACGCATTTGACGATGTCACTTTCACGGCCTTCTTTCACCTTTGCGGGCCAGCAGGGATCGGCGATGGATTGTCGTCCCAAGGATATGATGTCAGTTTTTCCGGAGGCAATGGCCTTTGCAGCTGTTTCAGGATTTGTAAAGCTTGGAGTTATAATGGGAAGTCCGCCGGAAGCTGTTTTAAACCCTGGTGCCCATTTTGTAAAGTCATCCTCCCCATCCGGGGCAAAGCCAGCGCCCAGATTTTCATAACCTCCCTGAGATACATTGAAATAATTGGCTCCCGCCTCTGTAAACAGCTTAACAAATGCGCACGCTTCCTCATGGGTCAGCCCCTGTGGCATTAACTCGTCACCAGACAGACGACACCCTAACACCTTATCAGGGCCAACTTTCTTTCGCACACGCTCAATAATGTTTGTAACGACACGACCTCGGTTTTCTATACTTCCGCCATAGAAGTCGGTTCTCTGATTGGAACGGTTTGACAAGAACTGATGCAGCAGATACCCGTGAGGGGTGTGAAGCTCCACACCATCGTAGCCAAGATCGTAGCAGGCACATACCGCATCCACCATAAAGTCCTCTAGCTGTTCAATCTCATGTATCGTCAGCTCACGAGGGGTATGTCCGCAGATAATGTGGTAATATTCCGGTGCCCTTTCCTGAAACATCTTAAGAATAAGAGGTTTGATTGCTTCGTATTCGTCATCGCTTAAGCTTTTGATTTTATCGTAATCCCAAATTTCCGGAGGAAATGAGATTCCAGCCTGTTTCGTAATGCGGGTGAATTGCCGAAACCAGCCTTTGGTGATATTACGTAAGTCAATAGCAAGAGGCACTGGACTTGGGGCACCTGAAGCAATTCCATTTTCATCTGGATGTCCCTGCCGTCCCCAACCGGGAGAAATCTGAATGAATACCTTTGCCCCCTTATAGGAATGGATGACCTCCGCCATCTGGCTAAGCTGACGGTATTTCTTCTGACTGTCCACAAGCAGCGGATTCAGGCTGTCACTGCCCCGCCATGGAAAGGGATTTGCTACCACACATTCGGTGATAATCAGACCGAATCCGCCCCTTGCCCTGGCCGCATACCAGGCGTTAGATTGTTCGCTGGTATACCCTTCCGGCCCTGTATAGCCCATGTTCATGGGGGACATGGCAATACGGTTTTTGAGTTCAACGTTACCAATCTGGATCGGTTCAAATAATACATCAGTGCTCATAAAATAACTCCTTTCAATATCCCGGATTGTAACAGATGATAAATAATTGACATCTGTTACTATATCCATTATACTTTCAAGGAGTGTAAATACAACGCTCAATGCGTACGCATATGTATCTTAATTGACAAAGGTATGGAACCTGTTTCCGAAATAGAGGAGCTGTGAATAGAATGGACTTACGGATACAAAAAACTTATATGGCGCTGACCAGCACCTTTTTTGAGTTATTGGAAGAAAAACGATTTGAAGATATCACGGTTAACGAGCTGTGTGAAAGGGCAATGGTACGACGGGCCACCTTTTACAAGCATTTTGGGGACAAATATGAGTTTTTTACGTTTTTCATCCGGGAGATTCAGGAGGAATTTGATCGGGAAATCGCAGACAGCCCGGATATTAACACACCCATTGATTTTTATATCAATATCGTTCACCGGGTCATGAAATTTATGAAAGAAAAAGACAAACTCTTACAATCGTTACTAAAGAGCGGCTGCTTACCAGCGTTACTACGGATCCTATCGGAACAGGTGGAATTTGATATACTTCAAAAGCTTAAAGCAGATGCAGAAAACGGGCATAAGCTCATCGCTGATCCGGAAGTAATGGCACATTTTTTTACCGGAGCCATACTTGAGACCTTGCAGTGGTGGCTGACGCAGAAAAAACCACTGCCACAAGAAAGAATAGAAGAACAGATTTTATCTATGATGAGGGCAGTCTATTTGTCGGCAAATAAAGAATGAAGGAACAAAAGTGGAACCGAAAGATACCTGTTTTCGGCCCCACTTTTTCTTATACCTCCTGCTAACTTAAATCATTATTAGTCTGCAGCCGGTTTATGTGTACTGCAAAATATGTTAATTCATCTTTCGAAATATCCACATGATAGACTTTCTGAATATAGTCCTTTATTTTAAAGGCAATTTCCATATCTTCGGGATAAAGATCGGCCATTTGTTTAAATAATGTCTCATTAGCACCTTCCAGCATTTTGCCTTTAAATAATCTTTCTACAAAGAATTTGACATGGGTTATAAAACGCTGATAATGTATTCCTTCCGTATTAAGAGTAGACTTTATGGAATACCGAACTAAATTTACAATTCCACCAATCATTTTTGCATATTTCATTCCATCTCCTGATTCATTATCTTTTGATTGTGCATTAATCAGATGGAAGGCTATATTTGCAGCTTCTTCCTTCGGAAGATTAACATCCAGCATTTCATTTAACAGCTTTAAAGCAAAGACTCCTACATTAAACTCTTCCGGATAATAATTTTTAATTTCCCAATAGACACGATTTGTAATATTAATGTTTTTCTTCAATCGTTCCACAGCAAAATTTAAGTGATCCATTAAAACAAAGTAGATACTCATATTAAGTTCAGAATGTAATTGGGCTTCAGCTTCCGCTATAATTCTTTGAGTTATTTCAAGATATACAGGGGGAATTGAATCAAGTAACTCTAAATATTTTTTTGTCTGAACACTATCAATTGGGCTAAAAATCTGGTCTACTATATTATGATTCACTAAGTCACCGATTTTTTTACCATAACCAACCCCTTTGCCAAGACATATAGATTCTTTTCCATTTTCATCAGTAGCTAAAATAACACTGCTATTAAGAATTTTTTTAATAATCATGATTCTTTTCCCCTTTATATCTATCCTTCTAAGAGTTCTCCATTTGTATCAATCACTTTTTTATACCAGTAAAAAGAATCTTTTTTTAATCTCTTAAGTGTTCCATTTCCTTCATCATCCTGATCAACATAGATAAATCCGTATCTTTTACTCATTTGAGAAGTTGATACACTTATGGAATCAATGGGGGCCCAACTAGTATAACCTAATAGATCCACACCCAAATCCACTGCCTTTTTCATTTCATCAATGTGTTCCTTGAAATACTTTATTCTGTAAGGATCATGAATCGTAATTCCATCTTCCTCAACTGTATCTTTAGCACCCATACCATTTTCAACTATCATTAGCGGCACTTTATATCTGTCATACAATTCAATCAATGAAATGCACAAGCCTAGGGGGTCGATCTGCCAGCCCCACTCTGTGGACGGTAAATACGGATTTAATACACCCATAATAGTATTTCCCGATGCCTTTTCTTTAGAAGTATCGGCTGATTCCGTCCGGGACATATAGTAACTAAAAGAAAGGAAGTCAGCGGTGTTCTCTTTTAATATATCATCGTCATCCTCTTCCTTTTTAATTACAATTCCTTTGTTCTTTAGATATACTTCATATAACTTTGGATACTCACCCAAAATCTGAATATCTGAATGTACATAATTACCTAAATTGCTATTTAAGGAAAGAAATACATCTTCTGGATTACAGGTATTTGGATATGTGGTTAACTTTGTTAACATACACCCTATTCTACTTCCCTTTATTATACTGCGGCATTCTTTCGTCGCAATCGCTGCCGCAACATATTGATGATGAAGAGCCTGACAAACAGCTTCTTCCAGCGCTCCGTCAGGAAATTTATCAGGGATAATTCCTGCCGTGATAAACGGATGTCTGCCAACACTATCTATCTCGTTGAACGTGAGCCAATACTTAACATACTTTCCGAAACTTTCAAAACAGACCTTTGCAAATCTAACAAAGCAATCGATTAATTTACGATCCACCCACCCATTATACTTTAAACTTAGATTAAGGGGCATCTCATAATGGGAAAGTGTCACGATTGGCTCAATATTGTATTTTTTCAGTTCCTCAAATAAACCTGTATAATAGTTGATTCCTTTCAGATTTGGCTCAGTTTCTTCTCCTGTTGGAAAAATCCTGGTCCAGGCAATAGAAATTCTTAGTGCTTTAAATCCCATCTCTGCAAATAAAGCAATATCCTCTTTATAATGATGATAAAAATCAATCCCTCTTCTTTTTGGATAATATTTTACAGATTTATCTTGAATGGCTGCTTGAATCGTATCAGAAGTCACCTTATTATGACCAGCATAATCCTCTACACTTAAATTTGGTTTATAGCTAGCCACATCTGCCACCGACATGCCTTTTCCATCAACGTCCCATGCACCTTCCACCTGGTTCGCAGATATGGCACCGCCCCATAAAAAATCTTTTCTAAATGGCATTTATCAATCACTCCTTTTTATCTATTTTATTTTTAAAACACTGTCTGTTTTATTAACCTTTTCCTTCTCTCTTATCTCGAATTTACTGTCCGGGCGATTTGTAATAATTACAACTGTAACAGGGTCAAATCCCTCTTCAACAATTTTATCTAAATCAAAAGTCAATAATAACTCACCTTGTTTTACATGATTTCCAACAGAAACCTTTGTATCAAAATACTTGCCGTTTAAATTTACGGTATCGATTCCAATATGAAATAAAATTTCGGTACCATTTTCTGTTTTCATAGCCAGAGAATGTTTTGTTTCATAAACCATCTCAATTGTTCCATCTACCGGCGCATATAGTTCTCCTTTATCAGGAATGATTGCGAAACCATTACCCATAAGCCTTTTTGAAAAAATCTCATCTTTTACTTCATCTAATGAAACAACTTCTCCTTCTATTGGAGCTTTTAATTCCTCTTTTACGTTCTGTATAATATCACTTTTCTCTTTTATTTCTTCTTTCCACAAAACAAACGCTGCAATGAACGATACGATAAAAGAAATAATTAATCCAATTACTGCGTTCATTAAGTTATTGGGTAATGTCTGGGAAATGAACATTGACAAGCTGGCTAATCCAGGCCCTACCGCTACATAAGCCTCTACACCTTTTATTCCCAAAAACGCACCCCCACAAAAAGCACCGATCATAACACTATAAAGGACCCTTTTGTTTAAGATAGTAACTCCATACAGTGCTGGTTCTGTAATACCGAAGGCCGCAGAGATACCAGCGGATACAGAGGTGGTCTTTAAAGCTTTATCTTTTGTACGGATAGCTACAGCAAAACATGCACCAGACTCTGATATATTGTGTGCCAATGATGATGCATTATAAATCAACTCTTTTCCGGTCTCTCCCAATGCAGTTATAACATATGGTATCATTGCTTTATGCATACCCGTAGTAACCATAAATGGTAAAGCTGCTGCTAACAATGCGACCGCGATCCAACCGAATTTTGCAAAAACAAACATAATTACCACAGAAAAATATTTACCAGTAATAAATCCCACAGGTCCTAAGACAAGTAAAGTAAATGGAACAACAATAAGCAGTGACATCATTGGTACAAAAAAGCCACGAATAACCTTTGGACTGATTTTCGTAAAGAATTTTTCAAGCTGAGAATAGCAAAGCACACATAGTATTGCAGGAAATACCTGATATGCGTAATTTACATTCTGGATTGGCATACTTAAAAATGTAGCGCCATCTACTAACATTTTTGATAAATTAGGTATTAATAAGGCTCCGACAGCAGATACAGCAACAAGCGGATTTACTTTCATTTTATTAGCTACTGTTATTGCAACTAATAGAGGCAAGAAGTAAAGTGGTGCATCTCCTGCAAAATTTAATACCATATACGTGTTGGTCGTTTTATCCAAAATCCCAAGGAGATTTAAAAGCATTAACAGGGATTTTAAAATACCTCCGCCTGCAATAGCAGGGATTAATGGTTGAAATATACTTATTACAAAATCTAAAAGAATTGCTCCAATTTTCTTGTTTTTATTCACTTGTAAATGGCTATCTTTCGCAGAAATTAATTTTTTCAACTCATCATATACTTCTACTACTGAATTACCAATTACAATTTGACATTGTGCTGTTTGATTTACCCCTATTACTTCAGGAATACTTTTAAGTTCATTCATGTTTACTTTTTTATCATCTACAAGCGTCAGTCTTAAACGTGTAGAACAATGTTCCAAATGTTGAACATTCGCATCTCCGCCTATGGCCTTTAAAATCTTTGAAGCTACGTCTTTATAATTCATAATTTATTCTCCTTTTAAACATAGTTTCGGAATATCACATATAGTCTAAATCATTATTTAAAGATTCGTTTTTTTACTTTTGCAGTTTTTAACTTGGCCAGAATTAAAAAAAGACCCAAATAAACTATTGTATTTCATACATTAGTTTATCTAGGTCCTGCCTGCATTACCAGTCACATGCCTGATATTATTTACTTAATATAATACTTCTTGATGTTAGCACATTTTTCACAAAACGTCAATACACAATTTAAATACCTATATAATATTCCTATAAATTGTTATTAATCATCTCAATTCATTCTTAAATAACACAATAATAACAGCCATTAATCTCCCATAAATATATATATTACACAAGACCAATCCATATCCCTCAACTGTCCTTGATTGGTGACCCGCGGTCTATTTGGTAAGCATTCGTTCGCTCATAATTGAATTATTACCATTTGAACAATTGACTCCTATGGCTTCCTAACCAATCCTGAGTAAAATTCCGAAAAGCCAAAGCTTCCTTACTTAATTTTTTCCCTTTTTTCGTAACAAGAAAAACATCTTTAACATTGTTTTTATCCGCAAAAGGACGCATCACGATATCATCATTTAAGTCGTCAAAAGCAATGCAATCCAAAGAAACACCAATTCCTAAATTTCTTTTGGCTATTTCATGAATCAAATGATCATCTGATGTCTCCAGCATAATATCAGGGGTTACTCCGTTTTTGAGAAACCGGTTAATATTATTCGAGTAAGGGATATATTCTCTGCCTTTAATGGCCAAAGGAACATTCTTTAAATCTTCATACTCAATTTCTGCCTTTTTAGAAAGCTTATTCTGTTTATTGATGATAAGACAATGGTTATGAGTCGAGCAATAGGAGGCATCAAATCCTGTATTATCAATCGGTGCTGGTAGAAAGGCCAGTTCAATTTGTTCCTCCCGAAGCATGGATATAATGGGATTATCCGGATATTCCACGATATTAAGCCTTATTAAGGGATTTGAAGCATAGAAATCCACAATAAAATCCATCGTCAGGTATTTTAGCATTCCATAGGTAGACAATACGCGTAGGGTGGTTAAAGATTCTTTCTTTTGTAGAAATAAATTTAAGTGAATATTTTCATATTCCTGAATGATGATATCGGCTGAATGCTTCAAAGAAATGGCGTGAATGGTTGGATTTAGACCATGAGAACTTCTAGTAAATAACGTAACATTCAGTTCCTTCTCCAGGTCTTTTATCATCTTACTTAATCCCTGAGAGGAGATCATATTTTTTTCTGCAGACTTTTTAATACTATGAGTCTCCATGACATCTAAAAAATACTGTAACTGCCGCTTGTTCATAATATTCACCTCTCAGTCAGTATAAAATACATCTATTATTATATCAAGTCTGAATCAACTAAAAAGTTGATTCAGACTACTTAATATGTGATTGCGTTTTAGTGAAGAGCCAATTATAATCTAAAAATCCAGGCGTAGGAAATAATTTTAAAGGAGTATTAACCATGGGTCATTTATACTATCAGATGGGAATCCTGTTTTCACTAAGTGCATTAGGATTTGCAGCAAACAAACTGAACATTATGGACGAAGCTTCCAATAATCACTTTTCCAAATTGATTGTGAACATTACCATACCTGCATTAATCATCAGTTCTTCCCTCAACAGCATGGAGGCTGGTATCGTTCAGGTCCTGAACGTATTAGGGGTAGCTGCACTTATGTTTATTGTAACCTCAATATTGAGCAGATATCTTGTGAAATGGCTCCGAATGGAAAGAACTGTGGAATTAATGCTGAATTACAGCAATCTTGGATTTATGGGCATGCCGATTGTAACAGGTATTTATGGCGAAACCGGTGTATTCTATGTTTCCTTATTTATGATGATTTTTAATATCAGTCTGTTCACTCATGGAATTCGTATTTTTAATTCAAATAAAAACAGCCAGCTATCACTTAAACAGAGCTTAAACGCCGGAAGTATTTCTGCTTTTATAGCAATGATTCTGTTTTTTCTAAAAATCCCAATTCCTGGTATGATTTCAGATTTACTGCAAATGGTTGGAAGTATCACGCCCCCTCTTGCCATGATCATCATTGGCTCAACTTTGGCTCAGATACGGTTAAAAGAATTTTATGATATCAGAAAACTTTCTATCTTTGTCCTGTTGAAAATGGTACTATACCCTGTCCTGGTTTACGCCATACTTACTATGATTATCCGAGATCCTATGATTGTAAATATAGCGACCATACTATGGGCACTTCCTTCTGCCGGTAATGTATCAATGGTATGCACGGAATATGAAGGAAATACGGAGCTGGTTACCAAAGGGATTTTTCTGACTACCATTGCGTCCGTAATTACCCTCCCCTGCCTGATTAACTTTCTGTTATAAGCTCCTGTCCCACTTCAATCGCAAGATAATAAAAGTCTCAATGAGGCAGTTTTAAATCAGGATCAATGTTTATATGGTACTTAAAAGTGAATCTATCTTTATGTTCCATGGCCCAATCAAACATGGCACCTATAACAGGATTTAAACTGTAGCCGAGCTCAGTTAGAGAATATTCCACTCTTGGAGGAACGTCCGGGAATACTTCTCTCATAATAAACCCATCGTTTTCTAAAGACCGAAGCTGCTTTGAAAGCATTTTCTGATTTATATTTGTGATGGAACGAGCTATTTCATTAAACCTTTTCGTTCCCTTAAACAGCTGACAAAGAATGAGTATCTTCCATTTATCTCCTAACAAAGCAAGCGTTAGTTCCACCGGGTAGTTTATATTTTGTTTTTCCATATCTAAAACTCCTTTATTTTCACAATAGTTACCTCCAGGTTAGTAAGTAACCCAAAGGCAGTACTTGTACAGAATTCAGTTATTGATTATTATATATTGTATATCAATAATATTGTTAATTCAAATGTTTTATATGGAGGATTGTGATCCAATGAACAGGCAGTTAAGTGTAATTTATTTTAGTGCAACCGGTGGTACAGCAAAAGTCGTGAAAGAAGTTGCAGACGGAATTTGTGATAGCTACAAAGAATATGATATTACTTTTCCTATGAACAGAAAAGAATCTATGACTTTTGATTCTAATGACTTGGTAATCATTGGGGTGCCCGTATATGCTGGTCGTGTGCCAAAGTTCTTAATTGATTATTTCTCAAATATAAAAGGGAATCGTACCCCAGCTGTATTTATCACAGTATATGGAAACCGAAATTATGATGATGCTCTTATTGAGTTAAAAGATACCTTTGAGAGCCATGGTTTTATCGGCATATCTGCAGCAGCTTTTATAGCAGAACATTCTAATACTTCAAAGGTAGGAACAAACAGACCTGACGCCCATGATTTAGAAACAGCAATAAAATATGGCGCTGAACTCAAAAATAAGTTAAAAGATTTACATGGTATTCTACCGTCATCTAAGCTTGTTGTAAAAGGAAATATTCCTTATAAGGAAAGGCTTATGGCTCCTCCAATCGCCCCTGATACAAGTGATGATTGTACCAGGTGCGGCATTTGCGCGAAGTACTGTCCAATGGAGGCTATTAATAAAAACAATTTCAAAGAAATAGATTCTGCAAAGTGTGTCCGCTGTTGCAGTTGTGTAAAAAAATGTCCTGTTAGTGCTAAATCAATAAATCATGAAATGTTTCACAAAATAACTCAGGGGTTAATTGATAACTTTAGCACAGTTAGATTTGAGCCTGAATTTTTTAATATTTAGTATTTATTATAAAGCTATAAAATTGTTTCGCTTTATTTCAATGTAAATGTGCCTGACAAATGAATGGCTTGAAATGCAGGTTTTTTCATCGACTTAATTGATTTTACTGGAATGCAAAGATATAATAGCAAGTGTTGATATTCTGATCATAATCTATATAGAACTAAGACATGACTATCTATCATATGAGGTGAAAAAGATGAAAAAAACTGTTTTAGCATGCATTTGTCTATCCGCTGGAATCCTGTTAAGTGGCTGCGGAAAAGAAACTGCGCCAACCAGCCAGACCATGGAGCCTACGGCTGAAACTACGACCAGCGAGGCTGTTTCATCAAAAAGTGAAACGCAAGAAAGCACGGAATCTGGTCATAGTAAAGCCAATGTCCAATTATTTGAAGGAACTTATTTTGATGAAGGGGTTTACAAATATGTGGACATTCCAGCAACCGAATCTCCGTTTGTATCTTGTGAAATAGTAATCAGCAATATTACTGATACCTCTTTTGATTTTACGATTAATGAAAGAGTTATGGCGACCGATGAGAGTACGGTCATCTTCCCAACCAGTACAGCTTATTTCACTGGAGACGGAACCGAAGCTGCCTATTCCGGAGGAGATCAGATCCTTCATTTTGAATTTCCTAAAGACCAGGCTCTATATCCCATCATCCGTGATATGAAGGTAACAGGCTTTTCTAAGTTAGAAGGAAATACTTATATTAACAACAACATCCCTGGACATGAAGCTGGATAAACATACTCCTGCCAGGTGGACGGAGGCAGTAAGGTATGGACACCTTACTGCCCCCTTTTTCTTCGTAAGCTTATAACCACAGCTTTTATCGAACTTATTACATGGAAAAATGTTTCAGTGCATGATTATGTATGTTATAGACCTGCCTTAAACTATAGTTTGTCATTTCACTGATTTCTTCCCATGTGTATCCAGAGATATACTTTAACAAAAGAATATTCTTCTCTATTTCAGAATTCATCTGACTCACATTTTTCACGATTATCTTGCAGATCTCATTCTTTTCTCCCAGCTGATTTTTAATACAAGAAACTATATCCGACATTTGTTTATGTATCTGGTCAGTATCAGAATTTTCACACATAGCTGACAGACATTGACTATGTTCTTCTTTCAAACAATTTAGTAAATCTCCCAATGTCTTTATGGATACATTAAGTGTTTGATACGATTGTAAGAATGCTTTTTTCTGCTCCTTTTTTTCTATCTCACCATTCATCATGCAATCCTCCTTAAAGGTATTTGCTAAGTAAAAAGACAAATGGTTATGATTTGTAAACCAAAATTTATTTTAACCTCCTTCCTGTGCCAAAAACCATTGCATTGTATTGCATTCGGCACTGGTTGTAACATTCAGTTATAGAAAACACGGATCCAATTTTCTGTAACTAAATTATTTTAATAGGAGGTTTTGAATATGGGAAAAATTGAAACTGCTACACAATGGATGATTAATCTGGCGAACGACAACACTCACGGCTATGATCAGGATAACAGGTGGGGACCTGATTACGATTGCTCCTCTGCTATCATCACCGCATGGCAAAATGCAGGAGTGCCCGTGAAGAGCAATGGAGCTGGAGCTACCGGAACGATGTACAAACCTTTTCTTAACAGTGGGTTTTCAGACGTCACCTCAAAGATTACCCTGTCTTCCGGCAATGGATTAGTATACGGTGACGTACTTCTAAGAACCGGAAGCAGCGGACATGCTGCCATGTATATCGGCAGCAGTCAAATCGTGCATGCCAGCATTAATGAAAACGGAACTACCACCGGAGGAAAAACCGGAGACCAGACGGGCAAAGAAATTTGCACCCGTTCTTACTACAACAGCCCATGGACTTATGTTCTTAGATATACAGAAGGCGGGGGAGGCTCCACTGGAGACAGTACCATCAAGAGTTTTCAGACGTGGCTCAACAACAACTATTCCTCTGGATTGACCCTGGATGGCATCTACGGATCAAACACTAAGACAGCGGCCACAAAAGCTTATCAAAGAGTCCTTGGTGTGACTGCCGACGGCATTTTCGGTGCAAACTCAAAGGCGGCAGTGAAAACCTTAAAATCCGGCAGTACAGGAAATGCCGTTTTGCTCCTGCAGGGAATGCTCTATTGCCGGGGCTTTAATCCCAATGGGGTAGATGGAACCTTTGGTTCTGGAACAACAACCGCTGTAAAGAGTTTTCAGGCAAGCAAGGGGCTTACTTCTGACGGTCTTGCAGGCGCCGATACCATGTATGCACTTTACAATTAATTCTGGCATAGCCATGATGTTGGAGGTGTACTTAATCAGCGCACTTCCAACATTCTTTTGTTGCATCTAAATACATCTTTGCCTTCAAATTAATGTAAGAAGTTATTCCTTGTAGCCTCTCATCTACTTATGGTATACTTTTTCTATATAATAAGTACTAAAATAAGATTGAAATCACATTAACATGAAAAGGAAGTGTTTTATTGAATCGGATTATTACTCTATTTATAATTTCACTGATAAGCAGCTTCTCATTAACAGGATGCGATTTGAATAAAACCTCAAAAGCATCAGATAAGGAAAAATATTTTGAAGCTACTGTTCTGGCTGTAAATTTAAACAGCTTACTGGTTGAGCCCGCCAAAGGAACGACGGAGAGAAATAGCGCTGACAAAATTGAAATCTCTACATCAAATATAGATGATGAGGATTCTCTTCTATATCTCAGCAAAGCTGCCATAGGAGATAACATCCGGATTGGATACTTGGATGACATAAAAGAGAGCTACCCCGCCAAAATCAATGAAGTATTCCATATCTCCTTGATCGAGTCTGATCAAAACAACCAATGGGCCAGGATTCCCATGGTGTTAATAGACGGAACATTATACTACGACACTGGTAAAGAAAGTAATCGATCCGATCGAAGCCAGGTCATGGATGGAAAAATCACCTCCGCAGTCGATGGAACGCAAATCCCTGGTGAGAATAACCAATCAAACTTCGGAAGCGAATACCAGTATCAATTTGACTCCAACAACACCTTAGAGATTCTTATCAATGACAAATGGCTGGTTTTTGAAGCCCGTAGTGGAGATGGAAGTCAAATCAAGTTTGGAGACTCCTGGTACAATACAGGAGATTTATCAGAAGAAACCCTCCTATGGCTAGATTGGTATAACTCGCTGACTGAGCAGGAGCAATTATCTATTGATCATATTCCCTCAGACCTTCTCGATTTAAATAAGCTTTCTCAATCAGACGATAAGGCGGCAATTGAAACCAAACAGGCGCCTTAATTGTACCTTGTACAAAAAGCCTGATGTTCATGATCATAATTAACATTGCGGTTTCAAAAAAAGCAGAAAGAAACGACCGGAAACGATACGGCGTGCTTTCTGCTTTTATAAGGCTGTATACTATCTTTTAATGTTTACATGGTATTGGCTTTTTAGGACATTTGGGTTTAACTGCTCCCGCTCTTATGATTGCTTTCTCCTCACAGGAATCTATACAATCACCGCAACCGGAGCATTCATCCTGGTCGATGACATGGATGAATTTCTTTTTTCCAAGAATGGCATCATCCTCACATACATCCGAGCATTCATTACAGCCAGTACACAGATCAGGCAGAATATGAAACGTTAAAAACTTCTGGCATACTCCTGCTTTACAGCTTTTCCTTGTGATATGCTCTTCTATCTCACTTTTGAAATGCTCAAGAGCACTCTCCACTGTATTGGCAATGGAAACACCCGCCTCGCACAGAGACTGCCCCTTCATCTCATGGCATAATTCTAACATCAGGTCCAGATCGGAGATTTTTCCCTTTTTTAAAGTCATATCCGTTAAAAGCATGCGAATCTGAAAAACACCTTCATGACCAAATACACATCTTCCACAAGCTTCTTTTCCATATCTGTCAGCGGTCTTAAGAAGAAAATCCAGCATGCAATCTGTCTCGTTCAGAATTTCAATATAATCCGTGGTTAATTCCATGGGTTGATCCAGCATGGATTCATTAATAAAAATCCCCATTGGATGACCGAAGTACATTGCCTTAAAATCTCCCTCCACACCAGAGGCGGCCAATATGTCTCCTGGAGTCATGTTCCTGTCCAAATCAAGAAAACCCTTTTTCTCAGTCTTACCTCCAATGTATACGCTCTTCCTCTCTTCATGTAGCAATTCTTCAACTGTCACGACTCTGCTTTCATGGGAAATAAGCTCATCGTTTCGGCAGAATGGAATCGGTTTTTCTCCCTCAATTACCTTTTTCAGGGCGGAATCATTTCCATAAGTAAAACCGGATTTATGACTGGTCTCAATGATTGTCAGGCCCTCTGGTTTGTCCCATATCCACCCGCCTTTTGGCACGATCAGGTAACGGATATTGGCTGGTTCCTTTAACAGTGCTTCCATGACTTTTTCCTTGTTATCTTTTAAAAGCGTAGGAGAAACAGGTGCCTCATGATAAACCGGCATTGCATTGCAAATAATCACATCCATCATCCTTCGTTCCTCCTAATATTCGTTCCAAAGCCTGGGGTTTGTAAGATTCAACCTGAGATCACATTGCAGACAGCGTCCGGCCTCACATTTGGCTTCCCCACAGGTAAAGGTTTGTTCCACTGGAGCAAAGCTTTTTTTCCTCTCCTGGGGATCCAAAAGAGAAGGGTAGAGCCGTTCTAAGCTTCCAAAGTCTTCTGTCCTTCCAAGGAAAGGATCAGCCGTTTCCTTTTCCAGCAGTTCTTCAGAGATATCTCCGTCCCCTCCAAGGTAGCGGTCCATCTCTATGGCAGACTGTCTTCCGGCAGCAATCGCTTCTATGACAGATTTTGTTCCGGTTACCACATCACCGGCCCCATAAACTCCGGGCAAGCTGGTAGAGAAAGAGCTGTCTACCTTTACATAGGAACCGTGATACAATTCCACTCCCAGCTTCTCCGTTCCTAAAGGCGCTTGTCCCACAGCGAAAATAACATGATCCACCGGAATAATTTCCTGGGAACCCTCTATAAGCTCTATGATAGCTTTCCTGTTTTCATCAAAATAAAACTTGTCTACTTTCTGAAGCTCCACGCCCTGTACCTTCATGTCGCCTGTGATTCGAAGAAAGGAATAGCCAGAATGAAGAATGATGCCCTCTTCCCTTCCTTCCTCTATTTCTTCAATTGATGCAGTCATGTTATCCCTGCTTTCCAAGCAGGCAATATGGACCTCTTCTGCACCCAGGCGAAGAGCTGTTCTGGCACAGTCAAAGGCCACATTTCCTCCGCCCAGCACCATCACTTTTTTACCAGGATCACTGATCTGGCCCCTTCGTGCATGTTTCAGGAAATCCGTATTCAGCTGGACTCCAGAAAGATTATTTCCCTCTAGCGGCAACAGGACTCCCTTATGGGTACCAGTGGCAATCAATACCGTATCATATCCCTGTTTTAAAAGGTTTTCCGGTGTGTCTGCTGTGGTATTTACCTTAAGGTCGACACCTACTTCCAGGATATCGCTGATCTCACGGTCCAGCACCTCGTCAGGCAGACGGTAGGCGGGGATGCCATAACGGCACTGTCCTCCCGCTTTTTCGTTGGACTCAAAGACAGTTACCTCATGGCCCTTCTTTGCCAGATAATAGGCCGCCGTCAGGCCTGCCGGACCGGCTCCGATCACAGCTGCTTTTTTTCCTGTTGGAGCCGCTGTTTTTCTGTTTTTCTTCCACTCATCGGATTGAGAGGCGGCAGCCGCTCTTTTTAACTTGCAGATGGACAACGGCTTTCCCAGCTCATTGTGCTTACAGGCTGTTTCGCATACGTGACTGCAGATACAGCCCAGTGTCTCCGGAAAAGGCAGCTTTTCCCGGATAACAGCCGTTGCCTTTTCGTAGTCTCCCTCTTTTATGTACCTCAGATACCTGGGAATATCCGTGTGTGCCGGACATGCTGTCCTGCATGGGACCACTCCCTCTGCGTATGATACATCTTCACTTATCTGACCCAAGGCATCCATAATGGAGCCGGTAGGACAAACCTCTATACAGGCTCCGCAAAATTTACAGCCTGCTTCTTTCAGGGAAATATTTCCGTCGGTTCCAATGCGCACTCCATCCTCCGTTTTTTGGAAATCCAGCACCTTTACCCCCCGTAATTCCCTGCAGGCCCGCACGCAGCGTCCGCAGCGAACGCATCTGGTAAATAAGTGCCTGATAAGGGGATTGCTGTCATCGGTAGGGACTGTTCGGGTCTTCTTTTTCCACTTCTCCGGTCCCACTCCCAGGTACTGATACATGGATTGCAATTCACATTTTCCATACTTTGGACAGCCGGTACAGTCTGCTGGATGAGTTGCGAGGATCAGTTCCATGGCCGTCTTTCTGGTTTTTTCTGCTTTGGACCCGTGAACAGTAACCTTCATCCCCTCCTCCACCTTTATCATGCAGGAAGGAACCGCCTCAGTCATGCCCTCAATTTCGACCGAACACAGGCGGCATCCGCCTACAGCCTCCAGATCAGGATGACCGCAAAGATGTGGAATGTATATTCCCGCCCCCAAAGCAGCATTTAAAACCGTCATTCCTTCGTGTGCTTCTATCTGCTTATCATCAATCGTTAACCACATATTTCCTCCATTTGGCGAATCAGCTCCCCAATTCTAAGACGTTAATATTCAACCGCTTCTTCTGCCGCATGCTCTCCTGCTATTCTTCCGCTGTTTAAGCAAAATCCCATGGTATTTCCGGAAAGGATAAAGGGATAGCTGTCTCCAAATATATTGCATGCATCGGTTCCAACGCAATAAAGTCCCGGAATTACCTTTGCTTCTTCATTCAATACCTGTGTCTTATGATTGATCCGTACTCCGCCCACAGAACCGTAAGCTCCTACATTTTGACGACAGCAGTAAAACGGTCCCTTCTCAATGGGCTGCATATAGGCCCGGTCTTTTTCAAAAATCTCATCAAATCCAGCCTCACACATTTCATTGTACTCTTCGACCTGTTTTTCCAGCCCCACCGGATCAATCCCGGCTTTCTCTGCCAGCTCTTCTATGGTATCCCCCTGACAGATGGGTTCATATCCATCCGCCAGATCCTTTTCCCACTGATCGTCAAAGTGATCAAACAGATCATGAGGATGAACATGAGAAATGATGTCCGGTCCTTTTTTCTTATATTTCTTTAATAACTTACTGTCAAAGATGGAATATGCAACACAGCCCGGCTGAGCGGTAATGGCATTGCCTGTAAACGTAGTATTGGCGATCTGGTCTTCCGGCATGAAACGGTCACCATTACGATTGACCCAGAGACAGGGCTGGCGGAATGCTCCATCAAGAATAAAATGATTCATGTTATCCGGAAGCTGGTACATAAGCTCCATGGTACAGGGGGCATGTCCGGCACCGGCTTCCCATGCCATTTTAATTCCATCCCCCTTCATTCCTGGAATGGCGAAGTTAAAGATCGTCTTACCAAATTCGTACCCGGTCTGTTCCTTTATCATTTCCGGATTATCTCCAAAGCCACCGGTTGCAAGAATTACTGCCTTGGCCCTTGCTTCAATTTCTTCTCCGTCCCGATTTTTGGCAATGACTCCCACAGCCCTTCCATCTTCCTTGATCACCCTGACAACAGGGGTTTCCATATAAAATTTAACTCCAAGCTCTTTCGCCCGTTCCGTCATCTTCTTTGTCATAGCGGTTGCACAGCGGGGTCCCGGTGCTCCACCGCCCTCAGGTTTTACTACATGCCAGGTAAACTCGCCATCAGAATATGCCCTGGTCGCTTCCGGCGCACTAAACGCCCGCTGTACTCCGGTAAATTCCACTCCCATGTCCATCAGCCATTCGATGGTCTCCCCTGACTTAAAATAGTAATCCCGAACCATACGTGCATCCACACGGTAATGAGTATAATACATGTGCTTACGGAATGCCTCGCCAGCTGTCAGGGAAATCATATGCTCCTTCTGTATGGGGGACCCCACCCCAAGAGGTCCCATTCCCATATTGGCAGCACCGCCTGTTGTGTTGGATTTTTCAAATATCATTACCTCTGCCCCATTTTCAGCTGCAGCAATGCCTGCTGCCAGTCCTGAAAGTCCTGCTGCAACCACAATAACATCTGTCTGTAACTGTTTCATCGAAATACCTCCGTTTTTTATTTATATCGTTTTGAATTTCAAGTTTTTAAATTTCTCAAGCTTTTCATTGACAATTTTTCGTTTTTCCGGATCCTGAAAGAACCCTCCCTGGGTATGGGCAATTTCTTCCAGATGCTTTGCCCTTCCCTCCACGGTAGTACGGTCTCTTATGAGTCCGTTTTCCTGAATCACAAATTTCCACTTTCCATTCTCTGCTTTTTCAAGATTTCCGCCGGCACCGCATACCTGGCATTCAACTGGATAATGGAGTCCATCCCACTGAACCTCACCGAGAATCAGCGCATTGGAGTGGCAGTTTGGACACCAGCCCATATTTTCATCTCCCAGCCATTTGCGTTCTTCGGCCGGAGTATGGATTGCAGTCATAATGTTTTTTCCCATCAGCCCCACTCGTTCCATCATCTCGTCATAGAGAAGACATTGGGCAGGAGCCGGAACCCTTGTAGCAAGATACATATCCACAACCTTAAAATCCGTTGTAAACATAGCTGCCTGCATAGACTCCAGAGCCATGGACTGCCAGGAACGGGTGGAACCTCCTACGGCAATCAAAGCGCTGACTCTGTCTCTATGTTCGATTGCTCCGATCGTCTCCAGGAATGAAGTCTCATAGCTTAAACTTCTCTGAGCGAATTTTGCAAATACGGAGCAGGCTTCCAGATCGTAAGTGGGCGCTGCAAAAATCACACCATCAGCTTCCAGGAGTACTTCCATGATTTTTTTCTTATCATCCTTTTTATCCAGTACACAGCCAGCATTCTTTCCCTGTGACATGCCTATGGTACATGAAGTGCATCCGGTACAATCTATGATGTCATAATCTCTTAAATTGATCATGGTAACATCGGCTCCCTCAGCCTGGCAAGCCAGAAGTGCCTCCTTTAACAAGATATCACTATTGCTGTTTGCGCGCCCTGCGCTGACCCCTAAAACTTTTACTGACATGAATATTCTCCTTTTCTTTTTTTATAAAATTTAGTACAATCATTGAAAGTGATAGTAAAAACTTCTGTTACATAAAAATCTACAAAAACGTAGATTTTTCGTGCTTGTTAAAATAATAACATAAGAAAGCAGAAGAATCTTCCAACGTTTAACGAATTTTTTTCTCATATTAACGGGATTATTTCCTACATTTGTCTCAATGATAAAGGAGTTATAATGGCTTGCTTGATCAATATTATTAAAAAAATACAAGATACCTTTCAGGTCCATGTCCTGGGACCCATTTTCTCTGACCGGAGGATAGAAAGCGTACATTATCTGCTGCCGCCTTATGATGACCAGCTGCAGTTTGACCCCAACACTCTTTACATAGGAACCGGTCAGGAGTTTCACTCCCTTAGTTCTGAGGGATGTGTTCTTTTGGTTGGCTGCTGTATGGATGGCAACAACGAAAACGGAATGTATATTCAAAAAGCACTTGACCCGTTTGCGGTCTTAAACTGCATACAGCAGGAATTATATGATTGTCGGAAGGCGGATTTAAAGAGAGATGAAGTATTTCAAGTATTGCAGTCCGGTTATGGTTTCCAGAGCATGCTTGACACCGCAAGGTCATATCTAAAAAACCCCATAACATTATGTACCACAAGCTTTTCCGTTCTTGCCTCCAGCCCTAAGGATTATTTTGATGATAAATTTGATGTCTATGATGAAAAATTCTATCTAAAGAACAATTTCATTCGCAACCTGAAGGAAAAACAGATTCTCCAGCATTTGTTTACCTCTTCCTCTCCAATCATTGTGGAATTTGATGATTCCCCGGGAATCTCTTATCTGTTTTGCAGCATTCATATCAGGCGTGCCGCAGTGGGGTACCTATGTATCAGTTCCCTTTACAGACCCCTGGAAGCTGCTGACAGTTCCTTTGCCATGAGCTTATCCAAGTTGTTCTCCCTGGAAATGCAAAAGGATGAGTTTTATTCTGAAAAAACAGGTCTGAAATATGAGTACTTTTTAACTGACTTAATTGAGCAGAATCTGCACAGCAGGAGCATTGCAGACCGTCACCTGGCACAGCTTGGGGAGACCTTTTACCAGTATTTCTGGGTATTGGGCTTCACCTTTCATGGTTTTTCCAATCACCAGTTGAACCCTAATTACTTTATTGACCAGCTGTCGGGGATTTTTAAGCACAGCATGTCTTTCTTTTATAAAGGGAATTTGATTCTTTTACACACCAGTAAATATAGGGATCTTTACCAGTCCATTGACAAACAAAAGCTGGCTCATTTTCTTCATCTGAATCAGATCAATGCTGCCATCAGTTTTCGATTCGAAGAATTACTGGATACCCCGCGCTATTATAACCAGGTGATGTTTCTGCTGAAGAATAAAAAATGCTTTATGAAGGAGCACTGCCTTACGTATGAGGATAATTTTTTAAACCATCTTATGGAAACTTCTCAAAATGAAATCCATGCAGAGACAATCATTCATCCTGATCTTTTATTTCTTGAGAACTATGACCAGGAAAATAATACGGAATACATGAAAACGCTGAAGGCATATTTCCTTAACAACCGAAATGCCTTAAATACTTCCAATTACCTGCATATACACAAAAGCACCTTTTTTTACCGCATAGGTAAAATTGGGGAGTTGACGGAATTTGATCCAGCCAATGCACAGATTCTTTTTTCCTATGAGTTTTCCTTTCGGATATTGGATTTTTAGAAAATATCTTTATTCTCTGCGTACACTTCCGGCAAAATGGCTGCTAAGTTGGAAAATTCTTTTATGTTGTGTGCAAAGAGACCCTTTGGAACGATTTCAGGGATTTTTACGCCTTCGGGCAGGGCCTTCTTTATGATTCCATTATCCAACTTGAAGCCGATCCAGAAACGGGAGCAGAACATGACCCCTTCTTTATAGGGGTACCATTTATGAGTCATTGCAGCGGCGCAGGTGCCCTCTCCGATAGCACAGACCAAAGACTCACATGCATTACTTCCGACGATGTCCGGATCATATCCGAAGTCCGTCGGGCTTTTAAAGCAGAGCTTAAGGAATTCAGGGCCGGGACCGATATCTTCCATTATGTAATGGTTAACACCCCAGGTTTTCTCTCTCACTGGCACTTTAGGGTCACAGACGTAAGCTGCGTTATCAGCCCTTGAAAAATAATGATCCTCCGGGTCCCAGATTTTGTAGCGGAGGTCGGAACCTACACTATGCCATGGGAACCACCAATCAAGCATCTCTCCTGTTACGCCGGGCATGTAGGTGGTATTGCATACGTAGCCTGTTCCATCCTCATGGACACCATAGCCGCTCTGACAGTATTCTTCATCATTTCCAGCCAAATATAGGTTTCTTTTTTCAAACGGCACTCCCGGCTTTTTATCCCCCTGACCTTCTAATATGGCAAGCTTTTCCTCCGGAATCTCTGCCAGAGGACGTTCAAAAAATTTATAATACGACAAGTTCTTTTCTTCCTGGCTTACGCCTACTTTTTTCCCCATAGTTCCATCTCCTGTTCTTAATTTTTTGTTTAATACCAACACATTGTTTTCCTTTAAACTCTATTTATAATTCATTTCACTAAATTCTTCAAGCCCCGCTGAATATAAAGAATATCCTTCGGGGCATGTGATTCCTTTATTAAAAGCGCCCAATGCTTTCTGCCATAATGAGAGCCGCTTCCGTTTTTGCAGCCACCTCTTCCGGCGTCGTATCCACGGAAACTTCCTTAAGGAGCAGACCTTCCTTAGTCACTTCTATGACAGCAAGCTCCGTCACTATTTGATGGACCTTGCAAACTGCGGTTGGCGGCAGAGTGATGTTGTTTAAAATCTTAGGGGAACCGTCCTTTGCGGTGTGGGTCATGGCGATGATCACCTTTTTGGAACCAGTGACAAGATCCATAGCTCCGCCCATTCCCGGAACCAGCTTGCCGGGAATGATGTGGCTGGCAAGACTGCCCTGCTGATCCACCTGTAAAGCTCCCAGCACCGTCACGTTGACGTGGCCGCCGCGAATGATTGCAAAAGAAAATGCGCTGTCAAAATAGCTGGCTCCACTTTCTATCGTTACAGGTTTTCCGCCTGCATTGACGATATTGGAATCGTAGCCCTCAGCTCCAGGCACAGGACCCATGCCAAGGATGCCATTTTCAGACTGGAGGTGAATGGTCATCCCATCCGGTATGTAATCAGCAACCATGGTTGGAAGCCCAATCCCAAGATTAACCACATCCCCGTCGTTTAATTCCTTTGCCACACGCCTGGCAATCTTCTCCTTAATCGACATAAGGTTCACCTCCTACTAGAAAGTCCACGAAGATTCCCGGCGTTGCAACGCTTTCCGCCTGAATATCGCCTACTGGAACGATTTCTTCCGCCGCTGCAATGACTGTCTCAGCAGCAGTTGCCATCATGGGATTGAAATTTCTGGTGGTCGCCCGGTAAAATAAATTGCCCTTTTCATCGGCAATTGAGGCACGAATCAAAGCGTATTCCGCTTTCAAGGGCTTTTCAAGGATAAAGCTCTTTCCATCCACATCAATCACCTGTTTCCCCGCTTCGATCTCGGTCCCAAGTCCTGTAGGGGTCAGTACGCCCCCAAGACCTGCTCCTCCCGCACGAATCTGTTCTGCAAGGGTTCCCTGGGGCACAAGCTGCACCTCCATCTTTCCCTCGTTCATGAGCTGTCCGGTAAGGGGATTTAAACCGATGTGGGAAGCGATCAGACGGCTGACCGCTCCCGTTTTAATGAGACGACCGATTCCTGTGTCAAGAGTTCCTCCGTCATTTGCAATAATGGTTAAATTCTTTAAGTTTTTCTCTATCAGCGCATCAATCAGTATTTCCGGGGTTCCATTTGACATGAAACCTCCAATCATGATTACGGCTCCGTCGTTGATAGAAGCGACCGCTTCCTGGGGCGAAACTTGTTTCATGCGCATTCCTCCTATCGTTCCACTACGATTGCTGTTCCCATGCCACCGCCAATACATAAGGTGGCAAGGCCCTTTTTGGCATCCCGCTTCTCCATCTCATAAAGGAGGGTGGTCAGGATTCTTGCACCGGAAGCGCCGATGGGATGACCTAAAGCAATAGCTCCGCCATTTACATTGGTCTTTGCCGGATCAAGTCCCAAGTCACGGCACACAGCAATGGCCTGGGCCGCAAATGCTTCGTTTGCTTCTGCCAAATCAAGTTCACCCGCGGTAATCCCTGCATGTTTCATGGCAAGTGTTGCAGCCGGAATAACACCCAGCCCCATGACCTCCGGCTCAACGCCTGCGGAGCCATAGCCTGTAATTCGCGCCATAATGGGTAATCCTAATTCCTCCGCCTTTTCTTTGGAGCAGAGAATCACCATAGCTGCCCCGTCATTTAAGCCGGAGGCATTGCCTGCTGTAACGGTACCATCCTTAATAAATGAAGGGCGAAGCTTTAAGAGGGTTTCCTCTGTAGTTCCGAACCTTGGAAATTCGTCGGTATCAAAAATCTTTGGCTCCCCTTTTTTTACAGGGATGGAAACCGGCACGATCTCTTCCTTAAAACGGCCTGCTTCTATGGCTTTTTCAGCCCTTTGCTGGCTTTCTGCTGAAAACGCGTCCTGTTCCTGTCTGGTGATTTTGTACCGCTTCGCAATATTTTCTGCAGTGACGCCCATGTGATAATCGTTATAGGCATCCCAAAGTCCATCCTGAATCATGGTGTCCACCAGAGTTTCATTTCCCATCTTGTGGCCGAACCGGTGATTCTTTAAGACATAGGGGGCACCTGACATGCTCTCCGCACCGCCTGCCAGTATCACATCGGCATCTCCGGCCTTAATGATCTGGGCGGCCAGAGTAATCGCTCTTAAGCCTGACCCACAGACCTTGCTGATTCCCATGGCAGGAACCTCTACCGGCACTCCTGCTTTTAAGGATATCTGGCGGGCCACGTTCTGCCCGGAGCCTGCGCTTAATACATTCCCCACAATGACCTCATCTATCTGTTCCGGTTTGATTCCGGCCCGTTCCATGGCGCCCTTTGCTGCCGTAGCTCCTAATTCCACCACAGGTATACCAGCAAGACTGCCGCCAAAGCTGCCAATGGCTGTACGGGCAGCACTTACGATAACTACTTCTCTCATGTTCTCTCTTCCCTTCCCCTGCTATACCCCAAGGATCTGTCTGGTTTCCTCTGGTGTGGCTACTTCTTTACCGAATTCATGGATGATGCGCTTTGCCCGCTCCACAAATTCCACATTGGATTTTGCCAGCTCACCCTTTTTGTACATGATGTTGTCTTCCATGCCCACACGGATATTTCCCCCAAGTGCCAGAGCTGTGTATAGAATGGGAAGATGGCCTTTCCCAATTCCAAGGGCGCTCCAGGTGGAGCCTTCTGGAATTAAATTTTTTAAAAAGACCAGATTCTCTACGGTAGCAGGCATTCCGCCTGCCGCGCCTAAGACGAACTGAAAATGAAGAGGCGCTTTTAAGACACCTTTTTTTAAGTAATAAAGGGCATTGTAGATCATGCCGACATCGAAAATTTCAATTTCAGGCTTCACACCGACTTCCTGCATGGTGTTGCCCAGTTTTTCTAAAAAGGCAGGGCTGTTCTCAAATACGCAGTTATTCTGCCAGTTCATGGAGCCACAGTCGTAGGACGCCAGCTCCGGCTTTAATTCTCTAAAGGGCCTGATTCTCATCTCATCGTCTAATCCGATCCCTCCAGAGGTTGTTAAATTTAAGACAATATCACAGTCCTTTTTATCACGGATGAGACGGACAGTCTCTTCGAATTTACTGTAATCCATGGAAGCTTTCGCTTCGTCATCCCTTACGTGTATATGGGCCATGGAGGCTCCGGCTTTCCAGCAGGCGTAAACCTCTTCTGCGATCTCTGCAGGCTGAATCGGCACGTAGGGGGTGATTTCTTTTGTGGGCCAGGCTCCTGTAGTGGCTACGGTCAAAATCACCTTATTGCTCAAATCTCCCATGTTAAAATCCTCCATACTGATAGGTTCTTTCAGGAACATCATTTAAATCGTCCTCTTCAATTTCTGCCACACAACGGGCCATGGAACCATCGCCTAAGTACCAGCGGAGAGGGAAGCAATAGAAACGGAACCGTTTCCCGGAAACTTTATCTAAGTTGCCGCCTAAGTTTTCCACGCCTACTATGCCGTGTCCCAGCATTTCCTTATGACATGGCTCCCAGGTACCCCAGCAGCCGATTTCTTCCAGTTCACCGAACTTCTTGTCATAAGCTTCCTTGCCATGAAGCTTGATGTACAATTCCTTATCGAATTCCGCATAGGCCTCCTCACCGAATTTCTCGATATATTCCTCGGTGATAGGTCTTCCGGATGCGCCCAGTAAATTCATTCTTGTCATGCCGTTGTTGCCCATGGCTGTGTGAAGAGGATGGTCTAAGGCCTGCATATCCATGGCAACACATTTTACCTTGTGCTCCACAAACCATTTGCCGGCTTCAATGCCGGTGCCGCAGGAATAGTGGTAATACTCCTTGGAATCGTCAAACTTGCGGTGCATTCCTGTGTTTAAGCAGACAATCATACCTTCCAGCTCTTCTGGTTTGATATTGGCTCTTCTGCATGCATCTTCCAAATGCTTTCCTGTAATAAGCCCCCATGTCTCGATCTCAATTTCCAGACAGACAGCGTCTCCTGTATAAGCGTCTACAGGCATCTCATGGGTATAACGGGCACGTTTCCCGTCAAATTCCTTTTCCATGACGTGTCTTGGCGCGTCGCAGTGGGTTCCGGTATGCATGGTACAGCCTATGTACTGGGTGAGAACACCGCCCTTTGCCAGGGAGTGTTTATTATCAATTACTGGCTTATCAAAGTATGGCCAGCGAGGAATATCAGCACTGAATGGATGGGTTAAGTCTACGAATACTTTCTTGCTCATGGGTGTATACCTCCAAATTTTAACTTTATATTTTTGTATGTTTTAATGGTTTGGTTCCAATTAATTGGCCCAATATCCACCGTCTGTTGCCACATTGGCTCCTGTCATGAAATCGCTGGCCTTTGATGCCAGGAAAATGCAAGGTCCCACAAAATCTTCCGGCTCGCCCAGGCGTCCGATGGGAAGCCGCTTTAAGAAATTCTGATAAACAGCGCTTTCCGGATCAAACATCCACTCGGTCAAGTCAGAGCGGAACACGGTTGGGTTAATGGTATTTACATTGATGCGGTACTTTGCAGTCCACTCACAGGCGAGAGACTGAGCCATTAAGTCAATGCCGCCCTTTGCGGTGCAGTAACCTGTATAATTTGCCATGCCCATCTTGGAGCGGGCAGAGGAAACCATAATGACCTTTCCTCCCTTGCCTTGCTTAATCATCTGTTCGCCTGCATATTTGCAGAAGAGCCAGGTTCCCTGAACATCGGAATCCATGATCTGCTTCCAGGTGGATAAATCCTGTTCTACAATGGGTTGAGGCTTGTTGTATCCTGCGGCCGTTACCAGCACGTTGATTTCCCCAAATGTGGTGATGGTATCGTTTACCACCTTAATTACATCTGCTTCCACTGCCGGGTCCCCTGTGGAATATCCGCACTGGATGCCCTGGGCCTTTAACTCTTCACAAACCGCTTTGCAGGTTTCTTCCTTGCGGCCCGTGACCATGACCTTCATTCCAGCCAGCCCGTAGCCGATGGAGACTGCTTTTCCCAAAGCTCCTGTGGCTCCCGTCACAAGGGCAACCTTGCCTGATACGTCAAATAAATCCCCCATAAATTCCTTGCTTACCATATGTATTTCTTCCTCCTATTCCGGATAATTGATGATGACCAGCATACTTGCCGGACGGTTGGATTCATTGACTAAATACCGTCCCTCATTGGGTCTAAAGGAAATGCTTTCGTTCTGATGAACCACATACTTTGTTCCGGCTTTGTCCGTCACCGTCATCTCCCCTTCCAGAACGTAATAGACCTTCTCTAAGGGATTGTCTTCATAGGCATATTCCGCCCCCCCTCCCGGCAGAAAGGTGGACAGCCCCATCCAGAACTTCTCCGCTCCTGTCTCCTCTTTTCCATGAATCCTCATAGCCGTCATACCGAAGTGACCTGGGACGTTGTAGGTTTTTAATTCTTCCATTGTTCTCTTTATCATAATTTGCCCTCCGCTTTATATATCTTTCTGCTTTTAATCATAGTTCTTACTGGCCTTAAGCTGCCTGATCAGACGCTTATGGAACTGGTTCTGAAGCTCCTGCTTTTCCTCCTCCGGATAGGTAAAGAACCCCTCTCCTGTCTTAAAGCCCAGCTTTCCTTCCGTGACCTTTTGCCGAAGCAGGGGACTTGCCTCCGCCGACCGGTCCATAACAGCTAAAAGGTTATCGCCGACCGTGCACCAGATATCCAGCCCGCCAAAATCCGTCACCTCAAGCTGACCTGTGGTGGCATATCGAAAGGCCGGTCCGTATTTTAAAGCGGTGTCAATGTCTTTTGGATCAGCCGCTCCCATGTCCATGAGAGAAAATACTTCTCTTGCGATTCCCTGCTGTATCCGGTTTGCTAAAAGTCCCGGAATGTCCTTTTTTACCTTTGCCGGACGCTTCTCAATGGAGCGGTAAAGATCTTCCACCTCCTGATAGCGGCTTACCGGCATATTTCCGAAAAATGACAGTTCCACCAGAGGAATTAAATGAGCCGGGTTATACCAGTGGCATACCATGGTCCTGGCTTTATCCTTTTCAGCCATTTTGGCAGTTAAATCAAAAAACCCAATGCTCGATGTGTTGCTGGCGATGATCGCATCTGCGGGAGCGTACTTAATAAGATTCTCAAAGAGCTGCTGCTTTAAATCCAGTCTTTCCGGAATGGCTTCAATGATATAATCTGCATCCCTTACAGCGGACTCCAGATCATCATGGGTCTCAATGTTAGCCAAAGATTGTTCTGCTTTGGCTGGTTCCATCAGCCCCTCCTCCTGGAGAAATTCATACTGTTTTTTGATTTTTTCCTTGCAGGTATTGCGTACCTCCTCAAAGCTTTCGTATACGGAAACATGATATCCATACAAGGCAAAGCATCCCGCGATGGCATGACCCATGGTACCGGCTCCTATGACGGCAATATTTTGAATCATATGTAACACCTTCTTTCTCTTTCTTCCCTGTGACCATGATTCGCATTTGTCACGTCTTCATTTCGTAATTTCAGTGTATCATCCTTTTGTTTTTATAATAAATTGATAATTTTCATTACTGTGATAACATTTTTTCATATATTTTGACGATGTTTTTAGGAATAATCGAGATATTTAAGTAAATTTATGATATGATAATTGAGTAAACATGAGATTTTTTTAGTAAAATGGAGAGTGTAAATGAACCTTTTTCAATTAGAATACTTTATTGTACTGGCTGAAACCCTCAGTTACACAAAGGCTTCCCAGCAGCTTCACATCACCCAACCGACCCTTAGCAAGCTTGTCCTCAATTTGGAGCACTCCATCGGTTCCCAGCTTTTCATACGAAACAAAAGAGAGGTAAAACTGACTCCCACCGGAAAGGTCTTTTACCATGAAATAAAAAAGACCCTTCACTCTTATGATTCTGCTGTGAAAAAAGTAAAAGACCTGGAAAATGGGACAACAGGAGTCATAAGCATCGGTCTTTTAGGCACCGCCCTTGTCCATCATTTCCCTAAGCTTATTAAGCGGTTCCATGAGCTTTACCCCACTATCAAGGTCAACCCCATGGACTACACCTACAATCACATTATGGAAACTTTAATAAGCGGCCAGATCGATGTTGCCATCCTGCCGGATATTGAGATCGACTGCCCGCCTCATATTTTAAAAAAGACTGTTTTCACAGACCACATGTGCGTGGTATTTCCTGAGAGCCACAAATTTTCAGAGCTTAAATCCGTCTCTCTCACCATGATTAAGGACGAGCCATTTATTCATATGGATCCTAAGTTTTCCAGAACCGACCACAATTTAATCGACAACATTTATTCAAAAGAAGGCTTTTCTCCAAATACGGTCTATGAGGCTAACTCTCTGCTTAATATGATGCTTATGGTAGACTGCCAGATTGGCATCTCTCTTCTTGCCAGTCATATGAAACAGTTTGCTAATGATACGGTGCGTTTTGTTCCTTTGACGGGATTTGAGGGTTATTTTAAGGTGACATGCCTATATAATAGGGAATCCAATGATTGTATTGAGAAATTACTGGAGGTGGCGGACGAATATTCTAAAAGCGTAAAAATATAGCCATAGAGTTTTAACCCTATGGCTGTTCCTGCATAATAGTATTCATCTTTATTGAAAGGTCGAATGAATCAGCTTACTAACAACTTTAACAATGATGTCATTATATTTCTCATCAAAATGAGCCTTTGTTGCTGTAATGGCAGTAATACAGCATTGCACCTTTACACGATTTTCAATGGTGTTTTCTACATAGTTTACAGACATCAGTCTATTTAAAAGCATTTCCGTTACGTAATATGGCAGAAAAAGGCTATGAGTTCCTTCATTATAAAAGGGAAATGTTTTCTTGATGTCATTTTCCCTGAAATCACGAAGAAACTTTTGAATAAAACGTTCTGGTTCTGTAAAGAACTCTTCATAATAATCCAGGGAACCAAGAGAGTTTTCAATAAAATCAGACACAAGTTCGTGATATAATTCATAAATATCGGAATAATGATGATAAAATGTCCCTTTGTTTATAAAAGCCTGGGAGGCAAGTTCAGTAACCGTGATCTTTTCTACCGGCTTTTTCTTTAATAGTTCCATCATTTCACTTTTTATGTTTCTTTTCGTCTTAACAACTCTCAAATCTTCTTTCATAAAACCCCACTTTCTAATTCAATATATTTATTTATTTTATGATAATCAACGATTTCTCAAATTCGTCTCATATTAAACGATATATAATCATTGACCATTGACTAAACGACCATAGTTCAATAAAATAATACTCGTTCGTAAAAAAAATGTAAAGGAGAAAATAACATGATAAGGACGCTGATGAAAAGTATTAGAGAATATAAAAAAGCCTCTATTTTAACGCCATTATATATAACGTTGGAAATAATATTAGAATGCTTATTACCTCTGGTCATGGCTAATTTAATTGATAAAATGACCGGGTCATCAATGATACCAATAATACGTTATGGAATTATATTAATTATTATGGCAATGCTATCCCTGGTATTTGGATACATGTCAGGAAGGATTGGTGCTACCGCCTCCTGTGGCTTTGCCAAGAATTTAAGACAGGATGTGTTTTTTAAGATACAAGACTTTTCTTTTTCTGATATAGATAAGTTCTCCACATCATCTTTGGTCACAAGAATGACAACGGATGTGACCAATGTACAGAATGCATATCAAATGATCATCCGGATTGCAGTAAGAACACCACTTATGCTTATTTTTTCAGTTATTATCAGCCTGACAATCAGTGTAAAAATGTCCCTTATCTTTCTAATTATGATTCCATTTGTAGCCGCCGCCTTATTTTCAATTGTATTTACTGTATTCCCAATTTTCAGACGCATATTTAAGAAATATGATGCGATGAATAATTCGGTTCAGGAAAATATACAAGGTATTCGTGTTGTGAAATCTTTCGTAAGAGAGGACTATGAACGAGAAAAGTTTCAAAAGGCTGCTGCTGATGTGTGTAAGGAATTTACATTAGCGGAGAGAATTATTGCTTTGAACAATCCAATTCTGATGTTTTGTATTTCTCTTGCCATCTTTCTTGTAAGCCTTATTGGAGCAAAGACTATTATAAGCAGTGGTGCAGCAGAATTAACGACAGGACAGTTATCTTCACTGATCAACTATGGGGTACAGATTCTCTCCTCTCTCATGATGTTATCCATGGTCTTCGTTATTTGTTCCATGGCCAGAGAATCGGCCAATCGTATCTGTGAGGTGTTAAATCATGAAAGTACCTTAACCTCTCCTGAAAATGGCGTGACGGAAGTAAAAAGCGGAAGTATTCAGTTTGAGAATGTTTCCTTCAGCTACTCTAAAAAGAGCAAGAAACCCGCATTGGTGAATATCAATTTGGATATTAAATCGGGGCAGACCATTGGCATCCTTGGAGGAACCGGTTCCTCCAAAACCTCCCTGATTCAGTTGATCTCCAGACTTTACGATGTCACAGAGGGCAAGGTCTGTGTAAACGGAGTCGATGTGAGAAATTATGATTTAGAATCCCTTCGTGATGAGGTCGCAGTGGTATTACAGAAAAATGTCTTATTCTCTGGAACAATTAAGGAAAATCTCCGTTGGGGTAAAAAAGACGCCAGTGACGAAGAGCTTGTGAGAGTATGTAAGCTGGCTCAGGCAGATGAATTTGTACAGCAGTTCCCTGACAAATATGATACCTATATAGAACAGGGCGGAACCAATGTTTCAGGCGGACAGAAGCAGAGGCTCTGTATCGCACGAGCCTTATTAAAGAAACCTAAGATTCTCATTTTAGACGATTCCACCTCTGCAGTCGATACAAAGACCGATGCCATGATTCGGAAGGCACTTCGTGAAGAGATTCCTGAAACAACCAAAATCATTATTGCACAGAGAACCTCTTCTTTGGAAGATGCAGACCAGATCATTGTATTAGATGGAGGTAAGGTCTCGGAGCAGGGAACTCATGAAGAATTGCTTGCACACAAGGGAATCTATTACGAAGTTTACCAGTCTCAGACCAATGGAAAGAAGGAGGACTAACCCATGAATCAGAAAAAACAACACAGCTTTGGGCGCCTGGTCCGCTATTTATTTTCACATTATAAAATCCAGTTAATTGTAACTTTAATCTGTATTGTAATCAGTGCATTCTCCTCTACCATTGCAACGATTTTTATTCAGAGGTTAATTGATGAATGTATCACTCCTGGTGTAAATCAGGGATTTGAAGCTGTTGCAGGCAAATTTACATCCATACTGTTAACCATGGGCTTCATCTATATCTGCGGTACCATTGCATCAATCATCTATAATCAGATCATGGCAATTGTCACACAGGGAACGCTTAGAAATTTAAGAAATGATATGTTTGATAAAATGCAAACACTTCCAGTTAAATATTTTGATACCCATGCACATGGAGATATCATGAGTACTTATACCAACGATACCGATGCCATAAGACAGCTCATCGGACAGAGCCTTCCAACACTTTTTCAGTCTGCTTTGACTATAACAGTAATGTTCCTTACTATGTTATACTACAGCATCTGGCTTACCCTCGTGGTAGTGCTTGTAATCTTCCTGATGTTAAAGATTACAAAGAAACTGGGTAGTGTCACTGCAACCTTTATGATTCAGCAGCAAAAATCTTTAGCAAAAGAAGAAGGCTTTATTGAAGAAATGATGCAGGGGCAGAAAGTTGTTAAAGTATTCTGCCATGAAGAAGAGAATAAAGAAGCATTTAAAAAACTGAATGAACAGCTTTTTAGAGACGGAGAAAAAGCAAACCAGAACGGTAATGTTCTGATGCCGATTCTAGGCAATGTGGGGAATCTCATGTATGTTCTTCTTGCAGTCGTTGGTGGACTTATGGTCTATTTAAAGGCACCGAACTTAAGCCTTACTGGTGTCAGCATTGTTTCAATTGGTATTATTGTTTCGTTTTTAGGTATGTCAAGACAGCTTAGCCAGACCATTGGTCAGGCATCTATGCAGGTCTCTATGATTGCAATGGGACTTGCCGGTGCAACCCGCGTATTTGAGTTAATGGATGAAGAGCCTGAGGAAGACCATGGCTATGTGACTCTGGTAAATATAAAAAAGGATTCCGAAGGCAACTTGATAGAGACGAAAGAAAACACAGAAATGTGGGCATGGAAACACCCTCACCAGGATGGAACGGTCACTCTCACCGAACTTACTGGAGACGTCAGATTGGAAGATGTTGACTTTGGCTATGTGCCTGAAAAACTGGTTCTAAATGATGTATCTCTGTTTGCAAAGCCAGGACAAAAAATTGCATTTGTTGGCGCTACCGGTGCCGGAAAAACTACCATTACGAATCTGATCAACCGTTTTTACGATATTATGGAAGGTAAGATTCGTTATGATGGAATTAATATTTCTAAAATCAAAAAGCCAGCGCTTAGAAGCTCATTGGGCGTAGTCTTACAGGATGTGAATTTATTTACAGGTTCTGTCATAGACAATATCCGCTATGGCCGCCTGGATGCGACGGATGAGGAATGTATTGCTGCTGCAAAATTAGCCAATGCAGATGATTTTATCACAAGACTTCCAGATGGCTATGAAACAATATTGACCGGGAATGGCTCCAGTCTCTCCCAGGGACAGAGACAGCTGATTTCCATTGCCCGCGCAGCCGTTGCTGACCCGCCAGCCATGATCTTAGATGAAGCAACTTCATCCATTGATACAAGAACAGAAGCCCTGGTCCAGAAAGGTATGGATAACCTGATGAAGGGAAGAACTGTATTTGTCATTGCACACAGGCTTTCCACTGTAAAAAACAGTGACGCGATTATGGTTCTGGATCATGGAAAAATTATCGAAAGGGGCTCCCACGAAAGCCTGATTGAGCAAAAAGGTACGTATTATCAGCTTTATACGGGCGCATTTGAACTGGAATAAAGATTAATTTGCAATAAACAAAGGCCATAGCATCATAAGATTCTACATTACTTAGGATGCTATGGCTCTTTATTTTAAGTGATAATGCTATTTTAAATGTGTGGATATGAACTCTTTTGTCATTTCGGCAATCTTATCCGCATTTGTCCAATGTAAATAATGCCCACCACTAAGTGTTTCTATCTTTTGTATCTCATCGTTTGAAATCAATTCCTCATGAAGCGGTAACCACTCCTGTTCGGTATCCACTGTATCCTTTGATAAAAAGGCTAGAACAGGTAAATCATTTGGGTATTTTACGTCATATAGCTCTTTTGTATTTGAATTTACCGTATTCATTTCATTTACTATAGAGACGTTTGCAGTATTCCAAAGGGTTGCCTTGTTTTTCAATTTAACTAGTTCTTCAGAATAATAATTGTTTTGGTTCATGCCGTCATCAGCACTCGGTGAAAGGTATGATATATCCCTTAAAATTCCTAACGTGTTAAGTAACGTCAAGCTGGAGGACATATCTTCATCTTTATTGGTTTTGGTTTGATTCGGTACAGATTCATCAATTCCAATGATTGCTTCCACTTCATTTGGATATTTTTTTGCATAGTACATGGAATATATGCCCGATATGGAGTGGGGCATTAAAATATATGGTCCACTAATTTCTAATTCTTTCAAAGCGGTTCTTATTTCATTTACTATATTTTCATTAGATCGCTCTTTCTTTGTGGTACTGCTAAACCCGTACCCAAAGTTTTCAAGGATTACAACTTTATAATCCTTACTTAAGCTTTCTGCCAAAGGCATAAAATCAGCAATCGGTGAAGCGGTTCCCAGGCCGCTTAGTAACACAATGGTTTTTTCTCCTTTGCCAGTCACATAGGCTTGCATATTTTTACCGTCTACATGTACCGTCTGACCGATTTTATATTTATTCTTTTCCATTGAATTTAATATGTTATGGGACAGTGCTGAGATTATCACCAGCCCAGCTATGATCCCTAATATCCATAGCAATATCTTTCCGGTAATTCTAAGTGTCTTTTTCATCTATATCACCCTCATAATTTTATTTTACTGTGCTTTGTTCACGCAGCATGCCATATTTATTTGACGGCAAGTATTCAAACTGATATTTATGGTATAATAAATCAGCGGGACTGTTGGCTATCAAACAGATATAACTGTCTTCAAACGTATTTTTTTCAAAGTAGTCATTGATTTCCTTCATTATTTGATTTGCAAAACCTTTTCTTCTATAGTTTTCATCTACCATTATGTCACTTACCACGTAAGTAATTCCTCCATCACCAACAATCCTACCAAATCCTATTAATTCTTCTTTTTCGTAAAGAGATACGGTAAACAAAGAATTTGATATTGCAATTTTGCTTCTTTCCAAATCTTTATTCCCCATTCCAGAACGAAGTCTTAAGCTAACGTAATCTTCTGCTTTCGGTTTTTCGTAATTTATCTTCATTTCCTTGTTCCTCCATCTACGATCCATTTGCTTTTAAGTTTATAGTTTTCATATTTCTATTTTAATTGATACCGTACCATGTTACAATGTAAACAAAGTCAATCTGTACCGGTACAGAAATGGAGGTGTGTGCCATGTATAAATATTTATCATTATTAAATGAACTTGAAAGCATGATAAAAAGCGGTAATTATAGGCAAGGTGATAAAATGCCTTCCATCCGCAGCTTATCCGCCTCCTATCACTGCAATAAAAGTACGGTAATTCGTGCACTTGCTGAATTGGAACGGAAACATATCATCTATTCCCTACCCAAAAGCGGATATTATGTTGTAACATCAAAAACCGAATCAAGTCAAGATAAGAAGCTGGTACTCAATTTTTCCTCTTCTTCTCCTGACCCTGCGGTGTTTCCGTATTTAGATTTTCAACACTGCATCAATCAGGCAATTGACATCTATAAGAATGATTTGTTTATCTATGGTACTCCCAGGGGACTGCCCTCTCTAATCGATGTGGTCCAAAAACAGTTAACCAATTATCAGGTCTTTGCCAAGAATCACAGTATTTTTATAACCTCTGGAATTCAGCAGGCTTTATCCATCCTGGCGGTAATACCTTTCCCAAATAATAGAAAAACCATATTAATCGAGCAACCAGGTTATCATTTATTCATCGAATCTTTAGAAGTACTGAAAGTACCAGTACTTGGAATTAAGAGAACCGGCAAAGGAATTGATTTAGCAGAATTAGAAAGAATATTTAAAGAAGAAGATATCAAATTTTTTTATACGATGCCAAGATATCATAATCCTCTTGGGACCTCCTACACGCAGGAAGAGAAAAAGAAAATTTTAGAACTGGCACAAAGATATCATGTATTCATTGTTGAAGATGATTACTTAGCTGATTTTGAACAAAATTCAAAGGCTGACCCAATCTATTCCTACGATGATTTTACCCATGTTATCTATTTAAAGAGTTTTTCTAAAATCATCTTTCCTGGATTAAGAATTGGCATTGCCGTTATCCCTGATACACTGATTGAGATATTCAGTCAGTACAAACGAATTCTTGATATCGACAGTTCTATGCTTTCACAGGCTGCATTAGAAATCTATATTAAAAACGGCATGTTTGAACGGCATAAAGAAAAAATGAAGGCGACCTATGATTCAAGGACAAACTGCTTAATATCAGCATTGGAACGCGAACAAAAAAAGAAGTATCCAAGTAACTTTTCGTATACTCCTATCAAAAATATTGCTTTCCATACTTATATTGAATTGGGGGAGCAGATATCGTGTGAAAAGGTGATACATCGACTAAAGAATCAATCAATTCTTGTTGATGGAGCAGATAATAATTATCTGAGTTCCTTTCATGAAAAAGACTCTATTTTAAAACTTAATATTTCAAATGTGGAGAAGGAATATATTGAAGATGGTATTTTAAAGATCGTGGAACAAATTTTTTAATAAATCCCACGAAAGAAGGGTTATTGAGGCATAGAAAGACTTCTGGCCCAGACCAGAAATCTTTCTATATAATATACTCGTCAAAATATTTCTATTGAGTCAGAACTATATCAATTGGTTCAGCTTACTTTCTGGTTCTTCCCCATTTTCTATACATTTAATATTACTTATAAAGAAATCATATCTCTTTTTATGGAATTTGATACCGTCAGGCATGCCTGCTGTATGAGGCGTAAGTATTACATTACTTAGATTACGGAGTTCACTGTCAATGGGAAGGGGTTCCTTTTCAAACACATCAAGGCATGCACCAGAGATATCTTTGTTTTTTAACGCCTCTATTAAATCCCCTTCATCTACGATTCCACCACGGGCTGTATTGATAAATAACGCGGTATTCTTCATCTTTTTGAATACCTCTTTATTCATTAGCTTTTGGCTTTGCGGGTTCAAGGATGAGTGTACCGTTACGATATCTGATTGGCTTACAAGATCATCGAAATTTACTACTTGAATTACCCCATCAGACTGCACTGCAGCATTTCTTGTATGGACCAGCACATTCATATCAAATGCCTTACAAAACCGGGCTACTTTTTTACCAATGGCGCCATACCCGATAATTCCAATTGTTTTGCCATTTAACTCACTTCCCGTATAATAAAGTTGATCTTGATCTATCTTGTTTTTCATGAAAATATCAAGGAATAGGATGTTTTTATAATAAGACAAAATGAATGCCATTACGTGCTCGGCCACTGCCTGAGCATTCACCCCTGAAGCATTGGCCGCCCAAATACCGAGCTTCGTACAGGCATCGATGTCAACATTATCATAACCTGCACCTGTCTGCACTAATTTTAATTTTTTAGCTTTAGAAAGTAGATTGAAGTCAATTTTAACATGTTCTGGTATGATTACCTGGCAATCTGCTATATGATGCAGCATTTCCTCCCCAGGCGGAACAATTACAACGTTCCATTCTTCTGGAAAATTCCTAATTATATTTACTTTTGAAGTCTCAGTGAAATAGCCAACTATAAGAATTTTCATCACTAAACCACCTTTCAAGCTTTATAAGTTTACTCTCAAATTCAGTATAATTATTACTCCTCATATAGTCAAGCAATCTTCATTCACTTCTGCTATCCGTTTTACTTTTCATGTATCTTAAAATCACTTCCATTGGTGGCTATCACCCTCTTATACCATTCGAACGATTTCTTTTTCCTTCTTTCATAGGAACCATTTCCCTCATCATCAAGATCCACATAGATAAATCCGTACCGTTTTGACATCTGGCAGGTTGACATGCTCACCAGATCAATACAGCCCCAGGGGGTGTATCCCATAACTTCCACCCCTTCTTCAATGGCATCTGCAATGGCCTGGATATGGTCCTTATAATATTGAATCCGGTAATCATCCTGTATGCTTCCGTCGGCTTCAATCTGGTCCTTATTCCCTAATCCATTCTCAACAATGAACAAAGGTTTTTGATATCTGTCATACAGTTCAATTAAAGAAGTGCATAATCCGGTCGGATCGATCTGCCAGTTCCATTCTGTAATTTCCAGATAGGGATTCTTCACTCCACTGGTGAGATTTCCGCTGACCTGCTCCTTATCCTTGTCATCAATGGTGGAAACACGGCTCATATAATAGCTGAATGAAACAAAATCAACGGGATAATCCTTCAGGATTTTTTCGTCCTCTTCTCCGAACTCAACCTGTATTTTTTTACGTTCCCATTCCTTCTTTATATGACTTGGGTATTCTCCCCTTACCTGTACGTCTGAATAGTAATAATTCTTTCTATTTTCCTTTAAGGCAAGCAATATATTCTGGGGGTGGCAGTTTTCAGGGTATGTGAGAGTTCTGGTAATCATACATCCCATCTGAGCACCCGGTATCATCTCATGAAGATACTTTGTTGCCAGAGCACTGGCCACGAACTGATTGTGAACTGCCTGATATACGATTTCCTCCCATTTTTCTTTGGGATAACGGTCTTCCACCAAGCCGGCTGTTGTAAATGGGTGACGGAACATGCTGTCTATTTCATTAAATGTCAGCCAATATTTTACCAAACCGTTGTATCTTTGATATACGGTTTTACAAAACTTCAAAAACAAGTCTATCACTTCTCTTTGATACCAGCCATCATAATGGTTGGACAAATAAAGAGGCATCTCATAATGATGTAGGGTCACCAAAGGCTCAATCCCTCTCTTTTGCATTTCCCGGAACAGATTTTCATAATGCTTTAAACCGCTCTCATTTGGAGTTTCTTCCGTCCCGTTTGGGTAAATTCTTGTCCACTGTATGGATACTCTGAGACATTTGAATCCCATTTCCTGAAAAAGGTCTAAATCCTCTATATACCTATGGTAAAAATCAATTCCATGACGTTTCGGATACCTTGCAGTTCCCTGATAGACCATCGCTTCCTCTATATCTTTACTGGATATTGCATGCTGTGCCTTATAATCACTGGGATCCACATTCCTCTTATATATACTGCAGTCTGCCACGGACATTCCTTTACCGTCTTCATTCCAGGCTCCCTCGCACTGGTTTGCGGCGGTAGCACCTCCCCATAAAAATCCTTCTGGAAAAACAGTTTTCTGCATTTTATATCCTCCTGACGTTAAGTAAATCATCCTTTTGTGTTACATGACCAGATAATGCAAGGTCTATATCTTTAAAATCCCCTGAATTGGTGAGCAATAATAAAGTCGTGGTATCATAGCCTGCTCTTTTAATTTCATCTAAATCAAACTCCACCAGTACATCCCCGCGTTTTACACGCTTTCCCATTGCGGTCAGAACATGAAATCCTCTCCCCTTCATTTCTACCGTGTTAATTCCAATATGAAGTAAGATTTCTGATCCCTGATCTGATATCATACCAATAGCGTGGCCTGTATCAAATACTGCGGCAATTTCTCCATCTGCCGGGGCATATAAAATCCCCTTATCCGGAAGAATCGCAACACCTCTTCCCATGGTACCGGAAGCAAACACTTCATCCTTTACGTCTTCTAATGCAACAACATTTCCTTCGGCAAATGCTCCAATTGAAAACTCATTCTGCTTCGTTACGGAAGAAGGAGAAACGGGCACTGCCTTCTCTGCTTTCCCTTCATCTCCAGACTCATCAATACCAAGAATATAAGTTATGACTGCCGTAACTGCAAATGCCAGAATAATACCGATTACATAATAGATAAAGGTATCTCCAAAGAAGGCGGGAAGCGTTGTCAGCGCCGGGAATACATAGACAAATGCTTTTGTATGCATGGCACCCATAAATGCACCTGCTATCGCGCCACCGATGATCTGGGCGATAAATGGCTTTTTGTATTTTAAAGAAATACCGTATACGATCGGTTCTGTTACACCGCCTAGCAAAGCAGGAATCACCGCAGACAGAGCGAAGGCCTTCGTTTCTTTCTTTTTGGCCTTTAGGAATACACCAAATGCAGCTCCTGCACTGCCAAAGGTTGCTGCCGCTACCATGGGACGTATAAAATCATATCCATAGGTGGATATATTATTGATCATAATCGGAGCCACTCCCCAATGGATTCCAATCATAACCAGTAAGGTCCAGCCGCCTCCGATAATCAGTCCGGTCAGAAGTCCGTTCTGAGTGCTCATTAGATTTACAAAATCTCCGATTCCATTAGCGAGGTATACACCAATTGGCCCTATCACGATTACTGAAAGAGGTACCATAATGATGAGTGCTGCAAAGGACAGTGCAAATAACTCAATGCTCTTAGGAATAAATTTCTTTAAAAGCTTCTCAAGCTTAGAATATACCAATACTGCTACAATGGCTGGAACCAGGGTACCGGAGTATTTCATAAGTACCACAGGGATCCCTATAAAAGAAGATACGTCACCGGCATTTTTCATGAGCCCGGTAAAATTGGGTTCCATAAGTGCTCCCACAATTGCCATTGAAATATAAGGGTTACAATTAAATGCCTTAGCAGAAGAAAATGCTAAGAACAACGGTAGAAAATAAAATACGCTGTTTCCTGCCGCGGATAGAATCATATAAGTGCTTCCAGTATTATCTAACACTCCCAGAGTGGTCGTCAAAATGACCAACAAAGCTTTTATCATACCGGCACCAGCCAGGGCAATTACAATGGGATTTACAATAGCTGCCATTGTATTTAAAGCTCTGGTCAACGGATTACCGCTTTTTCCCTCATTAGCTTCCATTCCTTTATCCGTTTTGATGGGATGATGCTGTAAGATCTTATTATAAATATCTTCTACCGCATTTCCTACAACCACCTGGAACTGTCCATTTCCGATCACCACAGATAAAACGCCATCCAGACCCTTTAATGCTTTCTGGTCCGCTTTTTCATTATCTTTTAACTTAAATCTAAGTCTTGTAACGCAATGCGTTAAATCGTTGATGTTATCTACTCCACCTACAAGGGCTACAATCTGTTTTGCTAAATCATCATAATTCTTTTTAGGCATAATAAATATCCCTCCTCACGTCTTACTGTCTGTCTCCCCTGGCCAAGGTATCTTTGTTTGTAATCGAATCATAACACATTTTTTGCTTCGATTTTAAAAGTTCGATTTTTGGAAACTCTGCATTAAATAATAAAAAAAATAAGCGACCTGATCCGTCAGCTTATCTCTTTCTTGTCAGTTTTCTATATTCCGTTATAATGATATCGTTGATCAAAGGATAGATGATAGAGTGGGTCTGAACGGTAGAATTATGGGTAAATTGGATGCACAGGTCCACATCGGGGTGATTTTGCATCCTGGCATTTCCGGTGATTAAAACAATCTTTGCTTTTATTTTAGAATAATCTTTTTTAGTCTGAAATTCCGAGAGCATGTACCGCTGAATGTACGAACCAGAATTAGAGTATATGATAATCAGAGTATCATCTCCAGCATTATTAATGTAATCATCCTGCTTAACATCACTTAAGTTTGTAACGATAAACTTACCATTATACGCAAGCTTTGTCTGCAGATCCATCGCTCCAAGCTGAGAAAACAGCAAACCAAAGCTTGCTACTTTTTTGTAGCTGACCAGATATCCAGCTAATTCCTTGACCTTTTCCATATCAATATTTTTTTTACAGGAGGAAATATCAGCTAAAATACTGTCAATATAGGAATCCATATTATTCTGCTCAATATATTCCGCAATATTCCGATTATAATTTAGTTTGAATCCGCTCCGGTTTTCCACAAATGGGGCAGCCGCTTTAAAATCCGAATAATCTTCAAAATGAAGCTTTCTTATAAACTTTGATATGGTGGACTTAGAAACTGAGCATAAGTCAGCCACCTCTCCTATGGTCATCTCATTGATGGAATAAAAATTGGATAATAAGGTAAACGCAATATGATAATCTGTTGATTTTAAATCACTGTCATTTAATATGATTAATAAACGATTTAATAAAATTCCCATATACGCCTCCTGAAATTTTGCTGAAATTATTCTACCATATTACTTTATTTCGTCAAGGAGAAATTTATCTTTTTTATACGATATATTTGAAACGGGTAATTCATGGGTTTCACCATTAGTTTATACCTTTATAGCATTCATGGCTTGAAAGACTGCATGACAAGTGGAGTTATTAAAGTTCAAATTTACGACAATGGGTGCGATATTTCAAAAAGCCGTCATCGCTGGCGGCTTTTAATGTTGTTACTGTTGTGTTTCATTGGGTTTAATTCCTTCTTACTTTTTTATCTCTAACGCTTCCAGCCTGGCGCAGATTTTATCTTGCTGCTCAATGAGTCTATCCATCTTAGCGTGCAAATCTACCACAATTAATTCTGACTTCAGATTCACGCGATAATCAATTTCCGCTCTAAGCTGATCCTTCTTTCTTATATTTCTTCCAAGTGCTCCTTCGTCCTTTCGTTTTTAACGTTCCCCGTATTCAATGTCGTTTTTGGTTCAATGAGCATAACGTGTACTTCATCCTCAGCAACCGGCATATGCTCTGTTCCTTTTGGTATAATAAATAATTCGCCCTCGTTTAAGACAATGTCTTCCGTACGAAGCTTAATTACCAATCTTCCCTTAATAACCATGAACATTTCATCCTCATTTTCATGTAAATGCCATAAAAATTCACCTTTCAGCTTTACCAGCTTTACATGCCAATCACTCATTTCACCAACAATCTTAGGACTCCAATAATCACTGAATGTACTTAACTTTTCATAAACATTAACTTTTTCCATTTTTCGTCTCCAATCTTACGTAAGTATGTTTGCCTGATACAAACATTTATCTGCTTTTGATATTAAAGTGTCTGCGTTCCTACTAGTTGCTTACATGCAAAATAGTTTTAATAAAATCATCAACTATATTGCAAACTTCTTCCGTCCAGAATTCTGCTCCTCCATGATCTGCTCCATCAAGTAAATACAGCCTGGCATTTTTACCGCAAGCGTTTAATTTCCGATAAAGACTCACACTTTGGGATACGTTGACAGTACGATCCTTCGTCCCATGTAATATGATAACAGGTGCTATTTCAAGCTTATTTGTAATATAACACTCTACCGTTGCTTTTTCTCGAAGCTCCGGTCTTTCTCTTAAATTAACGTGTCCCATAACCATTCCCTCAGGGCTGTCCGGAAGATGATGATTTAAAGTTGATGGGAACCCATCTTCCTCCAGCATACTGACAGCGCCATAATAATCCAGAATCCCTTTTACTTCTGCCGATACTCCTGGATAAAGCGTTGCGTCCATTTCATCACCTTCTTTTACGATTCCGCAGAACATAGCCACCTGACCACCGGAGGAGCTTCCGCCAACAAATATATTGTCCTGATCTATAGAATAATCGCCTGCGTGTACACGAATATACCGAATTGCATTCCTTGCATCCTGAACCTGAGCCGGAAATGCCGCAATGCCCGAATGTCTGTACTGAACAACTGCAATCACATACCCTTTTGCCGCCAGTTTTGAAAGTAAGGCACAAGAACCATATACATCCTGTTTCATCCACGCAGATCCCTGCACATATACGATACATGGATATACTTTATCGGGTTCATTTCTAGTAAATGGTCTCAGAATCTGCAGGTGTAGTGTAATTCCATTCACTTCTGCGTATTTTACATCATGATGAAAAGCTACTCCAATTTCATTCCCTGTTGTTTTTAACCGTTCAGCACCTTCCACTTCCTCAGTAAAATTGGGGAATTCGTCGTAAGTCCATTTCTTTACTTCCATTTTATACACACTCCTTAGCATTTATTTTCATTATCATTCCTCTTGCTCCTGTCCTTCCTAATCCCCCTTCCGCTTTATGCTTTCCAGCATTTCAAAAATCATCTATTCCTTCTTAAATCATATACGTTCATCTTCAAAAAAGCCAGAGATTTTTACAAATAAAACACTCCCATTTCAGTAAACAGGATTTTGTTTTTACCTTTGTCTACTAAGATGAGAAATACCAAAAAGGAATAGTTTACTCTCAAATTTAGTATAATCAGTACTCCTTTTGTCGTAAAACGATCTTACCTTAGTTCTGATATCCGTTTTGCCAGATACAATTTCGTTTATATGATACCTGGAAAGATAATGGTGGAAATGTTCTATGCTATGGTTTTAATCTTTTGTAATGATATTAATCTTTCACTCCCACTTGACACGTGAATTTATTATTGTTATAGTGTGAATACATTCACACTATAACATAAGGAGCGCCCTATGCCAAAAAATACTTTCTTTCGTTTAAACGAATCAAGGCGCGAGGAAATATCGAATAGCGCCATGCAGCTTTTTGTTGATAATCTTTACGAGGATATTACTATGAAAATGGTTTTGGATAGTTTGTCCATGCACCCAGGAACATTTTATCGATATTTTGAGGACAAAGATGACCTTTATTGCCTCTTAATACGTAATGTAACTAAGAAAAGGGCTACGTATTTTAATAACAGTAATAAAGATTCCCTTTTCCAGTTTTTCCTTACCGGCTTATTTGGTAACGTTGATGATACTGTGACCGAGCCACTGAACGAGTTGGAAATCAAACTCATCGAAACTTTTTTACACATTCCTGAGCACATTTTGCTTAAAGTATATCTCAATGTACTAAAGGGCGAGTCATTCCCCTTAATCAAGGACATTTTACGCCGAATGAGGATTGATGGATATCTTAGACCTAATATTGACGATGACCTGATTTCTTTTATGTTTGAGTCTATGCAGTTTAATTTAGTCATGTTTTTTAGGGAATTCGATATTAAGGATCCTGAGCTGCAGAATAAGATTGGCAAGTATTTTACTGATTTTATGGGTCATGGGCTACTTGAAGATAATAAATATTCAAAAATTGTCAGGGACCTTGAGAAAGCCAAGGAGTAAATATGATTTATGGAAGATAAGGAGGAACAAGCAAATGAAAACTTATGACGCATTTCCAAGACCAGTTGGCAGCTATACGGTCGGCCGAACCCAGATGGATTTTGACTATACGGCATCAGATCACACAAAAAGAGAACTGACGGCGTTTGTATATTATCCGTCCGACAGTAACGAAGGTAAGATTACATCAACATACATGTTTCCTGAAGTCTACGAGATGTTTCATGAGCAACCACTTATCACTGTCTTGAAGGATGTTTTCTCTATCGATATCAAGACTCAGTGTTACGACGATCTTGCTCTCTCCGAGAAAGAAAAGCGCTATCCAGTGATATTCTATGTTTGTGGCGGAGGCGGTTCTCCAGAATGGGGTACCGTGATCTGTACAGACCTGGCAAGCCTGGGGTATGTTGTGGTAAGCATCGGCCATCAGAATAGCACCATGTATAAGCGTAAAGATGGTCGCCTGTTCAATGTATCAAAGGGGTTTTCGGATGTGATTATGGCGTTTTCGGAAGATCCGGGGATGCAGGTGCTAGCTGGTAAAATGGAGATGCAGCCTGACGATAAAACTGCCCTTGAGATGTGCCGAAATGTACTTACACTGCCAATACTTGCCAAGTTAACAGAGTATAGTGAATTGCAGGCAGAAGATATAAGGCATGTAGCAGATTATCTTTACAAACTGGACTCTGGAAAGCTTAATTCCATCTTTCATGGCAGATTGCTTCTAGACATCGGCATGGGCATAATCGGGCATTCTTATGGAGGTCCTACAACGGCAATTGTTTGCCGGGACGACTACCGATTCATCTGCGGAATTGGCTTGGATAGCGGTGCATTCGGCCTTCTTGACAGCGATCTTAACAAACCCTTCTTACTACTGTTTTCTGAACCTAACTATAACATGAATGCAATCATTGGCTCTAACAATAGCATGGAGACCTATTACTTTTCCGTCGATCGTGCTGCACATTTAGATTACTGCGACATCGTGTTTACCTGTGTTAATGAGGCATTCAGAGGCGATCGAGATTCTATGGAGATGCGACATCTTGTTACAGACTATACGAGGAGCTTTTTTGATCATTACATATTGCAGAAGGCTGCAAGTGTGGAAAGTCTGGTATACGATGGCGTGAACTTGGTCCAGAAGACCAGCAGCAAGTGACTTCGAAGTTTTTCCCGCTTAATTTTGAATGTAATTTATTGATGTTTTAGCCCATACACAGCAGAAGGAATTCAATTTTTACATTGATTTTCCCAAAGGAGTCAGCCCCTGTGTGTCTCAACGTGTCTTGTTTTCAACCATTCATATTCGGGTAATATCAGACTATAAAAACAAGGCACTCTACGAAGCTTAGCGTAGGGTGCCTTAGTATAGTCATTTAGTGGTTAATTGTTTGTTAAATATTCAAAGCTATAATTTCAATGTATATTGTAAGTATTAAACAAACCTTACGTTTGTAAGCTTTTCAGATACTTCCCAAAGCTTTGAAGCAACTGCAGCATCCTTTGCCAAAGGTGCATTTTTTGCTATTGTTGGATACCCTCTTACCTCGCTCATTCTGGAAGGACCGTAATATGTTCCGCCCTTTGCCTCTTTTGCGGTTGCCGCATAAAGGGAAGGCCACGCTCCATGAGCAGCCGGTTGAAATAAAATCGGTCCAAATAGCCTACGAAAGATACCCGCAGGGCTGTTCTTTCCAGCTCCATTGGGAATCAGTTCTGTTCTTGATATCCCTGGATGTGCACCCATGCTGCTGATTCCCCAGCCGGCTGCATCACTTCGCCGTTGTAGTTCAAATGCAAACATTAAGCACGCGAGCTTTGACTGTGAATAGCTTACCATTGGTTTGTAGTTTTGCTCCGATTGTAAATCATCGAAGTTTATAGCACCCTGAAGATGAGCTAAACTACTCAAAGTGACCACCCGAGGATTATTTCCTTTCTGTAAAAGAGGAAGCAATTGTGCTGTTAATGCAAAATGTCCAAGATAATTTGTGCCCATTTGAAGCTCAAATCCATCTATTGTAATTTTACGCAGAGGTGGATTCATTACTGCTGCATTGTTGATTAATATATCCAGACTTTTGCGTTGTGCCCTTATCCGTTCGCCAAATGCTTCTATCGAAGCCAGATCCGCCAGATCCAGTTTTTCAAAACGTATATCTCCAGCTGGAATCAATTTTTTAATTTTTTTTATGGCTTCGTCACCCTTATCTCTATTTCGTCCCGCCATAATAACTTCAGCTCCCGCCCTAGTCATCGCCAATGCTGTTTCATAGCCAATCCCACCGGTTCCTGTAATAACAACCGAACGACCTTTTTGCGAAGGAATATCTGCTGAGGTCCAATTTCTCTTCCTATTTTCTGCCATCATTAACGCTCCTTTTATTTTATAGTTTTCTAAGAATTATTATTTATTATCTAAATTTTATACCGATATAATGATACAAGCTCCTGCGTAATGCCCCAGTTCTCCTTCCATTAAATCTACACGGTTAAACTTTAAATATCCTTCCCAGGTAATTCCATCTGGAACAACGACATTAATAGTCTTGAAAGTTTTTATATTGTACTTTATACTAATAGTACCAGTTCGAGTTCTATCGAAGTCAAGCACATATTAAAAAAACTTTCAAAGGAGATGTTAGCCGTGTATACGATTAATGAAATTGCAAAAATATGTGATATTTCCGTTTATACCATCCGCTTTTATGATAAAGAAGGACTTCTTCCCTTTGTCACCCGAAACAGCACCGGAAACCGGCAGTTCAGTGAAGGAGACCTTGATATGATAAAGCTGATTTGCTGTCTTAAAAATACCGGAATGCAAGTCAAGGAAATTAAGCAATATATCGATTTATGCATGCAGGGCGAAGGAACCTCCCCGGCACGTAGACAGATAATGGTTGATCACCGTAAGTCAATCCTTAGGCAGATAGATGATCTGAAAAAGAATCTGACGATTGTTAATTTAAAAATAGGTTTTTATGATTCCTATATTGCTAATCCACAGGCCGGCTATGATCCATTAAAATATATGTTGGAGAATAAACAAAAGGATAGTAATGACATAAATAAGCAGTTAAACACTTAGTGTAGTGTCTAAGTGTTAAATTATTTATTTCTTATATTTTTACAGTAGAAAGACGACCAATAGCAACCGGTCGATGAGCTGTATCCTTGTATTTAGTTAATCAGAATTGGGCTGTCTTGGTGCTTTACAAGAACCCAAGTGACAGCATCAACACATGTTGAAGCAATGATAATGATGACATATTGTGGTAAAAAGAACAGCCATAAGGTTTTAGACTTATGGCTGTAATTATCGGTAGAAATTTTTTAATCAAATGAGACATAGCTTCGTACAGTGATTTACATCACATCTTCTTTTTCAACGTTATGCACTGTCAGATATCCGCAAATGAGAGAAACACCAAATAACAAGACCGGAAGAATCATATTTTGCCTTAGAGTCAAGTCTCCTATGTTCCCATTCATAACAGAAAATAATAAAAATGAAGAAATAATAACTGCCTTCGATGACTTCATCCTTTTCCCTATATACAAAGGAATAAAGCCCATGGTCACCGTAATAATCGCCTTTACGATGATCTGTATATAAAAACTTACACTTGCCATATCATAGCCCAGTGGAAAACCGGCCTTTACCCCGGAGGCCAAAGCCAAGAGCAGATAAATGAACAGTTTTCCAAGGGAAAGAGCTGCCACACAAAAAATCCATACTGCCATCATTTGAGATAGAATTATCTTTTTCCTGGAGATGGGATAGCTAAACATAAGGCTCTGAGTTTTATTTTTATATGCATTAATAATAAAGGAAGACAGCATGACTGAAGTAAAAATCAAAAACGAGAGATTAGTAAGCAAATCAATTTGCAATGCCATATTCTCTATCTCCGGTACGGAATCCGGCATTCCTGATTCCGTATCAATGGGAATGTAATAGCACATGGCAAATAAAAGAAGTGCAAGGACTGCAATTACAATTGCCTGATTTATAATATATTTTTTCGTATGGTTCTTCTTCCATTCCAGCCGAATTAATTTCCACATTCGCTCTCACCTCCTGTGACTTTCAGAAAATACTCTTCCAAGGACTCTGAATGAGTATGGAAGCCCTGAATTTCAATCTGATTTTCCGTTAAAGCCTTCATAATCTCCTGGGACGTAGCTTGCTTTGCATAGACTCTGATATGATTGTCATTTAACACTTTAAAGTTTGAAATATTAAGACGATCTGTAAAAATATAAGCTGCTTTTGCTGTTTCCGGCGTTTTAATCTCAAGATACTCAAGTCCCTTTTCCGAAATCTCTTTCATAGAAATTTCTCTTACCAACCTGCCTTTATGAATAATTCCAATGGTGTTTGCAATGCTCTCAATTTCAGAAATCAAATGGCTGGAAATAAGAATGGTCATTCCATACTCTCTGCACAGCATCAGGAATAAATCACGGAGCTGTTTCATACCTGCCGGGTCAAGACCATTTGTCGGTTCGTCCAACACCAAAAATTCTGGCTTTGTAAGAACGGCTCTTGCAATACCCAATCGCTGCTTCATTCCCAAAGAAAATTCCTTCACTTTTTTTCCTCTGGTATCCGAAAGAGACAGCAGGGACAATGCTTTTTTTACACTATCGGGGCTGTAATACCCCATGTATTCGCAGTGCAACTCTAAATTCTCTTCCGCCGTCAGTTCATTGTAAAATACCGGAAATTCAATCATGCTGCCCATGCGTTTTAAAAATGAATACGAATCAGGGAGCAGTCTTTCACCAAATAAAACGATATCTCCTGAAGTCGGTTTCCACTGGTTGGTGATCATTTTCATCACCGTTGTTTTTCCTGCGCCGTTTGGCCCAAGAAAGCCATAAATCTCTCCTTTGGCAATATGCATATTCAAATCAGATACAATGGTTTCTGCACCTATTTGCTTGTTTAAATGATCCGTTGTTAAAATTGTCTGCATTTTGTCACTTCCTTTCCATATCCAAAATTCTAGCATATGATTTCTTCAAAACTCTTGAATAAATCTTACGAATTTCTTTCGCGCAAGAAAATTACAATTCAAAGATTTTTTAAAAATTGAACTGCTGGAGTTTTAAGGTAAATACAGTTTCTTCATTCTGGATACTTTTTAAAGTCAGTGTGCCATTGATTTTTTCTGCCAGATTTTTTGCTATAGTAAGACCTAATCCATTGCCCTGTATTTCCCGGTTCCGGGAATCTTCTAACGTATAGAGACGGTCAAATACACGAGGAATTTCCGAATACGCAATCCCCTTCCCATGATCAATGACATCCACAAATGCAAAATTATCCTCCCTACGAAGGGTCAGTCCCAGATAATGCCCTGCATCTCCATAGCGGACTGCATTGCTGATCAGATTATTAAGAATACGTCCCAATGCTTCCCGATCTGCATAGACGAAAATAGGGGGATCAGAAATATTTATATTCACTTCAAATTCTTTCTCCGTTAAGATATTATAAAAATCAACAATGGTTTCCCGGCAAAATTCATTTAAGTTTATCTTGGACATAGTCAGTACCGTATCCCCGGCTTCCAGCTTTGCCAGTGTAAAAAAACGGTCAATCTGTTCCTTTAATTCATTCGCCTTATGAGAAACTTTTTTTACCATGTCCTTTTCAAGCGTCTCCTGCATCAAAAGCATTTCCAAATAACCGATGATAACAGTCAGGGGCGTCTTCAAATCATGAGAAATATTAGATAGCATTCGTTTGGTATTTAATTCTGATCTGCGATAATCGGCAATTGCATTTTGCCTGTCTTCCAGCGTGCGGTTGATTTGTTCCAAAAGATATTTGATTTCCTTATCTTCGGTAAATGACATCACTTTTTCATCTGTTTCTTCATCTAGAATGCGTTCCAGTTCATCAGCAATATTTTGAATTTGCTTTAAAGTATTTCTATTTAATAGAGACATGCATTCACTCCTTTGGACTTCCCAGCTTGTATCCGATTCCCCAAACGGTTAGAATATACTGTGGCTTCCTGGGATCGTCCTCAATCTTTGTGCGAAGACGGCTGATATGAACATTGACGGCATTTTCATCACCCAAATAATCATCCTGCCATATGAAAGAATAAAGCTGTGCCTTGGTATAAACCTTTTTCGGATTGGAAAGAAGCAGACGAAGGATTTCATATTCCTTAGCTGTTAAGTCCACTGCCAGCCCGTTTTTGTGCACCGTATGACTTTCCAGATTCATTTCCAAGTCTCCCAGCCCAAGACAAACAGAGGTAGTCTCCCCTCCCGAAGAATACTGGGTGGTACGCCTTAAGTTTGCCTTTACTCTGGCAAGTACCTCCGTAAGAGAAAAGGGTTTTGTGATATAATCATCTGCTCCCAGCCCCAATCCAAAAATCTTATCCGATTCCGTATCCTTGGCAGACAGAATGATAATAGGAACCACACTTTCCTTTCTGATCCGTTTCATGACCTCCAACCCGCTGATTTTGGGCAGCATTAGATCCAAAATCACCAAGTCATAAGAACCGCTGAAAAATGTTTTTACTGCCTGCTCTCCATCAAAAGAGCTTTGGACTTCAAAGCCCTCCATCTGAAGAAAATCTATTAACATCTCACTGATTTCCTTGTCGTCTTCTACCAATAATATTTTCATCTTTCCATTTTCCTCCCTGGCAAGTATAGAATAATATCAGAAAAATAAAAGTATTCTGTGTAAATAAATCTATTGTTTCCATGTTTATAATAACTGATTCTATGGGATTTTTCAAATGTGATAAAAAAATCTGCTATTTCGTTCATATGACCAATTCAATTTATATCTGTAAAGTAAACAATAAAAAAAGTCCCTATAAGATGTAAATTAAGCCACAAGCATTCATGCCTGCGGCTTATATCAAGGGCTCTCACAACTGAGATAAACTATCTCTTATTTCTTACCAAATGCCTTTTTAATAGACATTTGTCTGATTACACTCGATGTCTTCCGTGGAAGAGCAAAAAACGGGGTCAGAGGAGTTTTGGTGGCCAATATACTCTCGGCTTCGAAGACCGCCTTGGGACACTTGAGGCCGGTAAGCTTGCAGATATCACTGTACTCAGCCACAATTTGTTTACGACACCACTTGAAGAAATCCGGGAAGCAAGGGTCTGCCTAACATTGGTAGATGGCAACGTTGTATATAACAATTTGTAACAGCGGATAAATGGAGGATATACAAAATTCGTTATAAAAAAGCTGTCCTGATAGACAATCTATAGATTAAACATCCAGAGAATGACGTTCCCCAATTTGGAAATCATCGAAATGTTCAAACATATATTTTACTGTCCTTGGTTTCTTTCCGGTAAGCTTATAGAAGTCATCCGTAAATTCTGCCATCTTATTAAGTCTGATTGCCTGTGCAAACGTAACCATCCCTTCTGATGAGAATGGAGCTTCGGAGCCTTTCTGAAACTCACCATCCGTTGTCCTTGGAACTCCCATTGCATCGAAGATAGCATAATTTTCTTCATCCGTTACTTCTTCATAACGGACATTATTTCCGGTTACTTCATTTCCGATGGAAACAAATTCTGATATGGTCATAAGTTCCGGTCCATTTATATTCAGAACAGCCTGATGGTAATTCTTTGATACAAGAGCATATGCAATTGCCATTGCACAGTCCTTACGGGAAATATAGGCCATCTTTCCGTCTCCCTGGCTGTTCTTCATAACGCCATCAATTTTTGCAAAAGTAAAATAATTTGTCACCATCGCCTCTGCATATTGGGAATTACGAAGGAAAATATAATCAAGTCCCTGTTCTTCAATATACTTTTCAGTGTAAGCGTGGTCAATTTTTTCAACGCTTGGGTTCATCTCATCCGCTGCATTGACAAGAGAAGTATATATAATCTGCTTTACCCCTGCTTCTTTTGCAGCATCAATTACGTTTTTGTGAGCAGCCTGTCTCTTTTTACCTACAAATGGCATTGAAATCAATGCTAACTTATCGGCACCTTCAAATGCTTTTAAAAGACCTTCTGAAACATTAAAATTAGTAACTCTTGTTTCTACTCCCAGATTTTCATACTCCTTTAACGCATCCTGGTTATAACCACAGAAAATCAATTGATCCTTGCCTTCTATCTCCAGCAAGTATTTTGCTGCCTGACTCCCTAAGTTACCGTCAACACCTGTCAATAATAATTTTCCCATAATGTTTGCTCCTTTCCTGTTTTCCATATTATTATGTTAAAGTTTTGATTCCTTATTTCTTGTACTATATCATATATCCTGCTTCATGCCCTGTATGGACTGCATTATATAATGTGCCCTGTCGTGTATTGCAATCGCCGATAGCGACCACATCTACAGCGGCATCATGATACGCACCAACTAATTCATCATTTGCCAGAACGCCAAAGGAAACTACCATACTGTCACAAGCTATGATTACTTTTTCACCTGCTTCATTTTCAAATACGGCACCATTCTCATCCGTCTTTAACATTTTTAGTCCGCCAAGCATTTTTACACCGGCCTCTTTTAACATATTAATAATGGCGATCTGGTTAAATGTTGCTCCTCCCGATCCGAACTGCTCTGTTGAAATCATATCAACTAAGGTAACAGATTTACCCTGTCTGCTTTGCGCAAGAGCTGCTTCACAACCGGTTAACCCTGCACCAATAATTAATACTTCATGACCGGTCTGGGCTATTCCATTTTCTACATCACCCACCCAAAAACAACGTTCATCCTCATGAACAAACGCCGGTATAACGGGGGCTGCTCCTATCGATACCAGCACTGTGTCGTAGCCTTCTGCTTTTACCATATCAGGTGTTGCTTCCACTCCCAATTTGATTTCAATCCCATCCATGGATTGTACTGCACGGACTGACCATTCACAGTAGCTTTTAATGTCTTTTTTAAATTCAGCTGCTCCTGCCATATTCAAGACGCCTCCAAGGCAACCGCTTTTTTCGTAAATGACTACTTGATGTCCTCGGGAAGCTGCCGTTCTTGCTGCCTCTAACCCTGCTGCACCGCCGCCGATAATCGCTACTCTTTTTAGTTTTTTTGGTTCTTTAATAGGCAGATACAATGTTTCCATTCCCATTTCAGCATTTACAGTGCATCGTACTGGTGCAAGCTGATAATGGGTTTTATGAATGCAGTTATTACATCGAATACATGGGCGTGTTTTCTCAGGCTCTCCATATTTTGCATTTTTCACCATACAGGGATCTGCCATTAGCCCTCTTGCCATAGAAACCATATCAATTTTACCGGCCTTAATCCCTTCCTCTGCTTGTTCTAAAGTGACAGATCCAACTACAGTTACCGGGATATTTACTGCCGCCTTTATTTTTGCCGCATCTTCAAGATTAATACCATGATCAAAATAAATCGGCTGATTAATATATGGTGCTAATCTTTGAATTGAGTGCATACCTCTTGAAACATGAAGTAAATCAATTTTGTCAGAAATAGACTGCGCAAATTCAATGACTTCCTCTAAAGTTGGTGAACCTTCAATCATATCATTTGCATTGATTCGATACTCAATTGCCATCTTATTTCCAATTTTTGCTCGTATCGCCTCCAGTAATTCATTGGTAAAACGAGCTCTGTTTTCCATAGACTGTGTACCATACTCATCTGTTCTTTCATTGATTAGCTTTGATAAAAAACATCCTGGTAATTGTCCATGTGCACCATGGATCACTAAGCTGTCAAATCCACAGCGCATTGCTCTTTCAGCAGCATTGGCAAAATCTTCGATATAATCCTTTATCTGTTGTTTTGTAAGATAAGTCGGGTCGATTTCAACAACAGGTTTCGCTGCATTTTTGTCACGATTTTCAAAGCCACCCGCTTCTAAGTTAATAGCAAATAATTCCATTCCTATTTTGCAGTTATACATATGGGTCATATCACATAACATAGATAACTCATTCACGACAGATTCTTCACCCATTCTCAGCAAATGTGTAATAAATGCAGGTAAATCTCTGTTTACCGTGCCACATCCAATATTAATACAGGCACATCCACCTGAAATGATTTCTCTGACCCATTCGATGAGCGCTTGATTTACTTGGCCATCTGCTGTTGCAAAGCTTGGCCATACAGGCGTAAATGAAATTCTGTTTTTTAATTTCATTGGCCCTATCTGAATGGGCTCCAACACATGTTTATAATCAGTTTTCATACTATCTCCTTTTTGTTTGGTGCCATAGATTAATTTCAGCTTTCACCTATTTATGGAGTACGTAGTGTACACAGATCAACTGCACACATTTATTTCAATTGTTTGTATATACGCGCCGGAACTTCGTTTATATTTTAACAATATCAAAAGATTGATTTGCTGTCCAACAATTAAAACCAATTAAGTAACAACAAAATGCAATAACAGGGCTATTGAAAAATGAAGCTCAACGGAATATTGCCATAACTCATTTCACACACTGGTTGGCCGACATCTGTCTAACAGTGTATTATGGCAACTAATACTCCGCAGAGCTTCATTTCTGAACAGCCCCGTTATAAAACTTATAATCAATTGATCAGTTCCTCTTTTATTGTATCAATTAACTTTGATAAGGATGGATTGTTCGTATTCTTTTTCCAATACGCCCTTACTTCAAATGGAACTTCTTCTATATTCTGATCTATGAATACTATTTTATTTGGATTAACAAAGTTTTCGATCTCTGGTAAAAACGAAATCCCTACGTTAGTACTTACAAGCATTAAAGCATCGTCCATATTCTCTAACAGAAAAGATCGGTTAAATTCCAATCCCGGATTCCCTTCATTATGATGACTTTCATATACCTCTTGCTGTTCCACATTTTTATAATAAGAAATAATCGTTTCACCTATCAGATCTTCTGGAGTTATAAATGACTTTGAAGCAAGAGGATGCTTTGTATTCACACACAATTTGGGCAATTGCTCATAAATTTTTAATTGTTTTAATTCAATAGAATCCAAATAAAAGCAAAAGCCTAAATCAATGGTATTGTTCAGGATATTGTTTTTCATATCTTCGTAACTGCATTGAACAATACTAATCTGTGTCCTTGGGTATTTTCTATGAAAATCAGCTATTACATTACTCATTATATCCCGGTCTAACATACTAAAAAAGCCAAGTTTGATTACACCGTCAACACCTTGAGCGTACGCCTGTGTTTTTAAAATTGCATTATCATATAATCTGACTAATCGTTTCGCCTCTAAAAGAAATGTTTCACCAGCGATTGTCAGCTTTACTTCTTTTTTATCCCGGTCAAATAATCTGACACTCATCATTTCTTCTAAAGCAGCTATCTGCTGACTAACAGCAGTCTGGGATAAATACAATACTTTCGCTGCTTTTGAAAAGCTTTTAAGTCTGGCTACTTCTATAAAACACCGAATTCTTTTTAGTTCCATGATGGCTCCTATACTTTTAATCCTTTATAAACCCCATAAGTTACGGTTAGTTCCTGTCATTTTCTTGCCTGATGCCCTCTCTCCATAAGTTTATCACTGTATTAATAGAAGAACAATTATTTTTTATTTGATTAATTTGGCCTTATTCTATTTCATTTGTTTCCTGTATTCCCTATATCTTTTTTTGAGACTTTTTTAAAGACAAAAAGGCGAAGAATTAGCTCTCCGCCTCGTTTTAGTTTCTTATTTCGTTTAACTCCAGGATATGTAAGGCTTAAGCCATACTCCTTACCTAAGCTAACAGTTATAATCCAGGGCCTCGTCCAAGAAATCAAACATCACCTGCATCCGCAACGCCAGATTGTTGATCTGGCAATGGAAATCGGCGCCATCCTCAGTTTTCCCTATCCATAAGGCCTTCTTCTTGGAGGAAGCTTTTTCATAGACCTCCGTTGCCTGTCTAATAACCTCCGGCCCCTCAGATTCCGCACGTATAGACAGTAACGCACACCTAATATCTCGCGGATCGAGCTCCAAATTGTTTTGTGATACTTCCAGCCAATCTACCATACTATTGAAGCCATGCATCCAAATGACTCGATGAAGTGTAACTCTGGAGAGCCAAGGCAAACTATTTACAAGCTTGTTCGACTCCTCCGGATCCCCCATGGTGAACTGCTTAGGCATAACACCATTTGTAATCACTTCTCGCCAAGAGTATAATGGTGCACTGGCAACTAACGCAGCAAAACGATCATCATTAGCCGCATTGAACGTACTCTTTATGCCAGCATAGCTATCGCCGCATACTACCAGCCGTTTAGCATCTACGTCAGAACGAGCAACGAGGAAGTCGGTGGCTGCATGATAGGCTCCTATCAGATCGGCTTTAGGGAAGTTCTTAGCTGTGACCTCAGCATTATAGGATCTTGGTTGTACATCATAAGGCAGATCTACGAGCAAAGCATTATACCCCCGCTCGAGGGCATCTCTCCCCCCGAGGAACCAGGTATCCTCCTTGTGTGATTCACCACCGTTGTGAAACATGATCGTCGGCTTTGGTTCGTTACTGTTCTCAGCCTTCAGAAAGATACCTGGGAACTTATAACCCTTATATTCTATTTCCACATACTCATGTGGATACGTTTTAGAATAGCATTCAAGATATTTTTTGAAGCATTCTACAGTCTTAAAATAGACTGGAAAAAAATCCGAATCCGCCGGATCTATTGCGCAGTAGGCTGCCCGGTAATACCCGAAGGCTCTTAAAAATGCTTGGCCAGCGCTGATCCGATGTCCTTTTTTCAGGCAGTCTTCACCGATTGCTTCAATCTTTCCTGCCTCTTTCCCAAACTCCGTCATCCAACTTACAGCAGACTTCGGATCAACTTTGCAAGCGACTTTGAACAGCTCACCTGGCGTACAGGCACCGTATGCTATCCAACCAACAAACCATTGAAATATGAAATCCAGGTCTTCGTCTTCTGGGTCCATGAAGAAGAGCCTACTGTTCGGATTCATGCGTTCTGCTAATATCTCACCCTTTTCCACTGATGCCATTTTTTACATCTCCTTTTTAATTAGCTATTTGATCATCCCCTGCATGAGTTCTACCAGTATTAACCTCCTTCCCGGCAGGCGATTTCATCCATCCAAACCATATCAAAACACTTTCAACATTTTTCCCAAAGACTGCCGCAGCCTCATCCAATATCAATCGTTTAGGCGGCGTTCTCCTTGAGCAATCATCTGCGTTATACCCTGGGTTACCATTTCCAGAAAATCAGAAACCAACTGTGTTTCGTTCTGATCCAAGTCTGTCATAAATTCCTGCCAAACCTCCCACATGCATTCATGATGCTTTCGATGTCCTTCACAGATTCGTTCTCCTAAGGGGGTTAGACGGGAAAAAGTTTCCTTGCGGTTGCCCTTTTTTTTGTAAGACTCAATCAGTTCTTTATCCAACAGCTTCTTCGTCCCCTGGCTCACTGCTCCGCTGGTAATTTCCAAATACGCAGCCAGCTCGCTTACATTTGCTCCCTCCTGGGACTTTATGGCCTCCAACAGGTGGATTTCCGAATGGGACAACAGAAAATCACCCCCATAGGACCAAGGCGTCTGCATCTCCTGAATGAGCAGGTTCGCCATCTGATAAAATTTTTCCACTAAAATCTCTTTATTTTTCATAGTAACTAAATTATATAGTTACTAAATCATTTTGTCAAGTAGCTATTTTAATGTAAAGAAAATATTATTTGACTTACAATATTAAGATGTCCAGGATTAATGGAACCTTTACAAGTTCCCTTAAAAACAATATATGGCCGTAATCAAAGATGCCGCTACCTTGATGTAGGCTGCCATCGACTTTGAGCTGGCAGAAAGCGTCACTGTTCTGTCCATTCACGAAATCGATCAGTTCAGCAATCTCTTCAACTGAGAGAGATTCCTTAAGCCCGGCGTTCATGACTCCCCACAGCTCACCGTCGGCAGATTCAACTGAAGGATAGAGGCTGTATTTTATCCAACTAAATTTTCCCCATCATTAAATGCTCTTAAAGATAACTCATCAAACACTGATAAATCAGGATCACCACTAGTTCCGCAGTATTGGATACTATCTTCTAAGTTCCAACCTAATGATTCTAACATATCATTAGCATATTTAATGCCCTCTGCACCTATTTTAGGATCTGGGTGCCCCTGAGTAAATATCGTTATTAACTTTTTACCCGGATGTCTAGGTACAAAATGCTCTCCAAACATTGGAAATGTACGGTCAAACCAAACTTTTGCTTGCCCTGTAATTTGATAATAGTAGATTGGTGAACCGAACACAATAGCATCTGCTTCCTTAATAGCCTCATACATTGGCTGAAGATAATCATTAATAGCACAACCATCATGTGTACGACAATAAAAGCAACCCTGACAGCAACGAATCCCAGGATCATTTAAATCAAACTCAATTACCTCAGCACCTTTAGATTTGGATCCTTTTGCCACCTGCTCTAATAATTTTGCAGTATATCCATTTTTTCTTGGGCTGCCTTTAAAAATAACTATCTTTGACATTTCACATCTCTCCTTATAAATATTTTGTTTACTTATATCAAGTCAACTATCTATTGACTAACTTAATTATATTAAGTAATATATAATTCAACAAGTACACAAAAATTGTTTAGTTACTAACATTAATATAAGCATTGGAGGTTGCTTTCATATGGAAAACTGTTCTATAGAATATGCTTTAAAAGTTATTGGTGGCAAATGGAAGCTATTAATCGTATGGACTATGTCTCAAAATGGAGTTATTAGATTTAATCAACTACAAAGGAAAATTGATGGCATATCCAGCCTAATGCTCTCCAAAAACTTAAAAGAACTCGAAGAAGACGGTCTAATTATTCGCCATCAATACAATGAGATTCCACCAAGAGTAGAATATCAGCTATCAGAGCTTAGTAAAAAACTCATAGTTGTTTTACAATCTCTAGGTGAATGGGGAAGTGAAGTTTATCAATATAAAAATCTTTCTGTCTAACATAAGCTTAAAGGGTAAAACAGGCATATTTTCAAAACTGAAAATGTGCCCGTTTATTAGTCTGATCGCAACAATACTTTTCAAAGAGCCAGGAATAAAATGAATAATGAATATTTTTCTCCTCCTACTCCTTATCCAGCTCCAGTTTGCTTTTCATATATTTGTGAAATTCCGGATCTTTCGGTATATTCAGATTAATTCCTCTTACACGCGATGTTAGTACAAATAACATCTGCTGTGGCAGATTATATTCTAATATTGAAAAATCCAGATCATTTAAAAAGCCAATCAACGATTTTTTTTGCATATTCGGCATGTTAATAGCGTACTGAATCGTTTCTTTCTGTTCATAATATTCAAATAATTTCTCCATTCGCTCCAATTCGTTTCCTGAAGCTGGAAATAAATACAAAAGATTTGTTCTTTCAGTTACCGCATTATACATACCATGCATAAACTCATCTACTTCATACCCTCGCACTGGAAATCTACATGTTTCTGAAAATTTTAAAACGCTTTCTAAAAGCAAGCTTTTCAGATTACTGCTGGAAATAATAATCAAATCATCACAATCCTTTATTTTCTCTGCAGTCAGATTGCACCATGTTTTGCTATCTTCTAATACCCTATTCATATTCTGAATAACAGCCTCTATCCTTTTTCGATAATCGTATCCCTTTAGAAAAGATATTTTTCCATTATCTTCCCCTAACATAATTAGAAAAAGCATTAATGTCAGTACAGTTGATGTATATCCTTTTGTTGTTGCTCCAGCATCTTCATATCCGCATTCTATATATATATTTGCATCACCGTGTTTTGTAATTTCAGTTTCGTATTCCCCTGTAACGGAAATTACAGGTATTCCCCTGCTTCGTATAGCATCCATCGTATGAATTACCGCCATACTGGTTCCCTGCTGTGAAATTCCTAACACCACTGCCTTATCTGAAACAAAATCACACTCCTCCAAAAGTGTTACAGGGTATACGGCAGTTGCACGTATACCCAATAACTTTTTTGCAGTTAAAGCTGCTGCAACGGCCGCATTATAAGATGATCCAGATCCTGTAATATAAACTTCTGTAATCTCCGTTTTATTAACCAATGCTTTTGCCTCTGCAAGTACGCTTTGCTCATTTTCTAATATGTGCTGCAGAATTGCGGGAGTCTCATAAATATAATACAGCGCATCGCCTTGATAAATCATACTTCTTCCCCTCTTTAGTCTTCGTATGGTTTTCCATATCCAAATGCTCCGTTTAAAGTACACACATATGCCGCGAATTTAGATGCTTCTGCAAGAGCAAATGTAATCGCTTCCTGTTTTGCAATCCCCTTCTTCTGCTGATCAATGTAGCAGTTCATAAACGCTGTCAAAAATGAATCGCCAGCCCCCATTGTATCTACTACATTCTCTATCATCGTAGCCGGCTGAACATAAAACTGCTCTCCGTCATACATAATGCAGCCCTTGGATCCTCTGGTCAAATAAGCAATTTCAGGTCCTAGAGAATGAATGAATTTCAAGTGTTCTTTTGCTGCATCATCATCACCATCAAAGGAGCAAAAGGCATATGTTATAAAAGGTGCATATTTTTTATAATATTCATTTGTAGACTCATCAGAAAAGTCAAAAGATACCTTGATACCTGCTTCTTTCATAACCTTTAATTGAGACTCTGTATAACAGTAATTTCCAGTATGAACGAAATCAAACTGCTTCATGTACTCAAGATCAAATCGATCAAGAATATATGGATTCTTTCCTCTTACCCCACCTTCATTATAATCACCAAAGGTACGATCGCCATCAATCAAGGTACATTTAGACCAGCCATTCTCTCCAACCAGCTGTTTGCATTTAACAGTTTCAATCTCCATTTCATTCAAGACAGAAATAACAAATTCTGCAATATCATCACTTCCAAAATACCCCATATACGCTATGCGTTCAGCGCCAAAAATCTTAGAATATGCACATAAATTCACACAATTTCCGCCTGGATACATCATATGAGAATGTTCATAAAGATCAACGACATTGTCACCAAACCCCAATACTTTTGTATTATATTTTGCCATCACTCTTCTCCTTATTATTAGTACTCAACTACTCCCATATATCTTCTCATATCCAGTGGATGACTTCTCTTATCCTGAAGGCCTGTCCGATATGCAACAGACATTGCATAAAACAGCATTGGACAGAAGTATTCATTTACACGTTTGTCAATTACATTAATTCCCAGCTCTTGCGCATCAATCACTTCATATTTTTTAGCATATTTCTGTAAGAATGTAAGTGCACGTTCATCCATTTCTCTGGCTGCTCCAGTACCCATCAGCAGAATGTAAAGATGCTCTTCATCCGTACACTCAAACGGTCCATGAAAATATTCTCCGGTGTGCAGATAGCAACAATCCATCCACTGCATTTCCTGAAGGGAACAGATAGAGAATCCATATGCCTGAGAATAAGAAGCGCCCGACCCCATGATATAGAGGAATGGTTCTTGAAAGTATTTTTCAGCAAATACCCAGGTACGGTTTTTCACTTTCTTTATTGCTGCACGAACAATGCCATCTACTTTATCCAGCCCGTCAAGAATAACCTCATATTTGCGATAAGCAGGTTCCTGCAATTTCATCAGTTCATTTAAAATACGCATTACGATACCCTGAGGTCTATCTTTTTCATCTGTATCATCTTCCCAGCTGTAAACAACCGGATTCATATCATCCTGTGCACAGCTGGAAGCTGGGTTGTGGGTCATTGTTATAATAGCTGCTCCACGTTCTTTTGCTAATTTTGCAGCTTCTACCGTCTCTCTTGTATTTCCGCCATGAGAACATAAAATTACAAGAGAACCTTTTTTCAGAAATTTAGATGGTGTTACAATCAGTTCTTTTGCGGTCAGCCAATGTGAGTGCATAGTTTCAGATTCAGCACTAACAAAATAGTAACCTGGATATAGATCTACCAGTGAACCTCCACAAGCGGTAAAAAATATATCTTTGATTTCTCCCTGTTCCTCATAGATTTTTTTGATTAATTCTTCTGGCTTATTCATAGTTAATTACTCCTTCTTCTCTATATAAATTATTTGTCATTATTAAATTGCAGCTGAAACTGTGCAGAATATTATGGCAAGTACTGTTAATATCAAGAATACCTTCCAAATAGTTTTCCACCACTGGGCGAAAGAAATTTTACAGATTGCAAGTCCTGCTACTGTTGTTCCAGCTACCGGACTCATGAGGTTTGTAAGCTGATTACCGTACTGAAGTGCAGTAACTGCTGCTTCTGGATTTACTCCATGAAGATCGCATAACGGAGCCATGATAGGCATAGAAAGTGCTGCCAGGCCGGATGATGAAGGTACAAGCAGTGTTAACAATGACTCTACCGCATACAAAACAACAGCAAATACTGTATTACTCGAACCTGCAACCAGGTCACTTAATGTATTCAGAATTGTATCAATAATCATTCCGTCCTGTGCAATTACCATAATACCGCTGCAGAAACCGATGACCATAGCAGCAAATGAAATGTCTTTCACTCCAGTGATGAACTCATCTGAAATCTCTTTCTCATTTAATCCTCCAAAAATACCCATTAGCAGTCCCATACCCATAAAGCACATGGAAAGTTCGTTCATATACCAGCCAAATTTAACTAATCCTACTACAACTACCACCATACCGATGACGAAAACAGCTAATACAGATTTTTGACGAATTGTCATATCCTGATTGAAATCCACTTCTGAAGTTACTTCTTTTTTCTTATAAATATCTTCTTGATAAGTAATAGATTTTTCAGGGCTCTTTTTAATTTTCAATGCACGCCAGGTAACGAATGTGATGATAACTCCCATCATGATAACCCACTGAATCATTCGGAAAACCAACTGTGGATTTCCCTGAATACCCGCGATTCCCTGTGCAATCAGTACACAAAAGGGATTGACTGTTGATGCAGCATATCCAACTGTTGCAGCAAGGCATACCGTCATAAATGTCGTCATTGAATCATAACCCATAGTAAACATAATAGGCATAATAAGTAAATAGAATGGTACAAGCTCATCAGACATACCAAAAGTACTTCCACCAAGTCCGAACAGCAGCATCAAAATTGGAATAATCAGTATTTCTTTTGCACCAAGCTTCTTCACGATTTTCTGGATTCCCATATTTAAAGCATTTGTTTTTGCCATAATCTGGAATACCCCACCGATAATAAAGACAAAGGCTAAAACCTCTATCATCTGCTGAATACCTTTTCCAGGTGCCATCAGAACCTGTCCAATCCCCTGACGCAGACTGGTTCCATCTTTAAGAACCTTATCTACGGAATGATAAGTTCCAGCTACTGCTACACTTCTTTCCCCCGCTGAAGTATCCATCAATGTTCTCTCGAATTCACCACTGGGTAAAATCCATGTCAGAATTGCCACTGCTACAATCAATAAAAAGATCAGTGTAAGCACATGCGGCATGTGTAACTTACTTTTTTTCTTTTCTCCCATTTCTTCCACCTCTCCTGTTATCCTTCCCGATATACAATTCTTCCATCCATTATAGTTAATACTACTTTAGCGTTTCTCGCCTCTCGCTTATCAATTACTAATAGATTTTTATCAAACACTGTTATATCTGCCAATTTTCCTTCTTCTAAAGTTCCTAATTTATCACTCATACCCAGATTCTTCTGTCCTCCGATTGTCCAGGCTTTCAAAATTTCCGAAACTTCAAGTGTATTTTCCCTTTGGAATGGCTCCTCCCTGCCATCCATATATCCACCGCTGGAATAAAAAATGGATTCAGGAACACTGGTAATCATTAACGGCAAATCTGTAGCACCACTTAACGTCATCCCACTATCCAGCATTTTACGGCGGTTCCAATAGTTCTTTCCTCGTTCCATGCCGATAGTACTTTTGATGTTATCCAACAATACTTTTGCAGAATCCAGGGACATTATCTGAAAATACAATTCAGCAATAGCTCCAATTTCGCCAAGCGTTTCCAGATCCATAGGGTCTGTGAATTCCATATCTGTGATTGCATGATGATTTTTTAATTTTCCATTTTCCTTTTTGCACTTATCATAAATGCTTGTTATTTTTCCAACTGCACCATCCCCCTGTGCATGTAAGGTCCATCGAAAATCTTCTTTATCTGCAGCAAGAACATCTGCTTCAATCTCTTCGTAAGGAATCTCGATACCACAGGTATACAGTTTGCCCTCATATGGCTCCTTCAAGTCCCCTTTGTGATCGGCAATCGTACCATCAGTCATGCAATTAAATCCACTAAAACGAATCTTGTCTCCGGTAAACATATCTCTCATATTTCTAGCATATTTTAGATTCATTTTTTCACCTACAGGCTGCGACATGAAAAATGTCCTAAGATGAAGTTTTTCAGAGTCTTCTATTTCCTTAAGAAAATTGGTGAAACCATAAAAATCATCAAAGCCCATTTCTTTTACTGTTGTCACCCCTCTTGAATTCATCATCTCCATGTAATCTGAAAATTCCTTTTCAATAAACTCACGGTCATTTAAATATTCTCGCATGATTCGATAATATTTTTCGGGATAGCATGTATTAGATGTAAAATGGTAAATATCTCTTGCTATTTGATTCATAATGCAAGTGGATCTGTCAGCAGCAAAGAGAATGACCGCTTTTTTTGGATAATACTCTTCGAGCATTTTCTCAGCTACCTGCTTATTCCATCTTTTAGGATCCCAGCCATGTCCAAGAATTGCCCCATGTGATTGATGTTCTTTCTCATAGGCTTTCAAAATACTCAGCCCTTTTTCATTGTCCTAAACTTTTGAAACATCTGCCCCAACATGGAATATCGCATATCCCGTAAAAAAGGTGTGTGTGTCCGTAATTCCAGGCATGACCAGTTCTTCCTCAAAGATTAAAATTTGTTCTGCCTGATCCAAAATTTCTTTTGATGGCTGTCCAATTCCTTTTTCAACAATACGATTTTCTTTAATGCAAAGATATCCTTCGTATGCATTTGAATTCACACTATCAAATAGATTTTTTGCAACTATAATCATTGAATTTTTCTTCTCCATTTTTCTCTCCCTTCTTGTTTTTTATTATATCATCTTATAACGTTATAATTCAATATAACCTTTTAACAAAGTAGATACTTTGGATATAATATATATTTTCCACTTATACTTTTTGTTAAAAACAAACAAAAAACAGACTTCAAAAGAAGGAGTTTTGATAGTTTTTGTATCAAATTCTCCTGTTTTTGAAGTCTGCTGCTCCTAAATATATAACCTTTTAAATTGAAATTCTATAACGTGAGCCAACTATAATTTCATAGCTAATATATAATGGTTTCTCTTCCTCATCATTCATATAACTCTTTAAAATCATGATAGGTTCGCCTACATTCATTTTAAGATAATCTGCTATAGGTTTTGATGCCATTCGCACTTCTATTGTACTTCTTCCCTTCGCGAAGTCTGTCACATGGTAATCTTCTGCCAGCAATCGAAACAGAGAACCATTCTCTAATTTTTCTACCTGAAGATTGGGTACACGTATTGCGGGTATATAAATATGTTCATAAATAATTGGCAGTTCATCTGCCGATAAAACCCGCTCAATATGATATAACCTTTTATCATCTGTTAGTATCAGAAATTCATTCTGCCACTCCTCTGCCTCTACAAATTGGCACGCTATTACATGGGAAGACGGCTTTCGTCCGTTTGCACGACATGACTCCGAAAAACTCATATTATTATCTTTTTCCACTTTTCTATATATCTTAGGTGCTTCCACAAATGTTCCTTTACCCTGTCGTTTTACCAAGATTCCTTGTGTGCATAATTCCTCAATTGTTCTTCGTACCGTAATACGACTCACTTGATATTTTTCAGACAACTCTGTTTCCGTTGGGATTTGATCTCCTGCTTCATATTCACCTTTTTGTATTAAATCCTTTATTTCTTTCATTAGCTGTGCGTATAATGGTTGCTGTGACTTTTTATATAAATCCATATTTTACACCTTCCACATATAAGACCTTATAATACATCATAGCGTATATTTGTTTTCTATGCAATATTTTTATAATTAATAAAGAATTACAAAGTAAAAAATACAGGACTTAATTCATTATACTACATTCGGGCTGAGGCCAATCAATGCGTTATTTCAGATGTTATATTGGGTCCTTTGGTAAGATTTATATTTCGTTTGAAAGATATTCACCTACAACTCCTCTATATCATCCTTTAAACACCTACTGAATATTTTTCAAGGTATCCTCTTTGTTCCAGTAAGCTTTTCGTAGCCTCCCATAACTTACCCTGCATGATACTGTCGCCGCCTGGATATATAGGTACAATGGATTTTCCTGTACCAACGTTAAAATATCCTCCAGTCACTCCTTGATACTGTGGGTCCGAAGCCAAACGGACGATAATATCAGCACCTTTTCTTGGGTCTCCTATATGCATAGTTTTCAGTATTTTAGAAAGAACAGAAGAAAACCCTAATTCCCGTCCAAGACCTGTCACATTAAAACCAGGGTTCAAAGCATTGGCGGTGACTCCCGTTCCACATAGCTGACGGCCAAGCTCCCCTGTGAACATGATGTCTAGCAGCTTCGTCTTTCCATAAAGTACTGATGAACCTCTGGCGGTAAATTCTGAAGTATCTGTTAAATCCTCCGGCAATTTAAGTTCACCATGATTGCGCGATGCTTCAGAAGCAACATTCACTATTCGTGCATTTTTTGTAGCTGCCAACGAATCTAATAACGTATGAGTTAACAACCATGGCGCTAGATAGTTCACTGCAATCATTTCAGGAAATCCCTCTTTGGTTATTCGCTGCTCGAAGCCGTGTAGTCCTGCATTATTCACCAATATATCAATTTGGGGATATGCAGTTTTAATCTGATTTCCAATTCTTCTTACGTCCTCCATAAGTGACAAATCACCGAAATAAAAGTCTACTCTTGCTTCAGGTACAGCATTCTCTATAATATCTCTGGTGGATTCAGCGCGTTTTTCATTTCTGGCCGTTAATACCAAGTGTTTTCCTTGTTTGGCCAATTCAATTGCTGCCAGTTGACCAAGGCCGCTGGTAGCACCAGTTACTACTGCAATTGGGCATGTCGACATATTATCCTCCTTAATTCCTACCGCTAAACACAAAGTTCTATTCCTGTGTATGATACAGCATTTGACTGCTTGACATGAATCAGAACTTCAAATATACTTGACATATATCAATCATATTATTTTATTTGATATATGTCAAGTATATTTACGTGAGGTAAATCTATGGATGAAAATATCATTGCAAGACCCGATTCATCAAGAATACAGCTTGAGCTAAGCCTTGGCGCGCAGCTCAATGTGCTGCTAAGTGCATCCCATGCGTTAAACGTAAGAACGGCAGCCGTTTTTGACTCGACATTACAACCAGCTGCTTTTCTGATCGTCCGCTGGCTTCTGTCCAACGGACCAGCCACAGCTACTCTTTTAGCCGAATCGACCGCTATGGACCGAAGTTCTGTGAGCCGCCTTGTCACCCAGCTGAAGCACTTAGGCTATGTTAAAAGTGAGACTTATCCGGAAGACCGCCGTGGAGTATTGTTATCTTTAACAGAAACCGGCCGTGAAAAAGCGTTAATGGCTATTAAGGAAAAAGAAGAAGAATTTTATAAGCGCATTTCAAAATGGAAGGACTCAGACCTTGAAACATTTGTTTACATGCTCAGGTGTTTCAACGGATATGACACCAAATAGATGCTTGTTAAGCTCTGCTATGTGACACATTATATCTACTTAAGATATAGAGTGTCACATGGCATATGAAGAGTGCATGCCTCGGTTCTTCTTTCATTCATAGGTTTTCACTCTCATTGGTACAATTTTGAGAAATAATGTATCATTATAAATCAATTCGTTCCACTTTGTGTCCTAAAAATTCCTCAAGTCTCTTATCGGAGTATTGGATATTAACTGTTTTATAGATATGCTGGTATCCGCGGCCTAAAGGCCCTCGGTCAAACGGTTTATCCTTTAAATAATTCTGCTGAAATTCTCCCGAAAAACATTCGATGTATGCGTCGACGTAATCTATTGTAATTGGGAGCGTTCCATGGGCACTATAAATATCTTTAATATCATTTTCTAATCTTTTTATCTTTTTCCAGCTGTCTAGTGCCATGAAAAATGGTGCGTTTCTATCAGATTCAAAAAAGTAAATGATGACATAATCACAAATCATATCTCCAGAAAAAAGTCTCTTTTTTTCCCGATCCAGCAGCATAATGTGCCCATAAGAATGCCCTGGTGTAAATATTACTTCCAAAGTTTTTCCACCTAAGTCAAACACTTCCCCATCCTTTACAAAATGCGGAGTCAGGATTCGAAGCAGGCTCCTTTCAGTGAATGCCTTGCTATCGAAATGTTCAATGGCTTCAGGCTTATTTTCCTTCAGATAATTTACTCCCATCTCAGCTATGAACTGCCTTTCCTGTCTCGTGTCAAAGCCCATAATCTGACCGTAGTCAGGCTGATACAGCCATATATCTCCAAAATATTCACTTCCGTAGCTGTGATCAGGATCGCCATGAGTCAATACCAGCATAACAGGCAGACTGGTTATACTTCGAATGATAGGCATTATATCCTCGAATCCATAACCAGCATCAATTATGATTGCTTTTTTTTGCCCTAGGATAAGATAAAGATGCACAAGTCCAGCTTGAGTAATGACATATAAATCATCGTCCAGTTTTTGTACCTTACAAAAATTTGTTGATGTAATCATGATTATCACCTTCCCCGTATTAATAAGTATTATTTGTAGTCCCTCACCAAGGACTGCATGCAATTCTTTGGAGTTACTATGGATTGGTTTCACCTTCCTACCAAATGATTGCTTTATCACTAACTCAGATGGTGCGGTGCTATTTAAAATATTATCTATATACACATTTTATGTTTGAACAATAATTATATCAAGTACTATAATATCTAATATATACTATTGAAAATGATAGTATTAAGTTAGAAAATGAATAAAGTTGCATATTGGGTAAGGCCACGAACAATCGTCCAGCTTAAGTCAGATTTGCTAATCATATCAGCGATATGAATATTCTCTTTTTTACATATTGGAAATAAGATTCCTGTCATTAATCCAGAGGTAACAGCGATAAAAGACTTTATATCCGTCTATCTTTACTTTTGAATAATACTAAGTATAATAATTATTAAGGAGTACAATATTATTTGATTGGTACTATTCAATGTGATAGTAATGGGGGGTATATGGGAAGAAAGTCTGAAGATGATTATGTAGAAAATTGTCCAATATCAAATGTGCAAAAGATAGTCCGTGGAAAGTGGACCATGGTTATCGTGTTTTTTTTAAGCCAAGGCACTTTGAGATTTGGGGAACTTAGTAGGAAAATACCACAGGTAACGCAGGCAAATTTAACGAAAGAGCTTAGAACGCTGGAAGAATATAGGATTATACATAGAGAAATATATAAGGAAGTTCCTCCTAAAGTAGAATATTCATTAACAGAGTTGGGTGTAAAGTTTTTACCAGTGCTGAAATCCCTAGAAAAATGGGCAATTGAATATGATAAAATGTTAAAGTAGTAACAAAAAGTTATGTAGAATATATATCATGTTTTAGCATCATCAATTATATTTAGGGACGGGTGACCCATCCCCAGTTTAGTCGACACGATAAACTTATTACTGGAATAAGTATTTAGTTTGATACTCCTTAAATTAATTTTCATCTCTTAACTCTTTTAACAGTCCTTCAAACCATTGAACATTTACTAAATGATGAGAAAGTGAATTTTCTAACATTTTCCTGAAATAAGTTGAGATAGTTTCATTATTATGGATAGATTGTTCTAATAAAGAAATTTTCTTTTTGGTCTGTTCGATTTGTATTTCTATTAGTTTTGTTAGCTTCTCATCTTTATATTCATTAGCAAATAGCATTGCTGCATAGAAAGATAAATTTATATACTCTGTCTTAGAACCATACTTATACATCAGTTTTTCAAATTCCTTATCTCCTAGTTCAGTGATGATGTAATTATTCGTCTCTCTTGTATTGTCTGATTGGTTAACTTTTTTAATATATTGTTTCTCTTCTAATTGTTGAAGATTGTAGTAGAACGACCCTTTAGTAAAATTTACAATATATGTATAGTGTCTCTCTTCCATTAAGGTTAATAATTCGTATCCGTAAGAACCTGGGTTTTGCTTTAATAAACCTAAAATTAGTAAGGGTATCAATATATCACCTCCTTTATGTTCTTCATTAAAATTTTTTTAATAGTTATTTCAAAATTACAAGGTTTAATCATTGCTTGTTTACATAATTTGAGATACAAATTCCTCATATGATATTTTTCCTAATGCAAACTCCATACTTTTTATATATATTATTTCTGTTTTAGTATGAATTCTAGCATGACTAAGATTTATCAACTCATTTTCATTATTTAACGGCTTCAATACATGTTGCTTCGTAGAAAAGGCTTCAAAATATCGTAAACCAAATTTTCTTTGAGAAATTGCATCAATGTGAATGCCATCAGGATTAGAAGTTAAACCTGATGCTGTGACAAAGTAACAATTATCTTGTTCAAAAGCAAATTTTTGTAACTCTTGATTAATGAAATTATATTCAGTGCAACTTCTTCCAAATCCTTCTTTGCCTAAAAAATCCCCTAAGCCACCAATAATAATTGGAATATCTGGACAGTTCAACTCCTTTCTAAGAGCCTCAATAATTAAAAGTAACTTTTTATAATATACTTTGTAGTTACCATTAGCACTATCACTTTCTCCTTGATGCCATAGAATTCCTGTTAAATCACTGCTTTGCATAGCGAATTTAGCTTCTGTTATTGCATGTCTAAAAAGCACTTCGTCTGCAGCCCAATCATCCAGTGTACTTCCACCTTCCGCACAAGGAATTAGACCAATAGTATCTTCTTGGTTTTGACGACACCATGCATCTGCAAATGAACCGACGAGACTTATTCCTGAAACTGGTCGATCATAATTGATGGGCTCAGTCATGATCTGCCATCTACCATTACGTAACATTTGTATTCTTTCATTATAAATTGGGGGCACCTTATGAATAAACCCTCGTCCAGCCATATTGGATTGCCCTATCATTAAAAATGATTTTATCATTTTTTTCATCCTTTCTTTCGTTTAACCTTCACGAAAAATGCTTCCATTTCGTAATAAGTGTTAAGTAACTACTTATTTAATCCATTATTAGTCTAATTAGACTATTTGTCAACTATTTTTTCTTAGAAGTAAGATTTAAACTGATTGATTTTACATTCAAGCCTTCCAGGTATGCGTCGTATAAGAAAATATAAAAATCCACAAGCATTCCTGCCTGTGGATTTATGTATGTAATGGAGATAGTGGGATTCTTACCCATGACCTCACGAATGCCATTCAAGTACTCTCCTAGCTGAGCTATACATCGTTTTCATAGGGACGCACGCGAACTAAATATTTTCACTGTATTATAATGTAAAGCTTATCTTTACAATCCCCATTCTTTACCTAATTCCATGGTTGAACCTCTGTTTTTACGGCTACATGCGGCTGCTTTAAAGCTTCCTGCATCAATAAGAAAAAATAGTTATCCTGGCAGCCCTCTGCAAAGGAATAAAAGCTGTTACCAGTCAATATATATTCTTTCATTCCAAGGAGACAGCGTAACATGGCAACTTCATCATCCGTAAACCGTTCCCTTGCAAAAGGATTCCTATAGAGACATTCTCCCCCAAGATTAATGGAATAGGTAGACAAAGTATTAATATCCTGGGTAATCTGAAAGGTTTGAACTAACGGCTGGTTATCTTTGGTCAAGCTGCGTACAATATCGTCATCCATTTCCCCACGAACCCCCTGAATATTTAGATGACGGGTTCGGATTTTGGAACGGTATTGTACATTAGAGGCAAAATCATAAAAAGCTACTTTTCCGCTTTCAAATTCTATGGTGTATCTTGACCGGTCTGAGATGACGACTTCTCCATCCGTCTTAATTCCATCTCTGGAGTCGGTGACCGTCACAGGAAATTGATAGTTTTTACCATTTATTTGAGCTTTTTCAGATCCAACTCCTAACAGTTTTCGAATTAAGCTGACACCGTGATAGTCATGAGCACAGGATATGGATATGTTATGAACCTCGCCTAATATTCCTTTTTTTAGAGCCTTTAATTTCGCTTCATTAAGCGGCTGTAAAAAATACTGTTCCGCAATTTGAATCTTGGCATGTTGTTTTAAATAAGTGTCCCACAGGGAATGAAGGTCATTTAAGTTCATGGCAGGAGGTGTCTCCACTAACATTGGAATGCCATAAGGGATTAACCGTTTTATCATCTCAGGATTTCCATCCCTTCCTATGGCTATCACCACAAAATCAGGATTCGTAGATAAGCATTCCTTTATGGTCAAAGCTGCTGGAACGGAATGGGTTTTTGAAAATTCGGCAGCTTTCTCTTTATTTCGAAAGAAAACAGAGGTCACTTCAAATTGTGCAGATAGAACAAGGCCTATTCTTAAAAAAGCCATTGCCCGGAATCCATTTCCTATTATAGCATATCTAATTTTAGCCATGGGACCCTCCTTTAATTATAACAAAACCACAATAAGCCTAGTACTTAAATTCATTCTTTATTTTATGACAAATTGTAAAACTATTCAATCAAAAAAACCATGTTTTATTTGATTATTTACTTCTTCTTCATAATAAATTACCATGTTTTCATGACTTTCATAATGCCCGTTGTTATTCACAATTAGAGAAAAATAGGCGCATTTTCAAAATTGAAAATGCGCCTATTTTTGCTATTAATTTACCAAGTATCGTCTCCAATCCTAAAAGGTGTTTTTCACCGACATTAAATCAATGGAGTCAATTTCCCCATCGGAATTTAAATCATTCAAGCTTCCTGAATTACTTCCTGTACCAAATTTGAACCAGTTTAAGTTGAATAAGTATCCGCTTCCTCCCGTAAATTTTAGATATAAGTCATGCTTTCCGCTCACCCCACTGACATTGCACCTTGCAGAGCCCCAAGTTTGCCAGCCTCCGGTCCCGACAACCGGACAAGTCCCTATCAAAGTCCCGGTAGGGCTATCCAGCCTGATCTCAATATTGCCTCCGCTGGAAGCACTGGCGACTCTGGCCTGAAAGCTTGCAGAACCACTGCCGAAATCAATATTTCTGTAAACTGCATAATCCCCGTTCTCGATATATCCGACATTCACCCCACCTTCCGAACAGCTTTCGGTTTGAACTCCCGATTGGTTATCGTAACTCTCCGCTTCGATCTGTGTAAAGGCCGATCTTGGGTCAGGAGCTGGCGGAACACCCCCAGAATCTAATGCGGCACCATCAAAGGGAATGACGATAACCTTACTGCCATGACTGTCGTTGCCCAAGTCTTGGTCTTTTGCAACGTCTATCGCTGAGAGTGTCATCGCAACCACATGGCCATTCTCCATATACACATTGGGACGTTCTAATTTATTCCAATGATTGACCGTACCATTTGAATAGCGGATAAAATTCGCTGTCGGATCATAGGCGTATCCAGGTTCTAATTTCCAGTTGCTGATACCATCTTGGGAAGTGATGTGATACGCCTTACGTGTGTCCCACTTATTGACAATAATATGATAAAGGCCACCACTATACCACATAACGGGATCTTCCATGTTGACTGTCGGACAACCGGGAATCTTCGCATAAATATTGGTTCCTTGAATGGTGTAAGGTCCAAGGACATTATCAGCAATACCAATTACCCCATCTCTTTCAATCAACCCATAACGTCCATCCGGACGAAGCATAATGTAAACATTTGACGCTGTATAATTGGATGAGTAAGCGTTTGAAGCAATCGATACACTACCCAGCTTTGACCATGGCCCATCCAGGGAATTGGAGACAAAAATCTCCGCCGGCCGTCTGGTTTCACTCACAAGGATAGCATACCGTCCGTCTTTCAGTTGCAGCGGAACCACGTTGTGACCTTTACCGCCCTGATCGCCCGGCCAGCATATACCCTTGTCCGTATAAGGTCCATACAGATTGGAGCTTGTCGCATGAACAGCCACAGAGCCAAACCACCCGTTGTGACCGGCAGATTGATTCCACCGGCTGGCAAACATATGATATGTGCCATCCGGCCCCTTGATGATTCCTCCATCCCAATAAGCATACTTCGACATGGTCCTGTCTTCCAAACCGTTGGATTGATCACGAGGACCCACTGCCGCGGCGCCCCAACAGGACGACGATAGGGAATCTATTATCGGCGTCGCTTTAAAATAATCAATATACGATGAAGCAGCATGTACTACATTGAAAGATGCCAGTGATAAAACTATTCCAATAATACATATCGAAATTTTTTTCATAATCCACAATTACCTCCTTATTTGAATTTAACGGTATTGTTGTAAACAACTTTAGAGCGCACGTCTTTAAGGCAAACAAGGTAATTTCGTAATAGAAGGTACATTTTCATCAAGGCATCGTCTGTTCACCGACGCTCATATCTTCCTTGATATCTCCGGCAGTTACACCTCCACCGGTAAACTTGAACCAGTTAAGGTTGAATAAGTATCCGCTTCCTCCCGTAAATTTCAGGTATAAGTCATGTTTTCCGCTTACTCCGTTCACACTGCACATTGCATCAGCCCAAGTCTGCCAGCCTCCGGTTCCGGTAACCCGACAAGTCCCTACTAAAGGACCAGTAAGACTATCAAGCCTGATTTCAATATTACCTCCGCTGCTGGAACTGGCTACCCTGGCCTTAAATCTTTCTGCACCATTGCCGAAATCAATATTTTTGTAAACTACATAATCCCCGTTTTCTATATAACCGACATCCTCTCCTCCTTCGCTGCAGCTTTCGGTTTGGATTCCAGACTGGTTGTTGTAGCTTTCCGCTTCTATCTGTGAAAAAGCCGATGTCTCACCAGGAGTTGGAGTTACACCTGTGCCGGTGAACTTCCACCAGTTGATGTTAAATAGAAAACCGCTTCCGCCGGTAAATTTTAAGTATAGGTCATGTACTCCTGTTGCACCGCTTACATTACAGGTCTTAGTTGTCCAGGTCTGCCAACCGCCGGTACTTGAAACAGCACAAGTTCCCACCAGTTTCCCTGTCTCGCTGTCAAGGCGGATTTCAATATTCCCGCCGTTAGTAGCCGAAGCTACTCTTGCTTCAAAAGATGCCGCACCAGAACCAAAATCTACACCTTTTACTTTTATCCAGTCCCCGTTTTCGATATTACATACATCCATTCCGCCTTCACTGCATTTTTCTGTCTCAACTCCGGATTCCCAACAAATTGTTTCAGCTTCCGTTTTGACGTATGGGTCTAGATTACTAAGCTGGCCGGGACCATTTTTGGTAATTGGGATACTGGGAATTGTGCCATCTGCATTGTATTTGAATTGTTCCACGCCAACAGAACGATGGTAGCTTCCGCCTCCCGGTAAAGAACCGGTATGGTAAAAGAGGTAGGAATTTCCCTTATAATCGATTACTCCCGGATGGTTTGTATAGCTGTTTTGCGAACCCATAATAGTTCCCTTGGAGGTCCATGGCCCGGTAGGACTGTTGCTGGTAGCATAGGAAATATTTTCGGATCCTCCAGTCATACCTGCGTATACCATGTAATATAAATTATTACGCTTGTAGAACCACGGGCCTTCGATAAAATTCGCTGGTTTCGGAGATACTTGGACAATCCCGCCTGAGTATGAAATCATATCTTGATTCAACTTTACATAATAGAGGTTACCGTTCCCCCAGTAGAGATACGCCTGTCCATTGTCGTCAATGAATACGGTAGGGTCGATATCCTGCGCCCCGTTATTGGCGATTAAAGGTTTCCCGATGGGATCGGTGAATGGCCCGGTCGGGCTGTCTGATACCGCTACACCGATTACCCTTGCGCCCCCGGCGTTTTTCCGGGTCATAGGACCGTAGAAATAAAACTTCCCGTTCCTATTAATAACCTGACCAGCCCATGCATCGCCTTGCGCCCAACTGAATGTATTGTAAGACAACGGTGAACCATGATCCGTCCAGTTTTGCATGTCGGTGGATGAATAGCATCTCCAGTCATTCATGGTATAAAAATTATTGACAGTGGTATCCTCGTCATGACTGGTATACAGATAGCAAGTCCCGTTATAGACCATCGGGGCAGGATCCGCAGTATAATTCGTTTGTACGATTGGATTGTCTGCATAACACTCTGTTGAAAGAAATAAGGAAATAGCCAACAGAGAAACTACAACTTTACATACTTTTTTCATAGATTTACCTCCAATCAATATGATAATTTCGTAATACTGGAAAATCAAGTGCATCAATTACACCATCAGTAATCCCCATTCTCGATATCTTCGATATTCTGTCCGTCCTCATTAGAAGCTTCGGTTTGGATTTCAGGCTGGTTGTCGTAACTCTCTTCTTCGATCTGTGTAAATGCCGACCTCGGAGAGCCATAATCCGTAAATCCTTTCGCGCTCGCCATTTGTGCAAAATTCCACAGACTTGGTTTCCAAACAGTCCAATCGTGACCTCTTCCTGGAATTTGATAATAGGTGCAAGGGATACTATTGCTCTTGCAGAAATTAGCTATGCCGTCACTGTAAGATAAATTATCATTGGTTCCAATGCAAAGAAACAATAGCTTCATCTGCTGACGGGTAGCTGCAGGATTTGGAAACAACTTGCTGGTCGGATAGGCAACAGGTCCGCCGCCTGAAAAAGCTCCGACATAGGCGAATTTGTTCATATTTGTACACCCAATATTATATGATTGTGGACCACCATACGAGAGACCGGCAATTGCTCTGTGAAGGCGGTCAGTATAAACAGAATAGTGTGAATCGATGTATGGTATAAGGCTGTTGAGTATATCATCCGGAAGCTTACTATCAGATATTGACGATGTATTTGCGTTTGGTGTTACAATGATAAATGGCTGAATATTGCCATTAGCAATGAGGTTGTCCATAATGACATTTGCTGCGCCTCCGCCTGTAAACCAATCACCTTCACTCCCGCCGTAACCGTGCAATAGATACAGAACGCTGTATTTTTTGCTTGTTGAATATCCTGGTGGCAGATAAATTCTCGCCTTCCTCTGGCTGTTTGTTGCTGATGATTGATAAGTAATATTGTTGATCTGCCCATGCGGAATGTTGTTCCTGGCTTGGTCATATCCTGACGGCGGCATGGTTGGGAGCGCTTGCGCCGCCATTGAATTTACAGGCATTGCTAAAAGTACTGCAAGAGTGAAAAAAGCCGGTACCATTTTCCTGCCAATTTCATTCAATAAGGGTTTTAGTCTCATTTTTTATTTCCCCTTTCTTTTATATCGCCGGTATTCCATTAAGGATACACGGCAGTATGGTTAGAGTACACTCTCTTTAAAGCGAATAAGGTGATTTTGATATAACACCATCAAGATTTAAGTCCCTGGCTGCAAGGTCATTTTGTACAGGGACCTAAGTCTTGAATGGACCCGAGAAGATACATTTTCATTAAGTCAAAGTCCTTCACCCGTTAAATTGGAACCAGTTTAGATTGAATAAGTAACCGCTCCCACCGGTAAATTTCAAGTATACGTTATGTATCCCACTTGCTCCGCTGACACTGCTGGTTCTGGTAGCCCACGTCTGCCAACCGCCAGTCCCGGTGATAGAACAAGTTCCTACTAAAGGACCAGTAAGACTGTCCAGCCTGATCTCAATATTCCCTCCACTGGCTCCGCTGGCTACTCTGGCCTGGAAGCTTGTCGCTCCGGAGCCGAAATTGATATTGTTGTATACGGCATAATCCCCATTTTCAATATACCCAATGTTCTGTCCTCCTTCGCTGCAGGTTTCCGTTTGAATACCCGATTGGCTGCTGAAACTCTCCGCTTCAATCTGTGAAGACGATCCGCTTACTCGGAGCAGTGCCGCCGATTCACCCATCTTCATGCCTTGTGAATTTACTACACACAACCTGTACGTACCAGCAGTGGCTGGGGCAGTAATCGTTGTCGCAGTTCCTTCCGCTTTCGTCATCGTGGGGCCCTCGACAAAACTGGTTGTTCCGGCCGGGGCAAACCATACCGTATTTGAAGAATTCCCGCTGCTCCTTATACCTATGCTGGTCCCGGCTGCTGCTGCACAACTTGCGGGGAACACATAATCCGGTGTCGAAAGTAAGTTCGCCGGGATAATATCCCTGTATGCTTCCTGGATTCCCGAATTCAGACAGGTGGTGTACTGTGTCAAAGGCCATACGTTATCCGGTACGACAACCGGGGGATCAATTTTACTGTTTGGAGGATTAACGCCCATTTTACTAACGGTGGCATAGGTCCGCAGTATGGTCAAATCGTGTTTTTCTCCAAAATCCTCACAGTTGATGGTATACTTTACCCCAGGATCAATATCCAGTACGTTGTCATTTTCATTGATATAGGCAGTTCCTTCATCGTTATGCAAACCATAGGTCGGACCGGAGGTTGCAGGAGGAATTCCCTTGACATAGTTCTGGTTAATGTTCGTGCCCGGCATCTGTCCGATGGTATAGATGGCTCCACTGTCATGAAGCCTGGTTAAGGTATTAATAATCCGGTTATTACTTACTGTGTTGTTTTTACAGGTAGTGGAGTCAGTAAAATTACGCCAGCCCCATCCTAAATGGATCCCATTGTATGCTGTTGATTGAACATGGTTATTCGTTATTTTGAGGGTATCGACAAAGTAAGCCGTGATGGCGGCACATCCACCAAATCCGTGAGACGTGCTTATGTTGTACAAGAAATTATTGTTGATGGTGTTATTTTTACAAACCCCTTCTACTCCGGGAGCATATTTTGCATGGTTTCCACCATCTCCGATATAAACATGCTGCGGATGCCCTACCGTGATGCCGCTGGATGTAATGTCCGTGATGTAGTTGCCGATAAGACTGGAATTTATAACATCGTTTACCATGGTAATTCCATCATTTCCGCTGTGCTTTACTATATTTCTTATAAAGTTGATGGAATCGCTGCTGGTTACGTTGATCATTCCCGGCAATGTATCAACAAGATCATACTTGGTGTTGTGCCAATTGTCGTTATAAAAAGCGGTAAATGCCTGTGCAGCCTGACATGTAGATTTACCGTGTGAGCCCGCAACATTCACAAGGCTGTAATCCGTATTTTCAAAAGTAATGCCCTGAAAAGTGATATTCTTGACCCTGTTAGTCGTTGATGTTCCTGCGATATCGATCAGCTTCTCTACAACAGGAGCCTCTACATCGGCAGTGGTCATATTCTCACCTGGACGGATATAGTAATAAAGCGTTTTGGCCGTCTTGTCAAAATAAAATTGTCCAGGAGAATTTAAGAATTCGAAGGCATTATAAATCGTATGGGTACCGGAAGCACTAAAGGCTGCCCCCCACCCCGGAGTCTGTGCTATCGCCCCATAAGGCTGCTGCAAAAGAAGCACTCTATAATTGCCGGATGTAATGACATCCCTGGTACAAACTATATTCTCATTCCAGGTAGTACCATTTACGATCTCAAGGTCATCTTTGTTGCTGGCAATTGCCGGTAAATCCGATGTATTATACTGAACCCCGTCACTCTTACTGCCGCTTGTCCATGCCCAACTAGCCTGTCCTGCAGTTACGGAATAAGTCCCGTACCCTCCGCGGGCTGTAACGGTTTTGCTGGTCATCGAAGCCCTCTGGTCATTCACATAAAGGTTTCTCAATTTGGTCGAACGATTGAGTGTAGCCTTATAAATATTGCCGCTATGCTGAGTCCAGCCTGTAACTTTTGTTGCACCGTTCAAGACAGGAGTTTCACCCTGGTATGCCTGGTAATAGATCCTGTATCCGTTTGTCCCTGAATCCTGTGGTCCAAAAGTAACGGTACTGGTAATGCTATAGTTTCCGCCCCGCAAATAAATATAGATATCTCCGGTCATATTGCCGTTGATCATGCGTACAGCGTCACGCGCCTTTGCAATTGTTTTAAAGGGTGCTGCAAGCGTTCCTGGGTTGCTGTCGTTTCCTGTCGGCGAAACATAATAGGTTGCCTGAGTCGCTGCAGATGTAGTTATGGGAAAGACAGTAAAAGTAAATATGCTGCATAGTACAGTTATCAAAGAGAGAATTAATGAAACACTTTTTTTAGTAGCCTTCTTTTTTAACATACCTGTTTCCTCCTGGTTTTTAAAACATACCTTTAGTGTATAAGGTAACTTTGAAATTGCACCCAACAAGTACTTTTTAAAGACGGTAAAATCATAGGTTTTACAAGCCAGCTCACCAACCGAGGGCTTGAATCATTTTTTCAGCATATCGCTTTCCCAGGGTAACTGATGAATCATGACTAAAATGGAGACGGTATTGTGTATCGCCAGGGTCTACTACCAGACCTTTAGCAGAGACTACCGAGCAATTCGAAATCATGGAAGGCAGTTTGTTTACCAAAGTATTGTGACCTGCACAAGGACCGCTGTAAAGAAGTTCGCCGGGGATAAAAGGAACATTCCCCAGGTTTAAATCTTTTCTAAGGTCTTCTACCAGTGTTTTTACCTTGCCGGGCCAATTCGGGTCACCGCTGTTGGATTCGCCCTGGTGAAAAATGATGCCTTCAATGACGCCTCCATTTTGCTGTGCAATTTTTGCACGGTTGAGGATCCAATTATATTTGGTGCCTCCCGACTTCATAAATGTCTCGATTCTTTCACCGCTGATCGCGCAGGGTATCAGTCCAATCGTATCACCAGCCGGGACTTTCTGTATCATGGTCTTGCCAAACCAATCTCCAGGGCCGATAGCATTAAGCCATGAAGCATGAAGAGGTGGAGATGCCACATCCCACTTATTGGTTACCCGCCCGAGTGCAGCATTATTATCATACCCCAATACAAGCACGCGGGGGTCTTCCGCTCTATCAGAATCTTGTGCCAAAGCATAACCTGCCATATTGGATTGACCTAATAACAAAAAACAGTGGAATTTACCAGTTTTTGATGTTGGCGTTGTTGTCTGTACGAATGCCTGAGCAGGCGTAGAGATGAGACTTTCTTCGTTTTCAACCCCTTGAATTTCCTTACTGTATGGCGTCGTAAATTTGAACCAGTTGAGGTTGAACAGGTATCCACTACCGCCTGTAAACTTCAGATAAACGTCATGTTTTCCGCTTGTCCCGTTGACATTGCACTTTACATCAGTCCAAGTCTGCCAACCACCGGTTCCTGAAACCGGACAAGTCCCGATCAAAGTGCCGTTAATACTATCCAGCCTGATCTCAATATTACCTCCACTGGCGGCGCTGGCTACTCTGGCCTGGAAGCTTGCCGCACCACTCCCGAAATCAATATTGCTGTAACTAACATAATCCCCATTCTCGATATAACCGACATTCTGTCCGCCCTCGTTACAAGTTTCGGTTTGGATTCCAGACTGGTTATCGTAACTCTCTGCTTCGATCTGTGTAAATGCCGATTTAGGGTCAGGTGTTGGTGTTGTCTGATCCGTAAATCCTGCTGCACTCGCCATCTGGGCAAAATTCCACAGACTTGGCTTCCACACGCTCCAATCATGGCCCCTACCCGAAAGAAGCCATTCCGTGTAGCGAATATTATTGGACTTGCAATAATCTCTTACCCTATTGTTATTGGATATAAGTCCATCTGAGGTTCCGCAGGAGAGAAACAGCAGTTTTGAATTCGCCCTAACCTTAGTCCCGCCGTCAGGAAACAGCTGGTTAACCTGTTTGGTGATGGGTGAGGAAGAAAAGCCACCGATATAGGGGAACTTATCCACGTTCGGCAACCCGATATTCAGCGATTGGGCTCCACCCTGTGAAAGACCGGCAATCGCCCGGTGTTGGGCATCAGTATAAACGGAATAGTGTGATTCGATATAAGGTACAAGAGAATTCATCAAATCTTTCGTGAAATTCTCCCAACCATCCCTTACTCCAGATCCTGTTGCATTTCCGTTTGGTAATACAAGGATAAAGGGTTTAATTTTGCCGGCAGCAATGAGATTGTCAAGGATGACATTCGGTGCGCCGTTGTTGTACCACTCGTCTTCATTCCCGCCAATGCCATGCAATAAATACATGACGCTGTATTTGTTGTTCGTTGAATACCCTGGAGGCAGGTAAATTCTCGCCCTCCGCTGGCTGTTTGTCGCTGTGGACTGATATGTAATATAGCTTACCTGACCGTGTGGAATGTTGTTCTTGACTTGGTCATAGCCTGACGGCGGAAGAGTTGGGAGCGTTTCTGCCGCCACTGAACATACAGGTCTCGCAAGAAGTACAGCAAGAAGTACAGCGAATATGGAAAATGTTTGTTTCAATTTCCTGCTTATTTCTTTCATTAAGGTTTTTGATTCCATTTTTATTTCTCCTTTCTTTTTTGGTTGTTTAACAGAAAACCTACCTTTAGATTAAATTCATCATTACGTCACCATTTTAACCTCCTTCATTTTTAGTAAGTACACTTCACTCGTATTGCTTATCTTTAAGTTTTCATCCCCCCTTCACTACCTTATTTTGTATAATAAAATAAACTTATCTTTAAACCGCCGACATCCCATATGGGAGATGCACGGCAGCATAATTAGAGTATACGTAATACCATCCAGCCGAATCTCAATATTCCAACCACTATTGGTACTGGCGGCTCTAGCCTGAAAGCTTTCCGCATCACTGCCGGTCAAAATATTTTAATTGGTCGGTGTTTTATAGACACCCCGGCTTCTTACGGCCGAACTGGTCTCACCGCCGAACAACTTCCACCCAGGATGCCCTCTGTCATACGTATACGGGAAGTAGTTATAGCCAACTGAATCGAGAACGCTGGCAACCGATTGTTCAGTTGCATTCCCCATCATTAGGGCTACTTTAGCTTATATTTCAGCAAAATCATAAAACTTGACCATTTCTTTTTGTTGTTTGTAAATAACACCCAATTCGTCAAAATACTTAAGCTTCATTTTAATCGATATAAAGTGTTCATAAACAACTCGGATATATCTAACATCAATATCATTACACTTATTAAATTCAAAATTTTCGAAAAATTGAAAAGAGCTTAAACCATATGCTCTATTTTTATATCTATCATAATAACCAAAATAAACAATGTATTTATACGAATTTATACCATTCACACAATTATTAATCTGTATCAAAATATTTATTTTAAAAAAGTATTAATTTACATTATTAAAATAACATTTTTTATGTGCATTTTTTGTAAGTCGTAAAAAAAACGATACTCCTAGTCATTATATTCTGCAACACAAGTATATGTATAAATTTAATAGCACACTTCTAAAGAAAATAAAGGGCCTAAAGATGGAGAATGAAATATATAAAACCTACCGCCATTTTCGCCAAAGATCAAAAAATTAAATACTTGTCCTTTTTTAGTAAGCGTCAAATAAAATCGTGTATTTAAAAAGAGCCAACCTTCCCTTATCATTAAAGGTTGACTCTATCGTTACAGTTTATGGATCAGCGAATCCCAGGGTATGTAATCTTCCAGATATAATTCTGTGATATCCATGTGATTTGTGCTTTTCATTTATTTCGATTTTTAATTGTGTAAGAAGGTCACGATTAATTTCGTACTGGTTCCTTTTCCCTTTTCTATTTTTCCTTTTATAATATCCAGATTGATTAACACTCATTAAATTACATAGATATGTAACAGAGTATTGGCTTTTAAGAGTATGAACTATTTTAAAAATCACGTCGTGTGAAATAACGAATTCCCTGTTTACTAGCAACTCTGACAAAAATACCTACAATGGCAGATATGAAGAAAAACCAAGCCACATTACCTATCCCTTGTTGTTCCGCAAATAAAGATAAATATGTTATAACTCCACTAACAACAATGCCAATAAAAAATATTAGTAGGGACTGTAACAAAACTTTTTTATCAAATAAACTATACGATATCTTGTTCGTTTCATTTTCGCTAAAATCTTTCTCTTGTGTTCTATTTTTTGTAATTCCTAAAATAAGTAGAACTGCAATTAATAGGATAATTGCTCCCGATGAGAATAAACCATTAAAATCAAATTTATTAAGCATGAAGATTCCAAGCATGGGACCAATCGACATGCATATTGTTTCACCTATGCCAAAATAGCCCATCCCTTGTAAGCTCCATCAAGCGCGACGGGCGGGTGTCGGTATAGTCATCTAAGTTTTCATAGTACTGTCGCATGGGGGGCCTCCTTTCACAATAGAATAAACTCCTTGATCTCCTTACTGGTAAGCGGTCGACGCAATACGATGCTGGCTGCTTGTACAGGCGTAAGCTTTAAAGACTTACTTAAATCCCATAACTCACTTAAAGTAAAGGTTCCTGGCCTTGCACGTTTGTTCTGGATCGTCCACTGAGTGATTCCCAGCTTAACTGCTACATTCTCTTCATAAAGACAATAAAGATCCATATTACTGGAGATACAGGCTCTTTCTACCCTGCTTAACGCCTCTTTGTGGCTTGGCTTTAACTTTGGCACTCGGCTTCCTCCTTTCATATTTCATACAGGTATACCTTCGGCTCCTTTCCGGACATTGGATCCAGCAGGACTTACAGGAATACGAATTACACAGCCCCATATCTGATTGCCATTTCTTTTACGATGGCCGTGTGCCCTTCAATCAGCTTCTTATCTTCGGCTATGATATCCACCTGAGAAAGCTTGTCCCTCTTCGATTTACAAATATCCTCATCAGCCATGCGTCGGCGTTTATTGGTAAGACGCTGCTTCAGACTGACTCCCATCCGCTTTTCCAGAAACTCATAGCTTTCTGCACGAACCTGTTGAAATGTTTGTCCACCACCTAGCTCCTGAGCAATCTTATTAATGAGATTCCTGGTGTCTTCTCGCCATGAGGTGGTATTCAGTGCAACAACTTCCCTGATGCTATACACCCGATTGTTTACGGCTTCCATCTACTTCGCCTTACGTTTCTGCTCCTGCTCCACTTTTATCATGTACTGAAGCTGAGGGGACATGTCCTGAAACTGGACAAGCATTTTCTTGGCTCCATCCTCTACGTATACAAAATAGTCCCTTGCAATCTTGCCCTTTGCAGAGCGCGAGCTCATGGATAGATGTTTTGCAAAATCCGTTGTAAACTTGTAATCTCGGCATTCATTACCGTTCGTCACAATGACGAACCCCCACCAGTCCTTACCTTCATCATAGAATTCGTTTTCTTCTATGTTCGTTTTTGCCCATCTGGAAAAATTACTTTTGTCCATTCCTAAAAATTCATGCAACATTCTTTCTGTGTCATTCCATCAATGTCAATTCCCAGAGCAATTTCAATAGGGGTCAGGGTTGATGGGTCTACTATTGGTCGATTTAATAAATCATTCATCCTTTGTCCTCCTTTAATATTAGTTCATTTTTTTGAACTTTTGATTTAAAAAAACATTCAGGAATATCTTTTTCACATAAGTGTAACTATTTAATAGCCATATAAATGTCAGTTTGTTTCCAGCTTCTCTCGCGTTAAACTTTAACGACGTTGTACGCTCTGACCACCCCATGGCGTCAGCAAATTTAGCTTGTGAATCAAACATTTCAATAATCTTTCCACGCAGCTTATTATAATTAAATGGCATATCTTTTCTCCTTTCCTTAAGTTCAACATTTTTAACTATCTGTATCATAACATTACACAAATTTGTTATCAATGTAGAATTCAACATTTTTAACTTTTGTTTTTTCTATTGAACTTTTGTATAACTTGTGATATATTTACAATAGAAGGGCGGAATAAATTATGAAAAACGAAAATACTGCTACCCGTTTAAAAAAAATAATGAATGATAGAAATTTACGCCAGATTGATATTCTGAACTTATCAATTCCGTATTGTGAAAAATACGAAGTAAAAATGAACAAATCCGATATCAGCCAATACTGTGCAGGTAAAACTGAACCTAATCAGAATAAATTGTTTGTTCTTGGAAAAGCCCTCAATGTAAATGAGGCTTGGCTTATGGGTTACGATGTCCCCATGGAACGAATAGATGAGGATGCAGCTAAGAAATATAAAGAACAAATGAAGAATTATGCAAAGAAGTGGAATAATCAATATTTTGAGAAAAAGGCTTTTGAATCTTTTTCACAACTCAACGATGTCAACAAAAAAAAAGTGATTGATTATAGTCAAAATCTTCTCAACATACAAATAGCTGAAGAAGAACAGCGACACCTCATCCCAAAAACTTCCCATGAAAGAACAGATGTAGAAGTAACTGAAGAAATGAAAAAGCACGATGATACTTTCTTTGAGGAATAATTTAATGATAAAAGATTAAAATAGCCAATGGCTTTTTAATAAATACAAAAGAAAAAGGGGAATAGCTATGAAAATAAAAACCATTATTTTAGGGTGCATGGTATGTTTAGACATTGGATTCATTATGAACTTCCATAAGTATGATGCTCGAAATAAGATTTTTTGCTCTCTGTTTTTTGTTGCTACTATTTTAGTTTTTATCTGGATATGTGCAAACCGGATTAAGCGCTTAAAAATGTCTAAGCAAAATGAAGTAGAAAATCAGTATTCTATACAATGCTTTAGATCTGGAATGATACCTCGCCTAGAAGTATCAACATTACTTTTAAAGGAAGACGAATTTTCTAGTTTTGAATGCGATACATATGCGAGTGTTTTAAAAAACAAACGGGTAGGAAGTATTGAGTCAAACGAAGGAGCTAGTGTTAGAGTAACTAATAGGGTTTATCTCAACAGTGGTAAATCGGGAAGTAAAGAAATATATAAAGATGTTGCGGAAAACTATCAAGGTAGATTTATAGTTACTAACAGAAGACTTGTATTTATAAGTTCTGGTCTAGGATTTGAAATTCCATATTCTAAATTAACTAGTGTTTATTCATCAGTTAATACCTTGAATATACAATCTGAAGATAAAAGCTATGGCGTCAGTATATGTTCACCTGAAGTAATAGAAGAATTGATTAAAGCAATAATTCGTATATAAAATAAAAAAACCGCCCGGTGCTACCAACACCGAACGGCTTTACATATAGATTTTCTCTTACCAGATTTACCGAAAAGATATATCTATCATAGACACAAGGATTATATCATTTTTGGAACGTCCTGGCAAGGGGGCGTTATTTTTATACCCAAAATTGAAATGAAATGATAATATGGCAACGGCAAAAAAATTACCGTCTGGCTCTTGGAGGGTTCAGGTTTACAGCCACACCGAAACAATTCTACAACCAGACGGTATAACAAAGGACAAAAGAATCTACAAATCTTTTACCAATGATGATCCTTTTCCAAAGGGGAAGCGCCAAGTTGAAAAAGAAGCTGCTTCTTGGGCAGCAAACAAAGAAATGGGATCAAAAAGCTATAATAAAACTATTGGTGAAATGATACAGGATTATTGCATTGCTAAAAGCAATGTTCTCTCCCCTACTACTGTCATCGGGTACAAATCTATAAAGGATAATATGATGGTAAGTATATCTGATTTAGAAGCTGATCGTTTGGGAAGTGACAGGATTCAGCAATGGATAAATGAATTTTCCATTGACAAATCACCTAAGACAGTGAGAAATGCTTACGGTTTATTGGTTGCCGCCTACGACTTATATTACCCTGCAAGGCGTATAAAAGCAAAGCTACCACAAAGAATCAAAACTAATACATATACTCCATCTGACGAAGATGCAAAAATACTTATGGAGCACTTCAAGAAGGACAAGTAGATGTTTAAAGCGGTTTGTGCTGCTGCGTTCGGCACACTCCGACGATCCGAAATCTGTGCACTTACCACTGAAGACGTCCGGGGTAACATCGTTTCTGTCAACAAAGCCAAGGTGCGAGCCTCAAAAGACGAATGGATAATAAAAACGACAAAAACCGTTTCAAGTACCAGGGAAGTTATAATGCCTCAGTTCGTTATTGTCATGATGCCGACAACAGGAAAACTTGTTGACGTCGGAGCACCTGACAATATATTAAACCGGTTCGCAAGAGCTATAAGAAAACTTAAACTTGGCAATATACGTTTTCACGACTTGCGTCACTATGCAGCATCAATAATGCACGCCCTCAATGTTCCGGATCAGTATATTATGCAGCGCGGAGGTTGGTCATCAGAGAAGACATTGAAACAGGTTTACCGTGGTACAATTGACAATTATGAGCAGAAATATGTTGATATTACGTTAAAACATTTCGAAACTATGCAACACGAATTACAACACAAAAATAAAGAGGCCTAGTAATTACTAGACCTTTGTCGTGGAGATAGTGGGATTCGAACCCATGACCTCTTGAATGCCATTCAAGCGCTCTCCCGATATGTCGGGTGTGCACCCCCAAAAGCATTTAACTATCTTATAATTGAGGAGGCTAGTCAGCTAGCCATGTTTTATGGAGCATCCACCGGTTACACCTAATTGTTTAGTGTACCTGCAAATGCTGAGAGCTTATTAACTTTAATGTAGCATACTATTCAAGTACTTTCATCATTTTTTGTATCACGTCAGAATATATAATATTTATTTTGTATCCCCTTGAGATCTCAACCCGCATTAACGTAGAAGAAAGAATCATCTTTTTAGCCTCGCTACTGCTTATATCAAAAATTCTTGACCAGATGCGAATAGAATTATATATTTTCGTAGTCTCAAAAACGTGCTCTTTCGCATCTGACAACTCACAGCTCAAATATCTGTGTTCATCCTCTGTTTGAAGAAGGATATGGTAAGCATCATCAGCAAGGCTGTCTAAAAGTCCAATTGGAATCTGTCTGGTTCCATTAATTGTTTCTTTTACTTTCTGTTTGACCGCTGAATAATCTGCATAAGCTTTTTCTTTTTTTAATTGTGCTGTATTCAGCTTTAGTTGAAGGTCACGTATACGCTCTTCTTGAATATTATTTATGGAGGCGGAACTATTCATAGCCTCCAACATGCTCAAAGTTTTCATAAACATTTCTTCTACTGCTTTGTCAACTATGTGCATTGTATAACCTGTTTGACCATCGCACTCCATATGTTTCCTGGTTTTGTTGTAGCAGATATATCGTATCCGTTTAACACCCTTGGCGTCTCCATTATTAATCCTTACTACTTTTCCGTTGGTAGTAAGCACCAGTCGACCACCACAATGACCGCAGAAAATATTTCCTGATAATAATGACTGACCCTTGGTATTCAAAGAAATGACACGATTTGCCTTGTTGCTTGTTGACCGCTGTCTCATAATGTTCTGTGCCTCTTCAAAGATCTCTGGTGAGATAATACGAAGGTTCTCAAAAGGGGCTGAAATTGAATCACCACTGCGAAGTACTCCTATGTACTGTACATTATGTAGCATAATACCAATCGTGGTTTCACACCATTTTTCACCTTTCCGGTTTTTATATCCGTGCTCGTTGAGATAACCGGCTATTCGACTTCTTCCATAGCCATAACTGACACACAGATCAAACATTGTCCGCACAGCCTGTGCTTCCTTCTCGTCAATAACCAGGCAGCTGATTTCCTTATTGTGCTTGTTAAATTTCCCGGTCTTTTCCAAGCTGTATCCGTATGGTACCGTTCCTCCTCGAAACCGACCTTCTCTAACCATTTGTCCTAAGGCAGTTTTCGTCCGTATAGAAGTTTTTTTACTCTCCCCAGAAGCTTGCCAATACCGTATATAATTCAGGAGATAGTCAGTATGATTATCAAATCTTTGTTCTCCTTCGTTTACACTCCAGACTCTGATTCCATGCTGAACAAGCCATTCCACTACAAATGGTGTTTCTTCAGCTCGACGTCCTATTCTATCAAACATAAATACCAGAAGAATATCAAATCGATGCTGCTCAGCATGTTGTCTTATAAGCTGTAGTTTGTCACGGTTGGCGGCACTGATGCTAAATCCGGATATACCATTTTCCTGCTCTTCTCGAATTACATTCCAACCCATTTGTTCTGCAAATTTTCTACATGCTTTGCGTTGCATTGGAATATCCGCTTGCTTTTGATCATCTAGATCTACTTGTTTCGTTGTCGATACCCTGTATAGACAATACACTTTTTCAGCCATTTTGTCCGTCCCTTCATAATGTTAAGAGAATTGGACACTTGATATTTAGTTTCCAAGGAGCACTTACATTCAGGGCATAGCTAGTATCATTGCCTTTTAATCATAGGCTATGATACTTTATTTTCATCTACACTGTCAATCCCGTCCAGAAATTGCCGGATGTTCAGGTTCAGTTCAATATTTAGTTTATATCCGTCAAAAACATTTACACGTTTAATGATACAATTTGTAATCATTTTCTTGATTTCCATGTCGCTGTCATCAAAAATCTCTGACCAAGTACGGATTCGAGAAAGTTCGTTTTTCATTTCCTCCGCTTTTTCGTTTACATGCTCAAGCTCTGCATTCAATATTGTCAACCGTTTGCTGGTCGCGAGAACCTTATCACGACTCTCGTCTACAAGTTCCGATAAAACCTCCATTGGCATTTTACTTTTTCCCTGAACCGCCTTAACCACCTCTGATTTAAGTGATTCATATTCTGTATTTGATTTGCTATTCTCAGCCTTAATCCGTTTTATCTCTGCTCTAATCTCCGCCATATGGCGGTCTTGAGTGCTACCGACAATTTGATTGTCAGATGCTGCTGACATGCGGTCAAAAATTTGATGCAGCAATTGTGTTACTGCGTCATCCAGTAAGTGCATGGTATATCCGGTTTGTCCATCACAGTCTTTACGGCGTCTTGTCTTATTGTAGCAAATATACCGTATCCGTTTTACACCTTTGCTTTCACCATTTGCAAGTTTAACTACTTTACCATTGGTTGTTAATACCAGACGTCCTCCGCAATGCCCACAAAATACATTTCCGGATAAGAGTGACTGCCCTGAGGTGTTTAATGGAGCGGTTCTCTCGTCCTTTTTCTCATTGACCCGCTCCTCCATCAATTTCTGTGCAAGATCAAAAGTATATGGATCTATAATCTGTAAGTCCTTGAATGGTTCTGAATAAGATTTTCCACTTCGTAGTATGCCTTTATAAGTAATATTTTTTAGAATCGCTCCAACTGACGATTCATGCCAGTTCGCTCCATTCCGGGTTTTGATTCCTTTGTCGTTTAATAGCATTGCAATACGCCAGCGGCCGTATCCGGAGGATACGCATAGACTATACATCATGCGCACTACTTCAGCTTCATCATCATCTACCACCAGCTTATTTACTTCGTGCTTGCGCTTGTTAACGACTCCGCTTTTCTCAAGGCGATATCCATAGGGTGCAACGCCTCCTCGAAAACGCCCTTCCTGAACCATCTGTCCAAGAGCTATTCTCGTTCTGATAGAAGTTTTCTGACTTTCACCGTCCGCCTGCCAGAAGCGAATATAATTTGTAAGTCGATCCGTATGAGACTCGAAACGCTGTTCACCTTCGTTAACACTCCATACTTTAATACCTTTCTTTACAAACCATTCCACTACAAATGGGGTTTCCTCGGATTTTCTTCCGATCCTGTCGAACATGAAAACCAGAAGAATGTCGAATTTACCCTTTTCAGCGTGGTCTCTGATTAGCTGAATTTTATCTCGGTCAGCCGCACTGACTTTATAGCCAGAAACACCATTTTCCTGTTCCTCACGAACGATGGTCCAGCCCATATGTTCAGCAAAATCATGGCAAGCTTTTCGTTGCATGGGAATATCAGCTTGATTTTGATCATCGTGATCTACCTGTTTTGATGTTGAAACTCTGTATAAACAATAAACTCTCTCAGCCATTTGTATCCGTCCTCTCATAATAAGATGTTGTGTGAGAGACCGGACACTTGATATATGAAATTTTCAAGGTTCAGGTGGCTTTCGCCAGCTTTATTATCTCACACTAACCTCCAGAAAGCTATATAAATAGCGGTTTATAGCTTGTTTTCAATTTAAAAAGGTCATTCAAACATTCTTAACTCTATATGCTTTAATCAAAGTCTGCTTAATGAAGTTTGACACTTCTGTATTGGGATTTGATGTAAATTGCAGGATGACAAGTCTACCATTTATAATTATTTTTAGGGATTCATTCTTTTGATTTTCAATTTTTTTCATAACAACACCTCCAATTCTATGAAAATTATTTATAAGTTTCCAGAGCAATATGACTCCCCAGAGGAAATAAAATCATGCTCTTTCTTCTTCCTTCATAAAAGTCTGCCGTCCTTTTAATGTAAATGCACTAGGAACTCTGCATTAGAACCAACTTTTCAATTCAGCTTTTATCTAAATTATTGGACAGTGAAATTTGTAACCGTTCATAGACTCAGCATAAAAAAGATGATATAATTGTAAAAATAAAGAGGAGGATTTATTATGTCTAAATTATCTGATGAATTAGAATACGATCTGACAAAAATGATTAATATGCATAGTGGAGAGCATTTGCCTAATAATTTACCTTATTGGATGCTTCAGGAAGGTATCGTACCTGGTTCTAGAATCCTTTGTGCTGAAGGTATTGGTAGCAAAAGTAAAGAAAACAAAACAGATGTAATTATATATTTACATAATTCTATACCAATTAAAATATCTGCGAAACTTCTTAACGCAGATTATTTTGGTAACTGGTATGGACATAATCGTTTTTTAAAAGAATTTGGTACAGCCGCTTTTAATCGTATGACTAAAGCCTCCGCGCTATGGGCGAATAAATGGGCAAATACTGCTACTAATCCATTTGTAGGCGTTAGTATTTGCTTTGGAAAAAGAACAGGAAATACTGCACAAAGATTTACGGACATTTTTACAGAAGATGATATATTAACGGTTGCAAAAGGGTTTGGTACTGGAAATCATGTAGCTAATTGTATGTATATTTCCAACACTCCTGCATTAAATATTCAAGGATTAATTAATAGCTTAGAACCAATAACTAAAGTCAATGTTATTAGAGCTACCTCTGGTTTTATGATTGCACATAGACCTATTAATCCCATGACAGAAGGATCAAACAGAGGGAAAAATGTGTATTGTCGCTTCGCTCCATATTATAGGCTTCCCACTAAGACCACCATTACTAATACAAAACAGTTGTTTTCCTTAGGTGAATTTATCACAGTAAATAGTGATTGTACAAATCATAATCACATTCTAAATGATCTAGAACATAATTTTAATATAAAAATACCAAGAAAGTAATTTGACTATTTTCTTGCGTAGTGTTAATATGACAGAAAAATCAAGGAGATTTTATATATGAAGTTAGTAAGTTTTTTTTCAGGAGCAGGCGGTCTTGATTTAGGTTTTGAAAAAGCAGGATTCGATATTGTATTTGCAAATGAATATGATAAGACGATATGGGATACATACCGAAAAAACCATTCATCGCCTTTAGATACACGTGATATTAGGCAAATTCAATCCTCAGAAGTACCCGATTGCGATGGTATTATCGGTGGACCACCCTGTCAATCTTGGTCTGAGGCAGGTGCATTAAAAGGAATTGAAGATGCACGGGGACAACTATTTTTTGATTATATCAGAATATTAAGAGATAAACAGCCAAAGTTTTTTTTAGCTGAAAATGTTGTTGGTATGCTCTCATCTCGTCATCAGCAAGCGGTCGAAAATATAAAACATCAGTTTATTAATGCCGGATATGATTTGAGTGTAACTTTAATTAATGTTTCTGATTATGGAATTCCACAAGATAGAAAACGTGTATTTTACATTGGTACCCGAAAGGACCTGGGTAAATCTTTTGTATTTCCAGAAGCTACTCATGATTTCAAAAACTTACAACAAGCCATTGGTGATTTGCAAGATACTGCATTGCCTGCCTTAGACAAAAATAAAGCAAATCCAAATGTAATAATACCAAATCATGAATATTTTTTTGGTAACTATTCTACAATTTTTATGAGTAGAAATCGTGTGCGGCAATGGGATGAATGCGGCTTTACTGTTCAAGCATCAGGCAGACAAGCTCAATTACACCCCCAAGCTCCTATAATGCCAAAATTAGATAAAAATAAGCATATATTTGTTGAAGGCAAAGAACACCTATATCGTAGAATGACTATTCGCGAATGTGCCAGACTACAAACCTTCCCAGATGATTTTGAATTCATTTATACTAAAGTTGATGATGGTTATAAAATGGTAGGCAACGCTGTTCCTGTAGAAATGGCAAGGATCATTGCTGAATCTATAAAAAAACAGGTTTTTAGTCAACAAGTCTAATAACATATATTAAATGTACTATAAACAATATTTGGAAAAATTTAGGTCTACACTATTCAGATAATTCAGTTAATAAATTTCCATCTACCCTGTTAAAAATAAAGTCTTCAGCTCACTGTCTGAGGACTTTATTCCTATCAGCATTTATATCATAACAAAACCACCATTCGATCAGTTCAGGCCAATGACTAATCTTCATATACAATCTCCTACTTGATTATAATAATAGATTGAAACTGCATCTCTACGGCAATCTTTTTCTTTCCATTGCATATCCCCCCTCTTAACTTTGCTGAAAACCGGAATATGAAATCACATCCTGCATTGTTTTCTGGAACGAGAATGAAAGTGCACCCTCTAGCGGGGAATAAACCTTCACACCGCTCTGCCTGAGTTTTTTTTATTCATTTACATTTTCTCCTTATTGGTGTTTAATCTTACAAGGACACGGCAGGTCAGAATTGTCCTGCCGTGTCCTTTCTAAGATAAAACAATCTACTTGTTCTTCATTTAAATGCTTCTATTCGACACTACTCCCCGAAGCTTAGGCAACAGCTTAAATGGTCTGTGGTCAGCAGACCTCATAGGAATCTCACCTCCCCGTGGTTCTCACCGGGCCGCCCCCATTGCGATGTCTGTGGCTGGGCGGAAGTAGCATTATCACTGTCCATTTCTTTGCGAAACAGCCCACCATGGGCTGTTTTATGACCAGATCTTATCGCTCGTCACCTTCGATGCTATCGGTTCGACGGATTGGTAAGGCTTTTATATGCCGCCTTACCAATCCGCAGGCAGTCTCCGCGTATCTGTCAATGTCGCTGCCGCTCATCACGGCTGGACAAATCAAGTATTTATTCTGTTGGATATGAAATTTTCAAAGAGCAAAAGGAGGAACATAAAAACCCCCTCACTTACTTTCACGTCCAGCGAGGGGGTTGAGCGGAATAATTTTTAATTTTCCATCAGTTTCTTTAATTTGCTAAGGATTCTTACCTTTCGATCATGTATGGTTCTCTGTGCGATATTTATTTCTCTGGATATTTGATGCTCGCTTTTTCCTTTGAAAAACAGCTCTTTTATCAGTTCTTGCTCCTTTGGTGTAAGCATTTCTAAGCAGGAGAGCATTTTTTCAATTAACACCGCTTGGACTGCAGCATCTTCAACACTTATTTCATCCGATGCAAACTGGTGATTTGAGTCCTCCAGACGTTCAAAGGAATCCTCTCTGCTGGGAATGAGAGTTATTGCACAGCTAACGCAGTCAATATGGTAACGTTCCACCTTTAAGTCATACTGCTGATACTCCATTTTGCGGTCACTTTTTTCCAGTACCTCAATAACCGCATCACTTGCTTCGGGATACCTCTCCCGATAATTAATTCTTCTGATTCTTTTTGCCATTTGGCTTGTCCTCCATTTCATGATTTTCAAAATCAAAGAATGAAGAACAAGCGGTGGAGACCTGCATTGGGGTATTGACGGGGTTCTGTATAAAACAACTTTTTCATTGACTTCTTTTGTATTATTTAGTCGTTGAAACAGTTTTATTGTCGAAGCAAAAAAATCAGTACTACGCCCGGTTAGGTGCAGTACTGATTTTTGATTATATTTATTTGTAGGTGGGCAAAGTGTATGTGCTCGGCTGTCTTTATCTCCACCTCAAAACACAGTTGTTAGAATGAAGCATACAGATACCCCTCTTATTTAAGCAATAAGCAAACACCGGTATCTTAATTTCTTCCATGTTTAAAAGGTGTTAAAAAAGACATAATCCTACCCTCAAATGAGGAGAAGTGCCATATAGCTATTTCTGGCGGCTAGGCTATCATAGTGCAAGAAACACCTTAGACCCTTGGCTTTGCGTCCCCGTTTTTCAACTGGTTTGCCTTTGACATATTTTATTGTGAATAAAACTATTTCTTATGACTACGGGTACTTCTGTTCTTAACGGGTCAGATATAACCATACACACACATTGAACACTGTAAAACTTGTTAATAATTACAAACACAGCTATCCTTTAAGAAATTCACCCATAATAAAGGAATGCGTTTGTTATTTTCTGTAACTATGTAAATTATAACATGCAAATACTACAAAAACAACGAATAACGACAATTAATACTATCGTTTAATGTGCAAAACGCACTAATTTTATCGTATATGGGAGATTTTAAAGACAATACAACTAACGGATAAGGATAAATATATCTCTGGTATATCTGATGTATTAACAATTATTACGTCTAATGTTCTTTTTCTGCCATTAACTTTTCTTAGAGTGAGGAGTTCTCATTCACGGTGCATCACGAACCAAGGCACGGTCCATGAAAAATGCAGACTAATCTCTTGGTGTAATAATGTGCTTTAAAACTTTAACCACCCCAACCATCAGCAGTAAAAAAATTCATACTAAATATCCGATTATCGCGGGTTACTGTTCAAAAAATAGAGATTGCTGCTCTTGCCGCCGTTCTCCCTCCAGCGCTGCTCCTTACGAAGGTAGCCGCTTTTCTCCAAATCTGACAATGCCCTCTTTACGGTGCTTCTGGAAAGATTCAGTTCTCTGGCAATGGTACCAATTGCCGGATAGCATTTGCGTTTATGATCAGCCCTGTCATGGAGATACATGAATACGGATTTTGCCCGGTGAGGCAACTCAGATTGATATACAGATGTAAAATAGGCCATATTTTCACCTCCTGTCCGAATGCTGTTTTTGCTCCATTGGTTCTAAATTGATAGCAGGATTCGGAGTTAGTACGATTCCTCCCGAAACTGATACCCTATCTTTTCTCTCTTCAGGCTCTGGTTCAAAAGCGGCATTTCGACGGATGATTTCTTCCTCCACTTTACGGCGGTCGGCATACTCCACCTTTCTTGCAGACTGCTCCTCAATTTCATATGGCTTGCCGAAGATAATACCCCATTCTAAGAACAGCTTCAGTCGGGTACGCATGGGATAGGCTCCAGTCTTGGTCACAATGAACCTTCCCTTTGGCATGGATTTCAGCTCATCCGGTGTCATCAATGGACGCTCAATCATCTGTAAGGACTGACTAGGGTCATTCTTTCCCCTGCTGACAGAACCGCTCATAACAGTCTGACTGCCGAGGGCCTTTGACAAAATCTGTGCCGATTCACTGTTAGGAGCAAAACCGCCGAACACCGTATCCTGGCAATTATCGGTTATAATAGCGGCACCTTCCTTGCCATAGTTTTTCTCCAGCTGTGCAAAGCTCTGGATTATGGCAACGATGGATACCCGCCGGGAGCGGCTGGCAGAGAACATCATCTCTGCCGACTCAATTTTAGGGATGGTTCCAATTTCATCTAAAAACATCATAACGCGGTTTGGCAGCTTACCGCCATACTCATCGGCTACAGAAAGAATTTCCCGGTAAAGCTGCTGAACAATTAGGCTGATTATAAAATACTTAGTGGAATCTTCTTCCGGCATGACGAGGAAAATGGCACTTTTCTCGGTGCAAAACCGTTCAGCATCTATGGCAGTGTCAAAGCATAAAATCTGTTCCAGCTCTGAATCTAAAAAGGCATTGAGCCGTGACAGTGCTGTGGATAAAACGCTCTGCATGGCCTGCTCTGCAGAGTTGAGTGCCGCGCCTGCAAACCACTTGGTTTTATGATCGTCAGGCAAATGTGCCATCAGAAGCTGAAACAGCGTCCGGCCTTTGACACCGCTGGGCGCCAGCAAATCCTGAATAAGCTTAAACACGGATACGATATGCCGCTCCCTTGGCTCACAGAATTCGGCAATCAGCAGAATGACCGAGGTTAGAAGCCCTTCTGCTGCATCATAGAAGAAGGCATTTTGCCCTGCTGCTGCACTGTCGAAGCCTCCAGAATTGATAATGGTCTTGGCTGTAATCTTAGCGTACTTCTCTGCTCTTGCCTTGTACGTTATGCTTTCCGGGTGAGCAAGGTACAAATCCATATGGCGGTTGACCAGATGAAGCAGGTTATTGCCATCCGAACGGGTAGGATTTCGCAGGTCAATGACCGACACATGATAGCCGTAATAATCCTTGGCAATCCCTGCATAGTTTCGATAAAGGTCCCCCTTTGTGTCGGTAGTGATAAAGCTCATGCAAGAAGCACAGGCATATTCCAGATTTGGATAGAGAAAGTTGGCTGTTTTGCCTACACCTGCCGCACCAATCATCAGACAGTGGATATCATCGTCATCTACCAGAGCATAGCCGTGAGGCGTTGACTTATCAAAGAGTGAGGCTTTTCTCCAGCCTACAATCAACCCCTGTGCTTTGGGCAGATTGTTTCCCTGACGCCATTTTTCCGGCTCATATCGAATTGGGGTATAGACCGTCTTAATTTCCTTTTTAGTTGCCCAACGGGCTGTACCATGTTGACCATCACCTACAGTTTTAGACTTTATACCATTTAGGCTGTAATAATGGGCAAGCAGTGATAATGAAGCAAGTATACTAAACATTGTCGTGCCTACGACAATCAAGGTTACCATTTGTGACATCTGCATCAGCTGCCCTCCGTTTCATTGTAAAAGAAAACCGCCAAGGAAAGTTTTAAACTTCTTGACGGTTTCTGTGTTTTAGGTGATTCCTAATCACATGTTTAATCTCAAAATTGCCTCTTTCTCCTGTTTTTGTTGTTCCGCTTGAAATTCCAGTTCTATGAACATTTCAGTTCTGATGCAGTTTAATGCCAAACGAAGGTATGAACCGCCAAGCTGTTTCTGGTCAGCCTCCGTACGGATACCCGAATTATCAATCATTTGGTTAATCTCAGTCATATTGCTCCGAATATCCTCTAACCTGGAACGAAGCCCTCCACTGTCTTTATGAACGCTGTAATTTGTTTGAAGTTTCTTCATAAGTTTATCCGTAGTCACCGGATGCTCCATCTGTCGGCACAGTTCCTTTGTTAACAGCAGGGAACACGCTGCCATATATTCTATACATTCTCTTACAGATTCTTCATTTTCCGGCATAATCTTTCCGGTACTTATCATTGGTTCCAAAGCTTGATAAGTATCTTTTAACAGATATCTGATATTCCGGCTGACACTGATTTTCTCGCATAATACAAGCAATTTCTCGCATACCTGCGGAAAAAGTGTGATTTTCGGATGTTCCTCAGAGGGAATTGGGAGCATCCCGTTTTTGCTTTTAGATCCTCATTCCAGTCCTTGTTGATGGACTGTATTACGGTTACATCTATATAATCATTCTCGGAAAGAATATCCTTCAATCGTGCATTCGATTCGATCCCAGCTGCGTCATGATCCAGGCAAAGGAATACTTTTCTAAGCTCCGTGTTCTGCCGAAGCTGTTGGAGCAGTGCATGTTCTGAAACTCCATCCAGGGCAACATAGCTGTGTTTCTGCCAATCCCTTGGATACAGGGTGATAAAAGACAGCATATCTACCGGCGCTTCAAAAACATAGATTCGGTCACTGTTTCCGTTCCAGTGAAAACTAAATTTTGGATCACTTCCTTCCACATTACCCTTATAAGAATCTCCTTTTGTATAGGTACCGCGCTTATGGGCATGACGGGGTATGCTGTTTTCGTCCATACCTACGAACACCGCATTATGATACTGACTGTCCTCATAAATGAGCTTTTTATGAGCAAAAAATGATATTATCTCCCGGTCTATAAACCGCTGCTTGATGAGATAGGCAAACACCCGTCGCATGTCGTAGTTTTCCTCCGGCAGCGCAAAAGCCTTGCGTGGAGGCGGGGCGCTTTTCTCTGTTTGGTTCCACTCCACGCCGGATTCCCCACCCAGTAGGAAACATACCGCCTCAGGAAAACTCATATCATAGAACTGCTGTACAAAATCAATGGCACAGCCGCCTTCTTTGCGGGAATGGCGGAACCATTCGTTGCCCCGGACGGTTACACTGTCATATCGTTTCCAGCGCCATTCCCGTCCTGAACGAACCAGTTGTTCTCCCTGGCGCTGGAGGAAGTCCACCAGATCCACTGTATTAGCCTGATGTTTTTGTTCATCGGTAAAATATACAAATGCCATCTGAAACACCCCCCTTATCAACGTTTACGTTTTCCACAGCGCATATGCCCATGCCGAGTGCAGAAAAAGGCCGCCCGCTGATGCACGGACAACCTTTGACATAATTGAACGGTTTGCATAGACGGCAGTTTCTTTTTCTGTCTCTGTGACTGCTTTCCCATGGAATACCATACCTCCTTTATTTTAGTAAATAGTGAGCTTTTGTTCATGATCATTCGGAGCGTGGCCCTGTGCAATCTTTTTTTGTCTCAGCTTTCTGCGCAGCTTACTTTCCGTTTGAATACCCGGACTACCAGAGAGCCTTTTGACTTCCTCCTGAAAAATCTGACTGATATGATGCAGTAACCTTGTTGTTGCCAAAAACATGGTGGGATTACGGGTGGAGTCCAAGTGGTCCAGGAAAAACTGCGCATAAATATTACCTTGTTCTGCTGAGAGAGTGAGCCATCGCACAGTAGCTTCCCTGTCGCGGGGAACATCCTGCCCCAGCAGATACAGTTTGCCGAGCTGGTATTGGGCGTATTGATTTTCCTGTTCAGCAGATTTTGTCAGCCATTTTACAGCAGCAACCGTATCTTTTGAGATTCCTTCTTCCTGCAGATACAGCTTTCCCAGGGCATACGCTGCATAGGAGTTATCCTGCTCTGCCGAGAGGGTAAATAAATCTACTGACCTTTGTATGTTCCTTTCCACGTAATTTCCGTCCCGATAGAGCTTTCCGAGAGCATACTGCGCAAGAGCATTGCCGTTATCTGACGCTTTTGTCAGCCATCGAAGAGCTTTCTCTACATTAAATTTTCCGCAGTCCGCATCCAGATAAATTTTTCCCAGCATATATCGTGCATTGACATTCCCCAGCCGGGCGGATTTTTCCAAATAGTAAATTGCCTCGTTCATGTCCTTTTGCGTTCCGGTTCCGGTATAGAGCATCTGACCAAGGCGGTACTGAAGCTTATCATCACGGCTTTGTCGTTCCATCTGCTGAAAACCATGGAAAGCAGCCTTAAAGTGCAGCTGTGCTTCCTCAGTATTCCGTGCGGTCCCAATTCCGTCCCGATACATCTTTGCAATCTCATAGTCTGCATAGGGCATACCCTGTTTAGCAGAACTTTGGTACAGTTGAAACGCGGTATTTAAATTATGTTCTACGCCCCTTCCCCTATAATAGAGAACTCCCAAAGAATATTGAGCGTATTTATGGTTCTTGGAAGCTGCTTCCTTAAACCAGTTTGCCGCTTCCTCATAGTCCTGTTCCGTCCCAAGCCCTGCTGCATACAGTTTGCCAATGCGGTACTCTACATACCGATGTTCCTTTTTGGCTTCAATCGCCAGAAAAGCAGCAAGCGCCTTGGAGTACCAGACAAAAGCAGTATCTGAATTCATTTCCACACCTAGCCCGTCAGTATACATCCGTCCCAAATCATGCATGGCAAGAGCATTACCGTCCTCTGCTTCTAGCAAAAATAAGGGCAGAGCCTGTTCAAAGTCCGGCTCTGCCATACCCGTGCCATAAAGATAGGTAAGGGACTGTTTATAGCGGCTGTTCCATGCAATGTGTGGCTTTCTTGGCACTGTACCTAAGTCAGATGCCGGAGATATGTTATTAGAGTGTTCAGTGGATGATGATTCAGAGCGATATCCAGCCCCGGATTCAAGCTCCAACGCTTTTATTTCCCCTTCTTCGTCTAAATCAAGAAAAACAGAACCGGCTTTTTCAATTGATTCTATATGATTCATGATAGCTGCTTCCTCTATAATGCTTTCTTCCTCTGGAAGCGGTTCGGCCTGTTCATCTCCTTCAAAAACGACCTCCTGATTGCACAACTTGACCGCCTCCGAAATTACCATATTTTTTATCTGCTTGAATTCCTTCTGCTGGGAAAGCGGCAGCGGCGCGGGAAGGTCATCCTTGTAAGTACGTAGCACCTCGTTCCGCAGCTTCTGCCATTGGGCATAGGCTGCCGACACACGTCCATCATTCGCCAGCTCGTCAACAATCTGGTTTACCAGTTTCTTGACCGGTGCTTTTAGATAGCCATATTGCTTTTTGCCAGTGGTTCGCCGAAGCCGTTCCGCAAGCTGAGTCAACATATTTTCCAAAACCGGATTATCACAATTCCCCGTCTGCCTCAGAAGGTCCTGGAGTGTATCCTGACTCTGTGCCGTCAGCGTTTTTCTTCGCTCCGTCTGCTTGGTATAAATCTGGAGCAGATCCTGCTGAAAGATTTCCCTTGCCAGACTGCTTCGCATGGCTTCAATGGCTGGCTTGGTTATAAAGCCCTCACGTGGATCGACCGAATACACGATCATGTGGCAGTGAGGGTGATGTCCTTCATCGTGATAGGCAGCGTACCAGCGTAAATTCTCTGGTACAATCTTTATTTGCTGGGCAAAGACATTCCTCTGCTTACGCAGCAGAGCCATCCACGCAGCAGCATTGTCGTATCCCAACCGGGCAGCATCCTCCCGCCTCAGGGAAATAATAGGTGTCCAGATGTTTCCGGTGTGCGCTGCCACCTCCTGTGCTGTCTGCGAAAGCACCAGCGGAACATCTTCATCGGAGAACAGCCCATGACTGTCCAGTTGTTCGGCACGGGGACGGGTAGCAATATAGTTAACATACACCTCTTGATGTGCCAGCTGGTCAAGGTTTTGATCTAATGCAGCAGAGATAAATTCCGAGGCGTTTTCCATGGTAGGCTTCGCTAAATAGTCCTCATACTCGAACAGCCCTGTGGAATCTGGAAACCGCTTTAGAATATCTGACATCAGAAGCTTCTGCGTTTCTGTGGCAGGACGGTTTCGCATCCGCTCTGGAAGCCGCTCTACGCCCTCCCGCGTGGCTATGTAGGTTACCAGATTTTCTGCATGAGCTGCCGCGTTTTTTATATAGCGGCATTTAAAGATAATTCGGGGCATGGTCAGTCGCACCTTTCTCTCTTCTGGAAGCTGGCTACATTCTCAAAGGTCACGGAACCCACTGATTGCTTTACATCCTCTACGCATTTCCCCCGGAGCTTACGCAGGGTATTTTCGTCTACATCTGCAGTGGTGGAGAGGATATTCATCATCATTGACATCTCAACTGCCAGCTTGAATATCAGCCGGGACATACGGTTCTCCAGACCATCCACCATTCCGGTCATGGCTGTGGTGATGGCGGCTGGAAGAAAACGCATCCCTTCTTCTGCGGAGATGTAGCCGCAGTAAAATTTAATTGCCTTTTCGATGAACTCACTTTGACTCTGGCAGTTGTCCCGCTGGTACCAGTCTGCCACTAGCTGTCTGGTTTTCGGATACATCCACAGAGGGAACTTCTTTTTGTTTTTTGCTTCTTCTGACATGGCAAACCTCCGTTTCTATCAAAAAAAGGGCTGCAACACCGGTCACAACCCCTATAAAAAGCCTTTGTTTTACGCATTTACCGCTATTGTGGCATTCTCACAACCCCGAAGGCAACCCCAAGGGCATTTTTACGACCCCGGTAAAAAACCGTTTTTCTCCCCGCATTGCGGGGAGATGTGAGCCGGAGCGGGGCGTCCTTGACCCCGCTCCTTTAACCCGCATCATTTTCGACCCCATGGTTCACCCCAGTTTTGGCAGTTCTTACCACTGTCCGTATTTTGGTGTTAACGGCGGCAACAGGGGCTTTTACTGCCTTATGGCGCAACAACTCCGCTCCTGATAGATAAAGGCGTCACAGGGCATACAGGTGACAACCGGGGGGGACTCTTTCCTCCATGTCGTTACATGCTTTACTCAGTACCTAAAATGTTATTTTTTACCATTACATCTCCAGATGCATACCCTGCTGCATTTCTCCAACAGATACCATTGATATACTTCCTGTTTCCGCATCATACCGATAAACCTCATTAGAAAGACGTTCTTCCTCATCAACCTGGCTTTGATTAATATCACATACAATATCCTTTAAATCCCCAATTTCTCTTTCCTTTTCTTCACGTATCACAACTAGCTCATGGATCGATGAGGGAAGAATCAGATAGTTTCCGCCAAGCTCCTTTGAAACTGCTTCCAATACATCCGGGCAGAACAGATAAGATGCTCCCTGCCACTTTTTGCTGTTACTCAACACAAACATAAAGCTGTTTTCCATGCTGGCCTGACTCTCCTCTATGGGATATCCCATCATATCCGCAATTACATAGTCCATACTATGAAACTCATATGGCATAAGCTGCTTCATACTCTTTTCAGCCTGTTCATTCAGCATCTCTGAATCAATATTCCACAACTTTAAATGATCATTATTGACTAGGACCGTACCAAAAATGCCTCCATCCTCTTCAATTAAATAGCGGTATACAACAGCCAGATCCTCTACTATCTGATGGGGGACAGAGGACAGCAGTTCCCGATTTTTATCGGCATTTATCGCACACATAAACAGGCTATCTTTCCAATTTTCATAGTCAAACTTATGTATGCCAAACTTCGGTGCTGCTTCCACTGACTGCAAGTATTGTTCCGCAAGCTTCTTTAGGATTTCCTCCATACTGACACCCATGCTGTAAGATTGGTAGGCATTATCTAAGTATATCTGCGGAGTAAGATTACTTCCTGGTATCCGTATACTCATTCCATATAACTGAATGCCATTATTTTTTAGCTGCTGACGAACCGATACCTCTTCATTTTTCCATTCCTCAGGTAAATATTCCTTGATATGCCGTTCTACTTCTTCCATAAATTCTTTATATTCCATTGTGCAAATCCTCCTGTTTTTTATAGTTTTTACTTTTCACAGCTTTGACGATTCTGCCACTTTCAATATTTCAGGGTTTAAAGCGTAAATTCCTATATGTTGCCTGCTGATTCAATACGTTCCCGAACCTCTGCAGGAACATTTGTTTCATAGAGTGCCTGAAGCACAGCCTCCAGATCTGCATTTAGTTCTGCGACATTTCGATACTGCCGGAGAGCTTCCATTTTCTCCATTTCGTAATGTATTTGGATTAGAGTTGTTTTCATCATTAACCTCCATTTAAGTAAGCCAAGTTGGTGCATTCATCATAAACATCTTAAGCAACTGACTATGAATTTGAGCCAAATTGGTGCAACCTTTTCTCTGGTTTAAACATCAGGGTTCTAGAAATCCTCAAGTGCATGTATCAGACTGCCTGGAAGATCCTCCAGTTGTGCTGCCACAGCCTGCTCCTCTTTTGGGGGAGTAACGCTCAATGAGAGTTTATTTATCTCTTCCCGAACAGCCTGCCGCACAATTTGTTCCATATGACTGTTTTGTTTAGCGGTTAGAATACTGGACACCACAAATTCAGTTCGGTGACGGCTGGCCTGCTGCGTGAACAGCCGCTCGGCTTCCTGATGTCTGGGATCGTCCATATCAAAAGATAGATAGTATCGTTTTCGCATAGTCTTATCCCAGCAGGAGCTTGTACCCGTCCGCATTGGCAAACCGGTTCAGCACCGCAACAATATTAATTTCATTTCCTCGCAGCTGGGATTCCAGCAGCTCCGCTCCGCCGCCTGCAAACACAGTAGGGAGCCTTAAATCCAAGCCCCGTTCCCGCAGAGCGTTCAGCAGTTCCTTGCAGTAGGCAGACACTTCATACTCCACTGTTTCTTCAATTTTCTTACGATCAGTGTGTTGAATTTTCCCTCGGATTGCGTCAGTGATCAATGCATCCGAAAGCAGAATACCACTTTTCTGCAGGGCGTCCTGAATGCGGCTGTAAAGGATGATAGTTCCCAAACGCAGACTAACACAGCTTGCACGCTCCAGCTTGAAATTATGGACTGTGAGAACATCCACCGTATAACCGCCAATGTCAACGAGGGTAATGCTTCTGTATTCCTGCAAGCGAGGATAATACCGGCACAGTGCCGCATGTCCTTGGGCGAACACTTTACAGTCAGAAATACGACATTGATATGCTGTACCTTCGAACTCAAAGGACACATTTTGTAGAAAATACCGCCGAAACGCATCTTTTTGTATACCGTAGCTGTCGATGGGAAGCCCAACACCCAGCATAATATCTGCATCCGTTACACCATCACGTTTCATAGCTTCGGCAATGGCTGGCAGGGTGAGAATAAAAGTATCCTGCTCCACTGTCTTATCCTGCTGAAAACGCAGGCGCCGCTCTCCGATGGCGTAATAGCTTCCTTCATAGAACAGCTGAAGCTCCGGTGTTAAAAACTCCCGGTCACTTACAGTAAAACCGGAAGCATAAAGCATCCCTTCTGAGGATTTTGTATTGTAGTTTCCATTGTCTATTCCAAGCTTTATCATGGCAGGAACCTCCTTTTCTTTTTCTGCGGTTACAGTTACATCCCCATAGTCATACCCGGCGTTTCCTCCTGAGAATCCTCTGATGGTGTTTCGGATGGCACGTGTTCTGTCTGTGTCTCGACAGCTGCCTGCTCCCTCTGGCGGCGATTCTGACGGACAGGTCGCTCTGGACGTTCTCTTACAGTGGATGTATCCTGGCTTTCCTGCGGCGCAGACACCTGCTCCATGCGGCTCTCCACATATTCCCGCACTTGAGCAGGAACTGCTTTTTCATAGGTTTTGTCCAGATAATCCTTTAGCTCCTGTTCAATGGTAAGTTCCTTTTTGTCCATGAAAAAACGGAGTGCTTCCAGTTTTTTCGATGGAAAAGATACCTTTAGTTCTGACATGCTCATTGCTTTTCCTCCTTTAATTTTTAATTTTATTTCCGGCAATCACGGACTTTACTGTGCCGCATTTTTCGCATAAGGTCTTGCATACAGCACCTGTTTGTCTGCATCAAACAGGTCCCGGTACACAACCCGTCCTCTGGAAGATGAGGCGTCCACTACCTTGCCATTGCCGGCATAGATGCCCACATGAGTAATATTGAGATAACGTCCGTTTACTTTGTGGCTCCAGAACACAAGATCACCAGGAGCAAGATCGGCTTTCGAAACGGTCAGGCCATTGTTGACACAATATTTTCCCTGCTCGGCAGCGGTACCAGGAAGATTTACCCGAAGCTGACGGTATATCCACTGTACGAGATAACTACAGTCGGTATAACCTGCCTGACCGCGAAGCTCCTGTGAGTAGGGATCTCCCAGACGGGACAGCGCAAGCTGAACAGCCTGGGAACCAGTTTCTCCTGCTGTCAGATCAGTGGTCGGATTGACAAACTGTTCCGGCAGCCAATCCGGCCACTGATCAAATCGGTCTCCTTCGCCTGTTGCGCCGGTTCCATACAAGGCCCGGTAATAAATTTCTGAGGCATTTGCCTGATTTTCGTAAGAAATCCTGCGCCCGAGTGTACTTTCTAAATTTCTATAAATTACTGGAAGGGAAGTAAGCGGCACCGCTACAGTGTAGGTCTCCTCATGCTCCACTCCGTCCTCATCCGACCATGTACGAGTGCGTTCCTCGTAACGAACAAAGCAGTCAGTAAATGACTGATAATCAATCCCTCGCAAGGATTCAGCGCCGAAATACAGAGAATAAAAAATAGCCTTAACCTGTACAGGGTCAAGACTTCCCTCCTCAATCATCAATGAGATTTCAGCAATAATCACATCCAGCTTAGAAAAACTTTTACGCATGTCCTCAATATATTCTCGATAATTCTCCGGTACCTGACCTGAAATAACTCCGTCATGAAAGGATAGCTGAACAGCGGCGTTGTTATGGTTCGCAGTTCCGGACAAAAGACTGGAAATCATGACAATAATCAGGATAAAAGGTGTTAAAATCGCGGCAATAAGAACACCCACCGCTTTCCAGGTTCGTTTATCTGCAGCTGCCATAATTGCCGCCTTTGCCGCTAGGGTAAGCGTTACAGGATCAGCCATGGTCGTACCTCCTTTTCGTAAACATACACACGGATTATCCCCAAAGGGCAGTAAAACTTATTTTTTACCACCACCTCTGTTCGAACAGATTCCCTTGCTGCGGCTCATACTGTTCCTGACTCTGTGCTAACTGAATCGATTTTTCCACTGCCTGTTCCAGAAAGTCCGTATCAAAACCAGCTGAGTGATAACCCTCCAAAATGGTATTAAGATAATAATCCGAAGGGGCTCCAAACGGACGCCCATCATTCATGATATACACCATGGCATTTACTAATCTGCCGCTCAACTCAACGGGAAACAGCTCCTTTCGGTAAAAATTTGGATATCCTTCATAATGATCAAGAGCAAGCTCGTCCTGGGGTCGAATTTTCCACAAGAGAACCGGAACCCTTGCACCGATAAGAGGCTCCACAGTTGCAACAGCACTACTGCGACTCCCCCGGAACAGCATCTCATAATCTTTCATTTCACTAGTGCCTATTACCTCGGCAGTAGGGCACCGATAGGCCATTTGAGTAAGGTTCAAATTACTGCCATAAGCAATATATAAGGTTTCTTTTTTCATTTAGGCATTCCTCCTTCTACATGGACATAGTAAGACCGGGGCTTTGCTCGTCTTCCCCGGCCTGATCTATTTCGTATTCTGTTACTGACTCCGTCTGCGACGAAACACTCTGCTCCTCCTCTAAATGCCGTTCTTTTTTCTGCCGTAATCGTTCCTTCTGCTGCTGGGCCTGTGCCGGGTCACGCCAGGCAATACAGCCATCCAGATGTTCCAACAGATGCAGCCTTGCGGTTTTGAATTCATCTCCAATAAGACCAAGGCGCAGCAGCCAAGTACGGAATGTATATTTTTCGTTGGTGGTTTGTGTCTTGGTTCGGCTGGCACAGCGCTGATTAAGGGCCTGTGCCGAAATCGCCATACATAACTGAATGTACGCTTTAATCTTGCCGGCATGGGTAGTGCTGTTGAATAAACGGAATTCCACCGTACCCTTTTGAAATACACTGTGCAGATTTAAACAGTGGTAGCGGCTGTCATGATAATGCTCATGGCTGCCATCCGTGCCGTTATACCAGATGCCGCTGACCTGATCCAGCGTTTTGGGTCTTCTGCGGTTGAGTTCCTCCAGAAAGCGGCTTTCTACCGGCTTACACCATCGGTGCTGTCTATCGACAGTCACCTGCAGAGCCTTATAAATCATATCCTCCTTGGCTGCCATAATATTGGTGATATTTCGCAACGTGTTAGCGTCAAAAGGTGATGCGTCTATATGTACATGAATACCGCAGGAGCCGTTGGTGATTGCACCAGCCTCCCGAAGCTTACGGATTAGCTCCTGCACCGTTTCGATGTCCTCCCAGCGACAGATAGGGCTGACCATCTCGGTTCTGTATTCACTTGGCGCGGTAACGATTTGACGTCCGAATTTTTTCTGTGCAGTAATACTGGAATCACTCATAAACTTCCATTTACGCTCCTGAGAATCCAGCGCAGAATAGGTATCATAATAAGTGCCGTCATAATGAATGGCAGTTCCGAAATATTCGGCGGCAACCTTTGCTGCCTGTTCACGAGTCACGCCGGTCATCTCAATTTCAATGCCAAACCGCTGTTCCTTCATGTCCATGAGTTATACTCCCTTCGCCATATATTCCGGACAGTCATCAGCGACCGCCTGCTTTTCCGAACAGCTTTGTCTTATGCTCCGGTGCATGAACCATCAGGTTATAGCGTTCATTGCCGCATTTATAAAGGCACACTCCCTGCTGGGGATAACGGATGAGCTCAAATTCGGATTTCTCCAGCTGGAGGGTATCCATGTAGAATTTTGCATCAATAGAGCCTGCATTAAAAAGGAACTGGTGCGTCGGGATGGAGAACAGGGGCTTGGTCAGTTCTCGGATATGCTCTACATTAAAATCCTCCAGATTCTGCGAGGCAAGAATGACGGCGCTTTCCTTTTTACGCACACGTTTCATGAAGTTGCGGATATATTCAATAGCGGTTAGGTTCGTCAGGAACAGATACAGTTCATCAATGCTGGCAGCGGTGTTCCCCGTAGTTAAAAGCTCATTGCTCATATAGGACAGTACGTTGAACAATAAGGCGTTTCGCAGATTTTTGCTGGCATTCAGCACACCCTTAACACCAAAGGTTATAAAATCATTGCTGGTGATGTTGGTGTGGCCGTTGAAAAACTTTGACTCTGCTCCCTTGCACATGGAATGAAGTCCAAGGCAAATTTCCCGCAGAGAATTTGCTGTATAAAGCTGTCGGTGACTTTCATCAAAGTTCTTGTATTCCGTTTCAATGAAGTCGTACAAATCAGAAAGAATGGGGTAATCCGTATGCTTTAATCGGTCAAAATTACTTCGATCGGTGATACCCCATTTTTCATAAAGCCTCCCCAGCATGATTTCGATTGTGTCAATCTCTCTGTCAGTAAAGTCCTTATAAGTGCGAAAAAAATCCTTTAGAAAACTGATGTGCTGGCTGAGCTTGCTGGTCTGCCGGAATGCCTGGGGTGCCTCTGTATCTTTTGGATCGCCGGTATCATCCCAGCTTTTGGGCTCCAATACATTGATAATGAATTCTCCAGACATGAGGTCGATGAAGCAGCCACCGAGATTGAGGGTCAGTTCCTCGTATTCCATTTCGGGATCTAGTCCAATGATGTGCATGCCGGATTCCCGCAGATTACACAAAATAAGCTTTAGAAGGTAACTTTTTCCTTGACCGGAATTTCCAAGAATGAGGATATTAGCATTGGTTTTGTCATCAGCACGGCGGTTAAAATCCGCCAGTATATTACTGCCGAATTTATCCCGGCCGAGATAGAAGCCGTTGGGATCGGTCTTGCCGGAGTAATTAAAGGGATACAGGTTTGCGACCGAGCTGGCAGGAAGCACCCGTTCAAACTGATCTCCAAACACGTTATAGCCAGAGGGCATGGCACATTGGAATCCCTGCTGTTGGCGCAGCATCAGGCGGTCCACGTTGAGCTTACTCCGTATGAGTTCGGTCAAAACCTCTGTCTGCAAAAGCTTCAGCTGGTCATAGTCATGTGAGGTCAGCTCTATATACACAGCGACATGAAGCAGTGGTTCCCGGCTCCGATGCATCTGTGCTACGATAGTGGCAACGTCCTGCAGATTACTTTCCGCTGTGACCGTCTGCTGTAAATCCTGCGTACTGGTACTTTGCATACGGTTTTTGTTTGCAGCATTTGAGATGATTTTCTTTTCCTCTACTGGGGTAACATGACGGGTATATAGGTGCAGCGTCACGCCGTCCTTTTCACCAAGATGACGGAGGATAGCCTGTTCATCCGTAGCGGTTGGGTACTCCCGAAGTGCCCACACACATCGGTAGGTATTGCCGCATATAAAGTGATCAGTATTAAACTTGATTACCGAGGGCGCAATCATATCAAGAAACTCCTGAATTTGTATATCCTTTTGCGATATACTATCAAGATTGCTTTTTTTCGACATGGGCAAACTCCTTTCGTTTCATTTAAATCAAAAAAACCGCCACTAAAAAGTGACGGATTGCGATTGCAGAATATTAAATTGTTAACTAGAAAGACCCCCACTATTACTGGAGGTCTTTCTAGTTAAAGTTGTTGTTGCTGTGTTTGTTCCTGTGAAATTGCCATTCCAAGATAGCGGTCAAGCTGCTCTTCCTCTAGGGATGCAATCATATTGGAAAATGGTTTAATATCCCGTTCTACTGCATAAGCTTCCAGAACATTAAAATATTCCAGACGGTTTTCCTTTGCGATAGATATTGGCAAAAAACCATGAGCCATCAGCTGATAGTTCATAATTAATCTGGAGGTTCTTCCATTTCCATCAGCAAACGGGTGTATTCTCACAAACTCAGCATGGGTCCAGGCCGCAAGCTCAATTACATTTTCTATTGCTCTATCCTGCAAATCCATATAAAATGCTTTTACCTGACGATACATCTCGTTAGGGCTTGGTGGAGTGTGGGAGGCACCTGAAATATAAACATCTACGTTCCGATATATTCCTCCAATCATAATATTCTCCATTAAAATAGCATGTAAGTCCTTAATAATATGCTCGTCCAAAGGCTTTTTTTCTGCGATACAGTCTTTTACATACTGATAGGCTTTGTTATGATTAATGACCTCATAAATTTCTCTAAGTTTTTTTCCACCTACGGACAGCCCTTCCTCCAATACCACCTTAGTTTCCAGAAGGGTAAGTGTGTTCCCTTCAATCGCTGTAGAATTATGTGTATATTGTAGTTCGAATTGCTGTTCGTAGCTTTTTACCGTTATTTCAGGGAGTGAATCTTTAATTTGTTCGTAGTCATCTCTCTTTTGAAGTAATACTTTATAATCCAAGCTATCCACTCCTTTCTTCTCTATTCCTAATATGATATTTTACCATGTTTTGGTTATTTATTCAATGCAAGACTAAGATATTAACCACCAAGTATCACCCAACGCTCACCATCATAATCCTCAAATTTTTCGGTTGTAACATTCTGTTCAAAATAGACTGCCAGTAATCGCTTAATATCTTCCTTGCCAGCTCGTTGTGCAATGAATCCCTGCTCCCTCAAGATTTTCTCTATGCTATTTAAATAAGGGAAAACCTCGCTTTCCTTTTCGTTACAAAGCCGTATGATGACGAGGAACTCCCGGGCTGTTGCCATCTGCACCTGTATACGATCAAGATGAAGAAGATCTAACTCCAGCAACTTCCGCACAGCCGGATTGGTCTCCAACTCCATACGGCTTCGCAAAAATCGCTTATTATCCTCGTAGCTCTCCCGGCTATTGAGACAAAGGAACTCTAGCTCCGCCATACCTTTCAAAACAGTCATCAACGCATATATACGAGCTGATATACTTTCTTCTGATAAAACAGAAATATTTGTGGGCTTAATCATAAAATATACCAAACGATCGCTCCTGTAGGTTTCAAGACAATAATCCATCACCTCTCTGGTTCCAATTAGTTGACGGGTGACCTGACGCTGTCTTGTACTTTTCTGTTCTTTACTCATTTTGGATACCCCCATTCGTAGGTCTGCTGTTTCGTTAAAAAGAAAGCGCAGGAATATTTAATAAAGTCAAGGATACTGATATCATCAAAACGTATTGTTAAAAAGGCATAAAGGGCGGTGATCACAATAGGTGGCAAAAGCCACAGCTGCACAAATGCAAACACAGAAATTAAAAGCCCCACTCCGATGATGCCAATATCCCGCAGCTGCCACAACCAGAGCGTGGCCCTTGATTTTAAGTTATCGGGATAGATGTACATGCGTATTCCTCCTGTTCCTTTCTAAATTTAGTAAATAGGCGATTCCCCGGAGCACATGCTCCACACATGGAATCGCTACAGTCCATCATATAGGCTGCCGAGAGTTAACGGCTTTATCAATATCGTATTCCGGTAGATGGCTCTTCCTCTGGCATAAATTCCTTTCTTATTTTTCTATGCTCCATAATTTCCTCTTCTATACTTTCCTAACTGGTATACCCAGCTGTTCGGCCTCTTTAAGCTCGTAAAGCATTCCGGTGCTGATGCAGGAACCGCACAGCCATAATTCCTCACATGTAATGAGTATCCGAAGTCCCATTTGAATTCCAATTTTCCGTTCTTTAGGAACCATATCATCCAGCAGCTGAGGATAAATCAGATGCACCGCCACCGGGGCACAGTTCTGCGAGATGGCATAGTGGCAGGCTTCCTGTGCAAACCTTATATTTCGTTCAACCTCACCTGCATAGGGCGAACAGATATATACCAGCTTCATTTTGCCACCGCCTTTACAATGGTCTTTGTGATATTCATGGCTGTCTGCCCTGCATAGACGGCACTCATAAAGTTGGCTTTCGTACTGGTATCCAGTCCGAAGGCTCCGGCGATCCGGGGGATTTCTCCTGCTGCCAGCATCAGACCTAACCCCAGCAGAGCATTATCCTTAATCACCATCAGACCAGCAATGAGAATGGTTGCCTGCAGAAAAGCAGTCAGGCACAGACCTACAATCTGCTTGCACCAACCAGTAAAACCGTCGATGTATCCACGGGGAACAGAAAACATATATAGACTCCCCACTGCAATCTGAATGATCAGGATTCCTCCGCGCTTTAGATTTGCAAAAAACACCTTGATTACGGCATAGCCCATCATAATCAGGATAAATAGCATCATGATGGGACTGGTGATTATGCCAAGCCCGCCGAAAACACCAAGGCTGCCTGCACTTTCAAGGCTACCTGCTGCGGAAAGCTCACTTATAATGTTGCCTGCAAGAGTGTTTAACCCGCTTCCGGAGCCGGCTATGCCAGTTGCCAGGCTGCTCTGCAGAGAAATAGACAGCTTGTAAAGTTCTACCGGAACTGTAGAAAACAGTCCTACCGCCATAAAGCCCTTAATAGCATTAAGAGCAGTATCTCGGATACTTCCTCTTCCGGACTGATATTCAATCGCACATTCAAACATGGACACTACTAGCCCGGTACCGTAGAGCGACCAAGACAGGTAAACAAAAAACAGCACAATTGACTTAACCCAGCTCATCTCAAACAGATCTGCCCCCATACCACCCATGGCAGAAAAGAAATTTCCGAGAAATCCGATAATCTGACCATAAATCCAATCAAGAATCTGACCCAGCACCGTATCGGCTACAAAGTCCCATATGAACATGGTATCACCTCCAAAAAAAAGAGCCCTTTCAGGCTCCTATCAATACAAATCAAGTCAGTTTATATCTAATTAACTTCCATTTCGTTAAATTAAAAAATGCCCTCCGAGAGATTCGGAAAGCATTACTTGACATTTTATCTTTTCTGAGTTTACATGGTATTGGCGGGGTTTCCCCGATAATAAAAAACGTCATGGCAGGCTGATGTGCTGGAACACATCAACCCTGCGCTAAGGTGATTCGAGCACCCGGCACAACCGCAAAGCGGCACCACGACAAGATTATTATACTGCATCTGTCGGTGCGGCACAAGATGAAAAAATAAGCGTGTGCATGGGAAATGGGGTGTACTTACCCCCGCCTTTGCATGCGCTTTTATAATACGGGAAATTCCCGACCACATTATGAAAGGTCGGGATACTATGAATATTTTTGAACACAAATCCAGTTTTCTGGGAAGGCAGGAGGTTGATTACTCTGGAGACTCCCTCTTGTCACTGCTAAGGCTTGCCAAGCAGATCCGGCAGAGGCTTGGAACACAGAGCTATTTGCTGGACTGCTATCTCTCTCTCTTTTTCGAGGGCGTCAACACAATACTTACTTATGAGGCCGCTAGCGATGGCTTTATGGGGTGCGGTGAATTCCAGAGCCTATGCCTTCATGTACTGGACGGCACTGAGCCAGATAGTCCACACCCTCTTTACCATCGGATATTGGAAACTTATAAAGCGCAGAGAAAAAAATTATCCTTTCAGGAAAATAACACGCAATTATATATGCTTCTGGTCTTTCTTGAAGACGAGCTGCAAGCTTATGCAACTGAATACTTTGTAAAAGAGCAAGTGAAAATTATAGAGGATGCGATTGATTTCTTCCGACTGAAGGAGTTTTATAACCAAATTTCTCAGATTGTAGGTGAGCCATTAATGGAAGAACTCAACTTAAGACTAAAAAATCGGTTTCTGCTTGCACCAATTGCGGTAGTGTTTGCACAAGGCTTTACCGATGAATTGCTTGACAGACTTATGTGCCGCGATCCGGAAACCAGCAGACTAATATTTCAGCTTATGATTGATGTTTTGTAACAGTAATAAACAACTGGGAAAATATAGGCACAGGGAGATATGACTTTCTGTGCATTTGTGCTTTGTTATAGATTTGAGAAAATCATTAAGCGAATAAAACAAGCATTACACGACACTTTGAAGAAAAGTTGAACCAAATAATATTTTACTTATTATAAAGTTGAGCCGTTGCATCAAAACAAAGATGCAACGGCTTCTGCTTTGTCTATATGCCCAAGATGCCTCAGTCAATGTTTTCATGAGACTGGTGGGTAGGACCTTCGCTTTATAGTAAAATGATTAAAAAGCAGACTGCTGTGCCGCGAAACTTATACACAAGTGCAAGGTGATCAACAGTTCGAAAAATTGTGATCAAAAAATAACACTGTTTTTTTAAAGAACTGAACTCATTCAGAGAATCAGTTCTATATACTATTTTAATTTTTTTTGAAATTTGAAGATGTCTTGTAACCTTTTATTATTTTTCATTTGTATTATTGGTGAAAAGCTTTTCAAACAGATCAAGGAGAACACTTATGAAACCATCAATTGAAATACTGATTGAGAAATATCGGAACAGTATTTATGCTGTGGCATTTAATATGTGTAAAAGCGTACAGGATGCCGAAGATGTCGTTCAAGATACTTTCATTCAGTATTTATTACACAAAAAAGATTTTGAATCAGAGCAGCACATTCGTGCTTGGCTCATCCGGGTGGCTATTAATAAAGCAAAGAATAAGAACAATACTTTTTTTAAACGAAATTCACTGCCATTGGAGGATTACATAGAAACACTGACGTTTGAGTCCGAAGAATCCTACGACTTATTAGAAACAGTGATGAAACTTCCGAAAAAGTATCGTATCGTCATTCATCTGTTTTATTACGAGGACTATTCAATAAATGAAATCGCAGATATTTTGAGGGTTACACCAGGCAATGTAAAGGTAAGATTATCACGAGGAAGAATGTCACTTCGTAACACACTAAAGGAGGTATGGGAAGATGACGAATAAGGAAAAATATAAACAGGCGTTTACTGCAATTCATTCCTCTAAAGATTTTTCTTTGAATGCAGAAATTATGGAAATAACAAATAAACAGCACAAATTCAATACGATGATTGCTTCTGTTGCTGCCTGTGTGATGATTTTGGGCAGCGCCACAGCTGCATATGCCTCAGATGTAGGTGGAATTCAGCGCATCTTCCAGCTTTGGATTCACGGTGACCAAACGGAGGCTACTATTCAGTTTGAAGGAAGTGGAAATTACACCATGGACTATACTGACAGCGAAGGAAATGTGAAGCATCAAGGTGGAGGCGGGGTTGCATTTGCACCTGACGGAACTGAAATACCTGCGTCGGAAGAAGATCTTATAGAACACTTGACAGCCCCAGAAGTGGAATATAAGGATGACGGCTCCGTTTTAGTTTACTGGTTCGATCAAAAAGTTGACATTACTAATAAGTTTGATAATGGCGTTTGCTATGTCAAGCTTGAAAGCGACAAAGAAACCTTGTACATGACCGTAAAATTGGGAGAATCCCAAAGTTTGTGTAAACTTTCAAACTGATGTAAAATAAAATTACTCAGTTTGGAGGTTTTATTTTATGGCAAAAAGAAGAAGG